>NZ_LROM01000104.1 GCF_001758785.1 Duganella phyllosphaerae
CGTTGGCAGCCGATGCCGACGCCGGCAAGGTGGCCGCCACAGCGGCGGCGGCAACGCCAAGGCTGCCAACGATGGCGGTACGGCGCGAGGTGACGGTGTCGATAGGGCTTTGATCGGATTTCACGTGATGCTCCTTGATGGGTGTGTTTCGGGTGGTTGGTACCGCTCATGACTGGCATGAGCTGATAACCACCATTGGACACCATCGCCTGGCACCTTGTATTCTGTCTTTGGGTAGGGCAACTACACTCATTAAGTGCAGGGTCAAGTCTGCCTGGTTATCCCTAGTTGTAAAAACAGCCCGCGCAGACCTGGCGGTACAGGCTGTTGCCACCAATGAGCACCTGGTCGCCTTCGCGCACCCGCACGCCGTGTTCGTCGGTACGGATATTCATGGTGGCCTTCTTGCCGCACTTGCAGATGGTCTTGATTTCTTCCAGGCTGTCGGCCAGCGCCAGCAAGGCGGCCGAGCCGGGGAACGGGTTGCCCTGGAAATCGGAGCGCAGGCCGAAGCACATTACCGGGGTATTGGTGGTGTGGACCCACCAGTGCAGTTGATGGACCTGGGAGACGGTGAGGAATTGCGCCTCGTCGATGAGCACGCAGGCGACTTTCACATCCTGCAACAGCGCGGCAAAGTCGGTCTCGGCGGTGTAGGTGGTGGCCTCGCTTTTGAGGCCGATGCGCGAGGCGATCACGCCGTAGCCGTCGCGGCCGTCGAGTGCGGAGGTGAGCAGCAGCACCTCCATGCCGTTTTCCTTGTAGTTGTGCGCCACTTGCAGCAGGTAGGTGCTCTTGCCTGCGTTCATCGCCGAATACCTGAAGTGAAGACTTGCCATGGTGTTCCAAAATAGGGTGAATATGCAGCGCAACGAGCGCCGCATCAAAAAGTTGAGCGCGATTATAAACCGTGGAAAAGGGGCGGCGCGGAAAGCCACGATATAGGGGGAATAATGGCCGTTGTTCGTGGCTACCCCAAGCGCGATTGGCTGCTACTATCGAGCCATTACCACCACTACATCCAAGCAGATGGAAATCGTCTTCATCATCGCCGGCGTCCTGGCGCTCGGCGTGCTCTACTCGGTCACCGTGGCCAGCGCCAAGCCCATTCCCGGCAGCGGCATGTACAAAATCTCGCGCGACGGCCGGGTATTAATGTGCGCCGGCCCCAAGGTGAGCGCGGTGCGCCCTACCCTGTACCCGGACGGCTTGCGCGTCAAGCTGCGCGGCGGCAACCGCGTGGGCGAGTTCTACGTGCACGAGCTGGTGGCGGAAGTGTACCTGCCCAACCCCAGGCGCTACACCCAGGTGCGCCACAAGGACGGCAACGTGCGCAACAACAATATCGACAACCTGGAGCTGGTGGCAGGGGCGCCGGAGACGGAACCGGCGCTTTTGACGAGGGAAGAGTCCGAAAATCTGATCCAGACCTGACGCAAACCGCGCAAGAGGGTTAACGCTGCAGCAGATCCCGTTGTTCGCATTGTTCACCGTGGCGCAAGGCAACCTTCCGCGCGACGTTTTGAATGCGACCGCCCAGCACGGCTTTCCGGTGCCACACGGGGTGCCGGTCGACGATTTTCTTGGCCTGTCCCAACGACAGGCCAAACGCATCCCGCGTTACGCGAATTGCCAGTATGACGGATGCGCGCGACTGGAACAGGTAGTGCTCAGCCTCGTCAGGCGTAGCAAACTCCAGGCGTTTGATGTGGGCGAGCAAGTATTCGTAGGTAGGGAAGTTCATAGGGCCTCCATATCATCACAAGCTAACACAAATCTTGTGACCGGGACGTGCCGAGGAACTATTGGATACACGTTCGCCAACGATTGTACACGGGGGTAGCCATTTTGCCGTGCCAGATATCGCAGATCGCGCATGGCTTCACGAAATGCGCTGGCGGAGGATCCCACCGGATAAATCATGTCGTCCAGCGGATAGATGGCCACATCGAACAGCGCCAGCGTGCCCGATCCTGGGTCGAGCACCAGTTCGGCCGCAAGCTGCACTACCCCGTGGGGCAACTCCAGGTCCACTTCAAACCAGTTGTCGCCGTCTTGCTGCCAGCGCAGGAACGCATTGGCAAGACTGTCCGCAATGGCGTCGAGATATCTGCGCACGTGACCTCATGAAAGAGCCTCCAGGAGGTCACGGTAGTAGCGGTAGTTATTTTGATATGCAGTCAGCGCAAACACATCGCGAATAGATCACGCCGTTTAAAACTCTTCCCACTCGTTCGCCTCAGCCTTGGCCGACACCGGCGCCGGCTTGCGCACTGGCGTGGCGGCAGCTGGTTTGACCGCTGCCGGCAAACGCGCCGGTGCTGCTGCCGCTTTGCGGCTTGCCGCCGGCTTGACGGGACGGCGCGCCGGGGATGCCTGGTTTACCTGGGCCACCTGGGCCATGGCGTCGAGCTTGAATACGCTCACCACTTGCGACAACCCGGCAGCTTGCTCCTGCATCGATTCGGCGGCGGCCGAGGCTTGTTCCACCAGCGCGGCGTTTTGCTGGGTGACCTGGTCCATCTCGGTGATGGCCTGGTTGACCTGCTCGATGCCGGCGCTCTGCTCGGCGCTGGCACTGGTGATCTCGCCCATGATGCTGGTCACCTGGCCGATGCCCTGGACGATTTCGCTCATGGTGTGGCCGGCCTGGTCCACCAGCACCGAACCGGCTTCGACCTTGCTCACCGAGTCGTCGATCAGTACCTTGATTTCCTTGGCGGCTGCCGCCGAACGCTGGGCCAGGTTGCGCACTTCCGAGGCGACCACGGCGAAACCACGGCCCTGCTCGCCCGCGCGCGCCGCTTCCACCGCCGCGTTCAAGGCCAGGATATTGGTCTGGAAGGCAATGCCGTCGATCACCGAAATGATGTCGACGATCTTGCGCGACGACTCATTGATCGACCCCATGGTATCGACCACGTTGGCCACCACCGCGCCACCGCGGTTGGCAACGCCGGCCGCGTCCTGCGCCAGGCGGTTCGCTTCGCGCGCATTGTCGGCGTTCTGGCGCACGGTGGCGGTCAGCTCTTCCATCGACGAGGCGGTCTCTTCCAGCGAACTGGCTTGCTGCTCGGTTCGGCTCGACAAGTCCTGGTTGCCGGCTGCAATCTCGGCCGAGGCCGTGGCCATGGTATCGGTACCGCTGCGCACCTGTGCGACGATGCCGACCAGGTTGTCGTTCATGGTTTTGAGCGCGCCCATCAGGCGGCCGGTTTCGTCGCGGCTCTCGACCACGATCACGCTGGTGAGGTCGCCGGCAGACACGGTCTCGGCCACTTGCAGCGCGCGGTTGATCGGGCCGGTAATCGAGCGCGTGATGTACAGCGCGAAGCCCACGCCCAGCACCAGCGCGACCAGGCCCAGGACGATGATGATGTCGCGGGTGGACACCGACAGGTCGATGACGTCGCTGGCGATGCCGTCGGCGGCGGCCATCTGCATGGTCTGCAGCTTGTTGACTTCTTCCAGGTAGACCACGCCCTTGGGCACCAGGCCACCCTGGTATGCCACCGTGGCCTGCGCCATGTCGCCAGCGGCCTTGAGCTGGAAGACCAGGTTGCGCGCATCGATGTACGCGGTGCGCGCCACCAGCACCCGGTCGAACTGGGCCCGCACGCCGGGATTGCGGATACTCTTGTCGATCGCTTGCTGCACCTCGACCGCGCGGGTCGAGGCAGCGGCCATGTCGGCCTCGTACTTTTTTTGATCGGCCTCGCCGGTGGCCTGCCAGGCCGCCGAGGACCGCACCGCATTGATTTCGATAACCTTGGCCCACTCGGCCACCATGCGCTGGTTCTTGAAACTGGTGTTGACCAGCCGGTCTGTGAGCGCCGTACCGGCCTGCATGCGCATGACCGCGATGGCGGTGGTGGCAATCAGCAGCAGCAATACGATGCCGAAACCGATGCCCAGGCGAACGCCAATGTTGAGATTTTTCATGGATAGTGCCTTGCCAAAGTAAGTGAAATCAGAAGGAATTGCCGGTGAGCACTCCCATAGATATCACTATATCAGCGCAAATTAATATTCTTTATAAATAATATTAATAGTGATAAACAGGCAAATACCGACGATGACACAATTCAAGACAGTCTCGGAACACTTGAACAGTTATCCAAAAACCACGTATACCAGCAAAATCAAGCACTACCGGACACCAGCAGTGTTCAGAGGGCATTTCCAGGAAAACATATTGGTTGCGATATCAATATTGGGACGCCAGTAAAACTACGTATGCTGAATGTTGCATATTACCAACACCGCTTGCTGACCATTTACTGACCATTTACTGGCCATAACTGTCCATTTACTGGCCGGGATGATAGCGGCGTTCGACATGGCGTTCCACGTCTTCGCGGTAGAACAATACCTGCTTGAACTCGCCCCTGGCGAACATCTCGGCCTGGTCGGCGAAATGCGGCGAAGCCGGATCGCCGCTCTGGCCGCCCACCAGGATGCTGCGCGCCTTCAGGCGTGGGCCGAATTCCACCACGGCCACAAAGCTGTTGCCGCGCTCGCCATAGATACGCTTGGTGGTCTGTTTCGACGTCATGCCGTATGCCGCAAGCGCACCCCAGTTGGCCGAAGCGTAAGGCATTGGCAGGCTGGGCTTGCTGTCGTCAAATGGCTGTACCAAATCGCCGGTCAGACGCTGGAAGCGGTTGATCTCGCCCCACGGCGTTTGCCAGGTGCCGAAGTCGGCGCTGAGCTTGGCGGATGCGCGCACCAGCCCTTCGAGGCGCTGGCGCGGCGTCAGCGCGGCCTGGATGTAGTCGAGCACCAGCACTTCCCTGGCCTTGGCAACGGGACCGAAAGCGGCCGTCAAGTCTTGGGCCCAGTATATTGCCAGCGAGGTCGGCACCGAGTCCAGCGCGTACCGCATGTCCCAGCCGCGCAGCGCGGCAATTTGCGGCGCCAGCGCTGGCCGCAGTGGATCGTCGGCAGGCAGGTCGTCGTAAGCGGCGAACAGTTGCGGCAGCAGCGGCTCGAACGCCGGCAGCGCGGGGTCGTAGGCCGCCGCGATCAGGCTGTCGATGGTGAAATCCTTGCGGTTTTCCATCACCCGCACGGCGTGGATGCCGCGCGGGTTTTCCGGGTTCATCGACATATAGGCCGGGTAGTCGCTGGCCTTGGGGCTGTACGGACCGGCTGCCGTGTACGGCCAGTTGTTGGTGTTATAGATCCAGCCATTCTTCGGGTTGAAGAGGGTAATGGTTTCTTTTACCTCGTGCAGGCCCTGCCATTCGGTGGCCGGGTCGCTGCCATCGACCGGATGCTTGAAGTCGAACCTGGGATTGCGGCGCGGGATGAAATTGCCGTGGAAATAGGCGATATTGCCGTCTGCATCCGCATAGACGGTGTTGTTCGAGGAGTTGGTGCGCAGCTCCATCGATTTGTAGAATTCCTGGTAGTTGCGCGCCTTGGTGCGCAGGAACGATTGCGTGAGCGCCTTGAGCGGCTCGTTCATCAGCTTCACGGCGATCCACTTGCCGTCCCTGGCCCGCACGATGGGGCCGTGGTGGCTGTAGTACACCTTCACCGTCTTGCGGGCCATGCCGCCGGCAGTCTTGTACGGCAGCTCGATATCGACCGCCTTCAAAGGGCGTTGCTCGTTGCCGTACTGGTAGAAATACTGGCCATCCCTGTCGATGATGGTTTCAAGGTATTCGTCGATGACGTCGCCGCCACCGGACGTATGCATCCAGCCCACCCGGTCGTTAAAACCCTGGTACACGAAGAACTGGCCCCAGGTCACGGCGCCGTAGGCGTTCAGACCTTGCCGGCTGTGCACCTGCACTTCGGGACGGAAATAGAACGACGTATGCGGGTTGATCATCAACAGCGCGTGGCCGTTTTTGGTGATCGCCGGTGCAATGGCAAACCCGTTGGAGCCGCCCGGCTCGTGGTCGAGGTCGCTGCCCTGGTCGGCCAGCAGGATCGGCGCCATCATGGGATGGGCGCCGTGCTCGTACAGCGCTTCGAGCTGCTTGAGGTCGATAGTTTCGATGTCGCCGCCGATGCTGCCTTCGCTGAAGGCAAGCGCCATCCATGGCTCGAAATGCGTGATCAGGTCGGGCTTGACGTCGGGATGGGTGGCCAGGTAATAGTTCAGGCCGTCGGCAAAGGCGACCATCAGCTTTTTCAGCCACGCCGGGCTTTGCTGGTATTGCGCTTTGAGGAAGTCCGGGTTGATGAACAGCTTCATGCGCAGGTCGCGGTACAGCTCGGCCTCGCCTTCCACTTCGGCCAGGCGGCCGAGGGCGTTGATGTAGTTGCGTTCGACCCGGCGGAAATCGTCCTCGGCCTGGGCGTACAGCAGGCCGAACACGGCATCGGCGTCGCTGTTGCCGTACACGTGGGGAATGCCCCATCGGTCGCGCAGAATGGTCACGCGCTTGGCCTGGGCCTGCATGCGGGCCAGGTCGGCGTCAGCGGGCGCTGCGGGAGCCGGAGCGGCCGCCAGCGCTGCATTGAGGGGAACAAAACACAACAAGGCCAGCGTGGCGCGCCATCGGTGCATCGGCAAACTCCGGATCAGGTGATTATCCTTGGGACGAACTCGATGCAAGTTCGGAAATACGCCGCTGCAACGCAGTAATTTCTTCGAGCAGCGCCGCGTTCTTTTCGCGCAGCGCAGCGTTTTCGCGCCGCAACTCGTCCGCCTCGGTGGGATTGCGATTGTAATCGCGCTCGCCGTCCTCGCGCGCACCCTTGGCTTCCTTGGGCGGCTTGCCGGCGGTACGCAGATCGCGCACTTCCTTGGCTGCCTTTTGCAGTTCCTTCTTGCCTCCAGCCACGGCGGCGATCTGGGCGTCTTCCGGCAACGACGCCACGGTGGCGGCGGCGTTGATCGAAATCGTACCCGAGCGCACCGCTTCCACCAGCTCCGGCGTGGCGGTCTTCTGGATTTTTTCGATCTGGCTGATGGTGGCGCTCGACAGGCGCGCAGCGCGGGCGATGTCTTCGCGCGAGGTGAGCGGCATGGCAGCCGGCTTCGGCTTGGCTTCGCCGTCCGGCGGCGCGATGGCGGCGTCTTCCGCTGCCGCTTCGGCGGCCAGTTCCAAAGCACGGGCGCGGACGATTTCCTTCTTGCGCAGGGCCAGCACACCGCGCTGGTAGTCGGAAATGCTGCGGCGCCCCAGGTTATTGTCGATCATCCACAGCTTGACGTCGTCGAGGTCGCGGAAACTGGTGTTTTCCACCGCCTTGAACGGAATGCCGTGCTCCTGGCAGATTTGATAACGGTTATGGCCGTCCACCAGCGTGTCCTGCCACAGCACCAGGGCGTCGCGGCAGCCCTCGGCCAGCACGCTGCGCTCGAGCGCCATGTACTCGGCCTCGGTCAGGGGCTCGATATAAGCGCGCAGCACGTCGTTAATTTTGATTTGCATGGTTTTCCTTGAAGTACCGGCGGCGGCAGGCAAAATGCGCCCGCCCGCTGCGCCATCCGACATGCTACACCATCCTGGCGGTGCGGCAAAAGGTCGGCTTCACGTTGGAAAATCATAAATGGTGCAGTGCAGCTAAGACTGGCTTAAGAATTACTATTTACCATTCTCAGCAGTCAAACATGCTTTCTCCAGCTATTAACCAAAGCCCCGGGTAGTTGCTGCTACCACGGGGCTTTTCCTATTCAGTCACCGTTATTTGGCGGCAACTTCGGGCATCGCCGACGAATGGTGATTCAGGATTTTCCAGTCGCCACCCACCTTTTTGTACACATAGGTGTAACGCGCCTGCACGTCACGCGGCTTGCCGTCCACTGTCAGGCGAAACGTGTACACACCGGTGTCGAGTGCCGAATCGCTGCCCAGCATGCGGATCTGGCGCATATTGATCGTGCCGACCGGCTTCATCTTGAGAAACTTGACGAAATAGTCCTCGATGGCGGCTGGCGTGGTGCGCACTTCGTTCGACACGGTCGGCTCCAGCACGCCGTCCCTGGCGTACAGGCTGGCGACCTTGGCGGCGTCGCCGGTGGCCAGGGTGGCGTTCCAGCGGTCGAACAGGGCGGCGATTTCCGCTTCCTGGGCGTTGGCCGGGGCGGTGACGACGCCCGTATAAAACTTCGGTGCAATATCGGCAACAGCGAAGGTGGTCGATGCGGCGAGGGCGAGGGCGATCAGGACTTTTTTCATTATGTGCTCCGTGTAGTTGAGGATCATCGGCGGTCGGTGACTGCCAATGAAGCCAGTATCGCGGTCGTAGGCACTTTGAAAATCTGCCGGCCGGGGGTTGCGGCATATGCCGGGTGGCATATACACTGCGTATCCTCACATGAAACTGGTTGCATGCAATGAATTCTCCTTCCGCGTCTCCTTCTGCCGGCGACAGCGCCCACGCGGTCCGCACCCGTTACCGCCAGAGCGAAAGCAGCGCCGCGCGATGGCGCTTGCTCACCGACGCTGCCGGCGCGCTGGCCCAGGACGGCGCCCGTCCGTCCGCGCTCTCCACCGTGCTGGCCAAGACCCTGGCGTTTTTGTCGCTCGACGATGGCTTGCTGCTGGTACTCAAGGACGACGCGCTGCACGTGGCAGCCAGCCACGGCAACGTGCCGCCGGTGGGGGCACGGGTGGCGCACGCGATGGCGCTGCACACCGTGTTGCAGCCGGGACCGGTGGCGCCGCTGGTGCGCCAGGACGTGCCGAGCGGCCTGCGCATCGGCCGCGAGCAGCGCACCGGCCTCGAAGTGCTGGTGCCGCTATGCCTGGACGGCAAGCATCGCGGCATCCTGGCCCTGCTCTGCGCCGCCGCCGCACCGCCACCGCATCCCGACGACCTGCTCACGCTGCAGGCGCTGGCCACGCTGCTGGGCGCGGCTTTGGCCAATAGCCGGGCGGCGCCGCGCGTGGGCGCGGCGGAAGCCGCCGCCATTCTCAAGTCGCTCACCCCGCGCGAATTGCAGATCCTGGCCCTGCTGCCGCAAGGCTGGACCAACGCCGCCATGGGCGAACACCTGGGCATTGCCGCCGGCACGGTCAAGGTGCATGTGGAGCGCATCCTGCACAAGCTGGACCTGAACGACCGCACCCAGGCCGCCGTGCGAGCGGCCGACCTGGGACTGGGTTCATGAGCACTTTCGCCCGACTGAACCCGCGCCACTGGTCGCTCGGCTTCAAGGGCGGCGCCATCATCGTCACCTCGCTGGCCCTGCTGGTGGGCTCGGCCGCCACCAGTTACACGCTCGAGCGCAATACGGCCGCCGCCACCGCCGACATGCTGCGCACCATGCAGGCGCAAGCCGACATCCAGCGCCTGCACACCCAGATTGCCGAAGCGGCCACCGGCGTGCGCGGCTACCTGCTCACCGGCCGCGACGATTTCCTGGTGCCCTACCACACCGCTGCCGAGCAACTGCCGGCCACCCTGGCCAGCCTGCAGGCGCGCGCGGTCGATCCCGAACAGCTGGCCAGCCTGGCGCGCATCACGCCGCTGCTGCGCCGCAAGCTCGCCAGCCTGAACCTGATGCGGGGCCAGCGCAACGCCAGCGCGGCGGAGTTGCAGGCCCACCTGGCCAGCAGCAAGCAGATCCTCGACCAGTTGCGCACCGAGATTGCCGTGATGAACCTGCGCGAGGCGGCCCTGGTCGAGCAGCGCACGCTGGCCTTGCAACATGCCTCGAACCGCAACCTGTGGATGGCCATGATCGTGATCGGCGCCGGCATGGCCGGGGCGATGGCCACGCTCACCTTTACCCTCGGGCTGGTGCGGCGCGTGCGGCTGGCAGCCGAAAATGCCGAACGGCTATCCAACGACCTGCCGCTCAAACCCACGCCGTCCACCACCGACGAGCTGGGCCAACTGGCCGACCGGCTGCACCAGGCCAGTGTGCTGCTGGCTGGACGCGCCTCCGCCGCGCAGGCGGCCAGCCGCGCCAAGACCGAATTTTTGGCGCGCACCAGCCACGAGCTGCGCACCCCGCTCAACGCCATTCTCGGCTATGCGCAACTGCTTGAGGCGGGCCTGCGCGAGCCGCGTGAGCGCGAACATGCCGAGCACATCCGCCAGGCCGGCCAGCACCTGCTGGCACTGATCAACGAGGTGCTCGACATCGGCCGCATCGAAGCAGGCAAGCTGACGCTGGCGTGCGTGCCGGTGGCGCTGGCGCCGCTGCTGGACGAGGCGATGATGCTGATGGCGCCGCTGGCGCGCCAGCGCGGCGTGCAGCTGCGCCACGACCACGCCGGCCTCACGGCGGCGGTGCTGGCCGACCGCCAGCGCCTGCTGCAAGCGCTGCTCAACCTGCTGTCGAACGCGATCAAGTACGGTCCGCGCGACGGCGTGGTGACGATCCAGCTGGCCATCGACGACGAACTCGCGGCGATCCAGATCGATGACAACGGCCCCGGCATCACGGCGTCGTTGCGCACCCGCCTGTTCGCACCGTTCGACCGCCTGGGCGCCGAGCGCGGCAAGACCGAAGGCGCCGGCCTGGGCCTGGCGGTGTCGAAGGCGCTGATGCAGGCGATGGGCGGCGATGTAGTGCTGCACGACAAAGCCGGGCCGGGCAGCCGCTTTACCTTGACCCTGCCGCTGGCCACCACAGCAGCCACCCAGGCCGCCGCCGGGGCCGATGCGCAGGAACAGGTCGACCAGCCTGCGCCCGCACCGGCGCTGCCGCCGGCCAGCGCCAGCACCCACCACCTGCTGTGCGTGGAAGCCGATCCGGCCACCCGCATCCTGGTGGCCACCCTGGCCCAGCGCCGGCCGCACTGGCGCGTGACCGCCGTGGCCGATGCTGCCGAAGGCCTGGGCATTGCCCAGACCGACCACCCCGACCTGCTGCTGCTGGCCGCCAACCTGGCGGGCGAGCCATGGCTGACCTTGCCTACCACCGTGGTGCTGCTGGGCAGCGGCATCGACATCGACCACCGCGACGAGCCCCTGCCGCACCTGGCCAAACCGCTCGACATCCCGGCGTTCTTCGCCCTGCTCGACTCTACCGGACAACCAACATGATGGAAAACCAAGTACTCGCCTCGCGCATCCTGATCATCGACGACCAGCCCGCCAACTTGCGGCTGCTGGAAGACATGTTCATCGCCGAGGGCCTGACCCACGTGGTCGGCACGACCGACGCCCGCACCGCGCTCGACTTGTTTACCGCCTTCGATCCCGACCTGATCGTGCTCGACCTGATGATGCCCGACCTCGACGGCTATGCCGTGCTCGAGCGCTTGAAGCGGCGCGGCGATCCGTACGACTTCCGCCCGGTGCTGGTGATTACCGCCGACGCCACCGCCGAGGCCAAGCGCCGCGCGCTGTCGCTGGGCGCCAAGGACTTTCTGACCAAGCCGTTCGACACGCTGGAGGCGATGCTGCGCGTATGGAACCTGCTGGAAACCCGGGTGCTGTACAAGCGCCTGCAAGCGCTGGCGCCGCAGCAGGAACTGGCGCCGCAGAGCTACCGGGGCCGCTTGCCGTGAACCGATCTGCCTCCGGCGCCATGCTGCGTCGCAATAATTTATTCACCACGGCGCACGCTTGAACTGACTTATCGCAAAATCCTGTGCTATTCTTGCTCTATAAACATCGCCCAAGCACGGTTACGGGCGGTTTGGTGCGATGCGCCAAACAAGTTCATCAAAGCGAGGTCATATGGCGCAATCACATAGTTACGCATACGCAGGCCACTACATCGTCTGCACGCCCAAACGCACGGCGGACAACGGTTATTACGCCTGTTTCCGCATCTACCGCGGCGGCTCATCCGATGGCGACGTCGTCTACGAACAAGCGTATCCGCAGGCCGAATTCGGCAGCGCCGACGGCGCCAACCGCTATGCGGCGGAAATGGCGTCGTACTGGCTCGACCAGTGGCCCATCAAGGGCTCGTTTACCCGCAAGCGCGACGGCCGCGCCATCACCTATCTCGGCACCTACAGCGTGGGCCATGGCGCCGACTGGAACGCCCGCGTGTATTGCGACGGCAATCTGATGGCCACGCCGGGCGGCGCTTTTCAGTACGACATCCTGCGCGACCCGAATATCTACCAGGCCGCCGAACACGTGATTCTCGCTGCCATCGATGGTGGCGCCAGCAAAGGTTCCTGATTTCCGGACGTTTGTCCTTACCTTTGGGCGTCTTGGCGGCACGCATCATACCAGTGCATTCTTCGTCGAAGACCGCCAAATACGCCCATAAATGATGCATTCCAAGGCCAACATGGTGCATCTTATTTTGGTAACGTTGTATTTTTCAGACTTTTATTCGGGTTAATTGACACTGATTCCCTGGCTATGTTTTGATGAACTCATCAGTACCTTGTTGCAATGATTTATTTTTCGCAACAACTTACATGAGTGGTTCGCGTCGGCAAAACGCGGTTGTCAAAATAAAGGCTCTCGACTGAAGAGCTTAACCAAAGGGAATCAGATGTTGAAAAAAACTGTAGTGGCCCATGCGTTGTCGGTCGCCTTTATGGCCTCGGTAGTATCCACTGCCGCAGTGAACACGGCTTACGCGCAATCGACCACGGGTAGCGTGTCGGGCAAAGCCGTGAGTGGAACGGTCATTGTTGCCTCCAACCCTGCGATCGGCGCCAGCCGTTCCGTCACCGTTGGCAAAGATGGCATCTTCCAGTTGTCCCAGTTGCCACCGGGCGCTTACACGGTGAAGGCGACACTGCCAAACGGTACCGAGCAAACCGAAGCAGTGGTCGTCAACGCGGGCCAGGGCTCTACGGCCAATTTCAACGAAGTGGCCTCGGTCACCGTTTCCGGCTCACTCGTCTCGCGTATCGATTTCAAATCGCCGGAATCGAGCACGGTCCTGAGCAAGGCAGCGATCGACCGCATTCCTGTCGCCCGTGACGTCACCGCAGTTGCCCTGCTGGCGCCGGGCGCGACCCGTGGCGACAGCCGGATCGGCCAGACCGCGCTACGCGCTGGTAACGTGCCTTCGCTCGGCGGCGCCTCGCCGGCGGAAAACGTGTATTACATCAACGGCTTCAACGTCACCAATTCCCTCAATGGCGTAGCATTCAACCAGGTGCCGTTTGACGCCATCGGCACGCAAGAGGTAAAAACCGGTGGGTACGGCCCCGAATACGGCCGATCGCTGGGCGGCGTATTGTCGGTGACCACCAAACGCGGTACCAACGAATGGAAGGGTGGCGTCAACGTCATGTACTCGCCCGAATCGCTGGAAGGCTCGGCGCTGTATCCAGTCAAGGGCACCGACGGCAAATGGCACAACGCCAAGCGTGCCGGCGGCACCGACGACCTGCAGGCCAACGTCTGGTTGGGCGGCCCGGTCATCAAGGACAAACTGTTCATCTTCGGACTGGTGCAGGGTGCCGATATCGAACGCAAAACCTACGATTCGTCGCAGCAGGATGTGACCACATCCAAGTCACCGAAATACCTGCTCAAAGCCGACTGGAACATCAACGACAGCAATACTTTGGAATTGACCGCCTTCAGCGACAAAGCCAAGGACAAGGTCGATACCTGGAAGTCGCCCAACCAGTACGGCGAACAGAAGGGCGACTTCAAAGGCCATGACGATTACACGACGGGCGGCGAGAACTATATCGCCAAGTACACCTCGTGGCTGACCGATAACTTCACCGTGTCCGGTATCTATGGCGTGGGTCGCTACAACCGCAAATCCAACATTTCGACTGCCGACTGCCCGTACATTACCGATCGCCGTGTTTCGCCAGTGCTCCAGTATGGCTGCGCCACCACGACCTCGATTGACGATCCGAATGCCAACGATGAGCGCAAGGCATTCCGCCTCGACGCCGAGTGGACCATCGGCGACCATGGCCTGCGTTTCGGCATGGATAACGAGAAATACAAAGTGGTGAACGGCACCTTCTATCCTGGCGCCGACAACTATCGCGTCACCACGCTGGCCTCAGGCGGCACCCTGGCTGGCGGCTACACCAACAACACTGGCGCTTCGCAGGACATCGTGACCGTACGTCGCTTCATTAACGGCGGTGCGTTTGAAACTGAAAATTCTGCCTACTACATCGAAGACAACTGGCAGGTGACGAAGAACGTCGTCGCCTCGCTCGGCGTGCGTAACGAATCGTTTACCAACAAGAATGCCAGTGGCGCTACCTTCATCGAAGTCAAGAATACCTGGGCCCCGCGCCTGGGGTTGACCTGGGACGTCAGCGGCAATGCCGAGACCAAGGTCTTCGCCAACGCCGGTCGTTACTACATTCCGGTGATGTCGAACACCAACGTGCGTCTGGCCGGTGCCGAAACCGACTACACCGACGTGTACGCCTTCAACGGCAGCTTTGCCAACGACCGTCTCGGCCTGCCAGCCATGGGCGCCAAGCTTGGCAACACCGTCGTCTCCGGCGACGGCACCGCCGGCGATCCACGTTCGGTCGTGGACCCGAACATCAAGCCCATGTACCAGGACGAGTACATCCTCGGTATCCAGCGAGCGCTGGCCAACCGTTGGGTCGTCGGCGGCAAGGTCACCTATCGCAAGCTGAAACGCGTGATGGACGATATGTGTAACGGTCCCGGCGCGGAACAATGGGCCGCAGCCAACGGCTACAGCGCCGGCCAGGCGGCGACCATCGGCAGCACCGTCGACCACTGCTTCCTGTACAACCCGGGTGGCGACCTGACCGCGAACGTCGATTTCGACGATGGCAAGGGCTTTACCCGCGTGGTCATCCCTTCTTCGGCGCTGGGTTTCCCGAAACCTGAACGGACCTTCAAGGCCCTTGAACTGACCTTCGAGCGCCCATGGGACGGCAAATGGTCGCTGCAGGGTTCGTACGTCATGGCCTTTAGCAAGGGCAATACCGAAGGCTACGTCAAGTCCGACATCGGCCAGGATGACGCCGGCATCAGCCAGGACTGGGACTTCCCGGGCCTGATGGAAGGCTCGAACGGCTACCTGCCCAACGATCGCCGTCACACCTTCAAGATCTTCGGCGCCTACCAGCTGGCCGACGAGTGGCGCGTAGGCAGCAACATCGTTGTGCAGTCGGGCCGTCCGAAAAACTGCCTGGGCGTGTACAACGGCACCCTCGATGAAGTCTCGGTCGACTACGGCTCGTCGTCGTTCTATTGCAACGGCGTGCTGAAACCTCGCGGCTCGCAAGGCCGCCTTGCCTGGACTACCGAGGTGGGCGTGCAGGCAACCTATCAGCCCAAGTGGC
The DNA here is from genome assembly GCF_001758785.1 of Duganella phyllosphaerae. Lineage (GTDB taxonomy): Bacteria > Pseudomonadota > Gammaproteobacteria > Burkholderiales > Burkholderiaceae_D > Rugamonas > Rugamonas phyllosphaerae. The sequence continues at coordinate 15,144 of NZ_LROM01000104.1, forward strand.
AGAAAGGCCTGAGCTTCCAGGTCGACGTACTGAACCTGTTCAACGAACGCACCACCACCGCGATCGACGAGCAGGCAGAAGCTGCTGCAGTGGGTTCCGTCAGCGCCACCTATATGCGCCCGGTCTCGTACCAGGGCGCCCGCAAGGTCCGCTTCACGGCAGCATACGAGTTCTAAGCTGACGCCACAGGCGCTCGATCAGCCTGACTATGCCGCCCGTCGCAAGACCGGGCGGCATTTTTTTTCCACACCGGCATGGCGCTTCGATTAGGATGCAGCATCACCGACTTCCGCTTACCCCTCATGACACCTACCCGCGCCACCGCAGTTTCCGCCCTGCTTGCCGCCCTGCTCTGCGCCGCCGCCGCCTGCGCCCAGGGCTTCGAAGTTGCTGTCACGGTTGACGACCTGCCCGCCCACGGCCAACTGCCGCCCGGCGTGACGCGCCTGGGCATCGCCGAATCGACCCTGCATACCTTCCAACAGCACGGCGTGACCGAAGCGTTCGGGTTTGTCAACGCCGGCAAATTAGCCGGGGCCGATGCCGCCGACGACGCCAAGGTGCTCGACGCCTGGCGCGCCGCCGGCCACCCGCTGGGCAACCACACCGCCACCCACCTCGGTCTGTCGAAGGCGCCGTCGCTGGCCGCCTGGCAGGCCGACGTCGAAGCCGGCGAAGCGGCCGTGGCGCAGCGCATGCAGGGCGCCGACTGGCGCTACCTGCGGTTACCATTCCTCGACGGCGGCGGCGAACGCTGGCCGGCAGCGCTGGCCTACCTGCGCGCACGCGGCTACCGCGTGGCCGATGTCAGCATCTCGTTCGATGACTGGGCCTATACCGATGCCTATGCACGCTGCGTGGCCAGCGGCGATGAGGCCACCATATCCGCGATGAAGAACCAGTACCTGGCGGCGGTCGATGCCGGTATCGCCAGGATGCAGGCCCACTCGCAGCGCGTGTATGGCCGCGTGATTGCGCAAGTGCTGCTGACCCACCTGGGCGGCTGGAGCGCAGTGACCCTGCCCGACGTGCTGCAACGGCTGGACCGGGCTGGCGCCCGCTACGTCTCGCTGGAAAAAGCCCAGTCCGATCCAGCATATGCCGAGCCCGCAGGCGGCACCGTGATCGAGCGTACGGCGCGGCGCCGGGGCATCCGGCTCGGTGAGGCGGCGTCAGTGGCCAGCCGCATCGATCCTGATACCGTATGCCGCGAACGGGAGCACCAGCAGCCTGTTCCATCAGGAAAGAAGTGATACAACCGACCGCTGACTAGTCCTACAAGGAGGCCGCAAGCGCGCCGATAGCGCACGGACTGAGGAATGCTTACGATGTAGCTTGTTTGTCACCACAAGGAGCTCAACATGAAACAGCATCACGCACCAGCCAAGTTCGTCTTCGCCTTGATCCTGACCGCCGCCGCTGTTACCGGTTGCAAGAAGCAGGAAGTCGATCCGCCAGCACCTGAAGTTGTAGCACCACCGGCCAACACGGCGCCGACCGGCTCGCCGCCAGCAGACACGACCATGCCACCGCCAGCGACCACGCCGCCGGCTGACGGCATGGCAACCCCACCGGCAGGCGGCACCACCCCACCGGGCGGCACCACGCCAGACCCGGCAGCACCGCCACCAGCGCGTTAAGCGGTCGGCCGCACTACGGTTAGTGGCATGCTGCCGCACGGTTAGTCGTCAGCGCATGATCCGTCATCCCCGCGAAGGCGGGGATCCATAGAACCCCAGGTTCGCTCAACGGTCAATCGGTCTTTACCACAGATCAACCGTTCCATGGATCCCCGTCTGCGCGGGGATGACGGGTTTTGGGCTAACGGTTACGGTCAGCGCCTCGCGGCGCCCCGCCCCCACCGCACGCGGCATCAGCATCAGCATATCAACGCACACGCCACATCATCCATCCGAATTCGGCGCCATGCTGTTATCCGGATACGTCCCAAAATGATTGGCCTGCTGTATTACCGCTTGCGCCCACGCGCGATGCGTAGCCACTTCGCACATCGAGTTGCCCATCTTGAATACCGCCGGACTATCCTCGTCCATGATCTTCTCCGCGGCCGCCACGTCGGTCGGCTGTACCCGGTAGTGCATTTCGATCAGCGACAGCTGGTAAGGGTGTATCGCGGTCTTGCCTACCAGGCCGTGCGCCAGGTCTTCCTGCACTTCCATATCGAGCAAGGCATCCTGGTCCAGGTGTTCGAACACCGGCGCCGTCAGGCGGAAACCGTACGGCGCAAACGTGGTCACCAGGCGCGCGATCACCGAGCCGAGCGGAGTGCGGTAGATCGTCATGTTGCGCGGCCGGCGGATGCCCAGCAGCGCCAGCAAATCGTTGCCGCCGATGCGCAGCGCCAGGATTCTTCCCACCACCCCCGGCGCGCGCAACAGTTCGCGGAAGGCGATCATCTCGCGCTCGTCGAACACCTCGGCCGTCTCCAGCGTGGGCATCAGCAGGTGCCCGGTCTGGCGCACCAGCTTGAAGTAGGCGTCGAAATTCTCGCGCGTGGCTTTCGGGATCACGAAGCCGGTCAAATGTTCCACGCCCTTCATCGCCAGCACGCGCTCGAGCACTTCGGGATTGCGCACCCGCACGAAACGGTCGAGCACGCCCACCGGGTCCATGTTTTCCAGCATCATCGACAGATTGAACAGCGCGTAGCTTAATTCCCTGTCGGCCACCGCGTCTTCGGTGCAAAAGATCACCGAGCGCAGCTTGGGCAACTTGACGCCGTTGGCAATTTCCAGCAAATCCTTGTGGGTCGTCGGCACATACAGCGACGCGCCCATCGGCTTGTTGACCGTCCAGTTAGCCATCGAGTGCACTCCTGATAAGCGATACTGCCTGATAAGGCAGCGATTGATCGATAATGACCGGCACATTTTTTTCCTGTCCCAGCAGGGTCAGGTGGCGTACGTCGGCGGCGCCCGGATCGCGCACCAGCAGCAGGCGCGGCACCCGGCGCAGCAGCACCCGCGTGGCTTCGCCGATGCCCGGCTTGATCAGGTTGACGTCGGCAACGTCATATTCCTGTTGCAGGCGCGCCAGGCAAGCGGTTGACGTAGCCGCTGCCGCTGCCCGGTCCAGCGCTGCGACCGGCGGAATGACGACGGGCCGCCCCTGCGTTGCCGCCGGCAGCAAGGCGACGGTCAACGCCAGTGTCGCGGCCGGCGGTGCTGCATCGATCAATGCCAGCGCAGCGGCGGTCGCCGCATCGACAAAGCTGCGCGAGCGGTCGTGCGGCGCGAACTGTTCATAATAGACGGAGCCGTGCAATTGGTCCGGCGCGCCCACCACGGTGCGGCTCACCAGCCCGGAGACGGTGGCGTTCAAGATGCTCGACGGGATCAGGTAGTCGGCCTCGCTGGCAGCGCAGGCGGCCGAACCGGCCAGGTCCGACAGCACGTACAGGCCGCTGTCGATGGCGGTGCCATGCGCAAGATTGAACGCCGCCACCGACTGCGCCAGTTCGCGCGAGATCACGCCCTTGCCGGTCCAGCCGTCGATGAACACGATGGACTCGGGCGCGTGGTGCTGCACGATATGGCGCAGCGCCACCGCGTCGATGCCGCGGTCGCGCGCGATCGATACCGAATAATGCACCGCGGCGCGCCCGAACCGTTGCGCCAACAGGCGCCTGACGATCACGCCCACCGGCGTGCCGGCCCGCGCCAAGGACACCAAGGTCACGTCACCGGTGCGGCGGGCCGCAATCATGCCGGTCAATACCAGGCAATCGCGCGCCATCTGCGCCAGGTTGGCCGCACAGGCGTCGTCGAACACCTGCAGGTAGCGCTGCGACGGCAGCGACTCGGGCGAGAGCATTTCGCTGTAATGCTTGCGGCCGGACTGGATCAGCGCTTCCTTGTCGGCCACGCTGGTGAACTGCTGCGCCGGCAGCTGGCGCAGCAGGAACTGCACGTCGTCGGCGGCATAGCTGCCGGAGAATGGAACGATGGTCATAACGCCGCCACCGTCAATGCCGCCAGCTGGGTATTACTGGGGATGATGGCGTAATCGCAGGCGGCCATGAAGCGGGCGTCGGACTTGCTGTCGCCCATGCCCATGGTCATGATCTCGCCATGCTCGGCGCGCAGCAGACGCGTGACGTACTCCACCGCCACCGCCTTGTCGAGCGTGCGCGGCAGAACGGCCAGGTTGTTGCCGTTCCGATGCACGTAGAAGCCGCAGCCCAGGCCACTACCCTGGCCGGCAAGCCACGGCGCCAGCGCCTCGTGCTCGATCGGCGCCAGCCGTGCGGCCAGCTTGTCCACGTCCTTGATCAAGGTATAAAACGGCAAGCCGCCGTCTTCCACCACGCGTGCGCGCGAGGCCAGGCCCTGCTCGTCACAGTACGCGTTGATCACGGCTGCCGCATCGTTCAGGCCCGGCAGTGCGGTGGTCATGTCGGCGCGCATCTGCGCCATCCAGGCCGGGTCGGGCTCGTTGTCGGGGCCGAGGATCAGGCCGCCGAAATTGAGGATCTTGTAGCTATTGAAGGGCAGATCGACGCGGCCGAACGCATCGAGGTGGCGCGCGGTGGCCGGGATCAGCGTGGTGGCCGGGTCCATCAGCGACAAGAAGGCGCGCTGGCGCGCAGTCGTGTACGAGCACACCGACCGGTCCGAATAATAGGCGGCCGGATGCAGGTCAGACTGGCTGGCGCATTTGCCCAGGGTACTGAACAAGGTATCGTCCAGGTCAACGAACAGGAATTTCTTCAACCAGCTTCTCCGACTTGAAATGGAACAGGCGCGCGCCCAGTTGATCAGCCAGCTCGTACAGTGCGGCCGTAGGCGGCGTTTCGTGGCAGACCAGCACGTGGTCGTACTGGCCCGGCGCGACGTTATAGATGAAGTTGGCCACGCCTTCGCCGTAGTTGTCGGGGAAGGTGACTGCACTGGCCACCGCACCCCACACCAGGATCGGCGAGCGGGTGGTCGATTGCACCACCACGTCGGCGCCCTGGTCTTCGAGCGCGCGGCCCAGCAGGTAAGCCGGGTGCATGAACTCGCCGGTGCCGAGCACCAGCACGCGCTGGCCCGGCTGCACCTGGTGCACCAGGCCGGCCGCCAGCCCGGGCGGCAACGCCAGCGCGTGGTCCACCGCCAGCCGGCCGAACCCTGCGCTGGCGCCACGGTCGGCGCTGGCGTCGTAACGCTGGGCCGGCGCGGCGCCGCTGTCGAGCTGGCCGGCCTCGAACGTGTACGCGCCCTCCAGTGCGGCGCTGTGCGTGACCGGCACGCCGAAGCGGCCCAGCAATTTGGCCGTACCCGCTTCGCCCATGAAATTGGTGATCGTCACCAGGTGCACGTGCTCGATGGCGGGCGCCACCGCGCGGCAAGCCGCCGCCAGGTTGACGAAGGTGTTGCCGGTACTGGCCTCGTCATCGACCAGCACGATGGAACGGGCCTGGGCAAATTTTTCGGCCAGCGCCGCATCCTGCGGCATGTGTAGGAACTGGCGCGGCGCGTGGCTGTGCGCTTCCTCGAATTCGATCAGCGGTCCGTCGCCCACGCGGTAGCGCGTGGTGTGCAGGAACAGCGCTTCGCGGCCGACATCCTGTTCCAGCCAGGCCTCGAACACGCCCTGCCCCAGCCCGACGGCGGTCTCCGCCATGGCGATGAATAGCACCGGCCCCGGCAGGGCCAGGGGCAAGCCACGCGCCAGCGACTGGTGCAAGGCGCGCATGGCGCTTGGCCGCACCGGCCAGTGCTTGCCCAGCACCTTGCTCACGAACAGGAAGCCGCGCTTGGCGTTGGCGCGGGCGGCAAAGCCCACCAGGGCATCGAGGGGATACGCGCCAGCGTGCGCCGTAACAGTGACGGTGAGCTTGCCGGTTGGCAGGTCCACCACGCGCTCGGTGGCCTGGCCGGCAAACGCGACCGCCAGGGTTTCAGCCAGCCGCTCCATTACAGCGCCATGGCGATCGAGACTTCGGTCACGCGCGCGCCGTTGCGCACCGGCGCGATCTCGACGTGCTCGAATCCGCGGTCGAAGCCGGCCAGCGCGATGTACGGCAGGTTGGGCCCGGCCGCGCACGCCATGCTGATGCCGCCAGACATGCGCGGATTGATTTCCAGCAGGCGCGGCTGCCCGCCGGTTTCGCGGAACTGCACGTTGAAGCAGCCGTTCAGGCCATAATTTTCAGTCAGCGTGGCGCACGCGGCCAAAATATCGGCGTGCATGTCGATGCGCTGCCCGGTGGCGGCCGACGATTGCGGCTTCTTGCGCGGCACGGCCACGATCAGCTTGCCGTTGTCGCCCACGCAATCGACGCTGTACTCGCGCCCTTCCAGGTATTCCATCACCAGCATGGTGCGGAACTCGGGCAGCAGCGCCAGCCCGGCGCGCAGGTCGGCCAGGCCGATGGTGTACTGCACGCCGGCGATCAGCAGTTCGGCGCAGCTGCGCTGTTCGTCGATCAGGGCAAAGCCCAGGCCGTAGATCGATTGCGACGGTTTGATGCACAGCTTGTTGTACCGGCCACGCAGCTCGGTCCAGGCGGCGTCGAACTCGGCCAGCGTGTGAACCGCGATCGCTTGCGGTGGCGGCGCCTGCGGGCAAGCGACCGTGGCATAGAAACGCGCCTTGTCGTGCAGCAGTTGCAGGTTATCGGCTGAAGCGGCCGCCTGCACCCGCACACCGATCTCGGCGAAGCTGTCGTTGGCAGCCATGATCAGGCGCGCTTCCTTGCCGGTGACGAAGATATTGACCGCATGCTGGCGGCAGAAGTCCAGGCACCATGCGACGTATTCATCGCCCTTGAGGCCGGCGGGTTCGAGTTCGAACTGGTGCGCGACCTGGCCGGCGGTGGCGGGCGCCACGTGCGAGTAGATCAGGTGATAACGCTGTTCCCGGTCCGCCTCGCGGATCAGGCTGATGGCGGTATAGACCGACGAAAAGGCACGATTGAACCATACGCGCTGCACTGAATCACTGACCACTTGCACTCCTGTTATATGTAATGTCGACTCCCATACGGCAAGTTGCGGCCGCGCCAACAGTATCCGGTTTGAAATTAAGGGAAACTTAATCTTATCAGTCTTGTTTGACGTTCCGGAGACAAACCGCGCGAATTTGCGCTGGCAGGTTTTATTTTCCAAATAACATCATTACCTCACTCCCGCCCCTAGGCGAAAGGTTGAAAAGTGGCTAAGCTTTGAGGTTGCACACGATTGATCAATTCATGGATATAGATCAATTGTTATACTCACAGGAAATAATCAATCTTAACTGGGGAACCGATGAGCTCGAACGACACCGCACGCCGCCTTGGCGCCGTGATACAAGAACACGAACAACAGATCCTCGAGGCGTGGATCGGCCATCTGAACAGTCTTTCCTTCCGCAAGGACGCCACCGTGGCCGAACAGCTGCGCCGCCATTGCACCCAATTGCTGGGCCTGCTACCGGAGGCCACCGTTACCGGCGGCACCGACAATATCGAAGGCCGCGCCTGGGACGAAGTGCGCAACCTGCTGGCCGAGATCTCCAGCCAGCGCGCCAAGCAAGGCTCCACGCCAAGCGAAACCGCCACCTTCGTGTTCTCGCTCAAGCAGTCGCTGTTTACCGCGCTGCGCGAAGCGCTGGGCGCCGAACCGGCCGTGCTGGCCGATGCGCTGTGGGGTTCCACCACCCTGCTCGATCAGCTGGGCCTGTACACCGTGGAAGTATTCCAGAAGAGCCGCGACCAGATCATCGTGCGCCAGCAGCAAGAACTGCTGGAGCTGTCCACGCCGGTCGTCAAGCTGTGGCAGGATGTGCTGGCCTTGCCACTGATCGGCACGCTCGACAGCGCGCGCACCCAGGTGGTGATGGAAAGCCTGCTGGAAAAAATCGTCGAAACCGGCGCCGCCATCGCCATCATCGACATCACCGGCGTACCGACCGTGGACACCCTGGTGGCGCAGCACTTGCTAAAAACAATTGCCGCCGCGCGCCTGATGGGCGCCGACTGCATCATTTCCGGCATCCGTCCGCAGATCGCCCAGACCATCGTCCACCTTGGCGTGAACCTGGAAGACGTGATGACCAAGGCCACCCTGGCCGACGCCTTCGAAGTGGCGCTGGCCCGCGTGGGCGCGCGCGTGACCCGTATCGCCGCCTGAGGCCAGCATGGAACGCATCCCCATCCTGCGCATCGGCGACCTGCTGCTGGTATCGATCCAGGTCGATATGCACGACCGCCTGGCCATGACCCTGCAGGACGACCTGACCGAGCGCATCGTCAGCGACCGCGCCAAGGGCGTGCTGATCGACATTTCGTCGCTGGACCTGGTCGATTCCTTCATCGGCCGCATGATCAGCAATACCGCCGCCATGGCGCGCGTGCTCGACGCCCAGACGGTGTTGGTCGGCATGCAGCCGGCGGTGGCCATCACGCTGGTCGAACTGGGCCTGACCCTGCCCGGCGTGAAAACCGCGCTCAACGTTGAAAAGGGCATGGTCATGCTCGGCAAACGATGAACGCGCCTGGCGCCGATGATGCGGTGCGCTTCGCTTCGCCCCTGCTGACCGAGCCCGGTGCCCGCGTGTCCAGCACCATTACCTTGCCGGTGCGTACCGACGAGCACGTGGTGGGTGTGCGCAAGCTGGTGCGCGAGCAGGCGCTCGATCTCAAGCTGAGCCTGGTGGACCAGACCAAGCTGGTCACGGCCGCCAGCGAGCTGGCGCGCAATACCATCAAGTATGGCGGCGGCGGCATGGTGCAGGCACAAAGGATCGACAGCGGCTTGCGCCAGGGGTTGCGCCTGGTGTTTGCCGACGACGGACCCGGCATTGCGGATATCCCCCAGGCGCTGCGCGATGGTTTTACCAGCGGCGGCGGCATGGGACTGGGACTGGGCGGGGCCAAGCGCCTCGTCGACGAGTTCGACATAGATTCCCGCAGCGGAGAAGGTACGGCAGTAGCCATTGTTAAATGGAAAAAATAAATCAATCGGTCGAGAGTTCCACCTGGATCACCATTACCCATGCCAGCGACATCGCTGCCGCCCGCCGCGCCGGCCAGCGCCTGGCCGACACGGCCCGCTTTGACGATGTACGGGCCGGCCAGCTGGCCTTGCTCATTACCGAGGCGGCTACCAACATTCTGAAACACGCCGGCGACGGCGTTATCGTGCTCTCCGCCGTGCATGCCGGCGAGATGGACGGCATCGACGTGCTGGCCTACGACGCCGGTCCCGGCATCGGCAACATGGCGCAGGCGCTACGCGACGGCAATTCCAGCGCCGGCACCTCCGGCACCGGCCTCGGCGCCCTGCACCGCCTGTCCGACCAGTTCGACGTCTATGCGCCGCGCGACAAGGGCGCGGTGTTCTTCATGCGCCTGTGGCGCACGCCGTCCCCCGAGCTGCACCTGGCCAGCGGCGGCATCTCGCTGCCGCTGGCCGGCGAAACCGCCAACGGCGACGCCTGGGCCGTGGTCAACCTGCGCCAGCACACGGCCCTGCTGATGGTCGATGGCCTGGGCCACGGCCCCGAAGCGGCCAAGGCCGCCGCTGCCGCGATTGCCACCCTCGCGCTGCAACCGGGCCTGCGCCCGGCCGAACAGGTCCAGGTCTGCCACGAGGCGCTGCGCAATACGCGGGGCGCGGCGCTGGCGCTGGGCCTGCTCGACCCGGCTGCCGGCCAGTTGCACTTCACCGGCATCGGCAATATCAGCGCCTGCGTGATCGACGCTGCCGGACGGCGCCAGCTGGCGTCGTACAACGGCATCGTCGGCCACAATATGCGCAAGGTGCAGGAGTTCACGGTGAACTGCGCGCCTGGCGCGCTGGTGATCCTGGCCACCGACGGCATCGGCACCCAGTGGGACCTGGACCAGTACCCTGGGCTGGCCGGCTGCGACCCGTCGGTGGTGGCGGCCGTGCTGCTGCGCGACTATGCCCGTCCGCGCGACGACGCCAGCGTGCTGGTCTACCGCGTGCCGGAGCCTGCATAATGCCGCAAGTGCGCATCCTGCAAGTGGGCATCGACAGCGAACCGGACGTGGTCGCGGTACGCCAGCGCGCGCGCCAGATCTCGTCCCTGCTCGGCTTTGGCGCACAAGACCAGGTGCGCATTGCCACGGCGGTCTCCGAAGTGGCGCGCTGCGCCTATGCGCGGCTGGCCCGTGGCCGGGCCGTGTTCGCACTCGAATCGACGGGCGCCCAGCAGCAACTGGTGGTGACCATCCGCGCCGATGGCGACCCGGTGCGCGCACTGGAAGCGATCTCCGGCGTCGAAGGCGAATCGCCGCAATCGCAACTCAATAACGCGGTGGCCACCGCGCACCGCCTGATGGACGAGTGCAGCGTGCAAGGCGCGCCCGAACACGGCTTGCACGTGGTCATGCTCAAGTCGCTGAGCCAGCGCCAGCACATCGACCGCGACCGCCTGCTGCAACTGGGCAGCGAGCTGGCCGCCAGCCCGGTGCAAAACACGGTAGCGGAAATGCAACAGCAAAACCGCGAACTGGCGACTGCGCTGGCCGAACTGCGCGACCGCCAGGAAGACCTGATCTCGCTCACCCACGAACTGGAAGACACCAATCGCGGCGTGGTCGCGCTGTACGCCGAGGTGGAAGAAAAAGCCGAGCGCCTGCGCAAGGCCGACGAAATGAAATCGCGCTTCCTGTCCAACACCAGCCACGAGCTGCGCACGCCGCTCAGTTCGATCCGGGCGTTGTCGAAACTGCTGCTCGACCGCATGGACGGCGAGCTGACGGTGGAGCAGGAACGGCAAGTGCAGTTCATCGCGACGGCCGCCAGCGACCTGTCGGAACTGGTGAATGATTTGCTCGACCTGGCCAAGATCGAGGCTGGCAAGGTGGAACTGACAGTGGCGCCGATCGACGTCGCCAACCTGTTTTCCGCCCTGAAGGGCATGTTGCGCCCGCTGGCCCACCACGAGCACGTGGAACTGGTGTTCGTGATGCCGCCGCCCGGCCCGCTGCTGCTGTCGGACGAAGGCATGGTGGCGCAGATCCTGCGCAACTTCATCTCGAATGCGCTCAAGTTCACCGAACAGGGCCAGATTTGCGTCGAGCTGCGCGACAGCGGCAGCCCCGACCATGTTACCTTTGCAGTCAGCGACACCGGCATCGGCATCAGCACCGACAACCTGCTGCTGATCTTCGAGGAGTTTTCCCAGATCGAACATCCGCTGCAGCGCCAGGTCAAGGGCACCGGGCTCGGTTTGCCACTGTGCCGCAAGCTGGCGACGCTGCTGGGCGGGTCGGTCGAGGTGGAAAGCGCCAGCGGCAAGGGTTCGACTTTCTTCCTGCACCTGCCCCGCTCTGCGCCTGCAACTGCGCCGGTCGCCTAGCATGTCCACTCCTGTGAAAGACCGCTCCGTGAGCAATATGAGCAATAGTGACATCCTGATCCTCAACGTCGACGACAACGACGGCGCCCGCTATGTCAAGACCCGCATCCTGCAAGGCGCCGGCTTCACGGTGGCGGAAGCGGCCAACGGCACCGACGCGCTGACCATGGCGCGCCGCCTGCTGCCGGCCCTGGTGCTGCTCGACGTCAAGCTGCCCGACATCAACGGCATCGAAGTCTGCCGCCTGATCAAGTCCGACCCGGCCACCTGCACCATCCTGGTCCTGCAAACCTCGGCCGCACTGACCGGCCGCGACGACAAGATTCGCGGCCTGGAAGGCGGCGCCGACAACTACCTGGCCGCCCCGATCGAAGCGGACGAACTGGTCGCCAACGTCAACGCTCTGCTGCGCCTGCAACGCGTACAAGCCGACCTGCGCAACAGCGAAGAACGCTTCCGTCAGCTCACCGACAATATCGAAGACGTGTTCTGGATGTTCAGCCTGGACGGCAGCGAACTGCTGTATGTGAGCAATGCCTATGCCACCATGTGGCAGCGTCCCGCGCAATTGCTCGAACGCGCACCCGGCGACTGGCTCGACGCCATCCACGCCGACGACCGCGCAGCGGTGGCCGCGCGCTGGCAACTGGCCGGCGCCGGCGAACCGTTCGACGAAGAATACCGCCTGACCATTCCCGAGGTCGGCGCCGGCGTGCGCTGGGTGCGCGACCGCGCCTTCCTGGTGCGCGACGCCGCCGATGTACCGTACCGCCTGGCCCGCATCACCAGCGACATCACCCAGCGCCGCGACATGGAAGACCGCCTGCACGCGGCCGACGACAACAAGAATGATTTTCTCGCCACGCTGGCGCACGAGCTGCGTAATCCGCTGAGCCCGATCCGCAACGCGGTGGCGCTGATGGGCGAGGTGGCGCCGGCCGACGTGGCGCTGCACCAGAAGGCCCGCCAGATTATCGTGCGCCAGGTGGCGCACCTGTCGCGCCTGGTGGACGACCTGCTGGACGTGGCGCGCATTTCGCAAGGCAAGCTGACCTTGCAGCTGCAGCGCACCGAGCTGCACGCGATCGTGGACTCGGCGCTGGAAACCGCGCAGCCGATGCTCGAATCGCGCGAGCACACGCTGCACGTGGATGTACCGTCCACGCCGCTGTTCATCAACGGCGACCCGGTGCGGCTGGCGCAGGCAATCGGCAACCTGCTGCACAACGCCGCCAAATTTACCAACCGCGGCGGCGAAGTACGGTTGCAGATCACGCGCCTGCCCGACAGCCGCGTGTCGATCGGCGTGCACGACAACGGCATCGGCATCACCTCGTACAACCTGCCGCGCATCTTCAATATGTTTGCGCAAGGCGCGGCCGCCCACGACCGCATCCACGACGGCCTGGGCATCGGCCTGTCGCTGGTGTCCACGCTGGCGCATATGCACGGCGGCAGCGTGCATGCCAGCAGTCCCGGCATCGATCGCGGCAGCAGCTTCGAGCTGATCTTGCCGCTGCTGGACGACGATGCAGCGCTGACCGACGCGCCAGCGCCAGCGCCTGCTGCAGGCGCCGCAGTGGTACGCAAGCCTGGCATGCGCCGCCTGCTGCTGGTGGACGACAATGTCGATTCATCCGAGGTGATGGGCGAACTGCTGGGCGTACTCGGTCACGAAGTGATGCTGGCGCACGACGCCGAACGGGCGCTGGCCGTGGCCCGCGACTACCTGCCCGACACCATCATCCTCGACATCGGCATGCCCAAGGTGGACGGCTACGCGCTGGCGCGCATGTTGCGCGACGACCCACTGTTCGCCAGCACCCGGCTGATCGCCCACACCGGCTATGGCTCCGACCAGGACCGCCAGAAAACCCGCGATGCCGGCTTCGACTTCCACCTGGTCAAACCAGCCAATTTCGACGAGCTCGAGCGCAGTCTGCGGCCGTCACAGGTTCAAGAACATGAGAAAAAGTGATTTACTGACCCGCTTCTGCGTGTACCGTGGCCTGGCCACCAGCGAACGCGAGGCCCACACCGATTTGCTGTTGCTGTTCAGCGAGGAATACCCGATTGCCAGCTTCGAGAAATGGGACACTGCGCTCGACCAGGAATGGGCCGAACGCTTCTACCTGCGCTACCGCGACGATCCCGATTGCGATCTGAAGTGGCTGATGACGGGACTGGGGCAGGTGAACTAGTCTGAAGTGGCTGGCGCCACCGGCAAATGCAGCGTAAACCGCACGTGTGACGCCTGGTACGTGTAGTCGATGGTGCCGCCGTGTTCTAGCATGATCTGGCGCGCAATGTACAGGCCCAGGCCCATGCCGCCCTTGTTGCGCACGTTGTTGGCCGACAGCCGCTTGAACGGGTTGTACAGCGTGCGCGCGGTCTCCTCGGCAATTTCATCGCCAACATTGAGCACGTCCAGCGTTACGCCAGCCTCGTTCTGCACCAGGTGCACGTCGATCGCCTGGCCGATCTTGCCGTGGTGGTAGGCGTTGCTGATCAGGTTGCTTACCACCTGGGCCAAGCGGTCGGCGTCGATCGTCGCCAGCACCTGCGGCGGGCTCTCGATGTTGAGCACAATATTCGGCTTGGCGCTGCGGAATTCGTCGGCCAGGTCGGCCAGGATGGGCGCCAGGTCGGCCGCCGCCACCGCGCCGCCCAGGCGCATGCCGCCATTGATCATGCTCATGTCGAGCACCTGCGATATCAGCCGTTCCATGCGCCCGCTCGAAGCCTTGATGCGGCGCCCGGCAGTTTCCTTGGAGCCGCCCAGTTCCAGCACAGTGGCTGCCATGCTGATCGATTGCAGCGGGTTGCGCAGGTCGTGGCCGAGGATGGCGAACAGCTGGGCGCGGGCGCGGTCGTTCTGCTCGTGGCGGGTGATGGACGCGCGGTGCATCTCGGCCAACAGCTGGCGCGCGATCAGCAGGCGCGTGGGTTCCCACGGTTCGGCCTGGTCAACCACGGTTTCGCGCCACTCGGCAAACGAGCCGCGCGGCGTCAGGCGCGGGCCCAGCGGACCGTGGGCGATTTCCTTGTCGGGCTTGCCGCCCCAGCGCACCAGTTCCACCTGCTCTTCGCGCAGCGCCAGCAGCCAGCCGTTGGCGGCGGCGTCGTAGCGCAGGCCCAGCAGGCCCACCCACTTGCCGCAGTCCTGCTGCAGCGCTGCCGGCCAGTCGCGCCGCGCCGACCGCTCCACCACGTCGGTGTCTTCGGACTGCATCGACGCCACCGCCGCCGCCACTACGTCGGCCGGTACCGGGCCGTGCACGACCACGCGGCCGCCATGCATGACCACCAGCGCGCCGGCCCCCAGCGAATTGCAAATCTCGGCGGCACAGGCGGTCAGGCCGGCGGCCACGTCATCGACATGCAGCAGCGATTGCATGACCCGCGTGCGCACTTCTGCCGCGCGTTCGGTGAGGGCGGCGCGCTCGCGCGTTTCCAGCGACTGTACCGACGCCGCCAGCACCTGCGCCATCACGTCGCACGCCATGCGAATGGCGTACGGCACCCGGCGCGGCGCCATGTGGTGGCAGGCGATCATGCCCCACAGCTTGCCGCTGATGACGATGGAAATGCTCATCGACGCCTGCACGCCCATGTTGCGCAGGTATTCGACGTGGATCGGCGAGACGCTGCGCAGCACGCAATAACTCATGTCGAGCGGCGCGGCGCCGGCGCGGCCGGCCATGGGCACCGGTGTGTAGCCCATGTCGCCGATCATGCGCAGGGTGTTGATCACGTACAGGCGACGGGCCTGGGCCGGGATGTCGCTGGCCGGGTAGCGCCGGCCCAGGTAGGGATCGAGGGTATCGAGGCGCGCTTCGGCCACCACTTCGCCGCTGTCGTCCTGGCGGAACCGATAGGCCATCACGCGGTCGAAACCGGTGATCTGGCGGACTTGATCGACCGCCGAGGCCAGCAGCGCCGCCACCGATTTTTGCCGTTTGAGCCGCTCGATGGCGGTATGGGCCTTGAGCGCAAAAGTGGCCACGCTGTCGGCCTCGCGTTCGCGGCATTCGTATTCGACAATCACCAGGCCTTCGTGGCCATGCACGATGCAATCGAAGTCCTGCGCGCCGATCATGGTTTCCAGCATCGAGGCCGGGGCTTCGCCGTCTTCCAGCTCCTGCAGGCAGGCGCGGATTTTTTCCACCACGGCGGCGTCGAGGCCGAGCTCGTCCACCGCAGCCAGCAGCACCGGCGGCGCCGGCCACTGCAACAGGGCGGGCGCATTCACGCTCCACGACACCAGTTGCGCCGCGCTGCCAAATACCAGGATCGCGCCGTGCGGCTGGATGCTGCCGGGAATGTGGATCGGCTCGTCGGCGCAGTTGTCCAGGGTCACGGGTGCATCGGCGTTGCGGGCGAAGAAATCGGGTGGGGTCATCGCAGGATTATAGCTCCCGACAGGCGCCCTGCGAGTGCCATCGCCGCAACAGAACCGGCAGGGAAAGCGATTGCATGAAAATTTTTCACGCCTCAGTGAAAATCTTTCGAATGACTCAATATTGTCGTTATCGTAAACTGCGCCTCCCTCATCGCCACCATCACACATGAACCACCTGACACTTACCGCGCTGGCCGCCGCCAGCCTCACCTTGTGCGCCACTGCCCGCGCTCATCATCCGACCCTTGCCACTGTGGAAGTGGTCGAAAGCCGCCTTGCGCCCAACAGCGGCCTTGGCCTGGATGAGCAAAACGGCACCGGCTCGCGCCTCGGCTTGACCGCGCGCGAGACCCCGGCCAGCGTCAGCAGCATGAGCGCTGCGGACATGGCCGAGCGCGTGCTGACGCGCGCGCAAGACGCCGCCGTGCGCATGCCGGGCGTGAGCGAAGCGCCGTCACCCGGCAACGGCGGCACCAGCCTGTCGGCGCGCGGCTTCGCCGGCCACAATTCGGTGGCGCAGATGGTCGATGGCACCCGGCTGGTGGCAGCGGTAGGCACCATCACCTACCCGTTCTCGACCTGGCCACTGGCATCGGTGCAGGTGCTGCGCGGCCCGGCCTCGGTGCTGTACGGTGACGGCGCCATTGGCGCGGCGGTCAACTACGTGACCAAACAGCCCCGTTTCGACCGGTTCGAAGGTGAGGCATACGCCAGCGCCGGCTCGTGGAACACGGTGCGCGGCGGTGTGGGTGTGCGCGGCCCGGTCAACGACATGGTGGCGTATTCGCTGTACGCCGACGCCCAGAAAAGCCATGGCTACCGTTCGGATTCCGGTTACCAGCGCCAGAACCTCTCCGGCGCAGTCAGCATACGTCCCAACCGCGACCTGGCAGTGACCGTGCTGGTCGATGCCGGTCACAACGACGACGCCCGCTACTTCGGCACGCCGCTGCGCAACGGCAAGCTGGACGACAGCCTGAAACGCCTGAGTTTCAATGTCAACGACGCCCTGGTCAAATACAACGACCGCGTGTGGCGCGTAAAAGTGGCCTACCAGGCAGCGCCGGGCGTGCAAGTGCGCAACGAGAGCTACTACCTGACCAGCAAGCGCCACTGGCGCAACACCGAGAGCTATACGCTCAACCCGGCCGGCACCGCGCTCGATCGCGACAGCTACCTGGAAATCTTGCACGACCAGCAGCAGGTCGGCAACCGCCTCGACGTCACGCTCGATGGCACGCTTGCCGGCCTGAACAGCCGCTTCGTCGCGGGAGTGGAGTGGTATCGCACCCAGCTGTTCCTGACCAATAATTCGCCGTACACCGGCAGCTCGGTGATCAATCCCTACAATTTTGTGCCCGGCAGTTTTGCCGGCGCCAACCCGAGCCAGACCCTGGCGCTGCGCCGCGCCGAGCTGGCATCGACCGCGGTCTTCGCCGAGAATGTGCTCGACCTGGCGCCGCACTGGAAACTGGTGGCCGGCCTGCGCCGCGACCGCATGGCGCTGGACAACCACGAACTGCGCAGCGGCGTGCGCGCGGCCAGGAACTACACGCCGGTGACCGGCCGCGCCGGCCTGGTGTGGAACGTCGATCCCGCTGTCAGCCTGTACGCCCAGTACGGCACCGCCACCGACCCGCTGAGCGGCGCTCTGGCCCTGCCCAACGGCAGCCCCAGCTTCGATCTCACCAGGGGCAAGCAACTCGAGGTCGGCGCCAAGGGCGGCATCAACGCCATCCGGGGCGAGTGGAGCGCGGCCCTCTACAAGATCGAAAAAAACAAGCTGCTCTCGCGTGACCCCGACAACCCGGCCGTGGCGCTGCAGATCGGCCAGCAGTCATCGACCGGCATCGAACTGGCGTTTGCCGCCGAGCCAATACGCGGCTGGACAATCGACGCCAACCTGGCCGCGCTGCGCGCCCGCTACGACGACTTCAACGAAATGGTGGCAGGCGTGCCGGTCTCGCGCAGCGGCAACACCCCCACCGGCGTACCGGAGCGCACCGCCAATATCTGGACCGGTTACCGCTTCGTGCGCGGCTGGCAGGCCGCCCTCGGCGCGCGTTACGTCGGCGCGCGCCAGGCCAATACCGCCAACACCGCCAACCTGCCAGCCTACACCGCGCTCGACGCCACGCTGGCGTGGGCGGCGTCGCCAAATCTGGGCGTAACCTTGTCGGTCAAGAACCTGGCCGACCGCGATTACGCCTTGTCGGGCAGCGCCGGCGTACGCTGGCTGCTGGCCGACCCGCGCTCGGTGCAGCTGACGGCGCGTACCACGTTCTGATCATGAAACAGGCGCTGCAGTGCGTGCACCAGTGCCTGGGGTTGGCGCCGCCGGGAGTCGCGTTGAACGGCACCGCGTGTGTGGTGGCGTGGCGCGTGTTCGTGCCGTGCAAGAGGCGCCAGCAAGGCAGCATTTCTGCAGCCTGCAACGTGTGCCGCTTGACGTTTCGCGCAGAGGCTTCCAGAATCAGCGGAGAGTATTCACAGCCTGGGGCGCAAAATGGAAGAACGCGTTGCAAAACTCGAAGCGGAGATGGCGGCGATCAAGCTCGACCTTGGCATCCTCAAGGCCACGGTGGCCACCAAGGCCGACCTGGCCGAGGCCATCGCCGGCACCAGGACGTCCATCGCAGACGCCAAAAGCACGATCATCATGTGGACTGTGGGCGCGATTTTCCTGGCGCAGATACTGCCGGGCTTGCTCAGAAAGCTGGGCCTGCAGTAGCGATTACTTGTGGCTGGCCCTTAGTTTGCCTTTAACCACGCGATATACGCCGTCACCCCCGCGCTCACATCGTAAAACGGCTTGTCGTAACCAATCGCGCGCAGCTTGGCGATGTTGGCCTGGGTGAAGCTCTGGTACTTTCCCTTGAGCTTGTCCGGGAACGCGACGTACTCCAGCAGCTTTTTCTCCACGATGGCGTCCAGCGTCAAGGCGCCGCCTTCAGGCTTCAGGTTGTTGACAACCGCCACCGCGATATCGTTGAACGGCTGCGCACGGCCGGTGCCGAGGTTGAAGATGCCGCTCTTGTCCGGGTGATCGAGGAAGAACAGGTTGACACTGACCACGTCGTCGATATACACGAAGTCGCGGGTCTGGGTGCCGGCCGCGTAGCCGTCGTACTCGCCGAACAGTTTGACTTGTCCATCGGCCAGGAACTGGCGGTACTGGTGCAGCGGTACCGAGGCCATATTCCCCTTGTGGAATTCGCGCGGCCCATACACGTTGAAGTAGCGCAGTCCCACCACTTGCGCGCCGCGCTCGCCATGCTCCTTCCAGTAGTTGCGCACGTACTGGTCGAACAGGAACTTGGAGTAGCCGTACACGTTCAACGGCCGCTCGCCCGAGCGCTCTTCGGTAAAACCTTCCTCGGCGCCATACACGGCAGCCGACGACGCGTAGATGAACGGGATCTTTTCCTTCTGGCAGAAGTGGAACAACGAGACGCTGTAACGGAAGTTATTGCGCATCATGTACTCGCCGTCCATTTCCATGGTGTCCGAGCAGGCGCCTTCGTGGAACACGGCCGAGAACTTGCCGGCAAATTCGCCGCGCTCGAGGCGCTCGATGAATTCTTCCTTGCCCATGTAGTCGACCACCTCGGCATCGACCACGTTGAGAAATTTTTCCGGCCGCTTCAAGTTGTCGACCACGAAAATCGCCTCGCTGCCGCGCCGGCTCAGCGCGTGAACGATGTTACTACCAATAAAACCCGCACCGCCGGTTACCAAAATCATGATGTGTCCTGTTCTGAAATTAAAGGGCTGCCGGCCGGGCCGGCAGCATGGCGCGCAGCGGCGTCCACACCAGGTCCACCGTGAGCTTTTGCATGCAAGCCTGGTGGCCCAGCGGACACACGCGCTGCTGGCAGGGGGCGCACTCGAGGTGCAGCCACAGTATCTTGGCCAGCTCCGACAACGGCGGCGTATGCCGTGGATCGGTCGGACCGTACAGCGCCACCACCGGGCGCTTGAGCGCGGCGGCAATGTGCATCAGGCCCGAATCGTTGGTCACCAGCGCCGCCGCGCTGCCGATAATGGCCAGCGCGTCGGCCAGCGAGGTCACGCCCGCCAGGCTGCGCACGCCAGGGGCGGCGGCAACGATCTCGTCGCATACCTCGGCATCCTTGGCCGAGCCCATCAGCACAATCGTGATATCGGGCCGCGCTTGCTGCAACAGCCGCGCCAAGCCGGCGAAATAGCCGCTGGGCCAGCGTTTGGCCGGGCCGAACTCGGCGCCCGGCGCGAACGCCACGATGGTGGCGCCGGGCGCAATGCCCACCCGGCCCAGCGCAGCGACCTTGTCGGCGTCGCTGATGGTCAGCTCGGGATAGGGCACGTTCTGCGGCGCCGTGGTCGAGACCGGACCGGCCAGCGCCGCGTAAAACGGCAGCATCGGCCGCTTGCTTTTGCGGTCGTCGTGGTGCATCACGTTGATCAGGCCGTAGCGCATCTCGCCCTTGTAGCCGACCCGCTTCGGAATCTTCGCCAGCCACGGTATCAGCGCAAATTTCAGGGTATTGGGCAGGATGTAGGCTTCGTCGTAGCCGCGTTCGCGCAGCACCCGCGCGTAGGCGCGGCGTTCGGCCCATTGCAGCTTGCCGTGCTTGAACGGCGTTTCCAGCACCTCGCTTACCTCGGCGGCGGCGCGCCACACGGGCGCCACCCAGGCCGGGGCCAGCACGTCGATGCGGCGCTGCGGATTGGCGTCCTTCAAGGCGCGCAACAACGGCTGCGCCATGACGGCGTCGCCGATCCAGTTGGGCGAGATCACCAGCGTGCGCACGGCACGCGTTTCGATTGATTTTTCCATAAGTTCCAGAGAGACCGACCAGCGGCGGCCACGCCCTGGCAGCCTGTCGGACTTGGGATCGTCAGCTGCAAAAATACCTGGATCGGTCCATATTTCGCCGCTTTCTCGGCCCATAGCCCGTTATGGGCACTGCGAAATCGACAAAATCTGTCCTCGACCAGCTATTTTTTCGCTCTGACTCCCCAAGCCCGACAGGCTGCTAGGCGCTGCCGAACCGGCAAACCGGAATTATAGCGCCAAGGCGCCCGCGCGGCGGGCGGGCAGGCAGACGGCGCAGCGCCTCCGCTCTATGGCCTGGCCCGGGCCCCCGCCAGTGCCGGCAGCAAGGCCGCCAGCGCCACCAGTGCAAAGCTGCCGTGCAGCAGGTACGTCATCGCGTAGCCGTAATGCGTGACCAGGTAGCCGGCCACCACGTTGCTCGACGCCGCCCCCACGCCCTGCACCACCATGACCGCCGCCAGCGCCATGTTGAAGTGGCCGCTGCCGCGCGTCAGGCGCTCGACCAGGAACGGCGTCAGGATGCCGAGCAGGCCCACACCGAGCCCGTCGAGCAGCTGCACCGGGTAAATCATGGCGAACTCGGAAAAGCTGTACGCCAGCACCCCGCGCAGCGGCAGGCTGAGCACCGCCAGCACGGCCGCTGCGCGTACCCAGTCCAGGCGGATGATGCGCTGCGCCAGCAGCGCCGCCGCCAGCGCCGACAGTTGCGACACCATGGTGATCACGGCCGTGGTCTCGAACGGACGCTGCATCTGCAAGGCGAACTGCTGCGAGATCAGGCGCGCCAGCGGGGCATTGCCGAAGTGAAACAGCAGCAAGGCCACGCTCAACAGCAGCAACGGACGGTTGGCTGCCAGCACCCGCCACGACGGCGCGGGCGGCGTTGCCCCAGCCGCTGGTGGCTGGCCGCTGCAGGCCGGTCCCGATAGCGCCACCATGCCTGCGCCCGTACTATCCAGCCCTGCCGCATTGTCGACATGGGACGGCGCCAGTCCACGTGCGGCAGCGTGGTCGATGCTGGCCGGCGCAATCGCGAGCGTGGCCATGATGGCGGCGATGGTGGTGATCAGCATCAGGCCGGCCACGCCGGGCAAACCGAACCAGGCGCTGGCGCCCCAGGTGCCACCGAGCAGGACCACGTTGCCGGCATGGTTCCAGGCTTCGTTCTTGCCCAGCTGGCGGCCGAAGTGCTTCGGCCCCACTACGCCAAGCGTGATGCCGGTGAGCGCCGGCGCGATCAGCACGCCGGCCAGCGCGGCCAGCGCCTGCGTCACGAACACCACGCCCTGTTGCGGCCAGGCGATGCACAGGAAACTCATGGCCGTGATCAGGGCGATCGGCACGACGATCATCATGCGCTTGCTGCGGGTGCGGTCGGCAAACGCGCCGGCCGGCACGCCGGCGGCCAGGCCTATCGCGCCACCGATGGTGGCCAGCATGCCCAGGTCCATCGGCTGCCAGCCTTTCGTGGTCAAAAAAGCGTCGAGGAACGGACCGAGGCCGTCCCTGGCATCGGCCAGGAAAAAGTTGAGCAGCGCCAGCGCCCACAGCGTGGCGACGGTGGGACCGGCGATGGCTGCCGACGCCGGAGCGCGGCCGGCCGGCACCGCGCTCATGACACCACCTGCAACAGCAACAGCGCAGCCAGCAGACTGGCAGGCATCACCAGCACCCCGAGCTTGAGGAAGCCCCAGGCGCTGAAATGCACGCCCTCGCGGCGCAGCGCGGTCAGCCACAGGATGGTGGCCAGCGAGCCGCTCACCGACAGGTTGGGCCCCAGGTCGATGCCGATCAACGCGGCGGCGCGCAGCGCGGGACCGGCTGCCACGTGGTCGAGCGTGGCGGCGCCCAGCAAGCCGGCCGGCAGGTTGTTGAACAGGTTGCAGGCCAGCGCCAGCACCGCGCCGGCGATGCCGTTGGCCATAACCGGTTGCGCCGACTGCAAATGCTGCAATTGCGCCGCCAGCGCCGCCACCACGCCGTGCGCCTGGAGCGCCTCGATCAGCACGAACAGGCCGGCCACCATCAGCAACACGTCACACGACAGCGCCCGGACGGTGGCGCCCGGCGATACGCGCGCGGCCATGCTGGCGGCCAGCAACGCCACCAGCCCGGCCGCCAGCGTGATCGGTCCCAGCGGCAGGCGCCAGGCCGACGCCACGCCCAGCAACAGCGCGGTACCGCCGAGCGCGCCCAGCGTCACGCGGCCACCGGTGGCCAGCGTAGGCACGGCGACGTCACGCCCGATCGCGGCAGGCAGGCCGGCGCGCAAGCGGTAATACAGGATCGCGTAAGTGACCACGATGGCGCCGAGCGACGGCAACAGGAACATCGAGAGCCAGTCGGCCAGGCCCGGCATGTGGGCGCCGAACACGACCAGGTTGGCCGGATTGGAGACCGGCAGTACGAAGCTGGCGGCGTTGGCGACAAAGGCGCACAGCAGCAGGTACGGCACCGGCGGCGCATCGACCGCGCGCGCCACCGCGTAGACCGCCGGGGTGAGCACCACGGCGGTGGCGTCGTTGGACAGCAATACCGTTACCACGGTGCCGGCCAGGTACACCAGCAGGAACAGGCGGTGGCCGGAGCCGTCGGCCGCGCGCGCCGCGTGGGCGGCCAGCCAGTCGAACACGCCATGGCGGCGCCCCAGTTCGGCGAGCAGCATCATGCCCGCCAAAAACAGGTAGACGTCGGTGCCGCGCGCCGCGCCGGCCATGACCTGGTGCAGGTCGACCAGGCCGAATATCAGCAAGGCGGCGACGGCGGCCGCCGCCCACACGGCTTCGGGCAGGCGCCAGGGGCGCACCACGATGCCCAACATGGTGATGGCGGTGATCGTCCACAAGATGATGTTACTCGACATGGCTGGATTCTTCAGGGTTGGTCAGTGTTGTTCAGGGTCGGCGGAAATCGCTTCGATGGCCAGGCCGGCGGCGGCGCGCGTACCGATGCCCACGGCTGCAAACGGCTGGCCCGGCGCCAGCGGCACGCCGACCAGGTCGGGCCGGAAGTAGATGATGGCGCCGTCGGTCAGGATCACACCATTGGCTTCGCCGCGCGGGCCGTGCAGCACGGCGTCGATCACGCCGCGCACCGAAAACTGCTGCAACGGCGGCCGTGACGATGGGGATGGCAGCATGGGCGGGCCATCGCCCTGCCCGTCCACGGCGCCACCGGAAGCGAGATTGACCAGCGCCTGCGCGCGCATGGCGCCGCCGCTGGCCGGCTGGCCGATC
>NZ_LROM01000105.1 GCF_001758785.1 Duganella phyllosphaerae
GCAGCGACATCGTCGCGGTCACGGGTACGGGCGTGGGCAGCTTTGCCGACGCCAACGCCGGGGTGGGCAAGGCGGTTACCGTCACCGGCTATACGCTGGGCGGCACCGATGCCGGCAACTACAACCTGGTGCAGCCGGCCGGCGTGACCGCTACCATCAACAAGGCCGATGTCATCGTCTCCGGCAGCAGAACCTACGATGGCGCCACGTCGGTGGCGGGCGGCACCTTGACGGCGACCGGCGTGGCCGGCCAGATCTTCAGCGTCACCGGGGCCGGTGACGCCTCGAACCTGACCAGCAAGAACGTTCAAAGCGGTGCGGCGCTCGCCAGCACCACGGGCCTGAGCCTGGGCAGCAGCAGCAACGGCGGCCTGGCCAGCAATTACAACGCGCCCGGCGTGGCCGGCAGCAGTTACACCGTGACCGCCAAGGGGCTGACCCTGACCGGCGTCAGCGCCGTCGATAAAATCTACGACGCCACGACCACGGCCGCGCTCAACACCGCCAGCGTTGGCTACTCGGGCCTGGTTTCGGGCGACACGGTGTCGCTGGCCGGCAGCGGCAGCGGCAGGTTTGCGACCAAGGATGTCGGTATCAACAAGGCTGTGACGGTGAGCGGCTACACGCTGTCGGGCGCCGACGCCGGCAACTACGTGGTCACCCAGCCGACCGGCCTGAGCGCAACCATCAACAAGGCCAACCTCACGGTATCGGATATTGCGGCGCTTGATAAAACCTATGACGCCACCACCGCCGCCAGCCTGACCGGTAACGCCGCCGTGGCCGCCCTTGGCAGCGACAACGTGTCGGTGGCCGGTACCGGCGTGGGCAGTTTTGCCAGCAAGGATGCCGGCGCCGGTAAGGCGGTGACAGTGACCGGCTATACCTTGTCCGGCGCCGATGCCGGCAACTACGTGGTGCTGCAACCGACTGGCCTGAGCGCAACCATCAACAAGGCCAACCTGGCGGTATCGGGCATTGCAGCGCTGGATAAAACCTATGACGCCACCACCGCCGCAACCTTGACCGGCACTGCTGCCGTGGCCGCACTGGGCAGCGACAGCGTGTCGGTGACCGGTACCGCCGTGGGCAGCTTTGCCAGCAAGGACGCCGGCGCCGGCAAGGCCGTGACGGTGAGCGGCTACACGCTGGCCGGTGCCGACGCCGGCAACTACGTGGTGCTGCAACCGACCGGCCTGAGCGCAACCATCAACACAG
>NZ_LROM01000106.1 GCF_001758785.1 Duganella phyllosphaerae
CGGCCCAGCCGAAAGGCTGACCGGCCTCGCGCGCCCAGTCGCTGCTGGCCCTCTGATAAAATCGCGCTTTTGTCGCGTCGAGATTGCTCATGGCCTATCCTGTTTTCCGTCCTTTGTGCATGGCTTTGTCCACGCTGGCGCTGTCGTGCGCCATGCTGACCACGCTAACTTTATCGGCCCACGCCGCCCCCGAGCGCCAGCAGGTCATCGTGGACATGGACATCGGCGACGACATCGACGACTCGTTCGCGCTGGCGCTGCTGCTGCAAAGCCCGGAGATCGAGATCGTCGGCGTTACCACCGCGTGGGGCGACACCGCCCTGCGCGCGCGACTGGTCGAGCGCATGCTGCGCGAGACGGGCCATAGCGGCATTCCGGTCGCCACCGGCATCGCCACCACCGGCAATCCGCAGCCATTTACGCAGGCGCGCTATGCGCAGCGCGGCCAGCCGGCACCGGCATTGCCGGCGGTCGATTTCCTGCTCGAGCAAATCAGGCGCCAGCCGGGCAAGATTACCTTGCTCGCACTCGGCCCACTGACCAACGTGGGCGCTGCCATCGAGCGCGACGCCGCCACCTTTGGCAAGCTGAAACAGGTGGTGATGATGGGTGGCTCGGTGCGCAGCGGTTACCGCAAGTCGCAGTACGTGACGGCCCGCCCAGCCGACAAGGAGTACAACATCGCCTCCGAAGTGAAGGGTGCGCAGCGGCTGTTTACGTCCGGCGTGCCGATCGTGATGATGCCGGTCGATTCCACCCAGATCCGCCTCGATGAAGTCGAGCGCAACGCCCTGCTCGGCCACGGCTCGCCGGTGACCGACGCGCTGGCGCTGATGTACCACCAGTGGATCAATGCATATCAGCCCTGGTCAAGCAATATGCCGTCGCTGTTCGACCTGGTGCCGGTGGCGTGGCTGCTCGATCCCACGGTATGCCCCACCACGCCGCTGCGCATCGCCGTCACCGACGACGGCTACACGCGCGAGGTCGCCGGCAAACCGAATGCCGCAGTGTGCCTGGCCTCGAACCAGCCGCGTTTTTTTGAGATCTTCATGGGTCGCCTGCTGGCGGACAAGCCGTGAGCAGCCGCCTGGTCTACTCCACCGAAACCGGCCGCCTGTGCCCGGACTGCGCCAAGCCGTTGACCGCTTGTGCCTGCAAGGCAGCGGCCAAGGCCAGGCCGCAAGGCGACGGCAACGTGCGCGTGGCGCGCGAATCGAAGGGGCGCGGCGGCAAGACCGTCACCCTGGTGCGCGGGCTGGCGCTGGACGCGGCGGCGCTGGCGGCCCTGGGCAAGCAGCTGCGCAGCGCCTGCGGCTCGGGCGGGACGGTCAAGGATGGCGTGATCGAAATCCAGGGCGACCATTGCGATCTGGTCGTCGAGCATTTGAAGAAGTTGGGGCACAGTGCAAAGCGCACAGGCGGTTAGACGAAACCGGATGCCCGCCTGCGCAGCGGTCTGCCGATGCAGAAATGGATCCGTCATCCCCGCGCAGGCGGGGATCCAATTTGAATCAGGCCGACTTGGCCGCAGCCTCGCGCAACTTGTCCTTCTTGCTCTTGCGCTTGCCCTTGATGCCGCCGTTGACGGTATCGGTCGCCGCACTGACCGGCGGCGCCGTCTCCATCGCCTCGAAGCCGGCCACCGTTTCCAGCGCCAGCAGGATGTCCTGGCGCTTTTCGATCAGGTGAAAATGCTGCTCGGTCTCGGCACTGACAAAACTGATCGCCACGCCGCTCTCGCCAGCGCGGCCGGTGCGGCCGATGCGGTGAGTGTAGTCCACGGCCGAACGCGGCAAATCGTAGTTGACCACGGCCGGCAGGCGGGCGATGTCGATGCCGCGCGCGGCGACGTCGGTGGCGACCAGCACCTGCAGGCGACCGGCCTTGAAGTCGCCCAGCACCTCGGTGCGCGCGCCCTGGCTGAACTCTCCGTGGAAGGCGCCAGCCTTGATGCCGTTGCGATTGAGCTTGTCGGCCACGTGTTCGGCCGCGTACTTGGTGGCCACGAACACCAGCACCCGGTCCCATTGGTATTGCAGGATCAGGTAACGCAGCAGCATGGTGCGGCGCGGTACATCGACCAGGATCGCACGCTGGGCGATATCGGGTTTCGTCGCCGGTTCGGCCAGCACTTCCACCCGTGTTGGCTGGTGCAGCATGGTGTCGGCCAGGGTTTGCACCGCTGGCGGGAAGGTCGCGGAAAAGAACAGGTTCTGGCGCTGCTTCGGCAGCAGTTCCAGTATGCGCGCCAGCTCTTCGCTAAAGCCCAGGTCCAGCAGGCGATCGGCTTCGTCGAGCACCAGCATCGCCACCCGCGAAATTTTCAGCGCATTGTGGTCGATCAGGTCGAGCAGGCGCCCCGGCGTGGCCACCACGATATCGGCGCCGCCGCGCAGCGCCATCATCTGCGGATTGATCGACACGCCGCCGAACACGATCGCCACCTTGACCGGCATGGTCAGCTGCGCGACCAGCTTGCGCACCGATTCGCCGACCTGCGCCGCCAGTTCGCGCGTGGGCACCAGGATCAGGCCATGCAACTGGCGCGGGCCATCGCGGTTGTCGAGCAGCGATTGCAGCAGCGGCAGCACGAAGGCGGCGGTCTTGCCGGAACCGGTTTGGGCCGCGCCCAGCACGTCCTCGCCGCGCAGGATGGCAGGAATCGCTGCACGCTGGATGGCGGTGGCTTCCTGGTAGCCGATGGCGGCGACAGCGTTGACGAGCGAGGGAGCGAGGCCCAGCGAAGAAAATGACATGTTGGCCTGACAGTGATAATGAATTGGCCGCCAGTATACGACATTACGCCATGCGCCAGCCTCTCCCCTGGCCGGGCTTGCGCACCGGCCAGCACTGCACCACGCCCCACGCCAGCTCCGGCACGATGAACAGCCATAGCAGCGGCGCGCCGGTGGCGTTCAGCGCCCACGCCATCCAGGTGCCAAACAGCAGGCGCGCAGCGCCGTCGTAGCGCCCGAACCGCTGCTGCGGATCGGCGATGCGCAATGCCGACCATACCAGCACCACGCTGCCCAGCAGGCAGGCGAACAGCACGTGGAACGGCGCGAATGCCGGCAGCGCGGCGCCGCCCAGCGCCTGGTTGATGGCGCTGAGCTGGCTGTGGGCCAGCGCAAAAGTCCACGGGGTGGCAAACGGCGCCGTCACCAGGAGGTCGTACACGCCGCTGGCGCGCACGATGCTGCGAAAGCTGGAAGCTGAAAACTGCATGGTCTCTCCTGTCGTTGAACGAGACCGGATGCTAAAGCCTGGAGTACACTCCAGGGTCAAGCAAAAACAGGAACACCGATGCAGATAGGAGAAATGGCCGACGCTACCGGCCTCTCGCGCGACACCTTGCGGTTTTACGAAAAGCGCGGCCTGCTACGCGCGCGGCGCAGCGCCAACGGTTACCGCGACTATCCACCGGAGGCGGTGGAGTGGCTGCGCTACATCCGCCTGGCGCAGTCGCTCGGTTTTACGCTGGTGGAAATCGAAGCAGACCTGCCGTTGCTGGCCAACCCGAAGGCGTCCGGCGAGCAGTTGCGCACAGCACTGGCGCGCAAGCTTGCCGACATCGATCACCGCCTCGAAGGTTTGCAGGCGCTGCGCGGCGAGCTGGCGCGGCGCCTGCACCACGACATGTTCGCCTGCCCTTTGCAGGCTAGTTTGGCTTGATGGCGTTGCAGTCGTCGTAAGAGTACACCGGTGAGAACTGCAATCGCAGGCCGCCCACGTTGACCGCCTTCAGACCCGGATCGACCAGCTGGTAGCGGCCCTTGCGCAATGCCTCGAGCATCGGCCGGCAGCGAATGTCGAGCGTTGCTGAAAGCACCCACAGGCCGCCCGGCTGTTCCAGGAACAGGAAGCCGTCGCCGTAATCCTTATTGATCAGCATGACGTCGCGTTGGCCATCGCCGTTGGCATCGAGCAGCAGCGCCGTGCATTCGCGGTTCTCGCTTGTCAGGCAACCGGGCAGCGGCCGGTCGGTGGACTCTTTCCACTGCTGGGCGATGAAACTGGCCGGCAGCGTCTCGCTCACCGGCACCATCGTGATATTGGCGGCGACGCTCTCCACCGTCGCTTTGCCAGTTTCAGGGGTCCAGCGCTCCATTTGCTTGAGCACCGCCGCAGCCTTGGCGCTCACCACTTTCGGGTCCGTCCCCACGCCCTGTCGCACCAGCTGCTGCAAGGCCTCCTGGCCATACCGCTGGCCGTCGAAACGCAGGTAGCGGTAATCGAACTTGTCGGCCTTGACCAGCCCCTTTTCCAGGCGCGCCACCTGGTTGGCCACTGCGATGCGGGCCGGATCGGCGATCGGCGTAAACAGCGTCAGCAGCACCGCCAGCACCAGGAACGCCGCGCCCACGTTGACTGGCGCGATCTCGACCAGCCAGGTTTCGTAGCGGTGCGCGGCCCACTGGTAGCCGATCGCGTAGCACGATGCCACCAGCAGGCAGGCGGCAGCCACCACGCGGTCGGACGTCCAGCCATATTCGTGCACCCGCAATCCCAGCGCGTAAATCGCGATGCCGGTCAATGGCAACAGCAGGATGGCCGCCATGCGGGCGGCGATGCGGATTGGCAGGCTGGCGGCGGTCTGGCCGTTCTGGAAAGCGCAGTTGATCAGCATGACCAGCACGGCCACGGTGGTAAGCAGCAGCGAGGTGGCAAAACGGGTCTTCCACAGGCCATCGAGGCCGGTGAACGGCAACGTACACAGGAAGCCGCCGATGAGCACCACGGCCACCGGCAGGATCCAGGACGCCAGCACCAGCAGCAGCGAACGGATGCCGCGCACGATGGACGGCCGCACATCGGTAATGTGCAGCGCGCACGAGAAGGCGAAGCAGATCACCGGCGCCACGAACCACGGTTTCATCAGCAGGCGCTGGAGGAAGTCGAGCTTGATCATGTCGAACAGGCTCGCGCCCATCCACAGCACCGACCACAGTGCGCCGACGAAGAAGGCGGAGAACAGCAGTTGCACGGCCAGCTTCCAGGCCACTTCAAAATAACTGCCATAGCTGGCGATACGCTTGCCGTCGGTGGCGCCAGCCATGACCAGCGCATGGGCGATGTACAGGAATACGCCTGAAAACACGATCACCAGCATCGAGGGCACGCGCTGCGACGGCCGCCCCATGAAGCCGTAGTTGAGGTCCACGGCACCCGCACTGCGCCACGCTTCGTGCAGCGCCAGCACCACCAGCACTACGCCGGCGGCAGCAGTCCACCGCGCGACGTTCCGCGACGTCATGTGGCCGACGCTGGAAATGAACACCACCGGCAACAGCAGCACCAGCATAAACAGCGGCATGAACAGGAACGGCTGGGTGGCGGGCCACATATTGATGGTGGCGGCGCGGTAGAGCAGATACAGCAGCACGCCCTGCACCAGCCCCGTGGCCAGACGCGTGATCATCACCTGGCGGCTCACTTGCGCGCCCAGCACTTCGTCGTATTGTTCTACTTGCATGGCGATCCCTGCTCCCTTGGTGCTTTGATATCGGCGTAGTATCTCACGGAGTATCGAGCCCGGAGAACCACGCCCGGACAGAGACGCTATAATGCGTGACCCACGCTGCTTTTTTTCCAACATCGTCAACAACGTTAGCATCCCCGTGAATCCACATCTCGACAAGCTGCAACCGTACCCGTTCGAAAAGCTGCGCCAGTTGTTCGCGCAAGTGACGCCCAATGACCAGTTCAAGGCGATCAGCCTGGGCATGGGAGAACCCAAGCATCCAACGCCGCCGTTCATCGCCCAGGCGCTGATCGACAATATTGGCGGCCTGGCCACCTACCCCACCACCATCGGCACCGACGCGCTGCGCAGCGCGATTGCCGGCTGGCTGGAGCGCCGCTACGGTCTGCCAACAATTAATCCGGCCACCCAGGTACTGCCGGTAAACGGTTCGCGCGAGGCGCTGTTCGCGTTCGCGCAAACCGTGATCGACCCGGCCGCCAGGTCGCTGGTGGTGTGCCCCAATCCGTTCTACCAGATCTATGAAGGCGCGGCTTATCTGGCCGGCGCCGAGCCGTATTTCGTCAACTCCGACCCGGCGCGCAACTTCGGCTGCGACTATGACAGCATTCCCGCCTCGGTGTGGGAGCGCGTGTCATTGCTGTTCCTGTGCTCCCCTGGCAACCCCACCGGCGCCGTGCTCACCCTCACCGACTGGGAAAACCTGTTCGCGCTGTCGGAGCGCTACAACTTCGTCATCGCCGCCGACGAGTGCTACTCCGAGATCTACCACGGCGTCGAAGCGCCGCTGGGCGCGCTGCAGGCAGCCCACATCCTGGGCCTGTCGTCGGTGGAGAAACCATACGCGCGGCTGGTGGTGTTTTCCAGCCTGTCCAAGCGGTCCAACGTGCCGGGCATGCGCTCGGGCTTCGTGGCCGGCGACGCCGACGTACTGAAAAAATTCCTGTTGTACCGCACCTACCACGGCAGCGCCATGAGCACCGTCGTGCAGGCTGCGTCCATCGCGGCCTGGAACGACGAAACCCATGTCGAAGACAACCGCGAACAATACCGCGCCAAGTTCAACGCCATCACGCCGCTGCTGCAACAGGTGCTGGACGTGGCATTGCCCGATGCCGGCTTCTACCTGTGGGCCGATGTCACCCGTACCGGCCTGTCGGACACCGAGTTCGCTCAGCGCCTGTATGCCGAATATAATGTCACGGTCCTGCCGGGCAGCTACCTGGCGCGCGATGCGCACGGTGTGAACCCTGGCCGCAACCGCATCCGCATGGCACTGGTGGCGGAAACGTCCGAAGGCCTCGAAGCTGCGCAGCGCATCGTCCAATTCTGCAAAACCCTCGTTAAATAAAGATCACCATCATGACCCAACAACTCCAGCAAATCATCGACCAGGCATGGGAAGACCGCGCCAACATCAACCCGGCCAACGGCGCCGCCGAACTGCGTGACGCTGTCTCGCACGTGATCGCCGGCCTGGACGCGGGCACCATCCGCGTGGCCGAAAAAACCACGGGCGACTGGGTCGTGAACCAGTGGGTCAAGAAAGCCGTGCTGCTGTCGTTCCGCCTCGAGAACAACGTGGCCATGCCGTCGGACGGCACCATGCAGTTCTACGACAAGGTGCCAACCAAGTTCGCCAACTACACCGAAGCCGATTTCGCCAAGGGCGGTTTCCGCGTGGTGCCGCCAGCGGTTGCGCGCCGTGGTTCGTTCATCGCCAAGAACGTGGTGCTGATGCCCTCGTACGTCAACATCGGCGCCTACGTCGATGAAGGCGCCATGGTCGATACCTGGGCCACCGTCGGTTCGTGCGCGCAGATCGGCAAGAACGTCCACCTGTCGGGCGGCGTGGGTATCGGCGGCGTGCTGGAACCTATGCAGGCCAATCCGACCATCATCGAAGACAACTGCTTCATCGGCGCCCGTTCGGAAATCGTCGAAGGCGTGATCGTCGAAGAAAACTCGGTGATCTCGATGGGCGTGTACATCGGCCAGTCGACCAAGATCTACGACCGCGCCACCGGCGAAGTGACCTACGGCCGCGTGCCTTCGGGTTCGGTGGTGGTATCGGGCAGCCTGCCATCGGAAGACGGCAAGTACTCGCTGTACTGCGCGGTGATCGTCAAGCGCGTGGACGCCAAAACCCGCGCCAAGACCGGCATCAACGAGCTGCTGCGCGGTATCTAAGTAACCAGGTAAGCCAACCGGGAGAAGGCGATGGCCATGGAACGCCTGTTCCAGCTGATGCAGGAAAAGCATGCGTCCGATATGTTTTTCGCCGCCAACTCTCCCGTGCATTTCAAGATCGGCGGCGAACTGCTGCCGGTCAACCAGCAGTTACTGACGCCCGAGAACATCGAGGCGCTGCTGGCCAAGGTCGCGTCTCCGGCGCAAATGGCCGAACTGGCCGACACCAACGAACTCAATATGGGCATCTCGCTGGCCGGCGTGGGCCGCTTCCGGCTGTCGGCATTCCGACAGCGCGGCAGCGTCTCGGCCGTGTTCCGCTACGTGCCCGGCGCCATCCCTGCCCTGGCCGACCTCAAGGTACCGCCCGTGCTGGCGGACCTGATCATGGCCAAGCGTGGGCTGCTGCTGGTGGTCGGCTCCACCGGCTCGGGCAAATCGACCACGATTGCGGCGATGCTCGACCACCGCAACGCCCACTCCGCAGGTCATATCCTCACGCTCGAAGACCCGATCGAATTCCTGTTTACGAACAAGCAGTCGATCGTCAACCAGCGCGAGATCGGCAGCGACGCCACCAGCTTTGCCACCGCCCTGCGCAACTCCATGCGCCAGGCGCCGGACTGCATCCTGATCGGCGAGATCCGCGACAAGGAAGCCATGGCGGCGGCCATCGCCTACGCGCAGTCGGGCCACCTGGTGGTCGCCACGCTGCACGCCAATAACAGCTACAACGCGCTCAATCGCATCATCGGTTTTTATCCGATCGAGAGCCGCATGGCGCTGATGCAGGACCTGTCGTCGGCCGTGAAGGCCATTGTCTCGCAGCGGCTGGTGCCGGCCCTGGCCGGCGGCGCCCGCGCGGCAGCCGTGGAAGTGATGGTTAACTCACGCGCGGTGGCCGACCTGATCGAGGGTGGTCGCATTGGCGAGATCAAGGACGCAATGGACAACAGCATGTCGCCCGGCTCGCAATCGTTCGAGCAGGCGCTGGTCAAGCTGGTGCGCGATGGCGTGATCAGTGCCGAGGAAGCGCTGGCCAATGCCGATTCCGCCAGCAACCTGCTGTGGCAACTCAATAATGGGCGGGAGCAAAGGGGTGCGGGTGGTGCAGGTGGTGCATCTGCTGGCGATAGTTCGGCAGGCGCGGCCTCCGGGTCGGCTTCATTCACAGGTTTCACCCTCAATACCTGAGTCAGAAGGCGCTGGAAATTTTGTTGGCAATGCAGTGCGTGATAAGCTATAGCCCCCGCAAAGCAGCAACCCTTCAACAGTTCTAGACCGTCAATGAAAATCACCCTCTACGGCATCCCCAACTGCGACACCGTCAAAAAGGCGCGCACCTGGCTGGCCGACCAGCAGCACGACTTCACGTTCCACGATTTCAAGAAGCAGGGCCTCACGCGTGAGACCGTCGCCGGCTGGCTCAAGCAGGTGCCGCGCGACGTGCTGGTCAACCGTAAAGGCACTACCTGGCGCGCGCTGGCCGACGAACGCAAGGCGTCCATCGTCGATGACGACGCGGCAATCGCCCTGATGCTGGAAAACCCGTCGATCATCAAGCGCCCGGTGCTGGACAACGATGGCGCCTACGCCGTCGGTTTCAGCGACGCGCAATACCAACAAATCTTCAATACCTGACATGACACCTTCGAAAACCCTGGCGCTGACCGAAAAGCTGATTTCCCTGTCCTCCGTCACCCCCGACGACAAGGGCTGCCAGCAGCACCTGATCGACCTGCTCACTCCCTTGGGCTTCGTGTGCGAGACCATTATCTCCAACGACGTGACCAACCTGTGGGCGCGCCGTGGCACGACCTCGCCGGTGCTGGTGTTTGCCGGCCACACCGACGTGGTGCCCACCGGCCCGGTCGATCAATGGCAGTCGCTGCCCTTCAACCCCACGCACCGCGACGGCAAGCTGTATGGCCGGGGCGCCGCCGACATGAAGACCTCGATCGCCGCGTTCGTGGTGGCGGTGGAAGAATTCGTCGCCGAGCACGCCGACCACCAGGGTTCGATCGCGTTCCTGATCACGAGCGACGAGGAAGGCCCGGCCATCGATGGCACGGTCGTAGTGTGCAATGTGCTCAAGGAGCGCGGCGAAACCATCGACTACTGCATCGTCGGTGAACCGACCTCCGGCGAAACGCTGGGCGACACCATCAAGAACGGCCGCCGCGGTTCGCTGTCGGGCAAGCTGGCCATCAAGGGCGTGCAGGGCCACATCGCCTACCCGCAGCTGGCGCGCAACCCGATCCACCTGGCGGCGCCCGCGCTGGCCGAACTGGTGGCCGAGGTCTGGGACGAAGGCAACGAGTACTACCTGCCCACGTCATGGCAAATGTCGAACATCAATGCCGGCACGGGCGCCAACAACGTCATTCCCGGCGAGATGGTCATCGACTTCAACTTCCGCTTTTCCACCGCCAGCACGCACGAGGAACTCAAGCGCCGCGTGCACGCCATCCTGGATAACCACGGCCTGCACTACGAACTGAAGTGGGCGCTGAGCGGCCTGCCGTTTCTCACCCCGCGCGGCACCTTGAGCGATGCCTTGTCCGCCGCGATCAAGTCGGAAACCGGCGTGGACACCGAACTGTCGACCACCGGCGGGACGTCGGACGGGCGCTTTATCGCCCAGATCTGCCCCCAGGTGATAGAATTCGGCCCTCCCAACGCCAGCATCCACAAGATCGACGAGCATATCGAGCTGCGTTTCGTCGATCCGCTCAAGAATATTTACCGCCGCACGCTGGAAAACCTGCTGGCCTGACGCAGTGCGCCGGGCGTTTGCCCGGCACTTTACCGAACGAGATAGCCATGAACACCACGCCTTTCACCACGCCGCGCGACCTGCTGCGCTACGCCGTCACCCGTTTCAATACGGCCAAGCTGTTCTTCGGCCACGGCAGCGCAGAAGCATTCGACGAAGCCGCTTACCTGATCCTGCACACGCTCAAGCTGCCGCTCGATCGCCTGGAGCCCTTCCTCGACGCCAGGCTGCTGCCGGAAGAAGTGGCGTCGGTGCTGGCCGTGATTGCCCGCCGCACGGACGAACGCGTGCCGGCCGCCTACATCACCAACGAGGCGTGGCTCGGCACCTACAGCTTCTACGTCGATGAACGCACCATCGTGCCGCGCTCCTTCATCGCCGAGCTGATCCCCGAATATTTTGCTCCGTGGGTCAACTCGCCGGACAATATCGAAAACATCCTGGAACTGTGCACGGGCTCCGGCTGCCTGGCCATCATGATGGCCGACGCCTTTCCGGACGCGCAAGTCGATGCCGTGGACATCTCGGCTGACGCGCTAGAAGTGGCCAGGAAAAACGTCGCCACCTACGCGCTGCAAGACCGCCTGACCCTGATCGAGTCCGACCTGTACGCCAACGTGCCGGCCAAAAAATATGACCTGATCATCACCAATCCGCCGTACGTGAACTCGTCGTCGATGAGCAAGCTGCCGATGGAATACCGCGCCGAGCCGGAACTGGCGCTTGACGGCGGCAAGGATGGCATGGACATCGTGCGCCGCATCGTCGCTGGCGCGGCCGAACGCCTGACCGACGACGGCATCCTGATTGTCGAAATCGGCAATGAAAAAGAATTCGCCGAAGCTGCCTTCGGCGAGATGGGCCTGACCTGGCTCACCACAAGCAACGGCGACGACATGGTATTCCTGCTGACCGCCGACCAGCTCAAACTGTAAAAGAACAACATGATCCGCTTCATACAAGTAAGCCTGATGCGCGGCACCAAGCCGCTGCTGGAACAAGTCGACGTTACCCTCAACCCGGGCGACAAGATCGGCCTGATCGGCGCCAATGGCGCCGGCAAATCGAGCCTGTTCGCCATGATGCGCGGCGAGCTCCATCCCGACCAGGGCGAAATCGACTTCCCGGCCAAGTGGCGCGTGGCCCACGTAGCCCAGGAAACCCCGCCGCTCGAACGCGCGGCACTCGACTACGCGATCGACGGCGACGTCGGCCTGCGCAAGCTCGAAGCCGAACTGGCGCGCCTGGAAGCGGCGCCCGAGTCGAGCGAAAACGGTATCGCCATCGGTAACATCTACAGCGCACTGGCCGATGCCGACGCTTACACCGTCCAGTCGCGCGGCGAGCAGCTGCTGCTGGGTCTTGGCTTCACCATCGAACAGATGCAGCGTCCCGTCTCGAGTTTTTCCGGCGGCTGGCGCATGCGCCTGAACCTGGCGCAGGCGCTGATGTGCCCATCCGACCTGCTGCTGCTCGATGAACCAACCAATCACCTGGACCTGGACGCCATCATCTGGCTCGAGGACTGGCTCAAACGCTATCCGGGCACCCTGCTCATCATCTCCCACGATCGCGACTTCCTCGACGAGGTAGTCAACGTGGTCGTGCACATCGACGAGCGCAAGCTCAAACGCTACTCGGGCAACTACTCGTCGTTCGAGCGTCAACGCGCAGCGCAGATGATCCTGGCCGCCGGCGCGCTGGAAAAGCAGCAGCGCAAGCGCGCCCACCTGGAATCGTTCGTCAACCGCTTCAAGGCGCAAGCCTCCAAGGCGCGCCAGGCGCAAAGCCGCATGAAGGCACTGGCGAAGATGGAAGAACTGGCGCCGCTGCGCGCCGCCGCCGAATTCTCGTTCGAATTCCGCGAGCCGCTCAGCGCCCCGAACCCGCTGCTGGTGATGGAAGACGTGGACGCCGGCTACAAGATCGAGAACGAGAAAACCGGTGAAGTCACCACCAAGACCATCGTCAACAACATCAAATTCTCGCTGCAGATCGGCCAACGCATTGGCCTGCTGGGTGTGAACGGCGCCGGTAAATCGACGCTGATCAAGACCATCGCCGGTGAACTGGCGCCGCTGACTGGCGACGCCACCATCGGCAAGGGCCTCAATATCGGCTACTTCGCCCAGCACCAGGTGGAGATGCTGCGCCACGACGAATCACCGCTGTGGCACCTGGCCAAGATCGCCCCGACCGTACGCGAGCAGGAACTGCGTAACTTCCTCGGCGGCTTCAACTTCCCCGGCACCATGGTCACCAGCTCGATCGCGCCGTTCTCCGGTGGCGAAAAGGCGCGCCTGGCGCTGGCGCTGATCGTCTGGCAGCGCCCTAACCTGCTGCTGCTCGATGAACCAACCAATCACCTCGACCTGGAAACGCGTGAAGCGCTGACCGAGGCGCTGGCGCAGTTCGAAGGCACGCTGGTCGTGGTCTCCCACGATCGCCACCTGCTGCGCGCTACCACCGACGAATTCATCATCGTCGCCGACGGCAAGCTGCAACCGTTCGACGGCGACCTGGACGACTACAAGGACTGGCTGTTCAAGACCAAGCTCGGTAAGGGCACCGACGTGCTGCCGGCTGCGGGCAAGGCCAACAAGACCGACTTCCCGGTGGCATCGCCGGTGGCGCCGCCGTCGGCCCCTGTGGTCAACACCAAGGACCAGAAGCGCAAGGAAGCGGAAGACCGCCAGCGCCTGGCCACGCTGCGCAAGCCGCTGGAACAGAAGATCAAGCGCCTGGACGACCAGATTGCCAAGCGCAGCGCACAAAAAGCGGAAGTCGATGGCCGCCTGGCCGATGCGACCATCTACGAAGCAGCCAACAAGGCCAAGTTGAAACAGGCGCTGGCCGACCAGACCTTCTTCACCAAGGACCTGGGCGAGCTGGAAGCACAGTGGCTGCAGTTGCAGGAAGAGCTGGAAGCGCTGGCGTAAGCTTTTGTATCAAGCCGCCTGGCGTGGGGTGCAGGGAAATTTGCGGATCGACATCAGCTTGTCGATATCGACCACGATCAGGCGGCGGCCATCGACCGCGCCGATGCCGAGCAGGTAATCAACCTGCGGCGCAACCGCTGGCGGCGTATCGGCCAGCGGTATCGGCTGCAACTGCGCCATCGTCAGCGACACGATGTCGGTCACGCCATCGACCACCATCCCCATCACGCAGCTCGACAGCTTTAAAATGATCACGTCCGTCAGCGGATCGTGTTTCGGTGGCCGTGGGCCGAAAGCGATGCGCATGTCGACAATCGGCATGATCACGCCGCGCGAGACCGCCACGCCGCTGATGATTTCCCCGTCCGCCGAAAAACGCTCGAGCTCCTTGAGCGGCCGCAGTTCCTGCACCTTGTCGAAGTCGAGCGCGTAATCGAGGCCGCCGAGCCGGAACACCAGGTATTGCCGCGCGGTCGCTGCGGCGGTGCCGGCGACTGCAATGGCGGTGGACGTTTGCGTAGCTGGGTGGGAGATGCGCGACATGATGATCCTTTCGTCCTCGGGCGTGCGGTAACAGGCATGTGCCATGGTAGCCGCGCCGCCCGCTGCGGATGTTGACTGGAATCAACTTTCACAGGGCGCGCTGCGGCCTGTTTGCTACAATGCGCCGATGAACCAGCAGATCGACATCAACGAGGTGGAACTGAACGCCATCCGCGCGCAGGGACCGGGCGGCCAGAACGTCAACAAGGTCTCCAGCGCAGTGCACCTGCGCTTTGCCATCGCCACCTCCTCGCTGCCCGAACACATCAAGGAACGCCTGCTGGCCCTGCGCGACAGCCGCATCACGCGCGATGGCGTGGTGGTGATCAAGGCCCAGCAGTCGCGCAGCCAGGAAGCCAACAAGGAAGACGCGCTGCGGCGCCTGCAGGAACTGGTGGACAGCGTGGCGGTACTGCCAGCCATCCGCCGCGCCACCAAGCCCACGCGCGGTTCGCAACGCCGCCGTCTGGACGGCAAAGCCAAAGACGGCGAGCGCAAGCAACTGCGCGGCAAGGTGACGCTGTAGTCAGGCGGCCATGGTCATGGCCGCCCGCACGCACTGGTGCAATCCCAGCCCGATCAGGGCGATAAAGAAGCAGCGCCGGAACACCGCAGCCGACATGCGCTGGCGCAGCCACTGGCCCACCACGATGCCCAGCGCCGCCGGCAGCAACGCCAATAGTGAGCCAGTGGCGGCGCCCGCGTGCCAGTCGCCGCGCCAGGCCAGCATGGCCGCCAGCGCCAGCGTCGATACCGTAAAGCTCAGGCCCAGCGCCTGCACCAGGTCTTCGCGGTCGAGGTCCAGCGCCTGCAAGTACGGTGCGGCCGGCATGATGAAGACGCCAGTGGTGCTGGCGATGGCGCCGGTGGCCAGGCCGGCCAGCGGCCCCGCCCAGCGCTGCGCCGCCTGCGGCACCCGGCCGCGCCAGCCCGACAGGCCCAATGTGCCGTAACCGGCCAGCAGCACGCCGAGCACCGCCGGTGTCCATGCCGCCTCACTACCTGTGCCGGCGCCTGGCGCGAGCAGCAGCCACCCACCGATGGCGGTGCCCACTCAAGTGGCCAGCAGCATCGGCCGCAGCCGGCGCCACAGCGGGTAGAGCGCCGGGCCGGTGGCCAGTTGCCATACGTTCGTCAACGCCGAAGGCACGATCAGCAAGGCTGCCGCTTCCAGCGGCGCCATCTTCAACGACAGCAAGGCCACTGCAACCGTGGGCAGCCCCATCCCGGTCACGCCCTTGACCAGGCCAGCCAGCACGAAAACCAGCGCAATAAACAGAGTCATGTTGTCCATGAACGCCATTGTCCTCCTGCGGAGCGCTGCTGCAAATGTGGAATATACTGAGGCAGACTTCGTCATTGACATAGGCTGCCATGCGTTTCGACCTGACCGACCTGCAACTGTTCGCCCACATCGCCGACAGCGGCAGCATCACCGCCGGCGCCCGGCTGGCGCATTTGGCGCTGCCATCGGCCAGCGCCCGCGTGCGCGGCCTGGAGCAAGCGCTGGGCGTACCGCTGCTGCGACGCGGCCGCCGCGGCGTGGAACCCACCGAGGCCGGACTGGCGCTGCTGCGTCACGCGCGCATCATCGGCCGCCAGGTGGAAGACCTGCGCGGCGACCTGGCGCAGTTC
Organism: Duganella phyllosphaerae; assembly: GCF_001758785.1. Classification (GTDB taxonomy): domain Bacteria; phylum Pseudomonadota; class Gammaproteobacteria; order Burkholderiales; family Burkholderiaceae_D; genus Rugamonas; species Rugamonas phyllosphaerae. The sequence goes on from NZ_LROM01000106.1 coordinate 15,569, forward strand.
GCCGATGGCTTGAAGGGGCAAATTCGACTGCTGTGCAACACCTCGGCCATGACCGAATTTTTGCCCGATGCGCTGGCCGCGTTCCTGGCTGCCCATCCGGGCCTGGGCGTGGACCTGGAAGAGCGGCCAAGTCGCGACATCGTGCAGGCCGTGGCCGAGGGGGTAGCCGACATCGGCATCATCACCGATGCGGTGGACAGCGCTGCGCTGCAGACCTTCGCGGTCTGCGACGACACCCTGGTGCTGGCGATGGCGCGCAATCATCCGCTGGCGCGGCAACTGGGCCAGCGCCGCAGCATGGCGTTTGCCGATGCGCTCGATCACGATTTTCTGGGGCTGGCTGGCGACAGCGCGCTGCAACAGTACGCCACCGGCCAGGCGGCGCGGCTGGGGCGGCGCCTGCATTGCAACATCAGGCTGCGCAGCTTCGAGGCGGTGTGCCGCATGTGCGCTGCCGGCGCCGGTGTGGCGCTGCTGCCGGCAACGGCGGCGCACCGCCATGATGACGAACGTTTGCTGAAAACGGTAAAGTTGACCGACGACTGGGCCGCGCGCAAGCTGCTGGTCTGCGTGCGCGACCGGAGCACCCTGCCCGCCCCGGCGCGTGAACTGCTGGCAGCGCTGCTGGATTAATCGCCCTGTGGCGGCGCCCAGTGAACAGGCCCGACGCTGCCGAAGAACAGCGAAGGCGTACCCGCTGCCGACGCCCGCACCCTGGCCTTGATTTCCTTGGGCGAGTAATCGTAGGGCGCCATGCCGTCGGGCACGTACGTCATCGGCCGCAATTGCACTTCGCCCTGCAGCAGCACGACCGAGCAGTGCGATTTGCCGATCAATGTGCGCTTGTCACGTTCTGCCTGCGCCACTTCGGCGCGCGCCTGTTCTTCCTGTACCTGCGCGGCCTTGAGCGCGAGCGAAATGCGCCCCACCGAGCGCAGCGCCGGGCCCACGGCGGTGGCCATGCGGTGGAACAGCGGCTCCTGCTCCGGCGTGAGCACCACTTCGCGCTTGCGCACGCGGGTGGCCAGGGTGAGGTAGTTGCGCACCTCGGCCTGGCTGGTGATGGCATCCATCTCCTGCTTGTGCTGGGCCGCTTCGCGCTGGGCTGCCGCTACCCTCGGCAGCAGGTCTGCCACGCGCTTGTCGTAGGCGGCGGTGTCGGGCACCAGCACGTACAGCAGCATCTCGCTTTGCTTGCGCGGGCCGGCGTGAACGATCTCGATGGAGCGTGCGGCAATCGCGCAGCCTTCGGCCACCTTGATCACCACCTCGTCGGCCATGATCTCGCAGTTGATGGCCTCACCGATCACCACCCTGGTGCCGGAGATGACGCAGTTCTCGGCGCGGGTGAGCGCGATCTCGCCTTTTTTGGTTTGCAGCACCGCGCCCGAGGCCACGCCGCGCACGCGGATGCCGCCGTCGGCATTCAGGGCCGTGCCCCCCATCAGGTTGCTGTTGAGGGAAATGTCGCCGCCACGCGACTCGATGCCGCCGTAGACATCGCCGTGGATGGTGATGTTGCCGCCTTCAACCTTGCGCTGCTCCTGCACCGCGCCGAATTCTTCATACTCGCCGGTCAACTGCAAATTGCCGGTGGTGCGGGCGCTCACGCCCTCGCGGCTGATGATCTTGGGACCGATCGAGATGCGGCGGGTCTTGGGATCCACGCTGAGAAAACCTTCGACCGACGACACCAGGTATTCGCCATCGCGAAAGTTTTCGATCATCGTGCCCTCGCCGGCCACCGACGTCAGCTCCAGGTCCTTGGGCGCCGGCGGGTCGATCACCGCCCCCGACATCTCGAAACCGCGCACGCCCGGCACGGGCGGCACCTTGCGCAGCAGCTTGACCTGCGGTTTGACCTGCGGGAAGCGGTTCTGGAATGTCTGTAAATCGAGCCGGCCATCCGACTTTTCGCGCGGGGCGTCGCTGCGATGGATGTCGCGCGAGACTTCCACGATGGCGGCGTCGCGTCCGGGCATGGCATTCAGGCGCCGGGCCACCGTGATGCGCGCCACGCGGCCGGTGGCGATCACGTCGCGCACCGCCGGCGCGTCGATGCCGAAGCGGATGCCCTTGATCCACATGTCGGCGACAAATTCGTCGAAATTCAGGCGCGCCGGCTGCGAAGGCAGGCCGGGCACGTCGAAGTACACCTGCTCGAAATAATATTCGGCCTCGCCGCCGATGACCTTGACGCTCTTGTACAACTGGCGGCGCGCGGGATGAAACGGCTCGATGCGGTCGGCAAAACGCAGCAGCGGACGCTCGGCCAGCGCGGGTGGCAAGTCGGGACCGGCGTTGTAGACCATCTTGGTGAAGACGGCGTAGTGCAGCCCCACGAAGCAGGCGCCGCCAAGGAAGATCTGGCCGACTGCGGCCAGGCGCGCCACGGGCGTGGCAGCAACGTCGAAGTAGATGCCATCATCACGCTTGACGAGCGCTGCGGGCAGTTCGCCCTCGGCGCCTGAATTCAACGTCGTTGCGTTTGACACGGTATTCCCCACGAAGATGTACGTCGGAGCGGAGCGCTCCTTCACTTTTTTAATATGTCCTATAGCCTAGCATGAACCGCCGTCATTGTGTACTTGCCGAGGGGTCCAGGTGCCAGTTCAGCGCCCCCTCGCTTTCCCAGAACAGCACCGCGCCGCCGGCCGGTGTGCCGCGCAGGCGCTGCTTGATGTCCTTGGCCGGCAGTTGCGCCAATGGCGGCAAGGCGCCGGCGCCGGGGCCAGTGCTCGCAGCAGCCACCGGGTAAGGCATGGTACGCACCACGGTCTCGCCGCTGACCATGTGCAAGCCGCAGCGCGCGGTCCCCGCAGCCGCCAGCTTTTGCGCCATCACGCTGTCGATGCGGTCGCACAGCAGTTTTTGCTGGGTGAGCGCGATCTGGCCATCCTTCTTCAAACGGTCGAGCGCCTGCATCGGCTCGGCCACGCCGGCGGCGATCTTGCGCAGGATGTGCGCCTGCTCGGGCGACACGGTCAGTTCCTGGTTGCGCAGCTTCTGCGCCAGCGCCAGGTAGCGCCGCATGTCAGGCAGCGCCGAGATGCGCGCCGCTTCTTCTTCGTGGCCTGCCAGCGCACGCGCCAGTTCGCCCCGGCGCAGTTCGAGCTCGGCGAGCTCCTGGTCGAAGCGGGCGACGTCGCGCAGCAGCACGTACACCACCATCTCGGTGCGGCGGCGCGGGCCGGCGCATTCGATTTCCACGTCGCGCCCGGCCACCGCGCAACCTTCGGCGGTGGCGATGCGCAGCGCATCGGCGACGATCTCGCAATTGGACGCCTCGCCGATGGTCACGCTGCCGCCGGAGATGATGCAGTTCTCGGCGCGCGCCACGGTGATGGCGCCGCTGCCGGTGTGGATCACCGCATTGGAAGCCACGCCGGCGATGGTGATCGGACCGTTGGCGTTGCGGATGCTGCCGCCCACCAGGTTCCGGTCCAGCACCACGGCGCCACCGCGCGAGTGGATGTTGCCGTAGACGTTGCCGTGCACCGTGACGTCGCCGCCGGTCACGTCGCGCTGCTCCTGCACGTCGCCATATTCTTCGTAAGCGCCGGCCAGTTCCAGGTTGCCGGTGGTGCGCCCACTGACGCCGTCGAGACTGACGATCTTGTCGGTCACCGACACCCGATGGGACTTGGGATCCACGGCCAGAAAACCCTCGCGGGTCGAGACGATGTAGTCGCCATCGGCCAGCTGCTGCACCTCGGTGCCGTCGCCGGCCAAGTGGCCCAGCACCAGGTCGGCCGGAGGCGCCGGCGCCGTCATGCGGCCGGCCAGGTCGAACCCCGGCAGGCCTGGCGCGGCAGGTACTTTTTTCAGCAGCCGCACGCCGGCCTTGATTTGCGGGAAGCGGTTCTCGAAACTGTGCAGGTCGATGCGGCCGTCGGCGCGGGCCTTGGGAGCGTCGCTGCGGTGCAGCGCGTCCGACACCTCGAGCACCGTGGCGTCTTGCCCCGGCTCCGGTTCGAGGTCGGTGGCAAAGGTAATCCGTTCGGCCTTGGGCGCCTTGATGGCGTTGGACACCGCCGCCACGTCGATGCCGAAGCGGATCCCGTGGCCCCACATGGCGGCGACGAATTCGTCGACGTCGAGCCGCGCCACGCGCTCGGGCAGCACGGTGCCGTCGGCCAGCACTTCCTCGTCGAGGAACAGCGGCTCGAAATAATATTCGGCATAGCCACGGCCCGGCTTGGGCGGCTTGTAGAGCGGCAGGCGGCTGGCAGGGATCTGGCGCGCAGCGGTGGCCAGGCGCACGGCCTGGGTCTGTATCTGGTTCTGGTTCTCGGCCAGGCCAAGATCGGGACCGACGTCGTACAGCGCCTTGATCAGTACCGGGTAAGACAGCCCTGCCAGGCAGAAGCCGGCAGCGTATACCTGGTTGATGGCGGCGGCGCGCGCCGGCGGCGGCAGGCCGAGGTCGATATAAATGCCGTCGGGGCGCTGGATCAGGCCCATGGGCAAGCTCGCGTCAGGCGCGGATAGCGCGGACACGGCCGATAGCGCTGCGGTTGCAACGTCTTGGACCACGATCTTCCTCCAGAAGGATCACGCGGCCGAAAGGCATTGCGTGCAATAAACTAATATTACACTTAGTCAATCAAAAGGGAAGAAATATCATATTGAGGAATATGCAATGTGATTAAATTTCCACACCTCGATATCTCCGATACAAAAACGCCCGCCGTGATCAGCATGGCGGGCGTTGATGAGAGTGTAACTGGCGGTAGTTCTAGCGGCGCGGTGGCAGCGCGTAAACTTCGGCGCCGGCCTCGTTGATCTGGCGCCGCAGGTCGCGCCGTTCGTCAGCGGTCATCCGGCCCACACGACGATTCATCTCGGCGTTACGATTGTTTTCCTGCATGGCGCGGCGCTGTTCCTCGGCGCGCGACTCGTAGCTGCGCGGGTCGAGCTGGCGCTGGTCCTGACGCTGATCTTGACGCATATCCTGGCGCTGGTCCTGTCGCATGTCCTGGCGCATCTCCTGACGCAAGTCCTGCTGGCGCATGGCTTGCTGGCCCGGCTGGCCGGCCGAATGGGCGGGCGCCGCCAGCACACCGCAGCACACCACGATGGCAGCCATGGTATATCGAACGCAAAAAGATGCGCTTGCAGCCGCGTGTATTTTTTTGAGGTCGATGAACATGGCGTTCCTAAGAGGTGATTCCATGCCCGCAGTGTATGATGGTTTGCACGAGGGAGTAAGACCAATCGGGTAAAGTTTGTAACACTTTGTAATGGGTAAAAGTAGACGTTTTCGTGACACGAATATGACGTTACCATAGCAACATCAATAAGACAACCTGGCACATAAATGACGACGACTACGCTTGATTCCAACAACACTGGCGGCAGCAATACCGTCAATCAGCATGGCCACCAGGCCAAGATTATGGTAGTGGACGACGACGTGCGCCTGCGCGACCTGCTGCGCCGCTATCTCACCGAACAGGGCTTCAACGTCTTCACCGCCGAAAGCGCCACTGCCATGAACAAGCTGTGGCTGCGCGAGCGCTACGACCTGCTGGTGCTCGACCTGATGCTGCCCGGCGAAGACGGCCTGTCGATCTGCCGCCGCCTGCGCGGCGCCGGCGACCAGACGCCCATCATCATGCTCACCGCCAAAGGCGAAGACGTCGACCGCATCGTCGGCCTGGAAATGGGCGCCGACGATTACCTGCCCAAACCATTCAATCCGCGCGAGCTGGTGGCGCGCATCGGCGCCGTGCTGCGCCGCCGCGGTCCCGACGAGATTCCGGGCGCACCGTCCGAAACCCCGCAAACCTTCGAGTTCGGCCAGTTCGTGCTCGACCTGGGCACCCGCACCCTGAAAAAGGCCGGCGAAACCGTGCCGCTCACCACCGGCGAATTCTCGGTACTGAAAGTGTTCGCGCGCCATGCGCGCCAGCCGCTCTCGCGCGAAAAGCTGATGGAGCTGGCGCGCGGCCGCGAATACGAGGTGTTCGACCGCAGTCTCGACGTGCAGATCTCGCGCCTGCGCAAGCTGATCGAACCCGATCCATCGAGCCCGCTGTACATCCAGACCGTGTGGGGCCTCGGTTATGTGTTCATTCCGGAGGGTCAGCCGCGCTAAGCGCGGGCTAGCGCATGAAGTCCAAGTCGAAGTCACCGTTCAAACGCTTGTTTACGCTCCGTCTCGCCAGCCTGAAAAGCGGTTTGTTCTGGCGTACCTTCATCCTGCTCGGCGCCCTCACCACCACCAGCATGACGGCGTGGGTGGGCATGATCAGCGTGGTCCAGCACGACCCGCAGGTGCAGCAGATCTCGGCCCAGGTGGTGTCGGTAGTGACCATCACCCACGCCGCTCTCACCCACTCGGCGCCGGAGCTGCGGCGCGAGCTGCTGTTCGACCTGGTCTCCAACGAAGGTATCCGGGTGTTTACCCTGGAGGCCGACGACCAGGTCGATCCGCCGCCCGACAACGCCCTCATGCCCGACATTCAAAAGCTGGTGCGCGCCAAGCTGGGACAGGACACGCGCTTTTCGTCCAAGGTTAATGGCGTCTCCGGTTTCTGGGTGTCGTTCAAGATCGACGACGACCAGTACTGGCTGATGCTCGAGCGGGAGCGCATCCGTGGTCTTACCGGCATCCAGTGGCTCGGTTGGGCCAGCGTGGTGTCGCTGATTTCGCTGCTTGGCGCGGCGCTCATTTCCAGCCTGGTCAACCTGCCGCTGCGGCGCCTGACCAAGGCCACGCGCGCCTTTGCACAAGGCATGCGCCCCGACCCGCTGCCCGAAACCGGTCCGAACGAAATCCTTGAGGCGAACCGCTCGTTCAACCACATGGTGCTGCAGCTGCAGCAGGTGGAGTCGGACCGTGCCGTAATTCTGGCCGGCATTTCCCACGACCTGCGCACGCCGCTGGCGCGCATGCAGCTCGAAGTGGAAATGGCCAACCTTTCCGATGATGCGCGCGAGGGCATCCAGTCCGACATCGGCCAGATGGACGCCATCATCGGCCAGTTCCTCGACTATGCGCGCCCCACCGAGAAGTCGAGCTTCATCGACGTCGATATCAGTGAGCTCGTTGCCGATGTCGCGCACGACGCCGGGCGCATGCCCGACGTGCGCGTCAAGACCGACATCGCGCCGGACGCGCATGCCATGGGCAACGCCACCGACCTCAAACGCGTGATCAACAACCTGGTGGAAAACGCCCGCCGCTACGGCAAAACGCCGGGCCAGGACATCACGGAAATCGATATCGCCTGCAGCGTCAAGGGTGCCGGTGCGGCCAAGCGAGTAACGATCGAGGTGCAGGACCACGGCCCCGGTGTGCCCGACGACCAGATCGCACAACTGCTCAAACCGTTTACCCGGCTCGATACGGCGCGTGGCCAGGCCAACGGCGCCGGCCTGGGCCTGGCCATCGTGGACCGGGTGATGCAGCGCCATGGCGCAGAACTGACGGTGCGCAACCGCGACGGTGGCGGCCTGTCCATCCAGATCGTGATGAAAGCAGCATGAGAAAAGTTTTACTGATTGCAGCCGCGCTGGCGAGCGGTGCACTGTGCGGTTCCGCCGGTGCCGCCAAGGCGGCTAAACCTGCCCAGGTCGCGCAGCAGCGTGAACCGACCACCGAAGAACGCGCATCGTTCGAGGCCTTTTTCAGCGCGCGCCAGGCCGCCGTGCCGCAGGGGCCGTGGGCCACGCGGCCGCTGTTCGCCCCCGCCTTCGAGATCGACCGCGAGAGCGCCGGCAAGCCGTGGCGCGTGATTGCGCGCATGGATTCGGCGCCGCGCCGCTCGCACCCCGACCTGTGCCGGCAAATCCGCTCGAGTTTCATCTACAACGCCAAGGCGCCCGAGGGTGAGCGCTGGCAGGACGCGGCCGAGCCGCCGCGCTGGCACGTGTGGCTGGCCACGCCCACCGTGCCGTGCGCGGCCGCGCGCTACACCACCTTGCAAGACCCGAAGGTGGCGGACGTCGATGCCGTGGCGCTGCTGCGCCAGCACCGCGATTTGCTGGGCCGCGCGCGCCTGCTGTTTGCCGGTCATTCGCAGTGCGCACCGTATCGCGCGCTGACGTACCGGCTGGCCGCGCTGGAACCGGCGGCGCCGGTTGCCGGCGCACCGCTGATGCTGGGCATGGTTTTCGAAAGCGACCGCCACGCGGTGGCGCGGGTGGCCGTGCGTAAAAGCGGCGGCGAATACACGGCGTGGAATGTCAGCTGTACCGGCTAGCGCGCTTACACTGAATGACGCTGGGACGGCTGCTCGGCGCCGGCCAGCAGCTTGGTGAGCAGCAGCTCGGCCGAACCATAACCGTACAGCGAGTCGGCCTCGAAGCCGACGGTTTCGTACGGGACCGATTCCTCGCGTTCCGAGCGCGCAGGATCGTTGCTGGCATAGGTGACGCGCCAGGCGCGTTTCAAGGCATCGGCACGGCGCAGGAACTGCGGCATGGGCCATTGGGCCGCATCGAAGGCGTCGAGCTCGCCAAGCACGCGCCAGTGGCCGCTCACCAGCGCCATGTCGCCTACCCGCAGCACCTTGATGGCGTCTTGCGCAGTCAATGTTTTAAGCCGCGCCAGGTCCGGCAGGCCGTCCTGCTTCGGACCGAACAGATAGGCCAGCATGATCTTGCTGCCCGGCGACAAGCGCGCCACCAGGCCGGCGCCGTAACCACCGCTGAGCAACGGCACGGCGAAAAAACTACCCTCTTGATACGACTGCCTCATTCCCATCCTTTCGCTACACACGCGACAGACCTTGCTATTGCCTGGCAGAGCCCGCCGCGCTGGCGCCTCGCGGCGCAAAAGTGGCAGTGTAGCGGCGGCGCGCCAAGTGTGGCGCACGCGTGGCGCAGGCGTCACAATCGCGCATGCAGCCTCGCTTTGCGGGTTTTTAATGATGACGATTGTGTTACACTCCGGTTTCGCTAGGGGTCCTGGAATCGTTTTCCGGGTGAGAGATACCCTTCGTACCTGATCTGGATAATGCCAGCGAAGGAAAGCGCAAAAGTCGGCCCTCCCCTCCTTTGATGTCTCTCCTCGCGGCGCCCAGCCGAACACGTAGAGAGCAGCCATCATGTCCACACCACATTTCGCCGTATCCGTCATCGCCCTGGCGGTGCTCAATTCCTTTGTCGGCGCCGCCATGGCCGAGGAAGCCGATCAGCCATTGCCTGAAGTCGTCGTCAGCGCCGTCAAAGCGCGCGCCAGCACCGCCTCGATCGGCGGCTTTTCCAACGCCTCGCTGCTGAGCACTCCGGCCTCGCTCAACGTGATCACGTCGCAGCAGATGCTGGACCTGCAGATCCGCTCGACCACCGACGCCGCCCGCTACGACGCCAGCCTGTCCGACGCCTACAATGCGGTCGGCTATGCCGAACAGTTTTCGATCCGCGGCTTCAAGCTCGATAACGCCAGCAGCTACCGCAAGGACGGCATGACGATTGCCGGCGACACCCAGATCGCGCTGGAAAACAAGGAACGGCTGGAAGTGCTCAAAGGCCTGTCGGGCCTGCAGGCCGGCGTATCGGCACCCGGCGGTGTGCTCAACTACGTGACCAAGCGCCCCACCGACAACCCGATCCGGATGGTGGTGCTGGAAACCCGCGAGCGCGGCACGCTGTACGGCGCGGCCGATGTCGGTGGCCGCTTCGAAGATACCCGCTTTGGCTACCGCGTCAACGTCGCGGCCGAGCGCCTGCGCTCGATCGTCAAGGGCGCCGACGGCAACCGCAAGTTCATCTCGGGCGCGTTCGACTGGCGCATCTCGCCGCAGGCGCTGCTGCAAATCGATGCCGATTACCAGCGCAAGTCGCAGCTCACCGCCCCCGGCTTCCAGCTGCTCAACAACACCACGCTGCCGGTGATCGACGCCGACACCATGCTCAACGACCAGCCGTGGTCGCGCCCGGTGGAAACCACCAGCAGCAATATCGGCGCCCGCTTCGAGTACACCTTCTCGCCCGAGTGGAAAGCCACCGTCAGCGCCAACCAGAACACCTTCAAGCGCGACGACTACACGGCCTTCCCGTACGGCTGCAGCGCCCAGGAACTGTTCCCCGGCTTCTGCGGCAACGGCGATTACGACGTCTATAACTACATCAGCAAAGGCGAGAAGAAGTCGCCGCTGACGGTGCAGGCGCTGTTGCAGGGCCGCTTTAACGGCGGCGCGATGACGCACGAGGTGACGTTCGGCAGCTCGCTGATGCGCAACCGCGAAAAATGGGGCGACGACCTGTACGATTATTCGGGCGTGAGCAATATCTACAACCCGGTGGTGGTGCCGCCAGCGCCAGGCACCAGCGGCCCGGTGTCCGAGCGCCGCTATACCAACGAGCGCTCGCTGTTCGCCCAGGACATCGTCAGCCTGATCGAACAACTGAAGCTGCATGCCGGTGCGCGCTACGTCCAGGTACGCCGCAACCAGTACGTCGGTGAAAACGACGCCGGCGTGATCCAGCCCAATGCCCTGACCGACGCCGGCTTCTGGCTGCCGAGCGTGGCGCTGGTGTATGGCCTGCGTCCCAACGTCTCGCTGTACACCTCGTACGCGCAAGGCCTCGAGCATGGCGGCGTGGCGCCCAAGGGAGCTCTCAACGAACGGCAGGCGCTGGAACCGGCAAAATCGAAACAGGTGGAACTGGGCGTCAAAGCCGACATCCGCAACGACCTCAGTGCCACGCTGGCGCTGTTCCAGATCCGCAAGGGCCTCGAATATGTCGACAACGCGTCCAATATGTTCGTGCGCAACGGCGAGGCGCAAAATCGCGGCCTGGAAATGGGCCTGAACGGCCGCGCCACGCGCGAGCTCACGGTGGGCATCACCGCCACGGCGCTGAGCACCAAACAAAGCGGCACCGGCCTGGCCAGCCTGGACGGCAAGCGCGTGACCAACGTGGCGGCGTTCAAGTCGTCGGTGTTTGCCGACTACGCGGTGCCGCAGGTGCAGGGGCTGAACGTGAGCGCCAACTGGCAGTACTCGGGCAAGAAGGCGTTCGATGCAGAGAACACGGTGTTCGTGCCGAAGTATCACCTGATGAATTTCGCGGCGGCCTACTCCACCCGCATCGGCGGCGTGGCCACCACCGTACGCGCCGGCATCGACAACGCTTTCGACAAGTTCTACTGGCGCGATGTCACGCCGGACCTGGGCGGCTACCTGATCCCCGGCGCCTCCCGCACCGGCCGCATCTCGGCCCAATTCGACTTCTAACACTTCGGGGTCAGTGCCGACATTCGGACATTTTTGAACTTAATCCAGCGGCAATGGTCATCATATTGATGGGCTCGTGTCCAAATGTCGGCACTGACCCCGAACTGGGTAATACTAAGGCAGGTGGCGGTTGGCTTGGGCCAGGCGTTCTGCGAGGGTGCCGGTGATCAGCAAGTAGGGAATGGCGCGCCTGGACAGTTCTTCCATCAGCATGGTGTTGATGGTCACGCTCACCTGCTCTGATTCGCGTTGCAGGCCGTCGGCCTGCCAGGGAATATCGGACGCGGTCACCAATGTGATGGCATAGTCGCGCTGGTGACGGTTGGCCAGCAGTTCCAACTCGGCGTCGATGCCGTGAAAATAATGGCGACTGTACACGGCCGTCATCAACGGCGTGGTGTCGCAAAAGAGGTATCGGTGCGCCAGCGGCATGGCCGCGTCTTCGCGCGCGCGCTGGGTGCGGGCGATGTGTATCTGGTCCTGCGCCACCGGCACGCGCGCTTCGGTATCGACGAACTCGCGTAAATACTCGGGCACCCACACGGTGCCGTGGTCGCGCGCCAGGGCCGCCGCCAGCGTGGTCTTGCCGGACGACGCGGCGCCCAGGATGGCGACCTTCACTTCAGCATTCACTCGAGCACCAGACGCCTGCCGCCACCATCGTTGCCACCGCCACCTCCGCCGGTCGGCATGCCTGCCGACTGCTGCCACGTGCGCAGGCCCACGATCGCCATGCCGACAAAGATCGCGTACAGGATCGCGGTGAGCATCAGGTGCTTGTGCAGGTACAGGCCCACGTACAGCACATCGACGATGATCCACACGTGCCAGTTCTCCACTTTTTTACGCGACAGCAGCAGCTGTCCCACCAGGCTGCCGGCAGTGAGAAAACCGTCCGAGAGCGGCACGTCGGTATCGGTCCAGGTCTTGAGGAACAGCGCCAGCACCAGGAAGCCCACCAGCCAGCCACCGGCGGCCAGCCAGCGCCCGCGCGCATCGAGCGCGGTGACCGGCAACTCCGCGTGCCGACCGTGGTGATCGTCACCGCGCAACCACTGGCGCCAGCCGTAGACCGATACCGCGATGAACACGAACTGCAAGCCCATGTCGCCGTACAGGCGCGAGCCGAAGAACACCATCGCATAGGTGGCCGACGAGACGATGGCGAACAGCCAGGCCCAGTGGCTCTGGCGGATGTTGAGCCACACCGTGACCACCGCCAGCACGAACGACAGCAGCTCGAGCGGAGTCGTGACAAACACCGCCAGGTGCAATGGCAGGTTCATATACCCGAGCAGGACTGTCAATGCGTGCATGGCTTACTTCGCGGCTTTGGTTGGATACTTGATGGTCATTTCCTGCAGCAGGTTGTCGGCATGGTCCACCTCCGTCATGATCCACAGCATATACCGGATATCCATGTGGATGGCGCGGGTGATCTCGGGATCGAAATACCAGTCCTTGGTGATCGATTCGTAGGTGGAGTCGAAATTCAGACCGATCAGCTCACCGTTACGGTTCATCACCGCCGAGCCGGAGTTGCCGCCGGTGGTGTCGGCGCTGGTGAGGAAGTCCACCGGCACCGTGCCCAGGACCGGATCCTTGAACTGGCCGTAGCGCTTGGCCTTGATCGCGTCGAGCAGCTTTTGCGGCGCGTTGAACGGGTCCTTGCCGGTGTGCTTCTGGACGATGCCTTGTACGGTGGTGAATGGCCCCTTGGTGATGCCGTCGGCCGGCGAGTACGGCGCCACGGTGCCATAGGTCACGCGCAGCGTGGAGTTGGCATCCGGGTACACCGGCTTGCCCTGCGATTTCTTCCACGCGATCACGGCTGCCATGTACTGCGGGATCACCCGTTCCAGGTTGCCATCGAGTTCGGCGCGGCGGTCCTTGAGCGACTGCGTTACGCCGTCGAGTTTCAAGGCCAGTTGCAGGAAGGCGTCGCCGGAAGCCTTGAGGGCGGCGGCATCCTTGCCCATCCAGCCCACGCGCGTGGCGGTGTCGCCCAGCCGGGTATTGGCGTACAGCGCCGGCACTGCGTCGGCCGCTGGCAACAAGGCGTCCAGGCCTTGCACGTGCAGGGACTTGGGCAGTTTGGCGTAGCGTTGCAGGGCGGCGGCAAAGCGCGCCTGGTCCACGCCGGCCACGTACGACTGCTCCAGGCGGTTCAGGCGCGCGCGGATCATGTTCTGGTCGCGCTGCTGGTAGCCCACTTCGCGCTCGGCATCGGGCTTGGCGCCTTCGCTGGCCAGGCGCACCAGGGTGGCTGCGCTTTTCAGCAGGTCGCTGGTGAACGCCACGCCGTGGCCGAATTCCTCGTCGGACAGCGCGATGTCGGCAGCGATCACGGTATCGAGTTCGGCCAGCAGTTGCGGCGACTTGCCCGGCTGTCTGGCATACCAGGCGCGGAATTCGGCGTCCTGCGCATCCTTGATGGCGGCGATGTCCTTGCGGGCGAAGCCGTCGGACAGGCCCTGCGCCTTTTTCATCACGTTATTGAGGCTCTTGGCCACGCTGGCGTAACGCACTTCGTCGGCCGGCTTGCCTTTCGTCGATGCGGCGATGACGTCGAGGTCCGCCTGGATTTCGGCCACGCGCTGCGGGAAAGTGACGTCGCGCGCGGCGCGCACTTCGGACGGCAGCTTGTAGCGGCTGGTGCGGCCGGGGTAGCCGGCCAGCAGCACCGGGTCGCCGTTTTTCAGACCGGCGGCCGACACCACCAGGAAGTCTTTCGATTGATACGGCACGTTGTCCGGCGACGGATCGGCCGGACGGCCGTCCTTGCCCACGTAGGCGCGCAGGAACGAGTAGTCGCCCCCCTGGCGCGGCCATTCGTAGTTGTCGATATCGCCGCCGAAGTTGCCGATCATGTCCGCCGGCGCGTACACCAGGCGCACGTCGCGGATCATCATCTGGCGGATGCGATAGTATTCGAGGCCGCGATGGAAGGCCGGCACCGAGCAACGGTAAGCTCCAACGCTACCACTGCTCTCGCATTCGGCGATCAACGCCTTGATGGCTTTTTCAACTGCGTCGTGGCGCTGCTTGCCGGTCATGGCGGGCGTGACGCCCTTGAGCACGCGCGCGGTGACGTTTTCCACCTTGTCGGTCACGTACACCAGCGTGTTCGGGCCGCCCGGCAGTTCTTCGGCGCGGGTTTTGGCGAGGAAGCCGTTTTCGATGTAATTGTGTTCAGGGCTCGAGTTGCGCTGGATGGCGCCGTACGCGCAATGGTGGTTGGTGACCACCAGGCCGGCGTTGGAGACGAACGACGCCGAGCAGCCGCCCAGCGAGACGATGGCACTCATGGGGTGCTTCGAGAGGTCGGCCAGTTTTTCGGCGGGGATGGCGATACCGATCTTTTTGAGTTCGGATTTCAGCTGCGGCAGCTGGTATGGCTGCCATTGCCCTTCGTCGGCACGCGCCGACGTGGCTGCCGCGCAGATCATGGCGACAGACATTGCGAGTTTTTTTAACAAGATTGAGCCCCTGGTTGAAAGTCAGCGGCAGTATATTCCTTTTCCCGCCTCAGCTCCATACCAGGTCGAGGCTCATGGTGAGCCGGCAACCGCCGCCGGCCAGGTACGGCGCCACCTCCAGGTGGCCGCCCAGCGCCTGCACCCGCTGCGCCATGCCGATCAAGCCGAACGAGTCGCTCTTGGCGCGTTCTTCCGGCGCCATGCCGATGCCGTTGTCGGCCACGCTGAAGGTGAGGCGCCCTTCATGCACCCTGAGCGCGACAGCCACGTAGCTGGCCTGCGCATGGCGGCGCACGTTGGTCAGCGCCTCCTGCAGGCTGCGGAACAGCACGATCTCCACCTCCGGTCCGATCACCGCGAAAGCACCTTCGGGAGGCAGCGACAGGTCGCAGGTCAGGCCGCTACGCTTGCGGAACTCGGCCACCTGCCACTCCAACCCGGCTTGCAAGCCCAGGTCCAGTACCGCCGGCCGCAAGTCATTCATGATGCCGCGCACGCTGCGGATCGTGCTATCGAGCTGGTCGAGCGCGCTCTGGGCCCGCCGGTGCAGGCGCGGCTGGCGTGTGCTGCTGCGGGCCACCAGCAGCGAAATATCGATGCGCAGCGCCAGCAGGTTCTGTCCCAGCTCGTCGTGGATATCGCGCGCGATGCGCTTGCGCTCCTCTTCCTTGACCGTCTCGAGGTGCACCGCCAGCTTGCGCAGCTGTTCGCGCGACTGGTGCAGCGCGGCCTCGGTACGCTTGCGCTCGGCGATCTCCATGGTCAGCAGGCGGTTGGCGGCGGTCAGTTCGGCGGTGCGCGCAGCCACCCGCGCGTCGAGGTCGCGCGACAGCGCCAGCAGGTCGGCATCGACGCGACGCCGCGCCGTCACATCGGAAAACACACCGATGAAGCGGCCGATGGCGCCTTGTTCGTCGTGGATCACGGTGAGCGACATGCTGGCGGTCCAGGGGGTACCGTCACGCCTGCGGTTGTACACGTCGCCCTGCCATTTGCCATCCTCGCGCAGGCGCCGCAGCGATTCCGCATGGAAGCCGGGCGGGTGGGTGCCAGGCCGGCCAAGGAAGCGGGGATTGCGGCCCAGCGCTTCTTCCACCGGGTAACCGGTGATCATCGTGAAAGCGCGGTTGACGAAGACAATGTCGCCGTTGGCATCGCACACGATCACGCCTTCCCCCATGTGGTCAAGAACCTCGAATGCGCGTCGACGGGCTGACTCGCGTGCACCATCGCTGCCGATATCGGTGAGAATGACACGGAACTTGGCGGCGGCAGGATCGAGATTGACGTCAAGGTGAACCTGGCGGCCTTCGCCGATATTTGGTCCGCGCAAACTCAATAGCGGTAACTCGAGCGTGCCGCGCTGACCGTGTTCGAGCATCCCGTCGAGAAAACGCCGCAGCAGAACCTGGGCTCTCGGCGCTACGAACTGTTCGAAGCGCCGACCGGGCAGCGCATCGCGCGGCAGTCCGAGCAGCTCGCCGGCGGCCAGGTTGGCGCGCGTAATGCCGCCTTTTGCATCGAGCGACAGGTAACCAACGGGAGCCTGGTCGTACAGCTCCGCGTAGCGCTCGCGCCCTGCTTCGGCCTCATCGCGCTCCGACTGCATCTCGATCAGCGCCAGGTTCTGCATGTCGAGCTCGACCTGGCTCACTTGCAGCTCGTGCCAGTGGCGCAAGGCGTCGCTGTCGACACTCGATGGCAGTTGCGGGCTACCGGCCCCCATCGCCGTCACCGCCTGCTCGGCAGCTTCGCGCAACTGGTCGGCGTCCAGCAACTGGCGCGGCGTTTTCTTCATGTCACACCGCGCCGTCTTGCATCGACCGCAATTGCGACTCCAGCTGCTTCGCTTCGGTGATGTTGATGAAGGTGACCACCACGCCGTCGATCACATTGTCCACCGTCCGGTAAGGCATGATGCGCACCGTGTACCAGCCGCCGCTGCGGGTGGGCACGTGCTTCTCGCATACCACCAGCGTACGCAGCACGCAGTCGGCATCCGCCTCGAGCTCCGGGTAATCGAGGTCGTTGGCGATGTCGCTGAGCGGGCGCTGGACATCGGTGGCAATGAGCTTGTAAATGCGTGTAGCCTGGTCGGTGAAGCGGCGAATGCGCAGCGCACTGTCGAGGAAGATGGTGGCGATATCGGTGCTGTTAAGCAGATTTTTCATGTCGCCATTGATCAGCGACAGGTCGTCCACCTTCGATTGCAGCTCGGCGTTGACGGTGTACAGCTCCTCGTTGAGCGACTGCATTTCCTCCTTGGAGGTGGTCAGCTCCTCGTTGGTCGATTGCAGCTCTTCGTTGGTCGATTGCAGTTCTTCGTTGGCCGACTTGAGCTCTTCGCGCGAGGCCTGCATCTCGTCGCGCACGGCCTGGATTTCCAGTCGCGCCTGTGCCAGTTGCTGTTCCAGCTCCTGTACCAGCGGCGGCGATGCGCGCGCGCGCCGCTTCTGCGGCGGCAGTGCATGACTGGCAAAGGTGACCATAATCGTGCCGGCCAATGGGCCAGAATGCGGCATTGCCTCCGCAGTGAGATCGAGCGCGTTTTCCGGCCGTCCGCCTGCGTCATGCTGGACCAGGCCACGGACTTCGACCATCTGGTCGGACTGGGCAGCGTTTTGCAGCAGTGCTGCCAGTTCGTGGCGCAAGCCGTCCCGTGCCATGGCGTGAATATTCCAGTTGGCCTTGCCGGCAGCCGGCTCGAGGAAGGCGCCGGTGCGGCCATGGATATAGAGAATGTCGCCGTGCGCGTTGAGCAGCACTGCCGCCGGCGAGTGCTTGCGCAATAGCAGTTGCTCAACCTGGGTTTGCAGGTTTTCTTTCATGGAAGCGTGACCAATCTGGTGTATGGGGGGCAACGCCACATTGGCGACCCGTGTGGGAAAGTAGCTGGTCACGCGCCCGGGGTCGGCATCGAGCCGCCGGTAGACGCGGCTGGTGCCGGCCAGCGGCGCAAACAGTTCATGAAAGCGCCCCGGCGTATCGGCGCTGCCCAATACCAGCAAGGCGTTGGGCCTGAGGGCGTAATGGAACAGTGGTATCAGCTGCGTCTGCAGGCGCGGCGTAAAATAAATCAGCAGGTTGCGGCAGCACAGGATATCGAGCTTGGTGAATGGTGGATCGGCGATCACGTTCTGGCGCGCGAAAATAATGGAGCCGCGCAGGTCCTTGCGGATGCGGTAACTGCCCTTGTCGGCCGGGGCGAAGTAACGACGCAGACGTTCCGCCGAGATATCCCCGGCAATGGCATGACCAAACAGCCCCTGGCGGGCGCGATCGATGGCGTCGCCATCGAGGTCGGTGGCAAAGATCTGCAGCGTGAAGCGCGCGGTCGGCCGCAGGCGTTCGAGCACTTCGTCGAACACGATCGCCAGCGAGTAGGCTTCCTCTCCGGTGGAACAGGCGGGCACCCAGGCCTTGAACGCGGCCCCTTCCGGGTGCTGCTCCAGCAGGCGCGGTAGCGCGTATTCGCCAAGGTAATCCCACACCGGCGCATCGCGGAAAAAGCTGGTCACGCCGATCAGCAATTCCTTGAACAGCAGTTCCACTTCAATCGGGTTGTCCGCCATCCAGCGCACGTAGTCGGGCAAGGTGGCGCACTGGCGCAGCTTCATGCGCCGGTCGATGCGGCGCATCACGGTACTGAGCTTGTAGTCGGCGAAGTTGGCGCCGGTTTGCTGGAGCAGCAACTGGAACATTTGCTGCAAGGCCGCGCGCTGGTCGCTGGCCTGCACCGGCAACGCGCCGGCGCCGAGATCACCCCTGCGACGACGCCAGTCGGCCACCTGTGCCGCCATCTCGCCCGGCAGCGCGACGATATCGACCGCCTGCGCCGCGATCGCACTGGCCGGCATGGGATCGTAGCGCGCCGAAGACGGCAACTGCGCCATGGTCAGGCCACCCGCATCGCGCAATGCCGCCAGACCGATGGTGCCGTCGGCGCCTGTGCCGGACAAGGCAATACCCACGGCCGACTCCCCTGCGTAACTGGCCAGGGCACGAAAAAAACTGTCGATCGGATGGCGGCCGGCAGCAGGGCCGTCGGGTGGTTGCACGGTAAAACAGTGACCGTCGAAGCCGCAGCCGCCACCGGCCGGCGCTACGTACACGCGGTCCGTTTCCACCGGCATGCCATGGACCAGCTCCGTCACCGGCATGCCGGTGACGCGTTGCAGCAGTTGCGGCAGGATGGACGGCAACGCCGGCGCATGGTGCTGTACAACGACGTAAGCGAACCCGCTGGCAGGCGGCACGCTGGCGAGGAATTCGCAGATCGGATCGAAGCCGCCGGCCGAGGCGCCGATGCCAACTACTGGCACACCGGCAGCATGAACCCGCGCAGGCAGGGGCCCGTCCACGCGGCCTGGCGCAGCCTGGGCGTCGGGGACATCACTGGATGGCGTCATGTTGAAATCCGGAAGCGGTGTCGATGTGGCGAAAAAGCATATCTTGCAATAAGATTATAGCAAAGCGTCTTCGCGTTTCGCGCATCGCGCTCCATCTTCCCCCCCACCCGCACCATTACACGGTCGTGCCGCTATCAGATTGCTATTGAGCAGCCACGTGCCACCCGCCGCCCAGTGACTGGATCAGCGCCACCGCCGTGGTCTGGCGGTCGCCCTGGGCCTGTATCAGCGACCGGCGCGCGTTGAGCGCGGTGCTCTGCGCTGTCACCACCTCGGTATAGTTAACCTGGCCGGCGCGGTAGCGGTTGAGCATTTGCGCCTCCACCTGGTCGGCCGCTTCCGACGCGGCGCGGCGCAGTTCGAGCTGCTGCGCCAGCGCGCGCGTGGCCGAGAGCTGGTTTTCCACGTCAGCAAACGCGGTCAGCACAGTCTGGCGGTAGCTGGCGATGGCGGCATCGCGCGAGGCTTCGGCGCCAGCCACGCGCGCCTTGATGGCGCCGGCGTCGAACAGCGTCTGCGCCGCCGACAGGCCCAGCGACCACAGGCTGTTCGAGGCGTTGAACAAGCCGCCGGTGGCGCTGGAACCAAAGCCGTACGAGCCGCTCAGGGTCAGGCTCGGAAAGTAGGCGGCGCGCGCAATGCCGATCTGCGCGTTGGCCACGGCCACGCGGCGCTCGGCAGCGGCGATGTCGGGCCGGCGCTGCAGCAGGGTCGAGGGCACACCGGTCGGCACATCGGGCACCACCACGGCCCACTTGGCGGGTGCAATGGCAAAGTCGCTGGCGGCCTTGCCCAGCAGGACGGCGATCGCGTGTTCGAGCACCGCGCGCTGGCGCACCAGCGTGACCTGGTCGATGCGGGCATTGGCCAGCTGGGTTTGCGCCTGCAACAGGTCCGATTTGGCGGTGACGCCCGCATCGAAACGGTTCTGGGTAATTTGCAGTACCCGCTCGTAGCCCTCGGTGGTGGCGTCGAGCAGTTCCTTCTGGGCGTCGGTCATGCGCAGCGACAGGTAGTTGGTGGCCAGCTCGCCTTGCGCGGCGAGGCGCGCAGCGGCCAGGTCGGCGGCACTGCCTTGCAGGCTGGCTTCGGCGCTGTTGGCGCCCGCGCGCAGCTTACCCCACACGTCCGGCTCCCAGCTGGCGCCGATGCTGGTGCGGTAGGCATTGGCGGTGCGGGTGTCGCCGCCGCCACCGGAACGGTTGGCGCTGGCGGAGAGGTCCACCACCGGGAACAGCGCCGCGCGCTGCTCGGCCACCAGCGCCCGCGCCTGGGCGTAGTTGGCGGCGGCCACCGCCACGTTCTGGTTGGTCACTTCCACGCTGGCGGCCATCTGGTTCAGTTGCTCGTCGCCGAACAGCTGCCACCACGGGCCGCGTTCGAGCATGTCGGCCGGCGCGGCCTCGGTCCAGCCGGCAGCCACTTTCTCGGCGGCCGGCGCGGTTTCCTTGAAAGCGGCGGGGCTCGGGGTGGCCGGCAGCTGGTAGGCGGGACCGACCGCGCAGCCGCTTGCCAGCAGCGCCGACATCAGGGCCAGGACGATGATCGAAGGACGGAACGTGAATGCGTGTGTGCTCATGGTGTGGTCGGCGCCGCAGTTGCCTGCTCGCCGTGGATTCTGCTCAGTTGTTGTTCGGACGGGCTGCGGCGACGCAGCTTGTCCATCAGGATGTAGACCACCGGCGTGGTGAACAGGGTCAGCAGCTGGCTGGCGATCAGGCCGCCGACGATGGTCACGCCCAGCGGGCGGCGCAGCTCGGAGCCTTCGCCAAAGCCGATCGCCAGCGGCAACGCGCCCAGCGCGGCAGCCACGGTAGTCATCAGGATCGGCCGGAAGCGCAGCAAACATGCCTCGCGCACGGCTTCCAAAGGCGACAGTCCGCGCGAGCGTTCGGCCTCCAGCGCGAAGTCGATGATCAAAATGGCGTTCTTCTTGACGATGCCGATCAAAAGGAAGATCCCGATCAGGGCGATGGTCGAGAACTCCATCTTGAACAGCAGCAGCGCCAGCACCGCGCCCACGCCTGCCGACGGCAAGGTGGTGAGCACGGTCACCGGGTGCACCAGGCTTTCGTACAGGATGCCCAGCACGATGTAGATCACCACGATGGCGGCCAGGATCAGCAGCGGCAGCGCCTTGTTGCTGTCCTGGGCGCTCTTGGCCGAACCCTGGAAGCTGCCACGCACATTGTTGGGCAGGCCGATCGCCGCTTCGGCGGCGGCAATCTGCACGGTCGCATCGGACAGGCTCACGCCCTCCACCAGGTTGAAGGCGATGGTGGTGGCCAGTTCGCCGTCCTGGTGGTTGATCGAAGTGGCAGTGGAGCTCTCGGCAAACTTCGCCACCGACGACAGCGGCACCATGGTGGTGGCCGAGGTGCTCAGCGCCGAACCGGAAGAGGCGTCGCGCACCGCCGGCGCCGAGACATTGGCCGCCAGGCCGGTGCTGCTGGCCGTGGTGGTGGTGGCGCCGCTGGCGGAAGTGGTCGTGGTGGTGGCAGTGGGCGCGCCGCTCGGGTTGGACGCCGTGGGCGACGGCAGCCCTTTCGACGGTACATACACGTCCTTGAGCGCCTCGGGACTGCGGCTGTACTCGCGCGCCACCTCCATGATCACGTGGTACTGGTTGACCTCATCGTAGATGGTCGCCACCTGGCGCTGGCCGAAGCTGTTGTACAGCGCATTGTCGATATCCTTCGACGTGATCCCCAGCCGCGAGGCGCTGTCCTTGTCCACCGTGACATAGGTTTCCACGCCATTTTCGGCCTGGTCGCTGTCGACGTCGATCATGCCCGGCTGGGTTTTCATGGCCTCGGCCAGGCGCGTGGCCCACTTTTTCAGGTCGGCCTGGTTGTCGCTCTTGAGCGTGTACTGGTAGTTGGCGTTGGCGGAACGCCCGCCCGAGCGCAAGTCCTGCACGGGACTCAAGAACAGGGTCACGCCGGTCACCTTGGCCAGCTTGGGCCGCAGGCGCGCCAGCACGGCGTTGCCGGCCACGGTGCGCTCGTTGGCGGGCTTCAGGTTGATGAACATGAAGCCGCCGCCGGCGCGCCGACCACCGGTGAAGCCCACTACCGTGGCCACGTCCGGATCGTCCTTGATGATATTGACCAGCTGGCGCAGCTTGCCTTGCATGGCCTGGAACGAGATGCTCTGGTCGGCGCGGATGCCGCCGTTGATCTGGCCGGTGTCCTGCTGCGGGAAGCCGCCCTTGGGGATGGCCGCAAACAGGTAGAAGTTCAGGCCCACCACGAACAGCAATCCCAGCATCACCAGCCACACGCTGTGCAAGGCCCAGTCCAGGCCATGCTCGTAGCCCTTCAGGATGCGGTCGAAACCGCGCTCGAACACGCGCGCCAAACGGCCCGGCTTGACCGTGTGCTGGTCGGCCTTGAGCAGCCAAGCGCACATCATCGGTGTGGTGGTGAGCGAGACGACAAGGGAGATCATCACCGCCGCCGACAGGGTCACGGCAAACTCCTTGAACAGCGCGCCGAACTGCCCCCCCATGAACAGCAGCGGAATGAACACCGCAATCAGCGACAGGCTGATGGACAGCACGGTAAAACCCACTTCGCGCGCACCGAGCAGCGCTGCCGTCATGCGGTCCATGCCGGCCTCGATGTGGCGGGTGGTATTTTCCAGCACCACGATGGCGTCATCGACCACGAAGCCGGTGGCCACCGTCAACGCCATCAGCGACAGGTTATTGAGTGAAAAGCCCAGCAAATACATCACGCCGAAAGTGCCCAGCAGCGAGACGATGGTGGCCACTGCCGGAATGATGGTGGCGCGCAGGTTGCGCAGGAAGGCGCTTACCACCAGCACCACCAGCAGGATCGAGATGATCAGCGTGATCTCGATCTCGTGCAGCGAGGACCGGATCGAGTTGGTGCTGTCGCTGGCAACCGACACCGTCACGTCGGGCGGCAACTGCGCCTGCAAGGCCGGCAGCTGGGCGCGCACGCTGTCCACGGTCTCGATGACGTTGGCGCCGGCCTGGGGGCGCAGCAGCACAATGATGGCCGGCTGGCCGTTGAACAGGCCCAGGTTGTTCTGGTCTTCCACGCCGTCAACCACTTCGGCCACGTCCTGCAGGCGGATGGCGGTGCCGTCGCGCCAGCCCACCACCAGGTTGCGGTAGTTGGCGGCGCTGCGGCCACCCTCGCCGTTCACCGATTCGGTATAGATTTGCAGGCGGCGGCCGTCGCCCTGGATGGCGCCGCGCGGGCGGTTGGCGTTGGTGGCCTGGATGGCGGCGCGCACGTCCTCCATCGACAGGCCCATCTTGTTGAGCGTGTATGGATTGAGTTCCACCCGCACCGCCGGCAGCGAACCGCCGCCCAGTTCCACGTCGCCGATGCCTTCCACCTGCGACAGGCGCTGCACCACCACGTTGGACACCGCATCGTAGATCTGGCCCGGCGTGCGGGTCTTGGACGTCAGCGCCAGGATCATCACCGGCGAGCCGGAAGTATTGGCCTTGCGGTACGTGGGATTGCTGCGCAGCGTGGCCGGCAGATCGACCCGGCTGGCGTTGATCGCCGCCTGCACCTCGCGCGCCACCGAATCGACGTTGCGATTGAGGTCGAATTGCAGCGTGACGTTGGTACTGCCGGTGCTCGAATTCGAAGTCATTTCGTTGACCCCGGCGATCACGCCGAGGTGCCGCTCGAGCGGCGTGGCCACGCTCGACGCCATGGTCGAAGGACTGGCGCCGGGCAGGCTGGCAGAGACCGAGATCACCGGGAAGTCCACCTGCGGCAGCGGCGCCACCGGCAGCACGAAGAACGCCCCGATACCGGCCAGCGCCAGGCCGATCGTCAGCAGGACGGTGGCGATCGGCCGCTTGACGAACGGTGACGAAAGGTTCACAGCGCACCGCCTTCGACCGGGTACGACTCTTCCTGCTTGCGCCCCGCCTGGCCGCCGGAGCGCCCGCCGCCGAAACGGCGTCCCAGGCTGTCGAAGGCCAGATAGATCACCGGCGTGGTAAACAGCGTGAGCATCTGGCTGACGATCAGGCCGCCGAAGATGGCCAGGCCCAGTGGCCGGCGCAGTTCGGCGCCCTCCCCCCAGCCCAGCATCAGCGGCACGGCCGCGAACAGCGCCGCCAGCGTGGTCATGATGATGGGACGGAAGCGCAGCAGCGCAGCCTGGTGGATGGCGTCACGCGGCGACTTGCCGCCTTCGCGCTCCGCCTCGATGGCAAAGTCGATCATCATGATGGCGTTCTTCTTGACGATGCCGATCAGGAGGATGATGCCGATAATGCCGATCACGCCCAGGTCCTGGCCGGTGATCATCAGCGCCAGCAGCGCCCCCACGCCGGCCGACGGCAAGGTGGACAGAATCGTCAGCGGGTGGACATAGCTCTCGTACAGCACGCCGAGCACGATGTACACGCACACCACTGCGGCCAAAATCAGCCACAGCTGGTTGGACAGCGAATTCTGGTACGCGCCCGAGGCGCCAAGGAAGGTCAGGGTCACCGATGGCGGGAACTTGATGTCGGCGGCGGCCTGGCGGATCGCGTCCACTGCGGTGCCGAGCGAGACGCCGCTGGCGGTGTCGAAACCGAGCGTGGTGGCCGGGTACTGCGCCACGTGGGTGACCTGCAACGGCGCCGGACGCTCGCTGATGGTGGCCACCGCCGACAGCGGCGTGGCCTTGCCCGAGCCGGTGCGAAGCTGCAGGTTGATCAGGTCCTGCGGCGACGTGATGGAATCGTTCTTCGCTTCGAGGATCACCCGGTACTGGTTGGTCTCGGTGAAGATGGTGGAGACGATGCGCTGGCCGAACGCGCTGTAGAGCGCATCGTCGATCGAGGCGGCAGTGACCGACAGGCGCGACGCGGTGTCGCGGTCAATCGAAATGTAGGCCGCGTTGGCGCTGGCGCCCACGTCGGACACCACGTTGCGCAGCTCTTTCCTGGTGCGCATCTGCTCGGCGAGCTTGGTGGCCCACTCGTTGACGGTGGCGTTGTCGGCGCCCTCGACCGAGACGCGGAACTGGGTCGGTCCCGATTCTGCATCGATGGTCAAGTCCTGCGTCGGTTGCAGGTACAGCGTCAAGCCCGGAATCTGCGCCACGCGGTTGCGCAGGCGGTCCATGATGTCCTGCGGCTTGCCGCTGCGGTCGTGCTTCAGGTTGATCAGCATGCTGCCGGTATGGAGCATGCTGTTGTTGGCGGCGTCCACGCCCACCACGGAGCTCAGCGTTTCCACGGCCGGATCGTCGAGGATGACGCGCGCGGCCTGCTGCTGCAGGTCGGCCATGCGCGCGTACGAGACGGCCTTGCCGGTTTCCAGGCGCGCCTGCAACTGGCCGGTGTCCTGGGTCGGGAACAGGCCCTTGGGAATGGCGATGTACAGCAGCACGGTCAGCAGCATGGTGCCCAGTGCGACCAGCAGCGTCAGGCCGCTGCGCGCGATCACCCAGGTCAGCGAGCGGTCGTAATGACCGACCACCCAGTCGAAGAAGTGCTGGAAGCGGATGGCGAAGCGGCTCGGCTTTTCCTCGCCATGGGCTTTGAGCCAGCGCGCCGACATCATCGGCACCAAGGTGAGCGACACCACCGCCGAAATCAGGATGGTGATCGCCAGCGCCATGGCAAACTCGCGGAACAGGCGGCCCACCACGTCGCCCATGAACAGCAGCGGAATCAGCACCGCAATGAGGGAGACGGTCAGCGAGATGATGGTAAAGCCGATCTGCTTGGCGCCGCGCAGCGCGGCCGGCATCGGCGCGTCGCCCTCCTCGATATAGCGGGCGATGTTTTCGATCATGACGATGGCGTCATCGACGACGAAGCCGGTGGCAATCGTCAGCGCCATCAGCGACAGGTTGTTCAGGCTATAGCCGAGCAAATACATCACCCCGCAGGTGCCGATCAGCGAGATCGGTACCGACAGGCTGGCGATGATGGTGGCGCGGATACTGTGCAAAAAGGCGAAGATCACCAGCACCACCAGCACCACGGCCAGCAGCAGCTCCATGCCCACGTGCTTGACCGAGGCGCGGATGCCGGTGGTGCGGTCGCTCAGCACCTCGACCTTGATCGCGCCCGGCAGGCCCGCTTCCAGTTCCGGCAGGCGCGCCTTGATGGCGTCCACGGTGGCGATCACGTTGGCGCCCGGCTGGCGCTGGACGTTGAGGATGATGGCCTGCCTGATGTTGTTCTGCGAGCCGGCCCAGGCGCCCAGTTCCACGTTCTCGGCGCTGTCGACCACCTGCGCCACGTCGGACAGGCGCACCGGGGCGCCGTTCTTGTAGGTCAGGACCAGGTCCTGGTAATTCTTGGCCGTGACCAGCTGGTCGTTGGCGTTGATGGTGTAGGCGCGGGTGGGACCGTCGAAACTGCCCTTGGCGCCGTTGGAGTTGGACGACGAGATCACCGTGCGCACGGTGTCCAGTCCCAGCCCGTAAGAGGCCAGCAGGTTGGTGTCGGCCTGGATGCGTACGGCCGGACGCTGGCCGCCCGACAGAGTGACCAGGCCCACGCCGGAGACCTGCGAGATCTTCAATGCCAAGCGGGTGTTGACGATGTTCTGCACTTCCGTCAGCGGTATGGTGTCGGAGGTAATGGCCAGCGTGAGCACCGGCGCGTCGGCCGGGTTGACCTTGGCGTACACCGGTGGCGCCGGCAAATCGGTCGGCAGCAGCGAGCTGCCGGCATTGATCGCCGCCTGCACTTCCTGCTCGGCCACTTCCAGGGTCTGGCCCAGGCCGAACTGCAGGGTGATGATGGACACGCCGGCAGCGCTGGTGGAACTCATGCGCTGCAAGCCCGACATCTGGCCGAACTGGCGTTCCAGCGGTGCGGTCACGGTCTGGCCCATCACCTCCGGGCTGCCGCCCGGGTACAGGGTTTGCACCTGGATGGTGGGGAAATCGACTTGCGGCAGCGCGGACAGCGGCAGGAACTTGAATCCCACCAGGCCGGCCAGCACGATCGCCAGCATCAGCAGCGATGTCGCTACCGGCCGCTGGATAAAGGGAGCGGATGGACTCATCGACAGGCCCCTTTACTGCGCCGCAGCTTGTTCTTTGCGGCGGCGGTGTTCGCCGGCCGGCGCGGTGCCGTCGGCCGCCTTGGTGCCCTGGCGGTGGCCAGTGCCGGCGCCAGGACCGGTACCGGGCAAGGTCACCTTGGCGCCTTCTTTCAGGCGGTCGGCGCCTTCGGTAATGACTTTTTCGCCGGCCTGCAAGCCGCTGGCGATCTGCACTTTATCGACCGTGGCCTCACCGCGCGTGATGCTGCGCATGGTGACGGTCTTGTCTTCCTTGAGCACCCAGACGAAATCGCCCTTGGCGCCGTGGCGCACGGCGTTCACCGGCACCATGACCGCGTCCTTGATGGTGCGCAGTTCCAGCCGCACGTTGACGAACTGGCTCGGGAACAGCGTCGATTTGTCGTTGCCGAAGCGAGCCTTGGCCTTGACGGTGCCGGTCTGGGTATCGACCTGGTTGTCCAGCGCCGCAAACTTGCCGCTGTCGAGGGTATTGGTGCGGGTGCGGTCAAGCGCCAGCGCCGGCAAGGCGGCGTTCTCGTTAATGCGCTGCATCAGGTTCGGCACGCTGTCCTGCGGGATCGCGAATTCCACGTCGATCGGCGACATCTGCGTGATCACGGCGATGCCGGTGGCGTCGCCGGAGCCGACCAGGTTGCCGATATCGACCACGCGCAGGCCCACGCGGCCGGTGATCGGCGCAATCACCCTGGTGTAGCCCAGATTGAGCTTGGCCGTGCCTTCGGCTGCGCGGTCGGTCATGACGGTGCCTTCGAGCTGCTTGACCAGCGCGGCCTGGGTGTCGACGTCCTGGCGCGCGATCGAGTCCTGTTTCAGCAGGGTGTTGTAGCGCTCGAGCGTGAGCTTGGCGTTTTCCAGCTGCGCTTCGTCGCGCTGGCGCTGGCCGCTGGCCTGCAGCAGCGACATTTCGAACTGGCGCGGATCGATCTGCGCCAGCACCTGGCCGGCCTTGACCATCTGGCCTTCCTTGAACAGCACTTTTTGCAGAATGCCGGACACCTGCGGGCGCACCGTGGCGGTGGCGGCGGCAGTGACCGTGCCCAGCGCTTCGAGCGTGACCGGGATGTCGGCTTTTTCAGCCGTGGCCACGCCTACCGTGGTGGCGGGCGCACCGCGACGATTACCACCGGCGCCGCCAGGGCCGCCGGCGCCCGGACCACCGGGACCGGCAGCAGGCGCGCCCGGCATGGGCGCTGCCGGCTGGTGCGTGAGATACCATGCCAGCCCGCCCAACCCTGCCATCGCCGCCACGGCGATCACACCGCCGATGATCTTCGAGCGAGGGCTTTTGGGGCGGCTCAGGGCTGGGTCAAGGTTCGAATCTGGCTTGGCTGGTGTTTCCATTATTGTCCCTGTTGGTATGCTGGTGTATCAGAATGCGTGGACTCTAGCACATGGCCCCTGCCCTGTCAGTGGACTGTGCACGGGCGATACAAACTCGCTACAAAACCGTGGACAATCAAGGACTTCAGTCACATTTCCTTCAACTGGCTTTACATTTCTTTACCTGCGTGACATCGCGCCGATACCGCCGCCCGCGACAATCGCCCCATCGCTTAAACTGCGGCGGCAACGCTGTAAAATGATTTGATGATGACCACCTCACCCGACCTGTCCAGCCCCGCCAATCGCATCCTGCTGGTGGAAGACGATCCGCGCCTGGCCGACATGCTCACCGAATACCTGACGCAAGCGGGCTTTCGCGTCACCCACGCCCCCAACGGGCGCGACGCCGTGGTGCACATCGCCGCCGGCCAGGCCGACGCCGTGATCCTCGACCTGATGCTGCCCGATATGGACGGCCTGGACGTATGCCGCCAGGCGCGCGCAGTCTCCGACGTGCCGGTGCTGATGCTCACCGCGCGCGGCGACGCCATCGACCGCATCGTCGGGCTGGAAATGGGCGCCGACGACTACCTGCCCAAGCCGTTCGAGCCGCGCGAACTGCTGGCCCGCCTGCGCGCCATCCTGCGCCGCCGCGTGGACGTGGGCATGGGCCGCGCCGACCAGCGCGGCGGACCGTCCGCATCCGACGATTTCCTGCGCTTTGGCCGGCTCGAGATCGATTCGGCCGCGCACTCGGCAAAGCTCGACGGCGTGCCGTGCGAGCTGACCGCTTACCAGTTCGACCTGCTGCTGGTGCTGGCGCGCCACGCCGGCCGTGTGCTCTCGCGCGACAGCCTGATGGAGCTGCTCAAGGGCGAACCGATCGAAGCGTTCGATCGCTCGATCGACGTCCACATGTCGCGCATCCGCGCCGCCGTCGAGGACGATCCCAAGAAGCCGCGCCGCATCATCACCGTGCGCGGCGCCGGCTACCTGTTCGCCAAGGTGCAGGATTGAGCGGCGCGGAAGGACCGAAGCCCGGACTGCTCCAGCGCTTCTCGCGCGGGCTGCCGCGGCTGTACTTCAGCTTTTACGTGGCGCTGCTGGTCGTGCTGCTGCTGTTTGCCATCGCCGTGCTGCAATCGTGGGGGCGCTCGGGCGGGCCGCTGGAACGCTCCAATGCTACCCTGTCGCGGGTGATGATGAACGTGCTGGCGCCGCTCGATGCGCCGCACGCCGAGCAGCAGGCCGCGCTCGAACGGGTGGCGGCTGGCCTCAATGCCCACATGACGCTGTATACACGCGACTGGCGCCCGCTGGCCGTGGTCGGCGACCTGATACCGGCGCGCCACTGGCGCCAGCGCGGCATCACCGGCCCGCCGCCGGAATCGTACGTGCGCCTGCCGGACGGCCGCCGCCTGCTCTCGAGCGAGCCGCTCGGCTTCATTCGCCCCAAGGCGGCGCTGCAAAACACCATGCTGATGCTGGCCCTGGTGATCGGCGTGGCGGCGTTTCCGCTGGTGCGCCGGCTCACCAAGCGTCTCGAACGTCTGCAACAGGGCGTGGAATCGCTGGGCGCCGGCGACCTGACTGCCCGCGTAAAAGTGGAAGGCAACGACGAGGTGGCGCGCCTGGCGCAAAGTTTCAATGGCGCCGCCGACAAGATCGAGCAGCTGGTGGGCGCCCACAAAACCCTGCTGGCCAACGCCTCGCACGAACTGCGCACGCCGCTGGCGCGCATCCGCCTGGCGCTCGAACTGATCAAGGACAACGTCGACCCCAAGCGCCGCGCGGGACTTGAACAGGACATTGCGGAGCTGAACGACCTGCTCGACGAAATCCTGCTGGCCAGCCGCCTGGGCGCGCTGACCGACACCACCCAGTACGAAGAGATCGACCTGCTGGCCCTGGCGGCGGAAGAATGCGCACGCTACGACGAGGCGCTGCTCGATGGCGAATCGGCGGTGCTGCAAGGCGACCCGCGCCTGTTGCGCCGCCTGCTGCGCAACCTGCTGGAAAACGCCTACCGCCACGGCGTGCCGCCGGTGCACGTGACCATCGCCGCCGAACAGGGCGTTGCGCGGGTATTGGTATGGGACCAGGGGCCGGGAATCCCGGAAGAGGAATTCGAACGCGTGTTCGAACCGTTCTACCGCCGCCGCAACACCCGCGACAACAGCGGCGCGGGATTGGGACTGGCATTGATCAGGCAAATCGCGCGCCGCCATGGTGGCGAGGCGCGCTGCGCGTTGCGGGGAGGTGGGGGCAGCTGCTTCGAGATTACGTTGCCGCTGCCATCAGCCCGTTGAGCCGTTGAGTCGTTGAGCCGTTGAGTCGTTGAGTCGTTGAGCCGTTGAGTCGTTGAACCGTTGAACCGTTGAGCCGTTGAGCCGTTGCGCCGTTGAGCCGTTGAGCCGTAACGCCGTTGCGCCGTTGCGCCGTTGCGCCGTTGAGCCGTCATCCTCGCGCACGCGGGGATCCATGGAACGTGTAAGCCGCAGCCAGCTCAGACTCAGTATGAATCCCCGCTTTCGCGAGGATGACGGATCAAATGGTGCGGGTTATGAATCCCCGCTTTCGCGAGGATGACGGATCGAATGGTGCGGGTTATGAATCCCCGCTTTCGCGAGGATGACGGAGCGCAGGCTGCGGGTTACTCCGGGTTTTATATTTACGGCACCTCGCACAAGCAGTGCGTAATCACCGTAAACGGCTTGCGCGAGGCCTTGATATCGGCTAGCCACGCCATGTCCTGCGCCACACCATTGGCCGCGCCTGGCGGCAAACCGGTGGCCGCCGTCACACCCAGATTGAGCTTGGCCGACACCGCGTTGGCGATCGATTGTCCCACTGCCTGCGCAGCCGTGCCGCCGAACATACCCAGCACGCGCTCGAACTTGCTGATCTCGCGCTCGATGTACACGATGCGGTATCCGGTCAGCTTGGCGCGCTTGGCGGCCGAGGCCAGGGCGTCGCCGTAGCTGCCCAGGGTATCGACCAGGCCGCGCTCCTTCGCTTGCGCGCCGGTCCAGACGCGGCCTTGCGCCACGGCGTCGATCTTCTCGGGCGTGGTTTTGCGCGCACGGGCAGCGCGCGCGGTGAAGTCGGCGTAGATGTGGTTGACGCTGCCTTGCATTACCTGCACGAAGCGCGGGTCGAGCGGACGCAGTGGATTGTAAGCGTCGCCAAGCCAGGTGGTAGGCTGGCCGGCCGAGTGGATGCCCAGCTTGTCGGCCACTTTTTCAGCCGTTGGCAGGATGGCGAACACGCCGATCGAACCGGTAATCGTGTTCGGTTCGGCGATCACTTCATCGGCCGACATCGAAATCCAGTAACCGCCCGATGCGGCCACGTCGCCCATCGAGACCACCACCGGCTTGCCGGCAGCGCGCGTGAGTTCCAGTTCGCGGCGGATCAATTCCGAAGCGAACGCGCTGCCGCCCGGCGAATCGACGCGCAGCACCACGGCCTTGATGTTCTTGTCTTCGCGCGCGGCGCGTATCAGCTTGGAGGTCGAGTCGCCGCCGATGCTGCCCGGACCGGCCGTACCGTCGCTGATCGAACCCTGGGCGATGACCACGCCGATGGCGTCGCCGGTCATCGGCTCGGACTGGCGCGCCAGGTAATCGTCGAAGCCGACCTGGCGGAAACTCTTGCCTTCGTCGTCGGCGGCGCCGCGCTTGATCATCAGGTCGCGGATTTCATCGCGGGTTTTCAGACCGTCGACCAGCTTGGCCGCCAGCGTGATTTTCGCCAGGTCGCCATTGAACTCGGCCACCTTGGCCGGCAGTTCGTCGATGGTCTTCATGATCTGGCCCTTGGGCAGCTTGCGCGCTTTTTCCACGTTGTCGGTGTAAGAAGTCCACAGGGCGTTGTTCAGGTAGGCGTCGGCTTCCGCTGCCGCCGGCGACGGGCCGTTGGCGATGTAAGGCTCGGCAAAGCTCTTGTAGGTACCCACGCGCATCAGGTTGACGGTGACGCCCAGCTTGTCGAGCGCATCGCGGTAGTAATTGCGATAGCGGCCGTAGCCTTCGATCATCACCACGCCCATCGGGTGCACATACACCTCGTTGGCGTGGGCGGCAACCAGGTACTGGTTCTGGTCATAGTTGGTGCCCCACGCAACGACAGTCTTGCCGGACGCCTTGAAGCGGTCGATGGCCGACGCTATTTCGCGCAGCATGGCCGGGCCACCGCCCTGCATGCCGTCGGTGAGCAGCACCGCGCCACTGATGTTGGCGTCCTTGGCGGCGGTGTCGAGCACCTTGAGCACGTCGCGCAGCTGCAGCATGCGCAGCGCTTCGCCGCCCTGCACGCCAGTCAGCAGGGCGTCGCGCGGATCGACGCTGGTCTGCTCGACCAGTTGGCCCTTGAGGTCCAGCACCAGCGTGGTCTTGGCCGCGATCGGCTTGGCGCCGCCGCCGAAGATGGCAATCGCCAGCACGATCAGCAGCAACAGGAACAGCAGGTTCAGGATGGTGCGGCGACCGGCGTCGAGCATGCGCCAGAAAAAGCTGAAGCCACTGCGAATATAGGAAAACGGTGAACGGGCCATCAAGACTCCATGTGATTGCGAAATTTACAAGCGAAATTTACAGCGATGATACTGCATGTGCGGGCGCTTGCCGAGGGGTGGAAATGAGCATTAACCCGATAAATACCAACAGTCCATTCAATACCAGCAGTTCAAGCCCCAAACGATAGTGTTCGAACAATAAAGCCTGGTTGATATCGACAGCGTAGCAAAGCGCGGGGCCGGCCAGCGCCACCCACGGCACCCAGCGGTCGCGCACTGCACGCTGCGTCAGCAGCCCGAACGCGAACAATCCGAGCAGCGGTCCATACGTGTAGCCAGTGAGCTTGAGCACCAGGCCCACCATGCTGGCGTTGTCTATCCATTTGAACAGCAGCACCAGCAGCAGGAACAGCGCGCAAAAGCCCAGGTGCACGCGGTGACGGATGCGTACCCGGTCGGCCTCCACCAGGTCGGAGCGGCGCTCGATGCCGAGGATGTCGAGGCTGAAGGTCGACGTAAGCGCGGTCATGGCGCCGTCCGCGCTGGGAAACAGCGCCGATACCAGGCCGATGAAAAACAGCAGTTGCAGCGCCGCTGGCATGTGGCCCATCACCACCGCCGGGAACAGCTTGTCGCCGGCAGCGGTAATGCCCACGGTCGGCGCATACAGCGACAGCAGGCCGCCGAGGAACATGAACAGCACCAGCACGGCCGTCAGAATCACGGTCAGCACCAGCATGTTCTTTTGCGAGTCGCGCAGGGTCTCGATCGAGATATTTTTTTGCATGGTCTCCTGGTCCATGCCGGTCATGGCCAGCACGATGAAGAAACCGGCCAGCACCTGCTTCCAGAAGTTGGCCGGGCTGTCGATATCGCTGGTGATCCAGCGCGTGAGACCCGCATCATGCAGGCGCGCCAGGCTCTCGAGCGGCCCGATGTTCATTTCGTGCAGCAGCCAACCGGTGCAGGCCAGCAGGCCAATCACCATGCCGGCCGTTTGCAGTGTATCGGTCCAGACGATGGTTTTCACGCCGCCTTCAAACGTGTAGAGCAGGATCATCGCCAGGATCACGATGGTGGTGAGCCAGAACGGCACGCCGAGGCTCTCCAGTATGGTGATCTGCAGGATATTGACCACCAGGTACAGCCGCGCCGAAGCGCTGAGCAGGCGCGAAAGAATGAAGAACGCCGCCCCGCTGCGATAGGCGCCGCCACCGAGCCGCACGTCGAGGTAATGGTAGATCGACGTCAGCTTCAGGCGGTAATACAGCGGCAGCAGGATCAAGGCGACGGCGATGTAGCCGAGCACATAGCCCAGGATCACCTGCAAGTAGCCGAAGCCCCCTGCCCCCACCGCCCCCGGCACGCTGATGAACGTCACGCCCGACAGCGTGGTGCCCACCATGCCGAACGCCACCACCATCCAGTTGCTGCGCTTGTTGCCGATGAAGAAGCTGGCGTTGTTGGCGTGACGCGACGTGCGCCACGCCACGGCCAGCAGCAGGGCAAAATACGCGAACACCAGGCAGAACAGGGGTACGGCAGACATGGGCATATCCGGACCAACATCCGGCAAAATTCGACAGGGCGACAATATACACCCCCATCGCCCTGCCGATGCATGCCGGCTCTCCCTCACGCATCAGAACTTGTACGTCGCCCCCACAAAATACCGCCGCCCCGACCAGGCCAGCTCATTTCTGCGCTCTTTCGAGCCCGAGTTCAGGTACTGGGCCTCGTCGGTCAGGTTCTTGCCCTCCACCGACAAGGTCAGATTCTCCGTCACGCGGAACTGCAGCTTGGCGTCGAGGTAGCCCACCGCTTCCGCGTAAACGGGGAGCGAGGCGTTGGCGTCCACCGTGCCGGTGTAATAGCTGTCGCGGTAGTTGTAGGCCAGGCGCGCGTTCCACTGGCCCAGGTCGTACCACACGCCGACGTTATAGCTATTGCGCGACATGCCAGGGTACGGCAGCACGGTGTTGTCGAGCGGGTTGAGCAGTTCTTTGCCGGTAGCGTACGAGAACGTCATGCGCGTGTAGTTGGCGTCCAGGCCCAGGCCGCCGAAGGCGCCCGGCAGCATGGTCAGCGCGGTGCGGCCGGCCAGCTCCCAGCCCTTGGTCACTGCGCCCTCGCTGTTGATCGAGGTTTTCAGATCCCAGCGCTGGCCGTTGCTGAACACGTCCACGCCCGGCAGGATGACGTCGTTCTGGATATAGCTGCTGATGTCCTTGCGGAAGAACGCCAGCGACAGCTGCGAATCGCGCGACGGATACCATTCCACGCTCACGTCCTTGTTGGTGGCGCGGAACGGTTTGAGGTTGACGTTGCCGCCGGTGCAGTCGTCGGCGCTGCCGTCGCCGCCGAATTGCGACAGGCCGCTGTTGGCGATGCAGTTGACGGTGGGCGTCAAGCGGTCGATGAACGGGCGCGCCATCACCTTGCCCCAGCCCAGGCGGGCCACCAGCGTGTTCGGCACGAACCAGGCAGCCAGGTTAAAGCTCGGCAGCGTGTCGCTGTACTTGTTGCGCACCGTGACGATGTCATTGGCCAGCACAGTTTCCACGCGCGCATTGGTGGTCGGGTTGCTCGAGTAGGCGCGGAACGAGCGCAGGCCGGTGGCGCGCGTTTCGGTGCCGGCATAGCGCAGGCCGATATTGCCATCGAGCGCCACGCCGTACAGTTCGTGCTCGAAGTCGGCGCGCACGTAGAACGCCTTGATTTTCTCTTCGACGGCAAACTGCGGCGGCATCGCATACGATTTGCCGTCGCTGCCGATGGAGTTGCGCAGCAGGTCGTGGTTGTAGCGGCTCAGGTCGAAATACTGGGCGGAGTTGGCAAAGCTGGGCGCGGTCCAGCCGTTCGGGTAGCCGGACAGGCCATCGTAGCCATTCAGGAACGAACCCGGCGTGTTGGTGCGGATCGCGTCCACCAGTTGCTGCATCTGCGTGCCGCTCACGTAGCGCGTGGTGTTGTTGGCGGTCAGGCCGGTGCCGTAGACGGTGGCGCCGCCGTTGCGCAGCACGCCCGAGTTGTTGAGCGGATCGAAAATGATTTCGTGGCGCACTTCGGGGCTGCGCACGGTCACGTCGTCGGCCGTGGTGTTGGGATCGCCGCCAGCCAGGTAACCGGTCCAGCGGTATTGCTCGGACGTGGACTTGCGGCCCTGGCCGCCGAAGTGCAAGGTCGTCAGGAACGGCATGTCGGGCCGGTACTTGAGGTCGAGCTTGACCTGGTCTTCGCCGTTGTCGGTAAACGACGGCTGGTATTGCGAAATGATGCGGGTGTAAACATTGCTGTTGTTCGGGTCGAAGCCGGCCGGGAACGTAAACTTCGGCAAGCCCTGCTGGTCGAAATTGACCCGCAAGCCGGGCACATTGGCCTCCATCACGATGTTGTTGGTATTGAGCTCGTAGTACGAACTGGTCTTCGCCACCAGGCCTTCGGCCGACCAGTCGCCGCTTTTCCAGTTGAAGCCGCCCGAACGGTAGTCGGACTTGATGTTGAGCGCGAAATCGCGCGCGGCCGTACTGAAGTTGTACGAGGCGCCCTCGCCCGCCACGTTCTGGCAGGTGCCGGACAGGAACGACGTCATCACGTGGTTGTTAAAACTCATGCCGGCCGGGGTAACGCCGGCCGCCGGTTCGGCGCAGGACGCTGCGGGGGTGGCCAGCGGCGCACCGTTGGCGCCAAGGTTGTTGGCATAAACGGGCGCCACGCCCGAGGTCGAAAACCGCTTGATGGAACCGAAGTCGGTCACATAGTTGCGGTCGTTGAGCATCTGCTTCTGGTTGTTCCGGTTGTAGCGGCCCCAGACATTGAAGTTGTTGTCGATCTTGTACTGGGCGGTGAGTTCGGCGCTGGAGCGGTTGTGGTCGCGGGTCCAGATGCCGTAGCGCGGCACGCCGGGTGAATAGTCGAACCACTGGCTGTCGCAGGCGGTCCTGTCGGCGCCAGCGAGGGCCGCGCAACCGCCTTTGTCGTTGACCGCCGCCGCGCGCGGGTTGAGGCTGGTATTGGTCTTGTCGGGCGACTGGTCCCAGTCGCGGAAGTAGCGCCAGTTACTGTTGCGCACGTAATCGTTTTGCGTATAGACCTTGTCGTAGACCAGGTTGGCCATCAGGCCCAGCCGGCCGTCGAGGAACTTGTCGGCCAAGAGCAGGCTGCCGCGCGGCTGGGCGCCGCCGCGGCTGCTGCTTTGCTCGCCTTCGAGCTTGACCACCACCGTGCGTTCCTTGAAGTCGAGTGGCAAATTGGTCTTGATGCTGACGGTGCCGCCGATGCCGCCCTCGGTCTGATCGGCGGTCACGCCCTTGTACACGTCGATCGACTTGATCAGCTCGGCCGGCAGTTCGCGCAATTCGGCGCCGCGCCCGGCGGTACCATTGGTGCTGAGCACCGACAGGCCGTTGATCTCGATACGGTTGAGGTTGGCCTCCACGCCGCGGATATTGACTTGCGAGCCCTCGCCGAAGTCGCGCGACAGCTGCACGCCGGTCACGCGCGAGAGCGCCTCGCCGACGTTCTTGTCGGGGAATTCGCCGATATCCTCGGCGACGATGGAATCGACCACCGTGGCGGCGTTCTTCTTGCGGTCGATGGCGCCGGCCACCGATTGGCGGGTGCCGGAAACCACCACCACGCTGTCGGGTTGCGCGGTATTCGGCGTTGTTTGGGCCAGTGCCTGCGGCGTGGCCAGGAGGGCAAGCGCGCTGGCGACGGCGCCAGCGATGACGGTGGAACGAGGCAAAGGCATGATGTCTCCCAAAATCGTTGTTGTTTTGGATATGTGTCCTGCCTGACCATCTTAGGAGAAGAAACTTCCTGAAAATCCCGGACCAGCCAAACAGTCACCGACTTGACTTTTTGAAAAGCCAGTCGTTGGGAGCATGCAACATGCAACGTGTCGCTACATCCGGTCCAGCAACTGCTGCTCGGCCCGCTCGCTGAGCACCAGCACCAGCTTCAGCCGCGCCCGCGTCATGCCCACGAACAGCTTGCGCAGCACGCGGTCGTCGATGCGCTCGAAATCGATCTCGGTAAAAATGATGGCCGGCGCCGACTGCCCCTTGAAGCGGTACACGGTTTCGGCCAGCAGCCCGCCGGGCCGGTATTCGGGCGTGCCGAACAGGTCGTATTCGCCGGTGAATGATTTCAGCGTGTGGGCGTCGCTCAGCTGATCCAGGTGCAGGAGCACCGAGTTGTCGCGGCCG
The DNA here is from genome assembly GCF_001758785.1 of Duganella phyllosphaerae. Classification (GTDB taxonomy): domain Bacteria; phylum Pseudomonadota; class Gammaproteobacteria; order Burkholderiales; family Burkholderiaceae_D; genus Rugamonas; species Rugamonas phyllosphaerae. The sequence continues at coordinate 53,734 of NZ_LROM01000106.1, forward strand.
CGGAACGAGGCGATCGCGATGTCGTGGCGGGCGAAGCCGGCGGCCAGGCAGCTGGTCACCGCGCGCCGGGTTTGCGCCAGCATGGCGTCGGTATCGCCGTCCGGATACGTCAGCTCCTCGATGTCGGCGCCACGGAACGGGCTACCCGCCTCCACCGGCTCGCGCACGGCGCCGATCGAGGTCAGCATGTCGATGATCTGGCGCGGGCTGCGGTAGTTGGTGTCCGAGTGCAAAGTCACCCAGCCTGGCAGCGGTACCGGTTCGCGGCCGTACAGGTTCTGGTTGGGGTCTTCCAGCCAGATCGCCCGTCCCTCGGGCTTCAACATGCGCAGCAGGATGTCGCGCCAGGCCGGCGAGAAATCCTGGCCTTCATCGACGATCAGCACGTCGTAGCGCCACTCCGGCGGCAGCTCGGACGCGGTCATGCGCGCTTCGATCCGGTCCCAGACGTCGGGCGCGGTGTAGTCGGGAATTTGTCCCTGGGCGCGGGCGAAGGCGTCGCTGAGCATGTGGAACGACGTGACGCGCCCGCCAGCGGGCACCAGTTTTTCGATATGGTCGGCCAGCGGCCGGTTGTAGCACACGTACAGCGGTTTCAGGCCGGCGTCGATGGCGTCGCTGTATTCTGCCAACGCCAGCTGGGTCTTGCCACTGCCGGCCGTGCCTTTGATGTGCAGCCGAAACGGCGCAAACTCGAGCCGGCGCGCCCACGTGGACAGCCCGCCCGACAGGCGCGCCACCAGGCCGGCGGCGTTGCCGATCATCGAGCTCGGATCGGGCCGCAGGCTGAGCATGTTCGAGAGAAAACGCGTGACCTTGTCGAACTTGTCGCCGGGCGGCGCGCCATCGACCGGCAAGGTCTCGCGGATTACCTGCGCCAGCTTGCCCCTGTTGCTGGCGTCGATGATGTGGCGCGGGTCGATGCCCGCCTGGTTCGGGTTGCGTACCGTGTAGTCGGGGCAGTACAGCAGGTAATCGATCGACAGCTCGCTGCCGAAGCGCTCGGTCAGCCCCTTGATCGAGCGCATGATGTGGTTGGCCACCTTGCGCGGCTTGCCCTCGTAATTGCGGATCAGGCCGTCGGCGGTTTCGCTGAGGAAGCCCGACTTTTGCTCGATCAGCAGCAGCCGGCCATTGGGCGCGACCAGGATGAAGTCGATCTCGCCGTACACCGAGAACCCCTTTTCCACGTTGGTCCAGTGCACGCCGTGGTACACGCGATATGGCAGGTCGGCCAGCGTGGCCTCGAGGTAGGACAGGGTTTCGATTTCGCGCGCGGCGGTGCCGGTGACGGACATTTCCTGCCAGCCGGTAGGGTGTATGTGGGCCATGGAGGGTGAACGGTCAATGGAAAAATCCATTGTATGACAAGCCACCCAGGATTCCGTTCGCCCGGGGTATGATGCGGCCATGAACTCTGAAAAACTTGCTTTGCTGGTCACGCGCGAGATGCCGTATGGGAAATACAAGGGGCGCAAGCTGGCGGATTTGCCTGGGCATTACCTGGGCTGGTTTGCGCGCGAAGGCTTTCCCTCCGGGGAATTGGGGGCGTTGATTGCCTTGATGTACGAGCTTGATCATAACGACTTGCGCAGCCTGCTCGATCCCCTGCGCCCCACACGCTAGGCAGTGAGCCTGGCAAACTCGCCGCTGGCGACCAGCGCCTGCAACTCGCTGGCGCCGCCAATCAGCACGCCATTGATGAACACCAGCGGGAACGTGGTCCAGCCGCTCCATAGCTTGAGCGCCAGCCGTGGCCGCCATTGTGAAAAATAATTGCCGTAGCTCAGATACTGGTAAGGCACGCGAAGGCCGTCGAGAATCTTGCGGGCCTTGCGCGGAAACGGGTTGAACCCCATGCCCACCACCACGATCTGGTGGGCGGCCACGGCAGCCTCGACTTCGGCCACCAGGTCGCGGTGGTAATTGTCCACCGTGCCACGGATGGCGGGATGAATGCGGGCGTGGTCCAGGATGTGACGGCTCATTGCGGCTACCTCGTGATTATTCAGGCCCACAGGGTAACCGCAACGCGCCGTCACGCATAGGCTTACAGGTCCAGTTTGCTGATCTTGGTGCCTTCCAGGCTCAGGTTCGCCATCAGGCCGGCATTGGTCAGCACCAGCGCCTGCACCGGGCTGTTGATGGCATTGGTGGCCACCTCGCCATTGGCGCCCACGTTGATTACCGCGACCGAGCCGTCGACGCCGGCGGTCCAGCCACGACTGTTGCGGAACTTGTCGAGTGCATCGCGGCTCATGAACAGGATCACCACGGCCTTCGACTGGGCGCCGGCCTGGAAGCCGACCGACAAGCTGGTCATGCTGTAGTAGTTGACGGTCTGGCCACCGGTACGCAGCACGCCACGGCCATATTCGCCGCCCACCACCAGGCCGGCCGCCAGTACATTGGGAAACACCAGCACGCCATTGGCCTTGCGCACCAGCTCGCGCGAGCCCTTGACTTCCTTGTACAGGCGTTCGAGCGTGTCGTACGCGCCGCGCTCGATATCGGACTTGACGGCCGCCGGCTCGGTCCTGACGGCGCCGCCAGTGTGCGTGGTGGTGGTGCAACCGCTCAGCGCCAGGCCGGCCAGCGCCAGCGTGGCGGCAGCAGTGGCGCGCATCAGAAAGCTTGGAACGCTCGATGTTTGCATGTGATTCCCCTTGGGTCAGTAGGCCTTGCGGCAACAGTGCAGGTCGATTCTGTCACTTTTGCGGCGTGCGCGCCAGCAGCGCACAAGCTGTACCGTAAGCATGCGGAACAATGTACCAATACCGCTACGGCAAGGTCTCGAAGGCCAGGCGCTTGCCCTCGTGCAGCATGGCAGCGAAGTCGGCTTCGGGCACCGGTGGGCTGAACAGGTAACCCTGCAACTGGTCGCAACCGAGCTCGCGCAGGAAGCGCATCTGCTCCGGCGTTTCCACGCCTTCGGCGACGATTTCCTGGCGCAATTGCTGGGCCATGGTGACGATGGCGCGGGCGATGGCGCAATCGTTTTCCTCGAAGGGCAAGCCGATCACGAACGAGCGGTCGATCTTGAGCGTGCTGATCGGGAATTTCTTCAGATAGGCCAGGCTCGAGTAACCGGTGCCGAAGTCGTCCAGCGCCAGCGACATGCCCATCGCCACCAGCTCGTTCATGATGGCCACCACGTGCTCGGTGCCGCGCACCAGCAGGCTCTCGGTGATTTCCAGGTTGAGCTGCTCGGGCTGTACGCCGTGGCGTTCCAGCACGGCGGCAATGCGGGCCGGCAGGCCGGCGTCGAACTGGCGCGCCGACAGGTTGATGGCGATCGGCGGCATGCTCAATCCAGCCGCGCGCCAGGCGCTGATCTGGCGGCACGCGTGTTCCAGCACCCAGGCGCCGAGGTCGAGGATCAGGCCGCTCTCCTCGGCCACCGGGATGAACACGGCCGGCGTCATCAAGCCGCGCTCCGGGTGGCGCCAGCGCAGCAGCGCCTCGGCGCCGACGATGCGGCCGCTGCGCAAGCTCACCTTGGGCTGGTAGTACAGCGCCAGCTCGTCGTTGCCGATCGCGTGGCGCAGCTCGCTTTCGATGCGCAGATGTTCCTTGGCGCGCCGGTTCATCTCTTCGCTGTAGAACAGGAAGCCCGCTTCGATGTTCTGCGCGGCGCGGCCCATGGCCACGTCGGCATAGCGGATCAGGGTGGGCACGTCGTGGCCGTCGTCGGTGTACACGGCGATGCCGATGTGGCCGCCCACTTGCAGGCTGTGCGACGCCACACGGATCGGCGCGGCCAGCGAGGCCAGCAGTTTTTGCGCCACCACGGCGGCATGCTCGCGCTTTTCGATGTTGAACAGCGCCACGGCAAACTTGTGGCCGTCGAGCCGCGCCAGCACGTCGGCCTCGCGCAGCGACAGCTTGAACAGGCGGCCGATCTCGCACAGCAGCTCGTTGCCGATGTCGGTGCCCAGTGTGTCGCTGATGGCGCCCACGCGGGTGATCTCGATCACCAGCATGGCGCCGTGCGCCTTGGTGCGCTTGCTTTCCATCAGCGCATGTCCGACCAGCTGGGTCAGCAGGCACAGGTTGGGCAGGCCGGTGAGCGGGTCGTAATTGGCCATGCGCTGCATGCGCGCTTCGGCATCCTTGTGCTCGCTGATATCGGAAAACAGCGAGAACGTGTGGCTCACTTCGCCATTGGCGTCGCGCACCGCGCTGATCGTCACCGACTGCGGGAACAGTTCGCCATTCTTGCGCTTGCCGATGATCTCGCCGCGCCAAGGTCCGGCGCCGCGCATGGCCGCGCGCACCTTGGCGCGAAATTCCGGGCTGTGCACGCCGGAGCGCAGCAAGTCCGGGGTCTGGCCGATCGACTCTTCCGGCGAATAGCCGGTAATGCGGGTAAACGACGAATTGATCGAGACGATGCGTTCGTTGGCGTCGGTAATCAGCACGCCCTGGTCGCTGTCTTCGATGATGCGCGCGTGCAGGTTGAGCTTGTCGTTCGGGGTGAGCGCCTGGTCGATGCGCGTCAATTGCACCAGCATGCCGGACGGCTCGCCGGCCTCGTCGTGGCGCAGGAAGATGTGCAGCCGCACCCAGATCACCTGGCCATCCTTGCGCCGGCGCCGTACCTCGGCGCGCACGCCGACTTTGCCGTCGAGCTCGGAGGCCAGCTCGACGATGCTGCCGTCCTCGTCGCCGAGGGCCTCGGGCGTGTACAGGAACAGCACGTGGCGGCCCAGCGCCTCCTCGGCGGTGTAGCCGAACATTTGCACGGCGCCGGGGCTCCAGGCGGTGAGATAACCGGTCAGGTCCAGTTCCAGCACGGCGCGGTCGTCGGCCAGCACGGAGGGCGTCATCAGCGCGCGGGCCTCGTCCAGCGTGGCCTGCAGGCTGGCCAGCGTGTGCGCCAGCGCCTCGCCCTGTTCGGCACGGGCCCGCTGGCTCAGCGCCAGGCAGCGCTCGATGGCGTCAAGCATGGTGCGCCCCTTGGCCCAGCGCCACCGACTGCATCCACACGTAGGCTTCCACCATCACGCGGTTGAACTGTCCGCCGTCGAGTTTGATGGCGGCCAGTGCGCGCGCCAGCGCCGCATGGTCGTCGCGCTCGGCCACCTCCACCATGGTCAGCAACTGGCCCAGTTCGCCATCGTGGTCGAGCAGCGCACGGGCAATGGCGTCGCTGATGGTGAGCGGCTTGAGCACATCGGGCAAGCTCATGCCGAACAGCACACCCAGCAAGGAAAACATGCCAACCATGAAGGCCATTTCCTGCTGGTTCTTGTTCAGGCCGGTCTCTTGGGCCAGCAATTCCATGGCCCGGGCCCGCACCGACACCCGCGCCAGCAACATCGGCGAGCGGCGGTCGCCCTCGCGCGACGAAAACAGCATCAGGTTGAGCCAGCGCCGCAACTGGGCGCGGCCGAGGATCAGGATAGCCTGCGCAAAGCTGGTCACGCGGCGCCCGCCGCCCGCATTGGCGCCGATCGCCAGCGAATTGACGAGTTTCAGAAGGTGGTAGGACAGCGTGGGATCCTGGCGCAGCACGGCTTCGATCTCATGGGTGTCGGCATCGGTCGCCACCAGTTGCACCAGCTGCATGGCCAGCGCGCGCGAGGCCACTTGCGCGTCCGCCGGCTTCGGCGGCGGCGCCATGAACCACTCGCCGATCAACCACTGCACGCCTGGCGCCGGTGGCAGTTGCTGCGGGTCGTCCAGTCGCTGCAAGCAGGCCGGATCGAGCGCCTGCCAGCCGGCCCGGTCCAGCGCCGCGCCGGCATCTGGCTGCCCGTTGCGATACAGGCAGCGCATGCCGGCTGCGGCCAGGTCATGCATTAACGATGCCGGCAACGATGGCGGCAGCGAAGGTACGGTTGCTGCCGGTGCGCCCAGGTCGAGCAGCAAGGCTGCCGGTTTGCCGTGGCGGTCGGCCAGCGGGTGCAACAATACGGGCGGAGTGGCGATCAACGCGGTCATCTACATGATCCAGCAGGGGTTGGTTATCCTGCTATGGTACCCTGAAATTATTGGCATTGGTCAACATTGTATGACCATAGTTGCAATCTTGCTCCGTCTGCATTGCGGCATATCAGCCGGGTAATGCGTGGTGGGGCAAATGTTGCACCAGGCGCTCGGCCAGTTTGGCGGCGCGCATGCGCGCGATCCACCAGTTGAGTGCGGCGCCGTTCTCGCCGGTGCGCCAGGCCAGGTAAAACGTTTCGTCCGGCTTGGGCTCGGCCACCTGCTTTTCCACCAGCAGGCCGGCGGCAATCGCGGCGCGCGCGCACGGCTCGGGCAGGAAGCCGAAGCCGACCCCGGCGAGCTGGTATTGCAGCTTGGTTTTCATGTCCGGCACGCTCAGCGTATCTTGCCCCAGCAGCAAGCCCACCGTGCGCGGCGCCATGCGCCGGGCCGAATCGGCCACGCTCACGGCGCGGTATTGCTGCAAGTGCGAGCGGTCGAGCTTGCCTTCGACGGCCGCCAGCGGATGATGGGGCGCTACCGCGAACACAAAACCGATCTTGCAGATCGGCTCGGATACATAACCGCCGCCGGCCGGGCCGTCGCCGGCCACGCCGACCAGCAAATCGGCGCGTCGGTCGAGCAGCGCTTCCCAGGTACCGGACAGGGCTTCCTGCACCACGCGCAGCCGGGTCTGCTGGGCCACGTCGTAAAAGGCCGTCACATCCTCGAAGAACATGCAGGCCGAAAACATCGAATCGCTGCCGATGGCCAGCTCGGTCTCCCAGCCCGATGCAACCCGCCGTACCCGGTGTTCGAGATCCAGGGCCGCCTTGAGCAGGTAGCGCCCTTCCTTGAGCAACTCGGCGCCGGCGGCGGTGAGCACCACGCGCGGACCGTTGCGTTCGAACACCTGCACGCCAAGGTCATCCTCGAGCTTGCCGACCGTATACGAGATGGTGGACGGTACGCGGTGCAGTTCCTTGCCGGCGGCGGAAAACGAACCACGGCGGTCGATGGCGTCAACAATTTGCAGGGCTTCCAGGCTTAATCTGAGCATTCGATTTTTTCGATAGTAGAGGGGTAATTTTTCCGTTTTTTAAAACGCGAACACAGGTCTATACTTTGATTCATGGATGCAGCGATAGTGAAGCAAACGAACAGAAACAGCGTTCAAAATTATCGCACATTAATTAATCACACAAGAAATGGAGCCCTATCATGTTGCAAATTCGTAAAAGTGAAGCCCGCGGTGCCGCCAACCATGGTTGGCTCGATTCCAAACACAGCTTCTCGTTCGGCAGCTACCACGATCCCGACCATGTCGGCTTCGGCCCACTGCTGGTGATCAACGAAGACCGCGTGCAAGGCAGCCAGGGTTTCGGCACCCACGGCCACCGCGATATGGAAATCATCTCGTACGTACTGAGCGGCGCGCTCGAGCATAAAGACAGCATGGGCACCGGTTCGGTCCTGCACTACGGCGACGTCCAGCGCATGAGCGCCGGCACCGGTGTCCGTCACAGCGAGTTCAACCATAATGCCGACGAGAAAGTGCACTTCCTGCAAATCTGGATCCAGCCTAACCAGGTCGGTATTCCACCGAGCTACGAAGAAAAGAACTTCACCGTCGAGAGCAAGCTGGGCAACCTGCGCCTGATCGCTTCCAGCGACGGCCGCGAAGGCTCGGTGCTGATTCACCAGGATGCGTCGATTTACGCTTCCATCCTGCGCAGCGGTGATGCACTGGAGCACAAGCTGGCAGCCGGCCGCAGCGCTTATGTCCACGTGATCCGTGGCGGCGTGACGGTGAACGGCACCGCGCTCAAAGGCGGCGACGCCCTCAAGCTGACGGCCGAGAACCTGGTGACGCTGGGTAATGCCACCGATGCGGAAGTATTGGTCTTCGATTTACCCAACTAAGGGTAACCACCGGGCAAGAAATATTTTTCCGCCAGGTTTGGTATGATGAAGGGCGCGCCGGGTCTGTCAGAACAGCCCGGCGCGCCTTTTTTACGTTACTTGAACAAGAATAGAGAAAGTTATGTCGCTGAGCGCAGAAATCCCGGTCCAGGATGAACTGGACTATATGACCTCGTGCGCGCTCCCTACCCCGTGGGCGCAGTTCACCTTGCACGCTTTTGTAGAGAAGGCAACGGGCAAGGAACACCTGGCCATGGTACTGGGCGACATCAGCAACGGCGAACCGGTGCTGGCGCGCGTGCATTCCGAGTGCCTAACCGGCGACGTGCTGTTCTCGCAGCGCTGCGATTGCGGCGCCCAGCTCGAAGGCGCGCTCAAGCGCATCGCCGACGAAGGCAGCGGCGTGCTGCTGTACCTGCGCCAGGAGGGCCGCGGCATCGGCCTGGTCAACAAGATCCGCGCCTACCGCCTGCAGGAAGCCGGCGCCGACACGGTACAGGCCAACGAACAGCTGGGCTTCAAGCCCGACCAGCGCACCTATGGCCTGGTCAAGCCGATGCTCGACCAGTTCGACGTGAAAAGCCTGCGGCTGATGACCAATAATCCGCGTAAGATCGACGCCATGACCAAGCTCGGCATCGAAGTGGCTGAACGCGTGCCGCTGCTGGTGAACCGCAATGCCTTCAACCAGCATTACCTCGACACCAAGGCCGCCAAGCTCGGACACATGATGAAGCCGCTCACACCGGCGCCGGTGGAAGACGGCGCGCTGTAGGATCCCGCTGTGGGATCCAAGTATCAACCGTCCAGGAACTGCATGAAATTCACCGTAATTGTTGCTTCACTTGCCATGACCTGGGCCAGCGCCGGCGCGCTGGCAGCGCCAGCCAACCCGCCAGCCGCCGCTGCTAATGCTCCTGCTGCCAATGCACCTGCTGCCAACGCTGCCGCTGCTGCGCCGGCAGCAACCGGCGCCAAAACCGCGCCAGCAGCGCCTGCGATTCCGGGCATTGCCGTGAAACCGCCAGCCACGCCTGGCGCTGTTGCTCCCCCTGCCGCTGCTGCCGCTGCTGCCGCTGCTGCTGCCGCTGCTGCCGACTCCGCGCCGCTGCCGCCACCCTCGTCCGCCGCCCAGCACCTGTATGCCTCGGCCAAGAACGACATCCTGCAAGTGCGCTCGCTGCTCAAGAGCGGCCGCACCCAGTCGTCGGTCGGCTCCGGCTTCTTGATCGGCACCAGCAACCTGGTGGTGACCAACTACCACGTGGTGTCGCAATTTGCGCTCGACCCGGACACCTATGTCGGCGAATGGGTCGATACCAGCGGCAAGCGCGGCAATGTCGAATTGCTGGCCGTGGACGTGCTGCACGACCTGGCCGTGCTGCGCGTGAGCCGCAACGGCACCGGCTTCTTCAAGATGCCCGACCAGCTGGCGCGCCTGACGCAAGGCCAGTACCTGTACTCGATGGGCAATCCGCTCGACCTCGGCTTCGCCATTTCCGAGGGCGCCTACAACGGCGTGATCGCCCGCAGTTTTTACGACCAGCTGATGTTTACCGGCCCGATCAACTCCGGCATGAGCGGCGGCCCCAGCGTGACGGTGGACGGCTCGGTGGCCGGGGTCAACGTTTCCAAGCGCCTCGATGGCGAACTGGTGAGCTTCCTGGTGCCGGCCCGTTTTGCCCAGGACCTGCTGAAAAAAGTCGAACAACAGTCCAAGCCGCCGGCCGACTTCAACGCCGTGGTCGCCAGCCAGTTGCTCAGCCACCAGCGCGCCATGGTCGACCAGTTGCTGGCCACGCCGCTGAGCCTCAAACCCATGGGACCATACATGGTGCCGGTGCGCGAGTCCGAGCAGATGCGTTGCTGGGGCCGCTCGAGCGTGAAGGCCGACAAGCCGTTCACGGTCGATGACGCCAGTTGCGCGATGGAGTCGGCGATCTTTATCAGCGGCACCTTGCAGACCGGCCAGATCAGCATTCGCCACCAGTTCATGCGCAGCAACGGCCTCGACCAGTTGCGCTTTTCGCAACTGGCGTCCGCCTCGTTCAAGAACGAGCATTTCGGCAGTTTCAAGGACAGCCGCCTGACCGGCCCGAACTGCACGGAAGACTTCGTCAAAGCCAGGGACGTGCCGTTGCGCGCAGTGCTGTGTGTACGCGCCTACCGCAAGTTTGCCGGCCTGTACGACTTTGCCCTGCTGACCGCCGCCACCGACCAGGGCTCGATGAGCCTGCAAAGCCGGCTCGACGCACGCGGCGTGTCCTACGATAACGGCATGCGCCTGACCCAGGTGTTTCTCAATTCGATGTCGCTGGCCCCCAAAAAAGCCGTGCCGGCCAAGCCGGCAGCCGGAGGTGCACGATGAGCGCCCCCTACTTCATCGAGATACTGGCCCGCAACGGCGACGTGCTGCACCGCCACAAGGTGGCGGACTTGCCGATCCGTATCGGCCGTGGCTACGACAACGACGTCATCCTCGACGACGCCCATAGTGCTGCTTCGCACGCGATGGTCGACCTGGACGACAACGGCAAATTGCTGCTGCGCGACCTGGGCAGCAAGAACGGCACTTTTGCCCACGGCAAACGCGCTAACGGTGCCGGTGTCACCGTCGAAGGCAACACCGTGGTGCGCCTGGGCCACACCCGCCTGCGCATTCGCGCCGCCGACTATCCGGTGCCGGCCGAAGTGGCCGACACCACCATGCACGGTTGGGAAGGCACTGTTCCCGCCGCCATCGGCCTGGCGCTGATCGCCGTTTTCAGTTGCCTGGAAACCTGGATTTCCGACATCGAACCGTTCGCCCTGATCCGCTACCTGCTGGTACTGGCGTCGAGCCTGGGCCTGGGCCTGCTGTGGGCCGGCGCCTGGGGCCTGGCCAACCGCCTGTTCGGCAGCCACGCGCGCATGGGCCGCCACCTGTTCATCCTCGGCAGCGGCTTGGCCGCCGTGTTTGCCTGGCGCGCGCTCGGCAGCCTGGTCGCCTACGCCTGGTCGGCCGAAGTATTCACCCGCTATGGCAGCCTGGTCACGCTGGCGATCGTGTGCGCGATGCTGTTCTTCCACCTGATCACCATCAAGCCGCACCACCCGCGCCGCTTCGCCATCACGGCCTGGGTGATGCTGGTGGTCGGTGCGGCGCTGTCGCTGCTGAACAATGCCCAATCGACGGGGCGCACCTCCGACGAGCTGTACATGTCGGTGCTGTTGCCACCGGAAGTACGGCAAAGCCCGGACCGCAACCTCGACCAGTTCCTCAGCAATGCGGCCAAGCTCAAGCAAGGCGCCGATGCGGCGCGCGCGCGCTCGGTCACCGATGGCTTCGGCGACGGCGATGACGACAGCGGCGACGGCGAAGTCACGGACTAATCCGTGTCGGCAAGGCAAGGGGACAGCGCTTGCGGATGGGGTGGGCTATATTGATGTCGATTCGACCATCTTTTAATCTCACTGGACATCAACATGACCATCCGCACCCTGCTCTCCTCCGTCCTGATCGGCATCGTCGCCAGCGCCCGCTCGATGACGCCGATGGCCACCATCGCCGCCGCCCGCCTGGCCGGCCGCCGTACCCCGGGCGAACTGTTCCTGCTTGACCGCCCGATCTTCAAGTTCGGCGCGCTGGCCATGGGCGCAGGCGAACTGTACGGCGACAAGATGAAAACCGCACCGGACCGCACCGTGGCGCTGGGCCTGATCGCCCGCGTGGCCAGCGCCGGCATGCCGGCGCCGCCCTGGCGCCGAAAGGCCGCGAAGGCGCGGGCGCCGCTGTGGCCGTCGCCACCGCCGTGCCGATGGCTTACCTGACGCTGGCCGGGCGCAAGGAAGGCATCGCGCGCATCGGCCAGACCCGCAGCGGCCTGATCGAGGATGCGCTGATCGTGGCGGCCGGGATTGCGATCGTGGCGCTGGCCACGCGGTCGAATCAACAATAGCGGCCCTCTGACGCGTTGCCGCTTGCTCAACCGAATGTCGATATGTGCTAACGTGAGTACATCAGCTGACGCTTGCGGTATTGCCATGAACATCACCACCATATCCAGTCGCGAATTCCACCAAGCGGTGAGCGCAGCAAAGCGCGCCGCAAATCAGGGGCCGGTCCTCATCACGGAAGGGGCGCGCCCGACCCACGTGCTGATGAGCTTTGAAGATTACCAAAAGCTCACCATGCAGCGACGCAGCATTGCCGATGCACTGGCGATGCCGGATATCTCCGGCATCGAGTTCGATCCGCCGCAGGCGATCATCAATGCCAAGCCAGCTGGTTTAGTATGATCTCCGATCTCGATACCAAAACTCAGGCAAACGAAACGCACGCCTTCCCTTCCGCGTTGGCAGATCAGGCCGGCCCAATCGTATCAGCACTCGCCATGGGCGTGATGCACCATGCGGTATACACTCACAAGTCTGTCAGCGTTGGCGGTGAGCAGTTGCACATTCCCGCTCGCGTGTATTACGACACAGAGCGACTGCTGACAGCCGCCACTGCCCCAGGCGACGCGGGACTGATCGCCCTGTGCCTCGGCACCCGTCACCACGATGGCTTTGTCCGGGAACAGTGCCTGCGCCGTATCCTGACCAGCGATGCGCCTTGGCTGGCGCCGTTCGTGGTGCAGCTTCTCGGCGAGTATGTCATCGAAATCATCGAACCCATCCTTGAACGCTTCAGCCAGGGCATCGAAGCGAAATACCTGGATTTCTACCAACATAACCTCGCCTATTGCGAAGGCGTAGAACAGCGGGCGACCAGTTATTGGGCTGCCTATTATCGGCACCGCTTTGCCACCCGCAAGGAATACCCGGGGCTGATGGCGCTGGCCGCGCTGAAGCAGCAATATCCGAGATCGAAAGAACAGTGATAGCCTGATTCACCCGATCCATGCAACAAAGTGTCTCTGGCTACGCGGTATTTCTGCGCCGGCTAACCGCCTACAGTGGTGATTTTACGAGAGCCACCTGATGTCCACGATCCGCTTGCAATACCTGTTCGATCCGCTGTGTGGCTGGTGCTATGCCAGCGCCCCAGCGCTGGCCGGTTTGTCGGCTACCTTTCCATCGCTGCTGGAACTGCATCCGAGCGGCCTGTTTTCCGGTGCGGGTGCCCGGGCCCTCACGTCCGAATTCGGCGACTATGCCTGGAGTAACGACCAGCGTATCGCCGCCATGACCGGCCAGGTCTTCAGCGAGGCCTACCGCAAGAACGTGTTGCAGGCAAGCGGCGTGCGCTTCGATTCGGAAATCATCAGTCGCGCGCTGACCGCCATCGCGGCGATCGACTCCCGACTGGAAGCGGGCCTGCTGCACCGCCTGCAAAGCGCCCGTTATGTCGGTGGCAAGGACACTGCCGATGCCGGCGTCGTCGCGCGCACCATGGCCGCCTGCCTGCAGGAGCACGGCCACCACGCCGACGCCACCGAGCTGGCGCTGCAACTGGCTGCGGATGCCGGCCTGGCGCAGCGCACTGCGGCCCGTATCGAAGCCGCGCAGGGCTTGATGGCGCAACTGGGCGTGCGCGGCGTGCCGCAACTGATCGTGCGCATCAACGACGCCGTGGTGCCGATCAGCAGCAGCGCGCTGTACCACGGCCCGGACTTGTTGATTGCCGAATTGCGCCGCCTGTTCGGCAAGGGCCTGGCCGAAGTCGCCTGACTCGTTTAGTCGACGTCGGCTGGCTTGGGGTCAGGCTTGAGCAGCAGCAACTGCTCATCCATCACGTGAATTTCCAGCGGGTTGCTCATCATGGTGATCTCGCCATCGGTGGCCACCTTGACCTGGCGCCGCCGCGACAGGCTGCGCACCTTCACTTCCACTCGCTTGAAACTGAAGGTGGTCAGCTCGTCGGCCTGGTTCAGCCGCCCCATCCGGCCCAAGGCGCCGTGCAGCATCAGCCATAACATGCCGAACTTGCCCTTGGTGCGCGGCGCCACCGCTGCCAGGCGGCCGTCTTCCAGCGCGTCGCTGAGCGGCGGGATGCCGATCTGTTCCATCTGCAGCCGGTTGTTCCCGACAAAGAAAGTGGCGGTGCGCAGGTGGCGTGGCTTGCCGTCGATATTCAACGCCAAGCGCAGCCTTCGATGCGGTCTCAACAAAGTCTTGAAGGCCGAGAACACCGCCACCAGCCGGCTGCGGCCGAACTGCTGCTTGTCCGCTTCGCGCGCTTCCAGCATGTTGGGATACAGACCGATGCTGGCGTTGACCAGGAACACGCGGTCGTTGATTACGCCGACCTGCACCGCATGCACGCGCGAAGCCAGCAGCGCGTGCACCGCCTCGGTCAAATCCTCGGGAATACCGTGGGTGCGGCCAAAATAGTTGAACGTCCCTTGCGGCAGCACGCCAAACTTGCAGCCGTGCGCCACCGCCTGCCGCGCCACCGCGTTGATCGTCCCATCGCCGCCGGCAGCCACCAGCACGCCGCCGCTGTCGGCCGCCTGTTTGGCCAGCCTGGTGGCAATCTCGTCGATGGTATCGGGCTGGTCGATCATGGTCAGTTCGAAGCGGCGGCCGGCGTCGCGCATGACCGTCTCGATGGTGGAACGGCGCTCGTCGGTCTCCGAATGGCCGGAGCCGGCGTTGAGGGCAATGAAAAAAGTGGCGTCGTGGGGGGCAGCGGTCGCTGTCATGGCTCGGTCAGGTTATTCATGCATCACCAGTTCGGTGCGGATGGTCATTGTAACGTTGACATTAACGCCGTTGATGTTTCATTGGTGTTTGGAAATTCCTGCGCTCTCGCTTTTTATCTTTTCTGGCGCAATGACGGACTGTCCCCCATAAATAGCACTCCATCGCTGGAATCGCACTGATCGTCTCAAACCTCCAGGCCACCGCCACTATCCACGTAATATGCGGCAGGATGTATTACTGACACTTTTTTAGAGGACAACGCAAATGACATTGAATTTTCCCGCAGCGCTTGCCGGCGCAGCACTCGGCATCATGATGCTCACTGGCAGTGCGCACGCGGCCACCACGGACGCCGAACTGGTCTCCCTGGTCGAGCGTCACGCCCAGGCCCAGGGCGCGTTCGACCAGGCCACCTTGCGCGCCACCACCGCCGAGAACTATGTCGAGATATCGCCGGTCGGCGAAGTCGACAGCCGCGAGAAGATGTTGTCGTTCTACGCGCCGGAGTTGAAGCGCCCTGCCCCGCAGGTCCAGGTGGACGAGCCGGCGGTGCGCATCATGGGCGATACGGCGCTGGTATCGGCCCGACTTTCCTACACCATGAACCAGGATGGGGCGACCCGCAAATTTGCCATGCGCGGCGGGTACGTCGCCCGCCTGGTCGGCCAGCAGTGGTTGCTGGTGTCGGCGCAATATACGGGCATCCGCCCATCCAAACCTTAACTACGCCGGCCAGCCCCGCAACACCTGGTCCACCACCTCCTGCAACTGCTGGCGCGTCGCGCCGGCGGCCGACTGCACTGCCATGCCGTTCGATACCGTCATCACGTAGCGCGCCATCTGGCCCGGGCAACAGTCGGCCGGCAAATCGCCCTCCTCGCGCGCCTGTTCCAGCCGCTGCTTCAGGCGCGCTTCGCTCAGTGCCCGGTGCTCGATCAGCGAGGCCTGCACAGGGCGCGCATCGTCGCTGCACGCCAGCGCGCCATTGATCACCAGGCAGCCTTGCGGATTGTCGGTTTCGGTCTGGGCGTTGGCGTTGCCACGTAAAAAATGCTCGACCACGGCGCGCGCGGTCGGCTGCTCCATCGCCGCATTGAACAGCGGATCGTGGCTGGCGCTGTAGCGCTCCAGCGCCAGGCGGAACAGGTTTTCCTTGTTGCCGAACACGGCGTACAGGCTGGGGCGGTTCATACCCATAGCCTCGGTCAGCTCGGGCAAAGAGCTGCCTTCGTAGCCTTTTTCCCAGAATACCTTCATCGCCTTTTCCAGCGCCGTATCGGCATCGAAGGTGCGTGGGCGCCCGGTCTTGCGGGTGGTGGATGCGGATTCTTTCATACCATTCGGTTAAAAACTCGTTGACAACATGCTGTTCATGGATTCATTATGAACCGACCAGTAAAAAACTCAAGGGTTTTTACGGACCAATTCAACCTACCCGGAATCCATATTATGCAACAGACTTCTCCCGCCCATACCCTGCCCGGGGACGCCACAGCCGCGACGTCCACCATCGCCCCCACCCGCGCCGCCTGGCTGGCAGTGCTGTCGGTCGGCATCGGCTCGTTCGCGCTGGTGACTACCGAGTTCCTGCCGGTCGGCCTGCTGCCGTCGATCGCGGCCGAGCTGCGTATTTCCGAGGGCACGGCCGGCATGATGGTCACCCTGCCCGGCATCATCGCCGCGTTTGCGGCCATCCTCGTCACCATCGGCATCGGCAAGACCGACCGCCGCTACGTGATCGCGGGCCTCACTGCCACGCTGATCATCTCCAACCTGATCGTGGCACTCAGCGATTCGTTCGCGCTGATCCTGCTGGCGCGGGCACTACTCGGGGTTGGCGTGGGCGGCTTCTGGGCCATCGGCGGCGCGATCGGCACGCGGCTGGTGCCGCCTGCGTATGCGGCGCGGGCGACGTCGATCATATTTGCCGGCGTGTCGGTCGGCACGGTGGCAGGGGTACCGGCCGGCGCCCTGCTCGGCGAGATCGCGGGCTGGCGCGCGGCGTTCCTGGCCACCGGTGCGATTGGCGTGGTGGTCCTGCTGCTGCAACTGGCGCTGATGCCCAGCCTGCCGGCCGCCGGTTCGCTGACGTTCCGACAGGTGCCGGAACTGCTGCGCATCAAGAAGGCGCGGCTGGGCATGGCGGTGACCCTGCTGGTGTTTATCGGGCAGTTCACGGCCTACACCTACGTGACGCCGTTCCTGGTGCAGGTGGCGCAACTGGGCGCCGGCGTGATCAGTGCGTTGTTCCTGGCCTATGGCGTAGCGGGTTTCATCGGCAACCTGCTCGGCGGCTGGCTGGTGGCGCGCAGCGTGCGCCGCGCGTTGATCGCGGTGGGGCTGGTGATCGGGTTCTCGACCCTGGCGCTGCCGGTGGCAGGTACGTCGCTGGCGGGCGTGGTGGTGCTGATCGTGACCTGGGGCCTGGGCTTCGGCATGATGCCGATCGCGGTGCAAAGCTGGATGTTCAAGGCGGCGCCGCATGCGATGGAAAGTGGTGGCGCGGTATTCGTCTCGACGGCGCAGGTCGCGCTGGCCGGTGGCGCACTGGTTGGCGGCATCGTGGCCGACCACCTGGGCGTGTCCGGCGTGATGATAGTCGGCGGTGCGTTTGCGCTGGCGATGGCGTTGGTGATCTGGCGGTTCGGGATGGAGGATGGCGGGCCGGGCGCCAGGTTGGCGGCGGTACATTGATTGTCGGTGAGATTTGCTGCGACTCTCACGTTCCATGGATCCCCGCCTGCGGGGGGGATGACGGAATTAAAGGCTGTGGCGTTCGCGAACATGACGGATTTATGGCCCGAGACCTGGGCGCCGTCATCCTCGCGCACGCGGGGATCCAGGTTTTGTCAAATCCGCCCGCGCCGGAATTCGGCCAGGAAGGCCTTGGTCTGTTTGGGCGACAACACCTGCACCGCATCGCCATGCCACGCGTACATGTACTGGTTGCCGCCCCGGTCGGTCAGCTTGGCGTCGAGCAGGAAGCACGTGCCCAGCGGGTACGTGTCCAGGTCTTTCAGGCGCTGCGAGCACTGCACCAGCAGCTCCGGCGAAAACGCCTGGCCCGGCACCGGGTGGATTTCCACCGCACTGCCGCGCTGCACCGAGTGCACCGCCACCTGGCGGTAGGCATAGATGTCGCGCGCCATCAGTCTTCGGTGGCCAGCAGCAGGGCCACTGCCTCGGCAGCGATGCCCTCCTCGCGGCCGAGGTAACCGAGCTTCTCGTTGGTCTTGGCCTTGATGTTCACCTGCCCCACTTCCACGCCCAGGTCCGCTGCCACGTTGGCGCACATGGCGGCAATGTGCGGCGCCATCTTCGGCTTTTGCGCGATGATGGTCGCGTCGATATTGCCGATACGGTAGCCAGTGGCGGCCACGCGGCGGGCCGCTTCCTTGAGCAAGGTGCGCGAATCGGCGCCCTTGAACTGGGCGTCGGTGTCCGGGAAATGCTTGCCGATGTCGCCGAGCGCGGCGGCGCCCAGGATGGCGTCGGTGATCGCGTGCAGCAGCACGTCGGCATCCGAGTGTCCCAGCAAGCCCAGGTGGTGCGGGATGTCGATGCCGCCGATGATCAGCTTGCGGCCTTCGACCAGTGCGTGGCAATCGTAGCCCTGGCCGATGCGGAATGGAAGTTTGCTCATATTGTCCTTGGTAGTTTATGCGTCGGCGGCCAGGTACATCTCGGCGATGCGGATGTCGGCCGGCAGCGTGACTTTCAGATTTCTTGGATGGCCTTCGATCAGCCGCGGCGACAGGCCCAGCATCTCGACGGCGCTGGCGTCGTCGGTGATGGCGTTGGCATCCGGGGCGCTGCCAAGCGCGCGCAGCAGCAGCGCGTAGCTGAACATCTGCGGCGTTTGCGCCAGCCACAGGCCGGTGCGCGGCACAGTGCTGACACCGTCGGCGCTGCGCTTGACGGTATCGACCACCGGCAAGGCCAGCAAGCCGCCGGCCGGGTGGTCACCCACGCCGTGCACCAGCTTTTCAATCAGCGCCGGCGTCAGGCCCGGACGGGCGGCGTCGTGCACCATCACCAGGTCGGTATCGCGCAACTGACCTTGCAGCGCGCGCAGGCCATTCAGCACGGTATCCATGCGGGTGGCGCCGCCGCAGCGCAGCACCGTCACGCCGTCGAGGCCCGGTGGCAACACGCCGTCGATCTGGCCGTCGTCCGCGCTGACCACCACGTAGGTGTGCGCGACCAGCGCGCTGGCGCGGAAGGCGTCCACCGCGTGGCGCAGTAGCGGCTTGCCGCCGACCGGCAGGTATTGTTTGGGGCCGTTGGCGGCCATGCGCGCACCAACGCCGGCGGCGGGCAGCAAGGCGAAATAGCGGGGTTGGTTGGTGTCGTTCATGGGTTCTTATTGTTTGCGGCGGCGCTGTTCGATGATGCGGCGGATGTCGCCGTTACAGGTCTCGGCCAGGCGCGCGTATTCCTGCGGGGTGTCGATTTTAGCCTGTTCCACGTTGCCCTTGTCGAATTCCGCCTTGATAAACGGGAACCAGACGCTGTTGATCTCGTGCTGCAGCGCCGATTGCGCGGTGCCCGAAGGCGCGTACAGCGGCCTGGCGTCGAAGCGCTTTTCCAGCGCCGCGCGCACCACTTTTTCCACCCGCACCAGGTTGTCCATGTAGGCCTGGAGATGGCGCTGCTCGTGCTCGAGGATGACGTTGTAGGCGCAGGTACCGGGAGCGAACTCGTTGCCGACGTAGATCAGCACTGGCGCGTAGTTGAGTTTCAACTCCACCTTGGGCGCCACGCACTCGTAGCCGCTCACCGGGTCCTGCAACATCGGTCCGCCCAGCGTGGCCGAATATTGCGCGCGCGTGACTGTCAAGCCCAGCGTCTCGCGGCGGCCGTCGATGCTGCCGGTCTTCAGCGTCAGTGCGCGGTATGGCAGCTGGTTGTTGATGGTGAAGCCATTGCTCCTGGTCGAGAGCACCGAGATGGTCTTGCTGATCGTGTCTTCGCAGCGGACCTGGAATGGCGTGCGGGCGGCGGCGGCAGCGATGGCCTGCTTTGGGACCAGCACGCCGGCGGCGCCTGATACCAGGACAGCCAACGCCGCTGAGATGGCCAGCACCCGCATACGCTCAGCCCAGCTTCCAGTCGCCGGCGCGCAGCTTGTCGAGCCAGAACGCGCCGATCACGGTTTTCACGTCGGTCACTTTACCTTCGCGCACCCATTGCAGCAGGTCGTCGAGCGGCGCGGTAAACAGTTCGAGGAATTCGCCTTCGTCGAGCTTTTGCTCGCCTGCGACCAGGCCGCGCGCCAGGTAGATGTCCAGGTGCTCGTCAGCGTAGGCGATGGCGTTGTGGATGGTGCAGACGAACTGCCAGTCGGTGGCGGTGTAGCCGGTCTCTTCGATCAGCTCGCGCTTGGCGCAATCGAGCGGATCTTCGTTGGGGTCGATTTTCCCGGCGGGGAATTCGATGAAGGTGCGGTGCAGCGGGTAGCGGAACTGGTTTTCGAGCAGGACGCGACCGTCGTCGAACACGGGCAGGATCACTACCGCGCCCGGATGCTTGATGTACTCGCGCACGGCGCGGCGACCATTGGGCAGTTCAATATCATCGCGTTGGACTTTGAGGAAGTGGCCGTCGTAGGCCAGGTCGCCGTCGAGGCGGGTTTCGGTCAGATTCACTTGCTGCTCCACGATGGTTCGAAGAGCAACAGTGTATCAGCGGACGGCTAGTCGCGGGGACGGCGCAGATAGCGCAGGATAAATCCCGGAAAGCCGAGCACCAGGAACAGGCAGGCGGAAATCGCGTAGAACTCCCAGGTCTGCGGGAAGCGCGTGCCGATCTGACCCTCGAGCGCCATGCCGATGGCGCCGACCACGAAGTACAGGCCGATCATCTCGGCCAGCCGCACGTACAACGGCTTGGCTTCGGTGGACCAGCGTGCTGGCACCAGGGCCAGCACTTTTTCATTAAAGAATGGCAGGTTGGCGGCCGCGATAGCAATCGCGATCACCAACCAGCTGGCGCCATTGACGTCCATCAGGTAGTCAGCGTCACTTTCATCGCGGCTGCGCACACGGCCAGCAGCGGGCCTGGCAGCACGCCCAGCGCCAGGATGGCAACGCCGTTCAGGCTCAGGACCAGTTTCATGTCCGCTGGCGCGCTGAGCGGAGCGCTGTCAACCGGCTCGTCGAACCACATGGTTTTGACGATGCGCAGGTAGTAGTAAGCGCCGATCAGCGAGAACATCACCGCCACCACGGTCAGCCATACCTGGCCGGTACCGAGCAATGCGTTCAGCACCGAGAACTTGGCGGCAAAGCCTACCAGCGGTGGCACGCCGGCCATCGAGAACATCATGATGGTCATCATCAGCGCGAACCAGCCGCTGCGCTTGCCCAGGCCCTTGAAGTCGGCGATGTTGTCGGCATCGAAACCGGCGCGCGACAGCAGCATCAACAGGCCGAAAGTGCCCACGGTGGTCAGCACATAGGTGACCACGTAGAACATCGAGGCGCTGTAGGCAGCTTCCATGCCGCCGTTGCCGACGGTGGTGCCCACGCCCGACAACAGGCCCAGCAGCACGAAGCCGATCTGCGCGATGGTCGAGTACGCCAGCATACGTTTCAGGTTGGTCTGGGCAATCGCGGTCAGGTTACCGATCACCAGCGACAGCACGGCCAGGACCATCAGCATCTGCTGCCAGTCGACTGCCAGCGGCAGCAGGCCTTCCACCAGCAGGCGGATGCACACTGCAAAGGTAGCGATCTTCGGTGCGCCGCCCAGCAGCAGGGTCACTGCGGTTGGCGAACCTTCGTACACGTCCGGTACCCACATGTGGAATGGCACGGCGCCCAGTTTGAATGCCAGGCCAGCGACCAGGAACACGATACCGAACACCAGGATGGTCGGCTTGATGGTGCCGGCAGCAACGGCAGCAGCGACTTTCGAGATTTCCAGGGTGCCGGTGGCGCCGTACAACATCGACATACCGTACAGCAGGAAGCCCGAAGCCAATGCGCCGAGGACGAAGTACTTCATCGCCGCTTCGGTGGCCTTGTGGTTGTCACGACGCAGTGCGACCAGCGCGTACAGCGACAGCGACATCAATTCCACGCCAAGGTAGATGGTGAGGAAGTGCGATCCCGAGATCATGATCATCTGGCCCAGGCCTGCGAACAGCGCCAGGACGTAGAACTCACCGCCCAGGTTGCCGGTCATCATGCCGCGGTCAGTGGTGTACTGGCGCGAATAGATCAGGGTCAGGGCCAGAGCCAGGTACGTAAACAGCTTGAGCAGGTTCGACATCGGGTCGGACACGTACATGCCGTTGAAGGTATACAGCGTGGCGCCGCTCATGAAGTCGCCGTAGCTGATGGCCGCGCAAACGGCCAGCAGTGCCAGCGACAGCAGGTACGTGATCGAGCGCTTGGACTCCGACAAATACATGTCGACCAGCAGTAATAGCGAAGCGCCGACAATCATCGTGACCTCGGCATACGCCGGGGCGATGTTGAACGCCTCTTGTGGAATAGGTGTAATCATTTAGGATTTTCTCGATGTTCCGGTGTTCAGTTTCATTTAAGGCAGCTTGCTTTTAGCAACATGGGCCAGCAGGTCGGCCACCGACGTTTGCATGGTGTCGGTGAATGGCGCCGGGTACAGGCCCATGACCAGCACGGCAATCGCCAGCACGCCCAGCATGAAGAACTCGCGTCCGTTCACGTCGACCAGTGCGGCCACATGGTGGTTGGTCACTTTGCCGAAGATCACGCGCTTGGCCATCCACAGCGAGTAAGCCGCGCCGAAGATCAGTGCCGTGGCGGCCAGCAGGCCAATCCAGAAGTTGTACTGCACTGCGCCCAGGATCACCATGAACTCGCCGACAAAGCCGGAGGTCGCTGGCAGGCCGCAGTTGGCCATCGAGAAGAACACGAACAGCGCGGCGAACTTCGGCATTTTGTTGACCACACCACCGTAGTCGGCGATCTGGCGCGAGTGGGCCTGGTCGTACAGCACACCGATACACAGGAACATGGCGCCGGAGATGAAGCCGTGCGAAATCATTTGCACGATACCGCCCTGCACGCCGATCGGGTTGAAGATGAAGAAGCCCAGGGTGACAAAGCCCATGTGCGCGATCGACGAATAGGCGACCAGTTTCTTCATGTCCTTCTGCACCAGGGCCACCAGGCCGATGTAAATCACGGCGATCAGCGACAGCGTGATCACGAAGCCGGACAGGTAGTGCGAAGCGTCAGGGGTGATCGGCAGCGAGAAGCGCAGGAAACCATAGGCGCCCAGTTTCAGCATGATTGCGGCCAGCACGGCGGAACCGCCGGTCGGCGCTTCCACGTGGACGTCCGGCAGCCAGGTGTGGACCGGGAACATCGGCACTTTCACGGCAAAGGCCATGAAGAAGGCGGCGAAGATGAAGATCTGCTCCTTCATTGTCAGCACGGCGAGGTGCCATTGCAGGATGTCGAAGCTGCCGGTGGTGCGGTACAGGTAGATGATCGCAACGAGCGTGAGCAGCGAACCGAAGAACGTGTACAGGAAGAACTTGAACGAGGCGTACACGCGGTTTTCACCGCCCCACACGCCGATGATGATGTACATCGGGATCAGGGTCGCTTCGAAGAAGAAGTAGAACAGCAGGCCGTCCATGGCGCAGAACACGCCGATCATCAGGCCGGACAGGATCAGGAACGCGCCCATGTACTGCGCGACGCGCGACTGGATCACCTGCCAGGCCGAGATCACCACGATCACCGTGATGAAGGCGGTCAGCGGCACGAACCACAGCGACAGGCCATCGATGCCCAGCGAGTAGTAGATGTTGAAGGTATCGATCCACTTCGATTTTTCGACAAACTGCATGCCGTGGGCGGCGTTGTCGAAATTGGTAATCAGCGGAATCGTCGCCACGAAACTGATCAAGGCGCCGATCAGCGAGCCGATACGTACCAGGCCGGCGTTGGTGTCGCGACCGAGCGCCAGAATCAGGGCGCCGAACACGATCGGGAGCCAGATCGCCAGGCTCAGGTACGGTAATGTAGATATGGTTGACTGCATCATGGTTTTCGTTATCTCTATGCGTATCAGCTAATTAAGCGTGCCAAAACGGCAGGAAGTAGACCAGGAACCCCAGGATGCCCAGGATCATCACGAACGCGTAGTGGTAGATGTAACCGGTCTGACCTACGCGTGCCAGCTTCGAGAACCAGTTCACGACCTTGGCGCTGCCATTGACCAGCAGGCCGTCGATCAGGGTCTTGTCGCCGACATTCCACAAGCCGTTGCCCAGCAGGCGGGCACCGCCGGCGAACACCACCTCGTTGAACTTGTCCATGTAGTACTTGTTCTCGAGCAGCGTGTGCACTGCGGTGAACTTGGCGAAGAACCATGCCGGTACCCGTGGGTTGATCATGTAGCAGTAGTACGCACTGGCCACACCGGCGATTGCCAGCCACAGCGGCAGGGTCGTCAGCGAGTGAATGGTCATCGCCATGGCGCCGTGGAACTCTTCGCCCAGGATTTCCATTGCCTTGTGGTTTTCACCGACAAAGATCACGTTCTTGAAGAAGTCGCCGTGCAGCATCGGGCCGATGGCCAGGTAACCGATGATGACCGAAGGAATCGCCAGCATCACCAGCGGGAACCAGACCACGAATGGCGATTCATGCGGCTTCTGGCCAGGCTCCAGGCCGTGGTGGCCATGGTCGTCTTCCTCTTCTTCGTGGTGCGCGTCCGCATCGTGGCCGTGTGCGGCCGGATCGGCGTGCGCGGTCTTGGCGTGGGCATCGTGATGGGCGTCGTGACCGTGGGCATGGGCCTGGCCGAAACGCTCTTTACCGTGGAACACCAGGAAGTACATGCGGAACGAGTAGAACGCGGTCACGAACACACCAGCCAGTACGGCGAAGTTGGCGAAACCGGCGCCCCAGATATGGGTCTCGTGCACGGCTTCGATGATCGAGTCTTTCGAGTAGAAGCCCGAGAAGAACGGCGTACCGATCAGAGCCAGCGAACCGAGCAGCGACGTGATCCAGGTAATCGGCATGTACTTGCGCAGGCCGCCCATGTTGCGGATGTCCTGGTCGTGGTGCATGCCGATGATGACCGAACCGGCGCCCAGGAACAGCAGTGCCTTGAAGAATGCGTGGGTCATCAGGTGGAATACGGCCACCGAGTAAGCGGAGCAACCGAGGGCAACCGTCATGTAGCCCAGCTGCGACAGGGTCGAGTAAGCGACCACGCGCTTGATGTCGTTCTGGATGATGCCCAGGAAGCCCATGAACAGCGCAGTGATCGAACCGATGACCAGGATGAACGACAGCGCGGTGTCCGACAGCTCGAACAGCGGCGACATGCGCGACACCATGAAGATGCCGGCGGTAACCATGGTCGCGGCGTGGATCAGTGCCGAGATCGGGGTAGGACCTTCCATCGTGTCCGGCAGCCACACGTGCAGCGGGAACTGCGCCGATTTACCCATGGCGCCGATGAACAGGCAGATACAGGCCACGGTCAGCAGCGCCCAGTCGGTGCCTGGCAGCGTCAGCAGTGCCAGCTCGTCCTTCTTGGCGAACACTTCCTGGTAGTTCATGGTGCCGGCGTAAGCCAGCAGCAGGCCGATACCGAGGATGAAGCCGAAGTCGCCCACGCGGTTGACCAGGAACGCCTTCATGTTGGCGATGATCGCGGTAGGACGCTTGTACCAGAAGCCGATCAGGAGGTACGAGACCAGGCCGACTGCTTCCCAGCCGAAGAACAGCTGCAGGAAGTTGTTGGCCATGACCAGCATCAACATCAAGAACGTGAACAGCGAGATGTACGAGAAGAAGCGGTTATAGCCTTCGTCTTCCGCCATGTAGCCGATGGTGTAGATGTGCACCATCAGCGACACGAAGGTCACCACGCACATCATCATCGCCGACAGCGTATCGATCTGGAAACCGACCTCGAAGTTGATGCCGGCCACCGTCATCCAGTGATACACGGTGCCGTTATACGTGGCGCCACCTAGCACCTCGTTGAACGTCATCGCCGACAGGATGAAGGCGATCAGCACGCCGAGGATGGTCGCCGTGTGGGACGTTTTGCGTCCCACGACATTGCCAAAGAATTTGGTTCCTAACAAACCCGCAATCGCGGAGCCGACCAGCGGCGCCAGAGGTACGGCCAGTAGGAGGTTAGGGTTGAGAGTACCCGCCATGATGAACCTTAATCGTTATTTTTCGAAATGAGAACCAAGCCGCGGGATTAACCCTTGAGCCTATCGAGGTCTTCCACATTGATGGTGTCCAGATTACGGAACAGCACCACCAGAATCGCGAGGCCGATCGCTGATTCAGCAGCGGCCACGGTCAGGATGAAGAAAACGAAGATCTGGCCGGCTGCGTCGCCCAGGTAGTGGGAGAACGCGATGAAATTCATGTTCACTGCCAGCAGCATCAGTTCGATGGCCATCAGCAGAACGATGATGTTCTTGCGGTTCAGGAAAATACCAACGATCGAGATCGCGAACAATATCGCGCCAAGAACCAGGTAGTGAGCAAGCGATAAAGTCATGGGGTCTCCTTGTTCTCTGCCGAACCGGTATCGACCTGGCCGCGCGTGGTAACCGGCGCGATCTTGACGATCTTCAGGCGGTCGTTACGTTTTACGCGGACAGCGTCAGCCGGGTCGAAATGCTTGGTGTCCTTGCGCTTGCGCAGGGTCAGGGCCACGGCGGCAACGATCGCCACCAGCAGGATCGCCGCAGCGATCTCGAAGCCATAAACATATTTGGTGAAGATCAGGATACCCAGTTCCTTGGTGCCGCCGATATTACCGGCAGCAACTGCCTGGGTATCGAACGACAGGAACGACTTCCACAGCACGGCAGCCATTTCCAGCACGATGATGACGCCGACGAAGCTGGCCACCGGCAGGTAGCTCCAGAAGTTTTCGCGCAGCCTGCCGGTGTCGATGTCGAGCATCATCACCACGAACAGGAACAGCACCATGACGGCGCCCACGTACACGAGCACCAGCACGATGGCCAGGAACTCGGCTTCGAGCAGCATCCAGATGCCGGCGGCCGAGAAGAACGCCAGCACCAGGAACAGGGCCGCGTGGACCGGATTGCGGGCCGTGATAACGCGCGTGGCAGCCAATATCATGATGGCTGCAAAGGCGTAGAACAAAGCAGTTTTAAATTCCATAACTAACCCAAGAGACGTACAGTTTTTGTTTGAACCACCACTGCGGCGGAGAAGGCGTGACCGTGACTGCCGGCCTGCGCCCTGCCCCGCCTGTCGTCAGCGGTAAGGAGCGTCCGCAGCGCGTGCTTCGGCGATCTGGTTTTCGTAACGATCGCCCACGGCCAACAGCATTTCCTTGGTGTAGTACAGGTCGCCGCGTTTTTCGCCGTGGTATTCCAGCACGTGCGTTTCGACGATCGAATCGACCGGGCACGACTCTTCGCAGAAACCGCAGAAGATGCACTTGGTCAGGTCGATGTCGTAACGCGTGGTGCGGCGCGAACCGTCGTCGCGCTGCTCCGATTCAATCGTGATCGCCATCGCCGGGCACACTGCTTCGCACAGTTTGCAGGCGATGCAGCGCTCTTCCCCGTTCGGGTAGCGGCGCAGCGCGTGCAGGCCACGGAAGCGCGGCGACATCGGCGTCTTCTCTTCCGGGTACTGCACGGTGATCTTGCGCGAGAACATATACTTGCCCGTCAGCGCCATCCCTTTGATCAGTTCGGTCAGCATGAAGCTGCCGATGAAGTCTTTTAAGCGTTCCATTTGTGTCTATTCCTTAGTTCCAGATATTCCATGGGGAATGCATCCAACCGGCCACGAACACCAGGTACACCAGGGTCAGCGGGATGAACACTTTCCAGCCCAGACGCATGATCTGGTCGTAACGGTAGCGTGGGAAGGTACCGCGCACCCAGATGAACACGGACACCAGGAAGAACGTTTTGGCGAACAACCAGAAGAAGCCGCCGAAACCGCCCCAGAATTCCAGGAACGCAAACGGTGCCGACCAGCCGCCGAGGAACATGATCGATGCCAGGGCTGCGATCAGGATCATGTTGGCGTATTCGGCCAGCATGAACATGGCGTACGCCATACCCGAATATTCCACCATGTGACCGGCGACGATTTCCGACTCGCCCTCGACCACGTCGAACGGGTGACGGTTGCATTCAGCCAGGCCCGAGGTCAGGTACACCACGAACAGCGGCAGCAGCGGCAGCCAGTTCCACGACAGGAAGTTCACGCCGTGCGACGCCATCGTACCGGCCTGCTGGCTGGCAACGATATCGCCGAAGTTGAGCGAACCGGTAATCATCAGCACCACGACCAGCACGAAGCCCATCGGGATTTCGTACGAGATCATCTGGGCCGAAGCGCGCATGGCGCCCATGAACGAGTACTTCGAGTTCGACGCCCAGCCGGCGATGATGATGCCGTAGACTTCCATCGAGGTAATCGCCATCAGCAGCAGCAGGCCGGCGTTGACATTGGCCAGCACCGCTTCCGGACCGAAAGGCACCACCGCCCAGGCAGCGAGCGCCGGCATGATGGTCATGACCGGACCGATCACGAACAAACCGGGGTTGGCCTTGGCCGGGGTGATGATTTCTTTAAAGAGCAGTTTCAGCGCATCGGCGATCGGCTGCAGCAGGCCGCCGGGACCGACGCGGTTCGGGCCGATACGGATCTGGATGAAGCCGATCAGCTTGCGCTCCCACAGGGTCAGGTAAGCGACCAGGCCCATCAGCGGCAGCAGCACCACGATGATCTTGATCAGGTTCCAGACGATAGGCCAGACCGGGGCCAACGGGCTGTTGGCGCCCAGGTCGTGCAACGTCGTGACGAATTCAGGCAACGCCATTATTTCACCTCTCCTGCTTTTTCAACGGTGATGGCACCGAACATGCTGCCCAGTGCAGCGGTCGAGCGGTGGGCCGCAGCAACGCGCACGGCGTTCGCTGGCAGCTTGGCGTCAACGGTGGCAACCAGCACTGCGCTGCCATGACCTTGGGTGACCTTGACGGTGTCGCCGGCAACCACGCCCAGCTGCTGCGCCAGTGCTGGCGACAGGTGCGCTTTGGGTGCAGCCGCGTCGGCCATCTTTTGCAGCGACTCGGCGCGGCGCACCACGGCGTCGGCGAAGTAGATCGGGACGTCGGCGATACGCTCAACACCAGTCGATACGCTGGTCGAAGCAACGGCAGCTTGCGCGGCCTTGTTGTTCAGCTTGGCCGAGACGTCGAAGTTGCCGTTACCCAGCACTTCGTCGCGGATCGCTTCCGAGGTGTCGTAGTCGAAACCGGCCAGGCCGAGGATGTTACCGAGCACGCGCAGTACTTTCCACGCCGGGCGGGTTTCCAGCAGCGGCTTGACGGTGCCGTTGAAGCTTTGTGCACGGCCTTCGCAGTTCACAAAAGTGCCCGAGGTTTCGGAAAACGGCGAGACCGGCAGCAGCACGTCGGCGTAGTCCATGCCGTGCTTGTAAGCGGACATGACCACGACCATTTCGGCCTTGTTCAATGCGGCAATCGCCGCTTGCGGATTGTGCGCGTCCAGTTCCGGCTCGACGTTGAGCAGCACGTAGGCTTGCTTGGCTTCGGTAAACGCCGGGGCGGTGGCGCCGTTGGCGTTGACGATGTAAGCACCGACCGTGTTGGCCGCTTCGGTCAGGACACCGAAGGTGGCGCCAGTCTGTTCGGCCAGCCACTGGGCAGCTGCGTGCAGCGCGCCAGCCTGTGGGTGTTGAACCGCAGCGTTACCGAGGAAGATACCCTTGCGCTCGCCGGAAACCAGCGAGGCGGCGACTGCCTTGGCGGCGTCCGACGCTTCGATACCGTCGAAACCGGCCGGTGCAGCGACCGACTTGGCGGCAGCGACGGCGGAAACGATTTGCGACAGCGCGGACAACCACTCGCTAGGTGCAGCGATGACCTTGCTCGACACGTTCATCAACAGGTCGTCGTCGGTCGCGTGCAGGATGGACAGCTTGGCGCCGCCCTTCACTGCCGCGCGCAGGCGGGTGGCCAGCAGCGGGTGATCCTTGCGCAGGAACGAGCCGATCACGAACGCGCGGTCCAGTTGACCGAAGTCGTTGATCGACATGCCCAGCCACGGCGTCACGCCGGTCAGCGAGAAGTCGGACTGGCGCAGACGGGTATCGACGCTGGTCGAACCCATGGCGCGGGTGAGCTTTTGCAGCAGGTGCAGTTCCTCGAGCGTGGAGTGCGGCGTGGCCAGGGTGGCCAGCGCGTTGTCGCCATGCTCGTGGCGGATGTTTTTCAGGCCGTGCGCCACGTATTCGAGCGCGGTCTGCCAATCGACTTCTTTCCACTCGCCGCCCTGCTTGAGCATCGGCTGCGTCAGGCGGTCGGCGGCTTCCAGGCCTTCGTACGAGAAGCGGTCCTTGTCGGAAATCCAGCACTCGTTGACAGCGTCGTTTTCCAGCGGCAGTACGCGCTTGACCTTGCCGCCCTTGACTTGCACGATCAGGTTGGCGCCCAGGCCGTCATGCGGCGAGACCGATTTGCGGCGCGACAGTTCCCACGAACGGGCGCTGTAACGGAATGGCTTCGACGTCAGTGCGCCAACCGGGCACAGGTCGATCATGTTGCCGGACATTTCCGAGTTGACGGTCTGGCCGACGAACGAGGTGATTTCCGAGTGCTCGCCACGGCCGATCATGCCCAGTTCCATCACGCCGGCCACTTCCTGGCCAAAGCGTACGCAACGGGTGCACTGGATGCAGCGGGCCATCTCCTGCATCGAGACCAGCGGGCCGGCGTCTTTCGGCACGACCACGCGCTTGTCTTCTTCGTAGCGCGAATCGGTCTTGCCGTAACCGACTGCCAAGTCCTGCAACTGGCACTCGCCGCCCTGATCGCAGATCGGGCAGTCCAGCGGGTGGTTAATCAACAGGAATTCCATCACCGACTTCTGTGCCTGTACGGCCTTGTCGGAGGCGGAACGCACGATCATGCCAGCCGATACCGGCGTGGCGCACGCAGGCAGCGGCTTCGGTGCTTTTTCCACTTCAACCAGGCACATGCGGCAGTTGGCGGCGATCGACAATTTCTTGTGATAGCAGAAGTGCGGGATGTACGTCCCCAGCTTGTTGGCGGCGTCCATCACCATGCTACCAGCAGGGACTTCGACTTTTTTGCCGTCTATTTCGATTTCAACCATGGTGATTGTTACCAGCTTTTAGATATATGCGGGCACAACGCAAGTCTTGTGCTCGATATGGTGTTCAAATTCTTCGCGGAACTGCTTGATGAACGCACGCATCGGCATAGCCGCAGCGTCGCCCAGCGCGCAAATCGTGCGGCCCTGGATGTTGTCGCAAATGGAGTTCAGCACGTCCAGATCGGAAGCACGGCCCTGGCCGTTTTCGATGCGATGGATCATGCGGTACATCCAGCCCGTGCCTTCGCGGCAAGGGGTGCACTGGCCGCACGACTCTTCGAAGTAGAAGTACGCCAGGCGTTCCATGGCCTTGACCATGCAACGGGTTTCGTCCATGACGATGACCGCGCCCGAGCCGAGCATCGAGCCCGCTTTGGCGATCGAATCATAGTCGAGGTCGGTTTGCATCATGATCTCGCCACGAATCACCGGCGACGAGGAGCCACCAGGAATCACGGCCTTGATCTTTTTGCCGCCGCGCATGCCGCCTGCGAGTTCCAGCAGCTTGGCAAACGGCGTGCCCAGCGGAACTTCGTAGTTGCCCGGACGCTCGACGTCGCCGGAGATCGAGAAGATCTTCGAGCCGCCATTGTTCGGACGACCGATGGCCAGGTACTTTTCCGGGCCCATGTTCAAGATGAACGGCACGGCAGCAAAGGTCTCGGTGTTGTTGATGGTGGTCGGCTTGCCGTACAGGCCAAACGAGGCCGGGAACGGCGGCTTGAAGCGCGGTTGGCCCTTCTTGCCTTCGAGCGACTCCAGCAACGCGGTTTCTTCGCCGCAGATATAAGCGCCGTAACCGTGGTGGGCGTGCAGCTGGAATGAAAATTCGCTACCGAGGATGTTATTGCCCAGGAAGCCGGCAGCACGCGCCTCTTCCAGCGCTTCTTCGAACAGCTGGTATTCGGCAAAGATTTCGCCGTGGATGTAGTTGTAACCCACGGTGATGCCCATCGCGTAAGCGCCAATGGCCATGCCTTCGATCAGTGCATGCGGGTTGTAACGAATGATGTCGCGGTCCTTGAAAGTGCCGGGTTCGCCTTCATCCGTATTACATACCAGGTACTTCTGGCCCGGGAACTGGCGCGGCATGAAGCTCCACTTCAGACCGGTCGGGAAGCCCGCACCGCCACGGCCGCGCAGCGACGACGCTTTCAGGTCGGCGATGATCTGTTCCGGGGTGATCTTTTCTTCGATGATGCGGCGCAGGGCGCTGTAGCCACCGCGCTTGACGTAGTCTTCGAGGTGCCAGTTTTCGCCGTCGAGGCCGGCGAGAATGACTGGGTCGATGTGACGATTGTGCAGTGACGTCATTTGGCGCTCCCGCTCAGTTCACCGACCAGGGTGTCGATCTTGTCGTTGGACATGAAGCTGCACATGCGGTGATTGTTCACCAGCAGCACCGGTGCGTCGCCGCAGGCGCCCATGCACTCCCCTTCCATCAGCGTGAATTCGCCGTCTGCCGTGGTGTCACGGTAGTCGATGCCCAGCTTTTGCTTCAGGTGTTGCGCGGCGCGTTCGCCGCCCGACAGCGCGCATGGCAGGTTGGTGCACACGGTGATCTTGTGCTTGCCGATGGGCTTCAAGTTATACATATTGTAGAAAGTGGCCACTTCCTGCACGGCGATTGCCGGCATGCGGATGTAGTCGGCCAGTTCCTGCATGGTTTCCGGCGAGATCCAGCCCAGTTCAACCTGGGCGTGCGCCAGCGCGGCCATGACGGCGGACTGACGCTGGTCGTCCGGGTACTTGGCCAGCTCGCGGTCGATTTTTTGATAGCACTGCTCTGATAACAACATACTTTTGCCTCTTAGCGGTCAATACTGCCGAACACGATGTCCTGCGTACCGATGATGGTCACGGCGTCGGCAATCATGTGGCCGCGCGACATTTCGTCCAGCGCTTGCAGGTGCACATAATCGGGCGTGCGCAACTTCATGCGGTAGGGCTTGTTGGCGCCGTCCGACAGCAGGTACACGCCAAACTCGCCTTTCGGGTGCTCCACGGCGGCATACGCTTCGCCTGGTGGCACGTGGAAGCCTTCGGTAAACAGTTTGAAGTGGTGAATCAACGATTCCATGTTGGTCTTCATGTCCACGCGGTTAGGCGGGGCAACCTTGTGGTTGCTGGTGATGACCGGACCTGGATTGTTGCGCAGCCACTCCACGCACTGCTTGATGATCTTGTTCGACTGGCGCAGCTCTTCCACGCGCACCAGGTAGCGGTCGTAGCAGTCGCCGTTGGTGCCGATGGCCACGTCGAAGTCCATCAGGTCGTACACTTCGTAAGGCTGGTGCTTGCGCAGATCCCACTGGATGCCCGAACCGCGCAGCATGGCGCCGGTAAAGCCCATCGCCAGTGCGTCTTCCGGGGTCACCACGCCGATGCCGACGGTACGCTGTTTCCAGATACGATTGTCGGTCAGCAGCGTTTCGTACTCGTCCACGTAAGTCGGGAAACGAGCGGTAAACGCTTCGATGAAGTCCAGCACCGAACCCTGGCGGTGTTCGTTCAGGTCGGCAATCGCCTTGGCCGAACGGATGATCGACGGCTTGTGCTGCGGCATGGTGTCCGGCAGGTCGCGGTACACGCCGCCCGGGCGGTAGTAGGCCGCGTGCATGCGCGCGCCCGACACCGCCTCGTACACGTCGAACAGGTCTTCGCGGTCGCGGAAGCAGTACAGGAACGGACCCATCGCACCGACGTCGAGCGCGTGCGCGCCCAGCCACATCAGGTGGTTCAGGATACGGGTGATTTCATCGAACATCACGCGGATGTATTGCGCGCGCAGCGGCACTTCCAGGCCCAGCAGCTTTTCGATGGCCATGACGTAGGCGTGCTCGTTGCACATCATCGACACGTAATCGAGGCGGTCCATGTACGGCACCGACTGCAGGTAGGTCTTTTGCTCGGCCAGCTTCTCGGTACCGCGGTGCAGCAGGCCGATGTGCGGATCGGCGCGCTGGATCACTTCGCCGTCGAGCTCGAGCACCAGGCGCAGCACGCCGTGCGCGGCCGGGTGTTGCGGACCGAAGTTCAGGGTGTAATTCTTAATCTCAGCCATTATTTAATCCCGTAGTTTTCTTCGCGGATCACGCGCGGCACGTTTTCACGCGGCTCGATGGTGACCGGCTGGTAGATCACGCGCTTCTGCTCGGGGTCGTAACGCATTTCGACATAGCCCGACACCGGGAAGTCCTTGCGGAACGGGTGGCCGATGAAGCCGTAATCGGTCAGGATGCGGCGCAAGTCGTTGTGATTCTCGAACAGGATGCCGAACATGTCGAACGCTTCGCGCTCGAACCAGTTCAGGCAGCGCCACAGCGGCGTGAGCGACGGGAACACCGGCATCTCGTCGTCGCTGGCGAAGCAGCGCACGCGCACGCGCCAGTTGTACTTGAGCGACAGCAGGTGAATCACGACCGCGAAACGCTGGCCGTCCCAGGCGCCTTCGCCATAGGTGAGGTAGTCGACGCCGCACAGGTCGATGGCTTGCTCGAAACCGAGGGTGGCGTCGTCGCGCAGCGTTTGCATCACGGCGTAGTAGTCGGCCTGCTTGACGGTGAGAGTGATCTCGCCGAGCGCCACGACAGTACTAACGCGTTCGCCCAGGGCAGTGCCGAGGGCGGTTTGGAGTTGTTCTAATTTGGTAGTCATCGTGCGATGGTGTTGGTACGCTTGATCTTGTTCTGCAGCTGCATGATGCCGTACAGCAGCGCCTCAGCGGTGGGCGGACAGCCTGGCACATACACATCGACCGGCACGATGCGGTCGCAACCGCGCACCACCGAGTACGAATAGTGGTAGTAGCCGCCGCCGTTGGCACAGGTGCCCATCGAGATGACCCAGCGCGGTTCCGGCATCTGGTCGTAGACCTTGCGCAGCGCAGGGGCCATCTTGTTGCACAGCGTGCCGGCCACGATCATCACGTCGGACTGACGTGGCGATGGACGGAACACCACGCCGAAGCGGTCCATGTCGTAACGGGCCGCGCCCACGTGCATCATTTCAACCGCACAGCAGGCCAGACCGAACGTCATCGGGAACATCGAACCCGTACGCGCCCAGTTGATCAGCTTGTCAGCCGAGGTAGTGATGAAACCTTCGTTTAATACGCCTTCAATAGCCATGGCTTATTCCCAATCAAGGGCACCTTTCTTCCAGATATACCAAAAACCGACCACGAATTCGGCGATGAAGCTCATCATCACCAGGAATCCGTTCCAGCCCAGTTCGCGTACGGAGACGCCCCAGGGGAAGAAGAATGCCGTTTCCAGATCGAACAAAATAAAGAGGATAGCGACGAGGTAGTAACGCACGTCGAATTTCATGCGCGCATCTTCGAAAGCTTCGAAGCCGCATTCATACGGGGACAGTTTGGCGAAGTCAGGCTTGTTCGGTCCGAGCACGTGGCCCAGTACCTGGGGAAGGATGCCTACGCCGAGACCGACGAGGATGAACAAAAGGACGGGGAGATAATTTTCGAGGTTCACGATTGATGAGCTTTGTTGAACGCTTGGTTTGAAGGACCACACTGCGATGTTTTGCGGTGCTCTTTACGTTCGCCCCAATCGTACAACTTAGACCAGGATCGAACGACACATCCTCGTAAAAAAGCCAGCTCAGGCACTACTCCCTTGCTGGCCTCTAAATTTTTGGTGCCGACGACGAGACTCGAACTCGTACAGCTTGCGCCACTACCCCCTCAAGATAGCGTGTCTACCAATTTCACCACGTCGGCATTCTAAGGCCGCTATTCTACTGCGTTTTTGCCGGCTTGTTAATGCCGTATTGCGAAAAAACAAGAAGAAAAACGATAAATATTTACTTCTCGGTACACTGGTTTAAGTTTTGCCCACCAATGCGCCATTGTGCTGCCAGTTACTGCTAAAACATTGAGCAACCCACTACCCTGTTGCTCAATATTGTGTTCCAAGACCGCTATTATATTACTTTGGGATGGAGTTTGCAGGCGCTGGTGCAGGAGTTTGTGCAGCGGGTGCTGCAGGTGCAACAGGCGCTGGCGTCGGGGCGTTAGGAATGCCGGCCGAACCGGTGGTAGGCGCCGTCGCCGGTGCGGTTGGCAGGGCCTTGTCCATCACGCCGCCGCTCACTGCGCCGCTGTTGTGCTGGGCTGAGATGTAGGCCAGCGCCAGGGTGGCGCTGAAGAAGACCGCCGCTGCCACGCCGGTGGACTTGGACATGAAGTTCGAGGAGCCGGTGGCGCCGAACAGGCTGCCGGAAGCGCCGGAACCGAAGGCCGCGCCCATGTCGGCGCCTTTACCGTGCTGCAACAAGACGAGGCCGATGATGGTCAGGGCCGAAATGACTTGGATGATGACTACCAGGTTGAACATGCTGCTCATGATATTCCATTCAAAATTAAATAGTTTTGTATCGTTTTGTATCGTTTTTTTTAAGCTTGCCAATACGGCGCGGCAGGCTGTTTAACTACATTTTTACAACAGTACTTCTCGTTAAGGGAAAACCCTTAATGTCTTGCTCAGGCGTGGATGATCGCCAGGAAATCCGCCGCCTTGAGTGCGGCGCCACCGATCAGGCCGCCGTCGATGTCGGCCTGGGCCAGCAACTCGACCGCGTTGTCCGGCTTCATGCTGCCGCCGTACAGGATCTGGATCCTGGCAGCGACCTGCTCGCTTTTCCTGGCCACGCAGCCGCGCAGGAAATAATGCGCTTCCTGGGCCATCTGCGGGGTGGCGGTCTTGCCGGTGCCGATCGCCCACACCGGCTCATAGGCCAGCACGACGTTAGACAGCTGCTCGGCCGGAATGACTTCGAGCGCGGCCTGCAACTGGGCGCAGATCACGGTTTCGGTATTGCCGGCTTCGCGGTCTTCCAGGGTTTCGCCCACGCAGATCACGGGGACGAGGCCGGCAGCGAGGGCCACCACGGCTTTTTGCGCAACCAGTTCGTTGGTCTCGCCGTGATACGCGCGCCGCTCGGAGTGGCCGACCAGCACGTATTTCGAGCCGAAATCGGTCAGCATCGACGCTGCCACTTCACCAGTATAGGCGCCGCTGGCGTGGATCGACAGGTCCTGGCCGCCCCAGGCGACCGCGGTGGCGTTCAATTCTTGTTCGCACTGGGCGAGGTAGGGAGCAGGCACACAGACCGCGCAATCGGCGCGGTCGTTGACATCCTTGAGGCCGGAGACGATGCCGGCCAACAGGGCTGCATTGGCAGCGCGGTTGCCGTTCATCTTCCAATTGCCGATAACGAGTTTGCGTCGCATAGTAGCCTAAATTTTCAATAACCTGTGATTTTACCGCGCCCCCGGGGGTGGGTCAAACTTGCATTGGTGAATTTGTTGTTTTGGTTACAAGGAGTTCCGTACTAAATCACCTGCAGCATGATCTTGCCGACATGGGTGCTGCTTTCCATCAGCTCATGCGCCTGCGCCGCCTGCTCCAGCGGAAACACCGAATGAATCACCGGCTTGATCTTGCGCTCGGCCATCAACGGCCACACGAGCTTGAGCAGGTTTTTGGCAATCGCGCCCTTGAACTCAACCGAACGCGGCCGCAAGGTCGCGCCGGTAATCGTCAGGCGGCGGTACAACATCTGCCCCAGGTCCAGCGTGGTCTTGGCGCCGCCCAGCGTGGCGATCAGCGCGATGCGGCCATCGTCGGCCAGGCACGTCACTTCGCGCGGCACATAGTCGCCGCCGACCATGTCGAGGATCACGTCAACGCCACGGTCGGTGGTGAGCGACTTGACCACTTCGACGAAGTCTTCGGTCTTGTAATTGATGCCGCGTTCGGCGCCCAGTTCCTGGCACGCGGCGATCTTGTCGGCGCTGCCGGCGGTGGCAAACACGCGGTGGCCCAGCGCGCTGGCCAGCTGGATCGCTGCCACGCCGATGCCCGAGGTACCGCCCTGCACCAGCAATGTTTCGCTGCCCGTCAGGCGGGCGCGGTCGAACACATTGCTCCAGACCGTGAAATAGTTTTCGGGGATCGTCGCCGCTTCCAGCATGCTCCAGCCCTTCGGTACCGGCAGCACCTGCTCGATCGGCGCCACGCAGTACTCGGCGTAGCCGCCGCCCTGCACCAGCGCGCACACCTGATCGCCAATGTCGAAAGTGGAGTAATCCAGGTCGCCGTCGACGATCTCGCCTGCCACTTCCAGGCCCGGCAAATCGGAGGCGCCCGGCGGCGGTGCGTAGGCACCCTTGCGCTGGAACACGTCAGGACGATTGATGCCGGCCACGTGCACCTTGATCAGCACTTCGCCGGTTTTGACCACGGGCATGGGGCGCTCGCACAACTTCAATACTTCAGGCGAACCGGGTTGGGTGATTTCAATCGCGCGCATGGTGGACCTCTGCAAATGTAAAGAAAAGATTGTACGCGAGGCCACTCCGCCACGCAGGCGGCGCACGCCTGCACGGCTGCAGGCCACTTTATGCAATTGACTTGCAACAACAATGGCGGAGCGCTATTATTGCAACCGTTTTGCATTAAAACCTCATGTGCTGCTGCCCTGCCCCAACCTTGCCGGGCTGCGCCCGCCCCAACCCTCCAATACCATTGCCAGGAATCATGCGCCATCACGTACTTGCAGCTGCCATTCTGTCCACTTTCTCGAGTGCCTACGCAGCCGACGACACCACTCTCCAGACCGTTGAAGTCCGCGCCGACAAGCCGGCCGGCAGCGACACCAGCGTTACGGTCCAGAACGACCGCGCGAACAACCGCACCCTGGGCGACATGCTCGAACAGGTGTCGGGCGTGCAAAGCAGCGCCTTCGGCCCCAACGCCGGCGCGCCGGTGATCCGCAGCCTGTCCGGCAGTCGCGTGCAGATCCTCGAAGACGGCCAGTCGATCATGGGCATGAACGCCATCAGCGGCGACATCAACATCCCGTTCGACCCGCTGTTTGCGCGCAGCGCCACGGTCAGCAAATCGTCGGACAGCGTGCGCTACGGCGGCAACGCCATCGGCGGCAGCGTCAATGTCGATTCCGGCATCTTGTCGCGCAAGATGGAAGACAAGGACCACGAGCTTGAACTGGTGCTGCGCAAGGGCTATAACGACGCCGATGCCCAGGGTCTGCGCCTGAACTTCAACAACAGCAAGAACTTTTCGACCAACATCCAGCTGTCGTTCCAGAGCATCGACCACTACAAGATTCCCGGCAACAGCAAGGCGTCCGTGTGTAATACCGGGCTGTTCCCGGCCACTGGCGGCATCAACAGTTTTATTGCCGACAGCTGCCAGAAAGAGGCGCGCATCCAGCAGATGTACAACAAGTCGTCGCAGCCGTATATCGAGCAATTCATCAGGGATAACCCGGACTGGGCCGATGGCGATTTTTCCTTCTACACCAACAATCCGACCTCGGTGTGGCAGCGCAAGACCTACGTCAATCCGGCCAACCCGGCATATGTGCCGGGCACGCCGCGCACGGTCGAAAACCGCATCAACCGCGATGTCACGCCCGATTATCACGGCACGCTGGGCAACAGCTATTCGAACAACGCGCACTTCGGCGTGGGCACCACGTACTTTTTCAACCAGGGCTACGTGGGCGTGAGCCTGGACAGCAAGGAAAGCAAGTACGGCGTGCCGGGCTTTTCGATGGAGAACAAGTCGTTCGGCGCCAACTACGACGAAGGGTTGCCGGTGGGCGTGAAGATTCGCCAGGATAAATATGCGCTCGAGGGCAAGCTGCTCTCTCCCGTGGCGTACGTGGACAGCGCGGAGCTGCGCGTCTCGCGCCTGAACAACACGTCCGGCGAAACCATCGGCCCGACCAACGCCAACGAGTATGCGTTCGATACCACCCAGGCCGAGCTGCTGCTGGCGCAGCAGCGCGCCGGCGCCCTCTCCGGCGTGGTCGGCGTCTCGCATCGCGCGCGCGATGTGACCGGTAGCGGTCCGCAGTTGTACTTGCCTGACGTTGGCACGACCAGCAACGCGCTGTTCATCCGGCAGAACCTCGACTTCGACTGGGCCTCGTTCGATGCCGGTTTCCGCCACGAGAAGGTGGAACACGAGATCGAAGCAAGCGGGTTCAAAACCTCGCGCAACGCCGCCAATACCAAGTTGGCCGACCGCAAATTCAGCCTGAACAGCTACAACCTGGGCGCCGCCTTCGAGCTGGGCAAGCTGTGGGGCGCCAAGCTGCGCTACGGCTCGTCCGAACGCGCGCCCGACATCAACGAGCTGTACGCGAGCAACCGCCACTACTCGATCATGACGCAAGAGGAAGGCAACCAGAACCTGAAAGCCGAGCGCGCCCGCAACATCGAGCTGAGCGTTCTGTTCGGCCTGGGCGGCTTCAAGCTGACTGGCACCGCTTACCAGATGAAATACGACAATTTCCTGTACCTCGGCCATTCGGGCCTGCAAACCGCCAACCGTCTGCCGCTGAAGTACTGGAAGCAGACCGACACGACCGTGAAAGGCTTCGAGCTCGACGCCTCGCAGGCGTTCAGCCTGGGTAGCTACGGCAAGTTGAACGTCTCGGCCTTCGCCGACCTGGTCAAGAACAAGGCCGATAACCCGGACCGCCTGCGCACGCAAAACGATGGCGAGTACCTGCCCAATATGCCGACCAACCGCTACGGCGCCAACCTGGCGTGGGAACACAGCGGCTGGAAGGCGCGGCTGTCGAGCACTTATTACGACAAGCAGAAATACCTGGGCAAGAGCGTCAGCAACGAAGTACCGCTGGACGCCTACAACATGGTGAACTTCCAGGTCAGCCGCGCGATCGATTCACCTTACGCGCGGGTGACCGGGCTGGAGGTGTTCATCAGCGGCTCGAACCTGCTGAACGACGATGCGCGGCCGAACAACTCGCCTCTGAAATACATCGCACCGTTGCCGGGACGGGCCTTCCAGGTCGGCCTGACGATGAAGCTATAAAGGGGCCTCGACAACCTACTGCGCGACTTGCTATCGCCTCTCCGTTGCTCAGCGTACCTCCGTACGCTTCCGCTACTCAAGACGATATCAAGCCGCTCGCTACAGTTTTCGATGTCCCCTTGCCGGCAACTGGATACCCAGCTTTACTCGCCGCCGGTACGGGATTTACTCGGCAGTGGCGAGTTGGGCTTCCAGCGGGCCGACATGGCCTGCCCTTCCTCGATCTGCTCCGGCGTCATGTGCTTGACCACCGCCGCGCGCTGCTCGGCGGCGTTCGGTGCGCCGCGGGCGGCGGCCAGGTTCCACAGCATGTAGGCGATCACGTTATCCTGCGGCACGCCGCCGATATGGTAGCGGTACATCAGCCCCATGGTTTGCAGCGCTTCGCCATGGCCTTGCTGTGCCGCCTTGCGGAACCAGCTCACCGCCTGCTTGTGGTCCTGGATCACCGAGTTGCCGGTGTAGTACATGGCGCCGACCACGTACTGGGCGTCGGCCTTGCCTTGCAGCGCAGCCTTGCGGTGCCACTGGAACGCTTGCTGATAGTCCTGCGGCACGCCGCGTCCCATGTAGTACATCAGGCCCAGCAGGTGCTGGGCGTCGGCGTTGCCGGCGCGCGCCAGGGGCGTGATTTCCTTGAGCGCGGTGCCGTAGTTCTTGTTGTTGTAGGCAGTCGCGCCCTCGGCAAAACCTGCCAGCGCGGCCTGTTGCAGGCCGAAGGCGAGACAGATCGCCAATATGAATTTTTTCATGTCGATTGAGTAGGGAGCGTTTGCAGGCTTACTTCCAGTTGACCTTGCCGAGGCCGTCAACCGAAACATCGCGGTTGACCGGCTTGCCGTACACGGTGGCGGAACCGAGGCCGCTCAGGTCGAGCTTGGCGTTGGAGGTGGCGGTGACGGTAGCGTTGCCGAGCCCACTCAGGTCGAGGTCGATGCTCTCGGCCGTGAACTTCTGGGCGTTGAGGCCGCCGATCCCGCCAAGGTCGGCCTTGAGCAGCTTGCCGCTGCCCCCGAGCACGATGTTGCCGGCGCCGCCCAGGTCGATGTCGACGCGTTCGTTTTCGCTGATCCACAAGTTCATCTTGCCCACGCCGCCGAGCCTGGCGCGCACGGTCTTGTAATCGACGGTGGCCTTCATGCTGCCGGCGCCATCGAGCACCAGTTCCAGTTCCTGGCCGGAGAAGCCGCTGATCTCGGCAGCGCCCAGTCCCTCCATCACCACCTGGCGCAGGTTGGGCAGCACCATCTCGGCGCGCGCGCCGCTGCTGGTACTGATCCTGACGCTGCGCCCGCCGTCGCTTTCCAGTTGCAGGGTATCGCCGCTTTGCGCATAGGTCAGCCGGTCCATGGTGCGCTTGTTGCCGGTGATCGTGAGCGAAGGGACCGGGCCCTGGCGCAGCTTGACATCGACCATGCCATCGATCTTGA
The DNA here is from genome assembly GCF_001758785.1 of Duganella phyllosphaerae. Lineage (GTDB taxonomy): Bacteria > Pseudomonadota > Gammaproteobacteria > Burkholderiales > Burkholderiaceae_D > Rugamonas > Rugamonas phyllosphaerae. The sequence continues at coordinate 95,719 of NZ_LROM01000106.1, forward strand.
CCCGCACCACGCGCGCGTCGATGTTGACGGTACGGGTTTCGCTGGTGTCGTCGGCAGCTTGAGCGCGCCCGAACAGCGCGCACGCCGCCGCAAATAGCAAACCGAACTGGAAAATCCTCTTCATGGTCTATCCCTGGCTGATGATTCCACAATCATAACGCCCGCCACGCCCCCACCCGCAAAATTGCGACGAACTGCACAAATCAGGGCATGAACAACCAATTCGGGGTCAGTGCCGACATTCGGACATTGGGGAACTTTTTCAGGCCTGTTTTTTGACTTAATGGCTCAGCTCGTGTCCGAATGTCGGCAC
>NZ_LROM01000107.1 GCF_001758785.1 Duganella phyllosphaerae
CGTGCTGGTGGTGGACGACAACCAGATCAACCAGCAGGTCGCGCGCGAGGTCTTGCTCGGCGGCGGCGTGCAGGTGGACCTGGCCGGCACCGGCATGGAGGCGGTGCGCATGGTCGAGGCCTGCCGCTACGATGCGGTGCTGATGGATATCCAGATGCCGGAAATGGATGGCTACGAAGCGACCGCGCTGATCCGCGCGCGCCATTCGGCCGCGCACCTGCCGGTGATCGCCATGACCGCGCACGCGGTGCCCGGTTTCCGCGAAAACAGCCTGGCCATGGGCATGAACGACTACATCACCAAGCCGATCGAGCCGGAGCGGCTGTTCGAGGTGCTGGCCGGCTGGATCGTCGGCCGCGCCGCGCCGGCGCTGGCGGCGCCGGCCACGCCCGCCCTCACCTGGACGCAGGCCGCGCCGGAAGCTGATGACCAGGCCGCCGCGCCCGGCATCGATACCGGCGCCGCGCTGGCGCGCCTCGGCGGCAACCGCCGCCTGCTCACGGTGCTGCTGGAAAAATTCGTCGAGGAATTCGCTGTCACGCAGGCGCAACTGGCCACCGCCATCGGCGCCGGCAATATCGAGCAGGCCGCGCTGCTGGTGCACAAGGTCAAGGGCGCGGCGGGCAACCTGTCGATGGGCCAACTGCACCGCTGCAGCGACGTCCTCGAGCAGCAACTGCGCAGCGACCCGGACCAGGTCGCCCCTGCGCTGGCAGCATTCGGCACGGCACTGGCGACGGTGCTCGATGCGGCCCGCGCGGGGGACCCTGACGATCGTTAAAGACGTTGTGAATTCGCCAAGCTGGGCGTAGCATAGCCTGGCAGCACATTGTTTTTATCCACCCTGAGGGAGTACACAATGATTAAACAGAATTTCGATCAACTCAACACCATGCTCGCCAAACTGGCCGCCGACGATGGTTTCCGCGACCGCATGCAGAACGACCCCATCCGCGCGTTGGGCACGCTCGGGATCGAACTCGATCCGGCCAAGGTGCCGGCCGCGCGCCGCCTGCCGTCCAAGGATGCGGCCGCCGCCGACCATGCCGCCTTGGCAAGCAAGCAGATCGGCGAGAACGGCATGGTGCTGTTCATGTTGTCCGGTGTCTCGGTGGCGCGCCTGGCCTCCTGATCCAACCCTGACCGGCTACTCTGCCACCTGGCCGAGGCCGGTCTCTCCATAGCGCAGTTCCACCATCTCGCGCTCACCGCTCGCGGCCACGCCGCAGCCGCACACGGCGATCACCGCGTGGCGCAGGTGATCGAGCTCCAGCATGGTTTCGATATCGATGTCGTTGATGGCGGCGGTGATAAACGCCGGCAAGCCCGCTTCGGTCGCCAGCAGGTAAAACGTCTGCGACAGGTGGCCGGCGTCGAGCGACATGGCGCGGTACGCCTTCTGGTGATTGCGGTACTTCCAGAACGAGCGCTCCACCCGGCCCACCATCACCACCTGCATGGCCGCCCCGGCCAGCCAGTACTGGTCCGCCACCATTTGCAGCGCCAGCGCCGCCGCCTGGTCCGGCGTGGTGGCGCGCAGCGGCTGCAGCGTGTTGTCGACCGGATGGTAGTGGTACAAGCCCGGCGCCAGGCCGTCCACCCGCTGTACCAGCACGAACGCTTCGACCGGATGCAGGCCGCCGCCCGACGGACTGGTCTTTTTCAGCACGTTGGCGTGCGGGCCGATGTGGCGCACTTCCTGGGCGCCGAACGTGCGCTGCAACAGGCGCGCCGCAACCGCCAGCGGCAGGCTGGCGCTGGTGTCGTAATTGCGGCCCGTGTAGCGGCGCAGCAGCACCTCGTCGAGGAAACCGGTGGGAGCCGGCAGCGCCACCGCTGCGCCGATGCTTGCCACCTGCTGCACCGGCGGCGGCGGGTTGCCGTGGCGCTCGAGCAGCTCGTCGAAACTGGGCGCTTCCATGCCGGTATCGCTGCGCACGTCGTGCCAGCGCGAGAAGGTATGCGCCAGTGCCGCCAGCGGCCGCCAGTGCAGCGTGCGCAAGGTGTCGTCGCGTGCGCGCAGCGCGCCTGGCGCGGAATCGGGCGCCGCGTCCTCTGCCAGCAGCAGGCCGTGGGCGAGCAGCCGGTCCACCACTGCCGCGCCATGGCGCTGCGCCAGGTCCGCGTGCGCGGTCCACACCGACGAACCGACTGCGGCCAGCGCGGCCAGGTCGGCGGCATCGACCTCGATCTCGCGGTCCAGGTGCGGCGCCAGCGCCAGCCAGCGGGTGCTGGCCGCCAGGGTGCTGGTGCCGGCAAACAGCGCGGCCCAGTCGATGTCCAGTTCTTCGCGGGGTTCCAGGTACAACACGGCGCAACGGCGGAGGTTCATGGTCTTTATCTCTGCTCAAGTTAAGAAATCGGCAATAACCAGGATGAGTCTAGCGCATCGGCCAGCTGCGGGGAAGTGGCGGATGCGCCGCAATACCCGATGGCGCCGGTGCGGCATCGACCAAAAATCATGGTTGATGGTCTACACTGTCGGTCATGATCAAAGACCTGCCGTCGCTGGTGCTGCCCGGCGCCACAATCGACATCCTCAAGGCCAGCTGCGCCACGTGCAGCATGCACCAGCTGTGCCTGCCCATGGGACTGGGCAACGAAGACATGGAGCGGCTCGACCAGATTATCGGCCGCCGCCGCAAGGTCGCGCGCGGCAATACGCTGTTCCGCATAGGCGATCCGTTCCAGAACCTGTACGCGATCCGCCTCGGCCACTTCAAGACCTACCAGGTCAACCGCGAAGGCGCCGAGCAGATCACCGGCTTCCAGATGGCCGGCGAGCTGCTGGGCATGGACGCCATCAGCACCGACCTGCACCATTGCACGGCGGTGGCGCTGGAAGACAGCGAAGTGTGCGAAATTCCGTTCGCCACCCTGCAGCAGCTGCTGGCCGAAATGCCCACCCTGCTGCGCCACTTCCACCGCATGATGAGCCAGGAAATCACGCGCGAACAAAGCGTGATGCTTTTATTGGGCAATATGCAGGCGACGCAGCGCTTCGCCGCCTTCCTGGTCAACCTGTCGTCGCGCTACGAAGCACGCGGCTATTCGCCCAACGCCTTCCAGCTGCGCATGTCGCGCGAAGAAATCGGCAACTACCTGGGCCTGACCATCGAGAGCATCAGCCGCCTGCTGTCGAAGTTCAAGAAGGAAGGGCTGGTCAAGGTGAGCAACCGCGAGATCGAACTGCTCGAGCCGCACACGCTCAAGGCGATTACGGCCGGTACGCAGACTTGCGGTTGATCCCACTCCCTGAACCGATGGGGTCCGACCCCGGTTGGCTGGGCGGGGTAGCGGCGACTTAATCGGCTACCAGCGCTACACCGCGCTCCTTCGGCCACACCCACGCGCCCGCCAGGCGCCAGTCGCGTTTTTCTCCTTCCACCAGCACCACCCAGCGGCTGCGCTCGAGCATGGCCAGCGGCGCCTCGAAGCGGCCCGCCGTGTCGGGTTGCAGCGTCGCTTCGATGTCCTTGTCGGGCAAGGTTGCGTGTGAAAGTCTTAGCCGCATGGGCTCGGTCATGCCGCCGCCGTGCAAGCGTTGTACTTGCCCCGACAGCACGCTGCGGCTGGCGTCATAGGTCAGCGTCATCGACAGGCCCATGGCGCTGGCCACGCGGTCGCGCGTCAGGTCCTGGTTGATGGCCTTGCCCTGCTTGTAATAGTCGCCGACCACCACCGGGTCGGGCGTGGAGAACGCCAGGTAAGCGGTAAACGCGCTGCCGGCCACCACGATGGCCGGGCCCAGCATCAGCAACCACGGCCAGCGCTGCTGGTACCACGGGGTGACGGTGCGGTGTAGATGGTGCATATGAATACTCCTAGCGGGGGACGATGAAGACCGCAGTTTCGTTGACGTGCAGCGCCGGGTCATCGACAGCCGTGAGCGCCACTTCGATCCTGTTCGAGCCCGGCTGGGCGGCGCCGTGCGCGGTGCGCAGGCGAATCGGCACGCCGCGCGTTTCGGTGGCATCGAGCCGCACCGTATCTGGCGTGACCAGGGCCAGCGACTCGACGCCGGCGACGCTGATGCGGTACGTATGGGCGCGTTCGGTGGTGTTCATGATCTGCAGCCGGTAGACGTTTTCGATCATGCCGTCTTCCACTTCGCGGCCCATGGCGCCGCGGTCGCGGATCACGTCCATCTTGAGGGGCACGCGCAGGTACAGGGCGGTACTGGCGCCGGTCACGATCAGCAGCAGGACGGCGGTGTAGATGCGCACCCGGGGGCGCCAGGTGCGGCGGCGGATCTCGGTGGGCGTCAGGTGTTCGTCCAGTGCGCGTTCGGTGGCGTAGCGGATCAGGCCGCGCGGTGCATCGATCTTGTCCATCACGCCGTTGCAGGCATCCACGCACGCGGCGCAGCCGATGCACTCGTATTGCAGGCCGTTGCGGATGTCGATGCCGGTGGGGCACACCTGCACGCACAGCGAACAGTCGATGCAGGCGCCGCCGGTATTGGCTGCCTGCTTGTGGCGCGGGCCGCGTGGCTCGCCGCGCTTGGCATCGTAGGTGATGACCAGGGTGTCGCGGTCGAACATCGAGCTCTGGAAGCGGGCGTACGGGCACATGTACTTGCACACCTGTTCGCGCATCCAGCCGGCGTTGCCGTAGGTGGCAAACGCATAGAACAGCACCCAGAACCATTCCCACGGTCCGAAGTCGAAGGTTTGCACCTCGACCATCAGATCGCGGATTGGCGTGAAGTAGCCGACAAAGGTAAAACCGGTCCACAGGGCGACCGCGCCCCAGGCCAGGTGCTTGGCGGTCTTTCTACCGAGCTTGTTGGCTGACCACGGCTGGCGATCGAGCAACATGCGCGCGCTGCGCTTGCCCTCGATCTTGCGCTCGATCCAGAGAAAAATTTCGGTATAAACAGTTTGCGGACAGGTGAAGCCGCACCACACGCGTCCGGCCACGGCCGTGGCCAGGAACAGCAAGTAGGCGCTGATGATCAGCAGCACCGCCAGATAAATGAAATCCTGAGGCCACAAGACCATGCCGAAGATGTAGAACTTGCGCGTGGTCAGGTCGAACAGCAGCGCCTGGCGGTCGTTCCATTGCAGCCACGGCGTGCCGTAGAACGCCAGCTGCGTCAGCCAGGCGAACAGCCAGCGCAGGCGGGCGTAGCGGCCCGACGTTTCGCGCGGGTAGATTTCCTCGCGCGCCGCATACATCTTGACGACCTGGGTCTCGGGCGCACTCATTTTGCCGGTTCCGCTGGCGCGGCAGGTGCAGGCAAGGGCTGGCTGACATCATTGGACAAGCTCCAGATGTACGCGGCCAGCACGTGCACCTTGGCGTCGCCGAGGAAGTCGCCGAACGCCGGCATGGTGGCGTTGCGGCCGTGGCGGATGGTCTCCATGATGGTGTCGGCGCTGCCGCCGAACAGCCAGATTTTATCGGTCAGGTTCGGCGCGCCCAAGGCCTGGTTGCCCTTGGCGTCGGCGCCGTGGCAGGCCATGCAGGCGCCGAATTTGCCTTTGCCGAACACCGCCTTGATCGGATCGGCCGTCGAGCCGGACAGGCTCAGCACGTAGTGGGCGACGTTCTCGATATCTTTTTCGCTGCCCACCGCTGCGCCCATCGGCGGCATGGCGCCCACGCGCCCGTGCAGGATGGTCTGCTTGATGATTTCGGGCGTACCGCCGAACAGCCAGTCCTTGTCGGCCAGGTTGGGAAAGCCCTTGTTGCCGCGTGCATCGGAGCCGTGGCACTGGGCGCAGTACGTGAGGAACAGCCGTTCACCGATGGCGCGCGCTTTCGGATCGGCCGCCACCGCCTTGAGATCCTGCTGCTGGTACTGGGCGAACAGCGGACCGTATTCTTTTTCCGCCTGTTTCAGTTCGGTCTTGTAGTTGCCGGTGGAGCTCCAGCCCAGCTTGCCGGCGTAGCTGCCCAGGCCCGGATACAGCACCAGGTACACCAGCGCGAAGACGATGGTGATGTAGAACAGCCACATCCACCAGCGCGGCATCGGCGTGTTCAGTTCGGTCAAATCCTGGTCCCAGACGTGGCCGGTGGTATCGACATTGACGTCGCTGCGCTTGCCCACCCGCGCCTTCGACTGTGCCCACAGCAGGATACCGCAACCGAGGATGCCGAGCAGGGTGAGCGCGGCGATGTAGTAATCCCAGAAGCCGCTGGTAAAGTCAGCCATGCTTATGCTCCTCGTCGCGCAGTTCATCGTCCATGAAGGGCGCTTGTGCTGCCTGGGTAAAATCGGTTTCCTTGTGGTGGAAATAGGCCCACCATACGATGCCGATGAAGGTGGCGAACGACACCACCGTCATCACGCTGCTGGCCTGGTCAAACAGGTTCTCGATAGCCATGTCAGTTCCTTGCTTTGATTAACGTGCCCAGGCCTTGCAGATAGGCGATCAGGGCGTCTTCCTCGGTCTTGTCCTTGAGCTGTTCCGGCGCGGCGGCGATGTCGGCGTCGGTGTACGGATCGCCCAGCCGTTGCAGTGCGCGGAGCTTGGGCACCACGTCCTGCGGCACCAATTTGGTCTTGGCCAGCCACGGGTAGTTGGGCATATTCGATTCCGGCACCACGTCGCGCGGATTGGCCAGGTGGGTGCGGTGCCACTCGTCGCTGTAGCGGCCGCCCACGCGCGCCAGGTCGGGCCCGGTACGCTTGGAGCCCCACTGGAACGGCCGGTCATAGACGAATTCGCCAGCGACCGAGTAATGGCCGTAGCGCTCGGTCTCGGCGCGCAGCGGCCGCACCATCTGCGAGTGGCAGTTGTAGCAGCCTTCGCGCACGTAGATGTCGCGCCCGGTCAGGCGCAGCGGGCTGTACGGCTTGAGGCCGGCTACCGGCTCGGTGGTGGACTTCTGGAAGAACAGCGGCACGATTTCCACGGCGCCGCCGATGCTGATCACCAGCGTGACCAGGGCGATCAGCAGCCAGGGATTTTTTTCGATCCATTCATGCGAGAATTTCATGGGTACTCCGGGGTCAGTGGGCTGCAGCCAGGGCAGGGATGGGGGCGGTGACGGTAGCGCGATGGCGTAACGTCATCCAGGTGTTGTAGCCCATTACGCACATGCCGCTGAAGTACATGAAGCCGCCCAGCACCCGCACCGCGTAGTACGGATAGGTCGCTTTCACGCCTTCGACAAAGGTGTAAGTGAGGGTGCCGTCGGGGTTCACCGCACGCCACATCAGGCCCTGCATCACGCCGGCGATCCACATCGCGGCGATGTACAGCACCACGCCGATGGTGGCCACCCAGAAGTGCAGGTCGATCAGCTTGACGCTGTACATTTTTTGCTCGCCGACCAGGCGCGGAATCAGGTAGTAGATCGAGCCCATGGTGATGAAGCCGACCCAGCCGAGCGCGCCGCCGTGCACGTGCGCCACGGTCCAGTCGGTGTAGTGGGAGAGGGCGTTGATGGTCTTGATCGACATCATCGGGCCTTCGAAGGTGGCGATGCCGTAGAACGACAGCGAGACGATCATGAATTTCAGGATCGGGTCGGTGCGCAGCTTGTGCCAGGCGCCCGATAACGTCATCATGCCGTTGATCATGCCGCCCCACGAGGGCGCCAGCAGCACCAGCGAGAACACCATGCCCACCGACTGGGTCCAGTCCGGCAGGGCCGTGTAATGCAGGTGGTGGGGACCGGCCCACATGTAGGTGAAGATCAGCGCCCAGAAGTGGACAATCGACAGCCGGTACGAGTACACCGGACGCTCGGCCTGCTTGGGGATGAAGTAATACACCATGCCCAGGTAGCCGGCGGTGAGGATGAAGCCGACCGCGTTGTGGCCATACCACCACTGGATCATGGCGTCTTGCACGCCGGTGTAGGCCGAGTACGACTTGGTCAGGCTGGCGGGCATGCTGGCGCCCTGCACCACGTGCAGGATGGTCACGGCCAGGATGTAGGCGCCGAAGAACCAGTTGGCCACGTAGATGTGCTTGACCTTGCGCGTGATGAGGGTGCCGAAGAACACCACTGCGTAGGCGATCCACACCAGCGCGATCAGGATCGTGATCGGCCATTCGAGCTCGGCGTATTCCTTGCCGCGCGTGTAACCCATCGGCAGCGTGACCACTGCCAGCACGATCACCGCCTGCCAGCCCCAGAACGTAAACGCCGCCAATTTATCGGAAAACAGCCGCACCTGGCAGGTGCGCTGCACCACGTAATACGACGTGGCAAACAGGCCGCAGATACCGAACGCGAAAATCACCGCGTTGGTGTGCAAGGGCCGCAGGCGGCCGTAGGTCAGCCATGGAATGTCGAGGTTCAGCGCCGGCCAGGCCAGCTGGGCGGCGATGATCACCCCCACCAGCATGCCGACGATGCCCCAGATGACGGTGGCGACCGCGAATTGCTTGACCACCTTGTAGTTGTAATTCAATGCTGGTTCCACACACGCTCTCCCCGGTTTGCGTCAAATCTATTGACCGAAGGGTAAGCGTGCAGAACTCAAAAATCCTTGATGTGAATCAAAATTTCCCGGATGCACTTCAGGGTCAGTGCCGACATTTGGACACGGCCTCAGCGCTATCCGGCTGAGTTCGTGTCTGAATGTCGGCACTGACCCCGAAGGCGGTAGCAGATGGCGAGGACTGCGATCCAGGCCGGCATCATGTAGACCGCGATGCGGGTGTCGGGGGTGAGGTACATGATGACCACGATGGCGGCCATGAAGGCCAGGCACAGGTAGTTGGTCCATGGCTGGCCCCAGCTGCGAAAGCGCGTGGTTTCGCCCGCCTGCGCCTTGCTCTGGCTGAACTTCAGGTGCGTGATGCTGATCATCGCCCAGTTGATCATCAGCGCCGCCACCACCAGCATCATCAACATGCCAAACGCCTTGCCCGGCATGACGTAGTTGACCACCACGCACAGGGCAGTGGCAGCTGCCGACACGCCCAGCGCGTGCACCGGGATGCCGCGATTGTTCACGTGCGCCAGGGTTTTCGGTGCGTGGCCCTGCAGCGCCAGGCCCAGCAGCATGCGGCTGTTGCTGTACACGCAGCTGTTGTAGACCGACAACGCGGCTGTGAGCACCACCACGTTCAGCGCCGAGGCCACCCAGCCGTTGTCGAGCGCCTGGAAGATCAGCACGAACGGGCTGCCGCCTTGCTGCACGTCGCTCCACGGGTACAGCGACAGCAGCACCGCCAGCGCGCCCACGTAAAAGATCAGGATGCGGTACACGACCTGGTTGGTGGCCTTGGGGATGGTTTTTTCCGGCGACTCCGCTTCGGCCGCCGTGATGCCCACCAGTTCGAGCCCGCCGAACGAGAACATGATGATGGCCATCGCCATGATCATGCCGCCCACGCCGTGCGGAAAGAAGCCGCCCAGCGCCCACAGGTTGGTGATGCTGGCCTGCGGGCCGCCGGTGCCGCTGACGAGCAAATAGCCGCCGAACACGATCATGCCGACAATCGCCGCCACCTTGATGATGGCAAACCAGAACTCCATTTCGCCGAACAGCTTGACGTGCAGCAGGTTGACCGCATTTATCAACAGGAAGAACCCGAGTGCGGACGCCCAAAGCGGCACCGACGGCCACCAGAACTGCACGTACATGCCCACCGCAGTGAGTTCGGCCATGCTGACCAGCACGTACAGGATCCAGTAATTCCAGCCCGACGCAAAACCGGCAAACGGTCCCCAGTAGCGATTGGCGAAGTGGCTGAAGGAGCCGGCCACCGGCTGGTCCACCACCATCTCGCTCAGCTGGCGCATGATGAAGAAGGCCATGATGCCGGCGATCGCATAACCGAGGATCACCGAGGGGCCGGCCAGCTTGATGGTCTGGGCCACGCCCAGGAACAGGCCGGTGCCGACCGCGCCGCCGAGGGCGATCAGCTGGATGTGGCGGTTGCTCAAGCCGCGCTTGAGCGTGTTGTCATGGGTCATGGAGGTGCGGCTTTCCTTGGTTTGGCGGGGTATGGGGAAGAGCTAAGCTGATAAGGCGATAAGGCGATCATACAGTGTGTTGCTGAAGCAACCCGGCGCCCAGCACCGGCGACTCGCCCAGGTTGCGCAGCACCATGTGCGAGCGGATGTCGAGGACGCCCGGCACCTTGTACAGCTTGTCCATCACGAAGTCGGAATAGTGTTTGAGGTTGCGCGCCCGCACGCGCAGCATGTAGTTGGCCTCGCCGGTGACCACGAACGAGCCCACCACTTCTTCCCACTGCGGCAAGGCAGCGACGAACTGTTCGTGCCACTGGTCGGTATCACGGCGCATGGTGACCATCACGAACGCTTCCACGTCCAGCCCCAGCAGTTCGGCGTTGAGTCGGGCGGTGTAGCCGAGGATGATGCCGGCCTGTTCCAGCAAGCCCACGCGGCGCAGGCAGGCCGACGGCGACAGGAACACCGTTTCGGCCAGCCGGGTATTGCTGATGCGGCCATCCTGTTGCAGCGCGCGCAGGATGGCAAGATCGACCAGGTCAAGGTTCATTGAAATATTTTGCGGTTTTTGATGGTGATTTTCGAATAATAGATCAATAACAGCGCTTTCAGTGCGGTTCTTTGCGCGAAAAAATCGTCATCGTTGTTCTAAAATATCGCATCCATCTCATCCTGCGGGACTCCCATGACCACCGAACAAGATTGCCTGGCGCTTGACGCCGCCGACCCGCTGGCCGCCCAACGCGTCCAGTTTGCGCTGCCCGACGGCGTGATTTACCTCGACGGCAATTCGCTGGGCGCGCGTCCGAAGGCTTCCTTGCAGCGCGCGCAGCAGGTGATCGCCGCCGAGTGGGGCGACGACCTGATCCGCAGCTGGAACACGGCCGGCTGGTACGACCTGCCGCGCCGCCTGGGCAACCTGCTCGCGCCCATCGTCGGCGCCGCTGCAGACGAGGTGGTGGTCACCGATACCACGTCGGTTAACCTGTTCAAGGCGCTTGCCGCCGCCATCAAGATGCAGGCGGACCATCCCGGGCGCGCCGGCCGGCGCGTGATCATCACCGAGCGCGACAACTTCCCCAGCGATATCTACATGGCCGAAGGCCTGCTGGGCTGGCTCGAGCGTGGCTACCAATTGAAACTGCTGGAGTCCTGGTCCGACCTGCCGGCCGCGTTGTCGGGCGAGGCCGGACAGCAAGTGGCGGTGGTCATGCTCACCCACGTCAATTACCGCACCGGCCGCATGTTCGACATGACCGCCACCACGGCGCAGATCCACGCCGCCGGCGCGCTGGCGATCTGGGACCTGGCCCATTCGGCCGGCGCAGTGCCGGTGGCGCTGAACGCTGCCAACGCCGACTTCGCGGTCGGCTGCACCTACAAGTATCTCAATGGCGGCCCCGGTTCGCCGGCCTTCATCTGGGTACCGCAGCGTCACCATGCGCAGTTTGCCCAGCCGCTCACCGGCTGGTGGACCCATCGCCAGCCGTTCGCCATGCAGCCGGCCTATGCGCCGGTGGCCGGCATCGGCCGCGCGCTGTGCGGCACCCAGCCGGTGGTGTCGCTGGCGCTGGTGGAATGCGGCCTGGAGATCTTCGGCCAGGTAGCGATGGCGGCATTGCGCGCCAAGTCGCTGGCGCTGTCTGACCTGTTCATCGCGCTGCTCGAAGAACACTGCGCCGGCCACCCGCTCGAACTGATCACGCCGCGCGCGCACGCCGAGCGTGGCAGCCAGGTGAGCGTGATGCACCCGCACGGCTACGCGGTGATGCAGGCGCTGATCGCGCGCGGCGTGATCGGCGACTACCGCGAGCCGCAGGTGATGCGCTTCGGTTTCACGCCGCTGTACACCAGCTACCAGGACGTATGGCGCGCGGTGATGGTCCTGAAGGATATCCTCGACCGCAGCGACTACCAGGTCGATGCCAAGCGCGATGCAGTGACCTGAGCTCACGGAGACGATCATGAAATGCCCGGTATCTCACGATGGTGTCAGTGCCCCCGCAGCCGACTACCACGGCGCCCAGCTCGATTTTTCCAAGGACATGAGCTACGGCGACTACCTGTCGCTCGACACCATCCTGTCGGCCCAGCACCCGCTCTCGCCCGAGCACAACGAGCTGCTGTTCATCATCCAGCACCAGACCAGCGAGCTGTGGATGAAGCTCATGTTGCACGAGCTGCACGGCGCGCGCGACAACATCGCGGCCGGCCAGCTGCCGGCGGCGATGAAAATGCTGGCGCGCGTGGCCGCCATCATGAACCAGCTGGTGCACGCCTGGGATGTGCTCTCGACCATGACGCCGCCCGAGTACACGGCGATCCGCCCGTACCTGGGCGCCTCGTCCGGCTTCCAGTCGCACCAGTACCGCGAAATCGAGTTCCTGCTTGGGAACAAGAACGCCACCCACCTGCAAGTGCACCAGCACAAGCCGGAGGCGTACGCGATACTCAAGCGCGCCCTGGACGCGCCGTCGATTTACGACCAGGCCATCATGGTGATGGCGGGCAGCGGCCTGGCGGTGGACGCGCAGCGCCTGGCCGGTCCTTGGGACCAGCCGGTGAAATCCGACGACTCGGTCAAGGCTGCGTGGACCACCGTGTACCAGAACACCGGCGAGTATTGGCCGCTGTACGAACTGGCCGAAAAGCTGGTGGACCTGGAGACCGCCTTCCGGCTGTGGCGCTTCCGCCACGTGACCACCGTGCAGCGCGTGATCGGTTTCAAGATGGGCACCGGCGGCACCGACGGCGTCAATTACTTGCGCAAGATGCTAGACGTGGTGCTGTTCCCGGAACTGTTCGAATTACGCACCGAGCTCTGATCTTCATTGTTGGCGTGCTGCGGCCGGTCGTCGTCCTGCAGCACGCGCAGGCCGGGCCCCACCAGGTCGTCGAACTGGCCGTCGTCGGACGCGCGAAAGAACACCCACAGCGCCACGAACACCAGCAGCACGCTCAGGGGAATGAGCAGCAGCAGCGCTTCCATCAGGTCTCCCTGCCCACGCGGCGCAGCCGCAGTGCGTTGGCCACCACCACGGCCGAACTGGCCGCCATGCCCACGCCCGCCAGCCACGGATTGAGCAGCCCCAGCGCCGCCGCTGGAATGGCCACCACGTTGTACACGCTGGCCCAGGCCAGGTTCTGGCGGATCACGCCCATGGTGCGCGCGGCTACCCGGGCGCTGTCGACCACCGCGCCAAGGCGCCCGCACAGCAGCACCGCGTCGGCATGGGCTTGCGCCAGCGCTGCGCCTTCACCCATCGCGAACGAGACATCGGCCGCGCTCAACACGGCAGCGTCGTTGATGCCGTCACCCACCATGGCGACCACCGCACCCTTCATCTGCAATTGTTTGACGAAGGCCAGCTTTTCCTCGGGCAGGTAGCCGCCCACGGTGATGCCGATGCCCAGCTGGTCACCGACGCGGCGCGCCAGCACGTCATGGTCGCCGCTGAGCAGCACCACCGTCTTGCCGGCGCGGCGGAAGTAGTCCACGGTCGCTTGAGCATCCTCGCGCAGGCCGTCGTGCAGTTGCAGGCAGGCGAGCCACTGGCCTTCCGCGCCCAGATACACTGGCGTGGCGCCGTCCGCCACCTCGTGGGCAGGAGCGAGTCCGGTACTCTGCGTGATTGCTGCGGCGCCCGCAGTGCCGGCGCTTGGCGGCGGTAGCGCCATCCCCGCGATCCCTGCCACGAATGCAGCGCTACGGAGCCGGTACCGGCGGTTGTGCAGCACCGCCTCGATGCCGCAACCGGGCACTTCGCCTATTGCGTCCGGGTGCCAGTCCTCGCGCCGGCCGCCGCCGGCCTCCACGGCTGCGGCCACGATGGCGCGCGCCAGCGGGTGGGCGCTGCCGGCGTCGAGCGCGGCGGCCACCTGCAGGCAGAAGCTCGCGCGCATGGCGCCCAGCGGCACGGTGGCCTGCAGCACCGGGCGGCCGTGGGTGAGGGTGCCGGTCTTGTCGAAGACGACGTGGGTGGCGCGGTGCAGCGTTTCCAGCGTTTGCGCGCCGGTCACCAGCACGCCGCCGCGCAGCAGGCGGTCGGTGGCGGCGGCCAGCGCGGTGGGCGTGGCCAGCGACAGCGCGCACGGGCACGACACCACCAGCACGGCAATGGCGATCGGCCACGCGCGCAGCAGGTTGCCATCGTGCCAGGCCCAGAAACCGAATGCGCACGTCGCGAACAGCAGCAGCCCCGCCACGAACCACGCCGCCACGCGGTCGGCCCACAGCGCAATGCGCGGCTTGCCCTGTCCCGCGCGGTCGATCAGCTTGACCAGGTTCGACATGGTGCTGTCCTGGGCGCGCCGGGTTACCCGCGCCAGCACCACGGCGCCGGCATTGATCGCGCCGCCGGGCAATGCTTCGCCGAGTTCCTTTGGCACCGAGGCGCTCTCGCCGGACAACAGCGACAGGTCGAGCGACGTGCTGCCATTGACCACCACGCAGTCGGCCGCCACCGCCTCGCCGGGCTTGATCATGATGACGTCATCGACTTGCAGGGCAGCCGCGCGCACCAGCGTGGCGCCGCGGCTGTCGGGATAGTGCGCCAGCAAGGTGGCCGCTGCCGGCAGCGCGTGGTGCAGGCGTTCCAGTGCTGCGCCGGCGCGGCGGCGCGCGCGCAGTTCGTACCAGCGGCTGCACAGCAGCAGGAAGATGAACATGGTGACCGAATCGAACCACACCGCGCCGGTGCCGCGCACGGTGGCGACGACGCTGGCGCCAAAGGCGGCGGCAATGCCCAGCGCCACCGGCACGTCCATGCCCAGCGTGCGCGCGCGCAGGCTGGCCAGCGCGCCGCGCCAGAACGGCAGCGCCGAGTAGGTCACTGCCGGAATCGTGAGCAGCAGGCTGGCCCACTGCATCAAGGAGGCCATGGCCGGATCGAGCGTGCCGTCGCCGTTGGACATGTAAGCCGGCGCCACGTACATCATCACCTGCATCATCGCCAGGCCGGCCACGAACAGCTGGCGACCGAGCGTGCGCGCAGACTGGCGCTGCTGCACCTGGTGGCGGCCGGCGTCGTACGGGTAAGCGGCGTAGCCGATCGCGTGCAGCGCGGCCAGGATGTCGCCGGGTGTGCAGTTGTCCTGGCGCCAGCGCACGTAAAGGCGCTCGGTGGCGACGTTGAGCTGGGCCGCCTCCACGCCGGGCAGGCGCGCCAGCCGGTGTTCGATCAGCCACACGCAGGCCGCGCAGCGGATGCCCTCCACCGCAAATGTCGCTTCGCGCGTGTGCTCGTCGCGGGCGAAGCGCGGGTCGGCGTTGTCGTAGAGTTGCAGCGCGGGCGGCGCCAGGCTGGCGTTATCGACGTTATCGGCGTTGTCGGCTTTATTGGCGCTGGCGGCAAACGCGGAGCGGTCACGGTAGTACGATGCCTGCCCGAGATCGACGATGGTTTGCGCCACCGCCGCGCAGCCGGGGCAGCACATGCTGTGGATAACGCCGTCGATGTCCACCGGCCAGCTGGCGCTGGCCGGCACCGGTTCACCGCAGTGGTAACAGCCGGCCGCTGCGTCGGCGGCGCGTGATTTCAATGGGGTGTCAGGCATAAGATAGAGATCCATTCCGGCACAATGCCGTCACCGCTGCCGGCTCGCAGCAGTCCCAGCAAGCCAAAACCGAGTACCGCCACGCCGCAGGCGATGCGCACCAGCGGGCGGCGCATGGCGCGCTGCACGCGCATGCCCACCAGGCCGAGGCCGACCAGCATCGGCAACGTACCGAGGCCAAACGCCAGCATCACGATGGCGCCGTCGAAGGCGTCGCCGCTGAGCATGGCGGTGAGCAGCACGCTATAAACCATGCCGCACGGCAGCCAGCCCCACAGCGCACCGAGTGCCAGCGCCTGTTGCGGTTTTTCGATCGGCAGCAGGGTTTTCATCAGCGGCGCGATGGCCCGTTGCAAGCGCTGCCAGAGCACCCGGCCACCTTGTTCGAGCCACGCCAGGCCGCGCCAGGCGTTCATCAGGTGCAGCCCGAGGGCGACCAGCATCAGGTTGGCCAGCCAATAAAAGCCCAGCTGCACGCCGGCCAGGCCAGCCAGGCTTTGCGCGCCGCCAGCCAGCCCGCCAGCCATGGCGCCGGCCAGCATGTAGCTGGCGATGCGGCCGGTGTTGTAGGCCAGCACGCGTGTCAGCGCTGCGGTGGACGCGTGGGCGGGGGCAGCAGCACCGCCGGCAGCAGCTATCGGGATCGCTGCACGCGGCGATGCCGATGACGACGGCTTGCTGCTGGCGCTGGCCGACAGCGCACCCACAATCCCGCCACACATGCCCACGCAATGGATGCTGCCCGCCAGGCCCACCAACAATACCGGAAGCAGCTGGACGGCCATGGCGGTCAGATGGTTTTCGAGTAGCGCAGCGGTTGCGCGCTGTCGAGCCTGGCCGTGGCCAGGTAGCGGTCGAACACCATGCAGATGTTGCGTATCAGGAGGCGGCCCTTGGGCGTGATGCTGATCCACTCGCTGTCGACCGTGAGCAGGCCATCCTGCGCAAATGCCTTCAACTGTTCCAGCTCCGCTGCGAAGTAGTTCCTGAAGGTGATCGGGAACGATTGCTCGAGCGAGGCCAGCGACAGTTCGAAGTTGCACATCAGCTTCTGGATCACGATGCGGCGCAGCAGGTCGTCGTTGTCGAGCTTGACGCCGCGGGTGATCGGCAGCACACCGGCGTCGAGCTTTTCGTAGTAGGCCTCGAGCGTCTTTTCGTTCTGGCTGTAGGTGGCGCCGATGGCGCTGATGGCCGAGACGCCGCACGAGATCAGGTCCGCTTCGGCACGCGTGGAGTAGCCCTGGAAATTGCGCTGCAGGCGACCCTGGCGCTGGGCCACGGCCAGCTCGTCGCCGGGCTTGGCGAAGTGGTCCATGCCGATGTACACGTAGCCGGCCGCGCACAGGCGGCGGATGCACAGCGCCAGCAAGTCGAGCTTGACGGCGGCGGTGGGCAAGTCGGCATCAAGGATGCGCCGCTGCGGCTTGAACAGGTGCGGCAGGTGGGCGTAGTTGTACAGCGCAATGCGGTCGGGGCTGGCGTCGATGACCTTGTCGAGCGTGCGCTCCATGGTGTCCATGGTCTGCTTGGGCAGGCCGTAAATCAGGTCGATGCTGATCGAGCGAAAGCCAGCGTCGCGCGCGGCCGCCATCACGGAGCGGGTTTCCGCTTCGGGCTGGATGCGGTTGACCGCCTTTTGCACGTCGGGATCGAAATCCTGTACACCCAGGCTCACCCGGTTGAAACCCTGTGCGCGCAGCGAGAAGATGCGTCCGGGCGTGACCGTGCGCGGGTCGATCTCGATCGAGTATTCGCCCTGCGCGTCCGGCGCGAAGTCGAAATTCTCGTGCAGGTAAGTCATCAGGTCGCCCATTTGCCTGTCGCTCAGGTAGGTGGGCGTGCCGCCGCCGAAGTGCAGCTGCTCGACCTGGCCGATGCCGGCAAACAGCCGGCCCTGCATGTCGAGTTCCTGCTTCAGGTAGCCGAGGTAGGTGGCGGCCTTGCCGTGGTCCTTGGTGACGATCTTGTTGCAGCCGCAGTAGTAGCAGATGGTGTCGCAGAACGGCACGTGGATGTACAGCGACAGCGGGCGCTGGCTGCGGCGCAGGCGCAGGCCCGCCACCGCCTCCAAAAACTGGCCGTAGCCGAAATCGGGCACGAAGCGGTCAGCGGTCGGGTACGAGGTGTAGCGCGGACCGGACTGGCTCAATTTGCCGATGATGGCGGCGTCGAATTCGACCGCGTCGATGGCCGACGCGGGGGTGCTGGAGGTAGGCATGATATGACTTTCAGACTCTTGCGCTCTCAGGCGGCCAGGCGGCGGGGTTCAGCCCTGGTGGCGGCACGAACTGTATTGGCGCCCCTGGCCCGCGATGGCGCCCGGCCGAACTTGAACAGGCTCACCGCCTGCGTCAGGCCGCCCGCTTCCACGGCCAGGCTGGCGGTGGCCG
>NZ_LROM01000108.1 GCF_001758785.1 Duganella phyllosphaerae
CCAGCCGCCAAAGCCGCCCCAAAAGCCGCCGCCAAACCAGCAGCCAAAAAAGCTGTCGCCGCTAAACCAGCAGTAAAAGCAGCAGCCAAACCGGCTGCAAAGGCCGCGGCTAAGCCAGCAGCAAAAAAGCCGGTTAAGGCTGCAGCGAAACCAGCTGCCAAGCCTGCCGCAAAAACCGCCGCCGCCAAACCGGCAGCGAAAGTTGAAGCCAAGCCAGCCGCTGCAAAACCTGTCGCCGCCAAACCAGCAGCCAAATCAGCAGCCAAGCCAGCCGCCAAAGCAGCCGCCAAACCGGCAGCAGCACCAGCGCCTGTCGCGGCAGCTCCAGCACCAGCCGTAGCTGCACCAGCAGCGCCGGCAGCCGCACCGGCACCAGCGGTGAAAAAAGCAGCTGCGCCTAAAAAGCCTGCGGCACCGAAGGAAGCTGCCGTCAAGCCAGCTGCCGCTCCGGTGGCCACGCCTGCACCTGCCGCCAAAACCGTGCCGTCGCCTGCCGCCGCATGGCCGTTCCCAACCAGCACCCGTCCTTCCTGACCGAAGGTTCGCTGAGGCAATCGAGCCGCTGTGTGAGACAATCACACAGCGGCTTTTTTATTGGAGGGACTCCGTGCTTGTAACAATACTGAAGTTGATTGTCGACGCCATTGCAGTTCTGCTCGGTTCGGCTTTACTGCTGCGTTTCTGGATGCAGGCAATCCGGGTGCGGCCACCGGCCCAGGTGGCGCAATTTACGTTCCAGTTGTCGGACTGGCTGGTGCGGCCGATGCGGCGCGTGGTGCCGGGCATGGGCGGCTACGATTGGGCCAGCCTGATCGGCGCTTTCCTGGTGGTGCTGCTGGCCTCCTGCGTGTACTTCCTGGCGGGCTGGAGTGTGCAAATGGTGCTGCTGGTGGCGCTCGAGCGCTTCCTGTCCTGGATACTGTACGGTTTCATGGCGCTGCTGGTGATCGAGGTCATCTTCAGCTGGATCAATCCGAATGCGCCGCTGGCGCCGTTCATCCGGGCGCTCAACGAGCCGCTGCTGCGTCCGATCCGCAAGGTGGTGCCGCTGATCGGCAATCTCGATCTGTCGGTGCTGGTGGCGCTGATATTGCTTCAGATCGCGCAGCTGATGCTGGGCCTGGCCTTCAACGGCCGCTGACCCGACTGCACGCAAAAAAGCCCGCGACCGGTTTGCCACCGGCGCGGGCTTTTTAACGTCTGGCTGAAAGCTTAGTAACGGTAACCGAACGCCGCCTCGAACTTGTCGGCGATCTCGGCAGCGGTCAGGCTGTGGTTCTGCGCACCCCTGCTGGCGATCTTGATCGCGCCGAGCAGGCTGGCCAGGCGGCCCGTGGTGTCCCACTTCCAGCCGTTGGTGATGCCGAACAGCAGGCCGGCGCGGTAGGCGTCGCCGCAACCGGTCGGGTCCAGCACTTCGGTGGCGGGTACCGCCGGGATCTCGATGCGCTCGCCCTTGGTATAGATTTCCGAACCCTGTTCGCCACGGGTGATGATCAGCGCGTCCACGCGGCTGGCGATGTCAGCCACGCTCAGGCCGGTGCGCTCGGTCAGCAGTTCGATTTCGTAATCGTTGGTGGTGACGTAGGTGGCCTGGTCGATGAAGGTGGTCAGCTCCTCGCCGTTGAACATCGGCAGTTGCTGGCCCGGATCGAAGATGAACGGAATTTCCAGCTTGACCAGGTCGGCCGCGTGCTTTTGCATGCCCAAGTGGCCGTCCGGCGAGATGATGGCCAGCGCGGCAGGACCGGCCTTGGCGATCTCGTTCTCGTGCGCGTACGACATCGCGCCCGGGTGGAAGGCGTTGATCTGGTTGCCGTCCTGGTCGGCCGTGACGAAGCACTGGGCGTTGTAGGCGTCATCCTTGACCAGGATGTTGTCGGTCGGGATGCCCAGCTTGGCAAAGCGTGCCATGTAAGCCGCGTTGTCCTGGCCCATCACGCCGACGATGCGGGCCTCGCCACCGAGCATCTTGAGGTTGTAGGCGATGTTGCCGGCGCAGCCGCCGAACTCGGTGCGCATGGTCGGCGCCAGGAACGACACATTAACCTTGTGCAGCTGGTCGGCCAGCAGGATGCTGTCGAAGCGGCCCGGGAATTGCAGGATGGTGTCGATCGCGAGCGAGCCGCAAATCAGGGAGGTCTGGGTCATGATGGTTCTTTATGGATAGAAGACTGCGATGTGATAACCCGATACCTTGGGCTGTTTCAGTTCAAAGTAGAGTTTGACAGGTTGTTCGCTGCGTGCGGGGAATCCCTGGGCGATATCGACTTCGCGGTCGAGATAATCGCGTGGCGCGAACACGCGGCGCAACACTGTCTTGTCGTTGGCGTCGTCCAGCACCAGTTCGATGTGCGGCCAGGCCTGGGCGCTGCCGCTGCTGTTCTTGAGGGCGGTGGCAAACGAGAACGTGTTCTCGCTCAGGGCCTGCAGCTCACCCTGTTCGATGGCCAGCTCGTCGATTTGCGACGGGAGCTCGACCTTGCAGCCGAGGGCGTTGCAGGCGGCCACCAGGGTGGGTTTCAGCGATGGCATGGCCGCTGCCAGCGGGTTGCGGAACGTGGTCAGGCCCTGCGCCGCCAGCGCACCCAGCATCAGCACGATGCCCAGGCACAGGGCGATGGTGGTGGTGCGGCCGTAGCGCTCGCGGTGGCGTTCGCGCTTGACGAAGCCGGGCTCGTCGTCGGTTTCCTCGATTTTTTCGGCTTGATCGCGCTGCACCGGCGCAGGCGCGGCCTGCTCGAACGTATGGCGGTCGGCCGCGGGTTGGGCGGCCAGCGACTCGGTGCTGTGGAATTGCGGTTCGTCGTAGTGGCCTGCGGGCGGTGCGGAAACGGTGCGCAGCAGCGTGTGGCTCGGGGGGATGTCGTCGTATGGCCTGGCGGCGCCGGCGGCCAGTTGCAGCAGCGCTTGCTCGTCTTCCTCGTCGAGCTCGTCCGGCGGCGGGGTGAAGTCGAGGGTTGGTTCGCGCCGCTCGTCGCCACGTGGCGTGGCTGGTCCTGGAGTGGGCGGCAAGGCCGGCGCCGGCTGGGCGGCAGCCATGCGGGCGTCCAGCGCGGCCAGTTCGGCTTCGATGGCTGCTTGCAGTTCTTCGTCGGACAGGGTGTCGCCGCTGAGCAGGTCTTGTGCGGTTGGCTCCGGAACGGGCGCGGTGATCTGCTCAACCGCTGGCAGCGGATCTGGCTGGAGCTCCGGCCAGGGCTCGGATTCCACCTCCGGCGCTGGCGCTGTCGGCGCCAATGGCGCGTCATCGAACTCCAGGCTCAACGACGCCACCGAGTCCGGTAAATTGGCCGCTGCGGTCACCGGCAATGGCGGCAGCGCACCGTCATCGAGATCGTCGAAATCGAGGTTGAGATCGTTTGGTTCCGCAGTCTGGGGAAAAACCGGCGGGGAGGGCGGCGCCAGCGGCTCGAGCAGCGCCGCGTTGCCATCGAAGACTTGACTGCAGGAGCCACAGCGCACTATGCCCCCACGTAATTTCAACTGGTCATGAGCGACCCGAAATATCGTGTTGCAGTGGGGGCATTTGGTGGCAAGCGCCATGGGCTAGCTTAGCGCGCGGCGGGAACCACGTCACTGCCGAGGCGACCGTGCAGGGCAACCCAGCCATCCTGTTCGGCCCATACGCCGAGCTTGATGAACGGTGCGTAGGCAGCAGCGACTTCCTCGGCCTGGCGCGCCAGCACGCCCGACAGGATCAGAGCGCCACCGGGCGCCACGCGGCCCGACAGCATCGGCGCCATCAATTTCAACGGGCTCGACAGGATATTCGCCACCACGATGTCGAATTTTTGCCCGGCATGCTGCGATTGCGCAAAGGTGTCGGGCAGGAAGTACGTGATCTCGCAGTGGTTGCGCTGGGCGTTGTCGGCCGCCGATTCGATCGCTTGCGGATCGATGTCCACGCCCACCACTTCGCCAGCGCCGACCTTCTTGGCCACCATGGCCAGGATGCCGGAGCCGCAGCCGTAGTCGAGCACGGTCTTGCCGGGCGCCGGATGCGCTTCCAGCCATTCCATGCACAGGCGCGTGGTCGGGTGGCTGCCGGTGCCGAACGCCAGGCCCGGGTCGAGTTCCAGGATCAGCGCGTCAGGGTCCGGCGCTTCGTGCCAGCTCGGCACCACCCAGATGTTCTTGCCGATGTGAATCGGCGCGAACTGCGATTGCGTCAGGCGTACCCAGTCCTGGTTTTCCACCTTGCGGGTGGTGAACTTGGGCAGCGTGGCCAGGCCTGCCTGGCCGGCGGCAGCTGCCACGATCACGGCCTGGTCGTCTGCTTCGTCGGTCAGGGCCACCACGCGGCTGTGGTCCCAGGCCGCTTCGGTCGGTTCCATGCCCGGTTCGCCAAACAGCGGACGCTCGGCGTCGGTGCCTTCATCGGCGTCCTCGACGGACACCGACAGCGCGCCCACGTCCATCAGTGCTTCGGACAGGGCTTCGGCGTGCTCGCGCGCGATTTCAATGACGATTTCGGTCCAGCTCATTGTGGCGCTTTCGGGTTCAGGCTCAGCTTGTTCAATTCAGGCATGTCGGCCAGCTTGTGCTCGAGGTAGTGAATATTGGTGCCGCCTTCGATGAAACGGGCGTCGATCATCAGCTCGCGGTGCAGCGGGATGTTGGTCGAAATGCCTTCGACAACCATTTCCGACAGCGCGATCTGCATGCGGCGGATCGCCTGCTCGCGGGTGGCGCCGTACGAGATGACCTTGCCGATCATCGAATCGTAGTGTGGCGGCACATAGTAGCCGGCGTAGGCGTGCGAATCGACGCGGATGCCAGGACCACCGGGTACGTGCCACGACGTGATGCGGCCCGGCGACGGCGTGAACTTGAAGGCGTCTTCGGCGTTGATACGGCACTCGATGGCGTGGCCCGACAGCATGACGTCGCGCTGGCGGAAGCGCAGCTTCTCGCCGCAGGCGATGCGGATCTGTTCCTGCACGATGTCGATGCCGGTGATCATTTCGGTGACCGGGTGTTCGACCTGGACGCGGGTGTTCATCTCGATGAAGTAGAACTCGCCGTTTTCATACAGGAACTCGAACGTGCCGGCGCCACGGTAGCCGATCTTGCGGCAGGCTTCGGCGCAGCGGTCGCCGATCTTTTCGATCAGCTTGCGCGGGATGCCCGGCGCCGGCGCTTCTTCGATCACTTTCTGGTGGCGGCGCTGCATCGAGCAGTCGCGTTCGCCCAGCCAGACGGCATTCTTGTGTTCGTCGGCGAGGATCTGGATTTCCACGTGGCGCGGATTTTCCAGGTACTTCTCCATGTACACTTCCGGGTTGCCGAAGGCGGTACCGGCTTCGGTCTTGGTCATGGCCACGGCATTGATCAGCGCCGCTTCGGTATGCACCACGCGCATGCCGCGTCCGCCACCGCCGCCGGCGGCCTTGATGATGACCGGGTAACCGACCTTGCGGGCGATCTGGACGATGGCTTTCGGGTCGTCCGGCAATGCGCCTTCCGAGCCGGGCACGCACGGCACGCCAGCCTTGATCATGGTCTGCTTGGCCGAAACCTTGTCGCCCATGATGCGGATCGATTCCGAACGCGGGCCGATGAACACGAAGCCCGATTTTTCCACGCGCTCGGCGAAGTCGGCGTTTTCCGACAGGAAGCCGTAGCCGGGGTGGATCGCTTCGGCGTCGGTCACTTCGGCCGCGCTGATGATGGCCGGCATGTTCAGGTAGCTCAGCGACGATGATGCCGGGCCGATACAGACCGACTCGTCGGCCAGTTTGACGTACTTGGCGTCTTTGTCCGCTTCCGAGTGGACCACGACCGTCTTGATGCCCAGTTCACGGCAAGCGCGCTGGATACGGAGGGCAATTTCGCCACGGTTGGCAATGAGGATTTTTTCAAACATGGTAGGTTCGCGTATTTCTGTGATCACCGGCCGAGGCCGGTAACATCAAGTAGGGAGGGGATGCGGAAGACGGCGCGCCCGGCACCGACTGTGCGGCGGGGGCGGGCGCAAGGGCGTACCCTGGCCGTCTTAGCCTATCACAAACAGCGGTTGGCCGAATTCGACCGGCTGGCCGTTCTCGACCAGGATCTGGGTGATCGTGCCGGACTTGTCGGCATCGATTTCGTTGAGCAGCTTCATCGCTTCGATGATGCAGACGGTCTCGCCTTCCTTGACGGTGGCGCCCACTTCAACGAAGGCCGGCGAACCTGGCGCCGACGAACGGTAGAAGGTGCCGACCATCGGCGACTTGACGATGTGGCCGGTTGGCTCGGCGGCTACGGCAGGCGCGGCTGCTGGTGCTGCTCCGGCCGGGGCGGCGGCTGGCGCCGGCGCTGCGTGGTATTGAGGAATGCCTTGCGGCTGCATCATCACCATCTGGTTTTGCGGCATGGCCGACGATTTGACGATGCGGACTTTGCTCTCGCCTTCGGTCACTTCGAGCTCTGCGATGTCGGATTCTGCGACCAGATCGATCAAGGTCTTCAGTTTGCGTAGATCCATGTAACCCCCAGGAATATCTTGTTTTTAAGTGATGACGGCGACGCCTTTTGGGCGGAACCGCGTTAAATTGCGCGCAGATCGCGTAGATTATCGTTTTTTAAGGACGAAGTCGATGGCAAACCGATATCCTTCGATACCGAGTCCGCAGATCGTGCCAACCGCGATCGCGCTCAGGAATGAATGGTGGCGAAACGACTCGCGCTGGTAAATATTCGAAATATGTACTTCTACAAACGGGATGGCGACGCCGGCCAGGGCGTCACGCAGCGCCACGCTGGTATGCGTGAGACCGCCCGGGTTGATGACGATGGCGTCCACGCCCTCGGCACGGGCGGCGTGTATCCGGTCGATCAACGCTCCTTCGTGATTGCTTTGAAAACAAGACAAGGCGGCGCCTGCGGCCTGCGCTTGCTCCCTGGCTGCGTGTTCGACATCGGCCAGGGTGGCGGCGCCATAAATCTCCGGCTCCCGGGTGCCCAGTAAATTCAGGTTGGGGCCGTTCAGGAGGAGGAGGTTTTTTGCCATGTTCGAGACTGTTTTCCGCGAAAGTTTCGCATTTTGCCGCCAACTGCTGGCATTGGCAAGAGAAAAAAATGCGTGTGGACGGGATCAACTGGATTAAAGAGAAGCCAAGTCCTTGTTCAGTTCGTCAAAGTTCAGTTTGCCCAGGTAAGTCTTCCTGACCTGGCCATCGGCGCCGATCAGCACGGTGAACGGCAGGCCGCCATTGACGTTGCCAAACTGGCGCGACAGGTCGGTGCCGCTCATGCCGGCCACCAGCACCGGGTAGGTAATTTTATACTTGGCGCTAAATTCGGCGATATTGGTGGGCGAATCGATGCCGATTCCGATAACTTGCAGCTTCTTTCCCGCTTCTCCCGACGACAGCGCGGACAGCTCCGGCATTTCCTGCACGCACGGTGCGCACCAGGTCGCCCAGAAATTGACCAGCATGGCCTTGCCCTGGTACTGCGCCAGCGGCGTCGCCTTGCCGGCAGCGTTGGGCATGGTTTGCGCCAGCAGCGTCTGCACCGGGCCGGTCACGCCGGCAGACGCGGTGGCGGTAATGGGCGCCGCCTCTTTCTTCATGCCGGTGTAAGCACCGGCGGCGGCAAACAGGACGGCCACGCCGGCATAGACGGCAAGATGTTTTTTATTCATGGGGTTCGGATGGATGAGTAGTGTTAACTAGTAGTGCGCGCACGGCAGCGATATCGGCACGCTGCATCTTGTCGCCGCGCGGCTTGACCGCGCCACGCAAGTCGTCGAGTTCGTACAGCTCGGCATGCACGCCCTCGCCATGCCACAGGAAGCTGACGGTCTCGACCGGATCGTAGCGCGGCCCCTTGAAGTGGGGCGTTTCGGAGATCTCGATCTGCACGTTGCGGTTGAGCAGAAAAATTTCGACTTCCTTGGCGCTGTCGGCAAACAGTTGCAAATGGATGTCGTCGTGCGGGCCGGCGGTGCCGCCCAGCACGGCGCCGGTCAAGAACGGCTTGAACTGCGCCAGGTTGTCCATGATCTCGACTGCCAGCGTGCGCAGGCGGAACAGCCTGGCCGGTTGCGTGTCGGCGTGGAACAGCGACTGGTACACGCGCACTTCGGCTTCGATCTGGGCGTTGTCGGGCAGAATGTTGGCGGCGGGCTGCTGGTCGCCCAGGATTTGTCTGGCGGCCTTGCGCTTGGCGGTGCCGTAGTCGGCGCCGTCCTCGGCGATCAGGCGCGCGGCGGCAGCGGCAATTTCCGCGCGCAGCAGCTGGACTTCATCGATCACGGTAGGCGTCATGGACGAGATAATACTCTGATCCGGGAAATAGGCGTCGGCTCAGGTAAAATCGTGTATTCCATCGCGCGTCTCTGCGTGCGTCCTTACAGTCTTACTCACCATGCACATACATATACTCGGCATTTGCGGCACCTTCATGGGCGGCCTGGCGGTCCTGGCAAAAGAAGCGGGCCACCGCGTGACCGGCTGCGACGCCAATGTCTATCCCCCGATGAGCACGCAACTGGAAGCCCAGGGCATCGAGTTGATCCAGGGTTTCGGCCCCGAGCAGACCGCGCTCAAGCCAGATTTGTATGTGGTGGGCAACGTGGTCTCGCGCGGCAATCCGCTGATGGAAGAAATCCTCAACCGTGGCCTGCCCTACGTGTCCGGTCCGCAGTGGATGGGCGAACACATATTAAGAGACCGCTGGGTGCTGGCCGTGGCCGGCACGCACGGCAAGACCACCACCAGCGCCATGCTGACCTGGATCCTCGAAGACGCCGGCTATGCGCCGGGCTTCCTGATTGGCGGCGTGCCGCGCAACTTTGGCGTGTCCGCGCGCATCCAGGGCGATAAAGAATCGATCTTCTTCGTGATCGAGGCCGACGAGTACGACACGGCGTTTTTCGACAAGCGCAGCAAGTTCGTCCACTACCACGCCAAGACCGCCATCCTCAAC
This sequence comes from Duganella phyllosphaerae, assembly GCF_001758785.1. Lineage (GTDB taxonomy): Bacteria > Pseudomonadota > Gammaproteobacteria > Burkholderiales > Burkholderiaceae_D > Rugamonas > Rugamonas phyllosphaerae. The sequence goes on from NZ_LROM01000108.1 coordinate 8,920, forward strand.
AACCTCGAGTACGATCACGCCGACATCTTCCCCGACCTGGGCGCCATCGAGACCCAGTTTCACCACCTGGTGCGCACCGTTCCCGGCATCGGCCGCGTGATCCATAACGCCGACGAAGACTCGCTGGCGCGCGTGCTCAAGCGCGGCTGCTGGAGCGAACATGAAAACTTCGGCCGCGCCGAAGGCGCCGACTGGACGCTGGTCGAACACGACGACGGCAGCTTCGACGTGGTCTTCAAGGGTGAAACAGCCGGCCACGTCGCCTGGCAACTGACCGGCAAACACAACCGCGCCAACGCACTGGCCGCCATCGCTGCCGCCCGCCATGTCGGCGTGCCGGTGGCGCAGGCCGCGCAATCGCTGGCCACGTTCGAAAACGTCAAGCGCCGCATGGAAGTGCGCGGCGTGGTGCGCGACATCACTGTCTACGACGACTTTGCCCACCATCCGACGGCGATCGCCACCACGGTCGGCGGCCTGCGCCAGAAGCTGGGCAACAGTGATCACACAAACAACCGCATCCTGGCCGTGCTGGAGCCGCGCTCGAACACCATGAAGCTCGGCGCCATGAAGGACGCGCTGCCGGGCAGCCTGGTCGATGCCGACCTGGTCTTCGGTTTCGGCAGCCACGAGTCGCTGGGCTGGAGCCTGGGCGATGCTTTGGCGCCGCTGGGCGACAAGGCCAGCGCCTTTGAAGACCTGGGCGCCCTGGTCGCGGCCGTGGCGCAGGCCGCGCAACCGGGCGACCACATCATCGTGATGAGCAACGGCGGCTTTGGCGGCGTTCATGCCAAGCTGTTGAAAGCGCTCGCATGATCTTGTACCTGCATGGTTTTCGTTCCTCGCCGCAGTCGATGAAGGCGCGCGTGATTGCCTCCCGCATGGCCGAACTCGGCTTGTCGGACCAACTGGCCAATCCGCAATTGCCGGCGTCGCCGAAGCTGGCGATGGAGCTCGCGCTGTCGCTGGTGGCAGGCGTGCCGGCCGGCGAGTTGGCCATCATCGGCTCGTCGCTCGGTGGTTATTACGCCACCTGGCTGGCCGAGCGCCTCGGTTGCCGCGCGGTGCTGCTCAACCCGGCCGTGGTGCCGCTGAAAGATCTTGATCAGCACGTGGGCGTGACCACGCAGTACCACTCCGACGAGCCGTTCGAATTCAAGCGCGAATACATCGACGAATTGCGGGCGCTGGCGGTGGACCGCATCACCGGTCCCGAGCGCTATTTCCTGATCGCCGCCACCGGCGACGAAGTGCTGGACTATCGCGACATGGTCAAGCATTATGCGGGCGCACGCCAGCACGTGATCGACGGCAGCGACCACGGCATTACCGAGTTTGCCGAGGTTGTTCAATACCGCGACGCGGTGCTGGCGTTCTGCGGCATCGAGGCGGCAACTTGACGAGTGATCGCGTGCGCGGCGCGTCGTTGCGCCAGGCCGTGTGGCATCCGCAAGTGCTCTCGCTCAACGCGCCGCCCGTGCTGCGCGACTGGCTCACCACCGCCGGCTCACTGACTTCCAGGTTGAAAGCCTACAGCCGCGCCTTTCGCGTGCAATGCTTGCACCAGCACACGGCGCGCTGCCTGGCCGACGAAGCGGCAGCCATCGGTCTGCCCCGGCCCGGCCGGGTGTGGGAGAGGGAAGTGCTGCTGCGGTGTGATAATACGGCGGCGGTGTTTGCGCACACGGTGGTGCCGATGACGGCCACGGCCAGCGACTGGCCGCTGTTCGGTGCGCTGGGCGAGCGGTCACTGGGCACCACGCTGTTCGGCGATCCGCTGGTGCGGCGCAGTGTGCTTGAATTTGCAAAATTGCGCGAAGGTCATCCCTTGGCGCAGCGTGCGCGGGCAGCGCTTGGTGAAGAAGCGGCCCAGCCGAACATATTATATGCACGGCGCTGTTTATATCGGCGCCGGCGCGGTACCCTGCTGGTTACGGAAGTGTTCTTGCCTTCTGTGATGGAACTGAAACAAATCAATATATAAAGAAGAGCAATGAATCTATTTTTCGAAGAATCCGGCGATTTCAAGGTCGGCGCCATCATGTCGCAAGCAGGCGAGGCCTACCAGGTTGAAATGGCCAGCGGCAAGCGCACCAAGGTCAAGATCAAGGACGTGCTGCTGCAATACGAAAAGCCGTCGCCCACCGAGCTGATGGATCAAGCCAAGGCCGTGTCCGCCGACATCGATCTCGACTTCCTGTGGGAAGTGGCCGGTGAAGAAGAATTCGGCTTTGCCGAGCTGGGCGCCGAGTATTTCGGCCACGCGCCGCTGCCGGCCGAAGCTGCCGGCCTGATCCTGAGTTTGCATTCGGCGCCGATCTATTTCTACAAGAAGGGCCGCGGTCGCTACAAGGCCGCCCCGGAGCAGTCGCTGCGCGCCGCCCAGGCCGGTATCGAGAAAAAGAAACAGCAGGCCGTGATCCAGGCCCAGTACGTGGAAGAACTGAAAGCCGGCAAGCTGCCCGAAGCGATGCAGCCGATCGTGCTGCAACTGCTGTTCAAGCCGGAAAAGAACGGCATCGAATACAAGGCGCTGGAAGCGGCCTGCAACGAGCTGCACACCAACCCGCAGCGCCTGATGCTCGACGTCGGTGGCCTGGCCTCGCCCAAGGACTTCCACATGGCCAGGTTCCTGTTCGAGAACTTCCCGCGCGGCGCCGGTTTCCCGGACGTGACAGTTCCCGTGCCGCCGACCAATTTGCCGGTGGCCGACGTACAGGCGTTTTCGATCGATGACGTTACCACCACCGAGATCGACGATGCGTTCTCGGTCACCCGCCTGGACGATGGCAACATTCGCATCGGCATCCACATCGCCGCACCGGGCCTGGCCATCAAGCCGGACGACGCCGTGGACAAGATGGCGCGCGCGCGCATGTCCACCGTGTATATGCCCGGCGACAAGATCACCATGCTGCCCGACAGCGTGGTCGAAGCATTCACCCTGGCCGAAGGCAAGACCTGCCCGGCGCTGTCGCTGTACGCCACCCTGAACCCGGCCGACTGGTCGGTGCTGGCCACCGAGACCCGCGCCGAGCTGGTACCGATCGCCAACAACCTGCGCCACAACGACCTCGACGACCTGGTCAACGAAGAAACCCTGGCCAGCGGCGCCGGCGACTATCCGCACAAGGAAGCGCTGGGCCTGATCTGGCAGTGGGCGCAAGTGCTGGAAGCGGCGCGCATGGTCAAGCGCGAAGCGTTCGGCCTGAAGCCGGAACAGAACAACCGCGTCGATTTCAATTTCTACGTGGAAGACGACGTGGTCACCGTCAGCCGCCGCAAGCGCGGCGCGCCGCTCGACAAGATCGTCGCCGAGCTCATGATCTTCGCCAACAGCACCTGGGGCAAGCTGATGCACGACTGCGGCGTACCCGGCATTTATCGCAGCCAGGGCCAGGGCGTGGGCGGCTGGGCCGCCAAGATGCAGGTACGCATGCTCACGCACGCGGCGCCGCACCAGGGCCTGGGCGTGGACCAGTACGCGTGGAGCACGTCGCCGCTGCGCCGGTATACCGACCTGGTCAACCAGTGGCAGATTTTGGCCTGCGCCGAAAAGGGCGTGACCGCGCCGCTGGTGGCCAAGTTCAAGCACAAGGATTCGGCGCTGTTCGCCATCGTCTCGCAGTTCGACGCCGCGTACGCCGCCTACGGCGACCACCAGTCGAACATGGAACGCTACTGGTGCCTGCGCTGGCTGGGCCAGGAAAATGCGCGCCAGGTGCAAGCCGTGGTGCTCAAGGACGAAGTGCTGCGCCTGGTCGATCTGCCGCTGATCATCCGCCTGCCGGGCATGCCGTCGGTGGCGCGCGGCGCCGAGGTCAAGATCGACATCCTGCGCTGGGATGAAGTGGAGCTGACGATCGAAGCGCGCCTGCTGGAAGTACCGGCAGCCACCGCCCCGACCGGCGCCGAAGAAGACTTCGACGACGACGAAGTCGAGGTGCCGGAGGAGGCGGTCGATGCGCCGGAGGTGGCGGTGGAAGCCGAGGCCGAGGCCGAGGCCGAAGCACAAGCCGAAGCCGACCAGCCAGCAGCGCCATGAACACTGCAAACCGTTAATCCGTCATCCCCGCGTGCGCGGGGATGACGGTGCTGACGCCAGCGAATTGTTTTAACGTAAAATTGCCCTAACTCCCCAACCCCACGGCACCGCGTGAAGTCATTCCAACAAAATCGCTTCCTCTACACCGCCATCGGCGTTTCGCTACTGGCGCATGGCGCGTTGCTGGCGGTGCGCTTTGTCGCGCCTCCGCCCAGCCCGGTCAAGCCCACCGACCCCGGCCTGGAAGTGATCCTGGTCAACGCCAAGCACAAGAACGCCCCGCTCAAGGCCGAGGCGCTGGCCCAGGCCAACCTCGACGGCGGCGGCACGGTCGATAAAGGCCGGTCGAAGTCGCCGCTGCCCGACATGCGCAAGATGGAAACCGGCGACAGCATCGTCGCCACCCAGCGCCGCATCGCCGCGCTGGAAGAGCAGCAGCGCAACCTGCTCAACCAGGTCAAGCGCAAGAACCCGTTTGCCGTGCCCAAGGTGACCGAAGACGCCAAGCCCGATCCGCTGGCCAGCGGCGCCGATTTGCTCGAGTCGAGCAAGGCGATTGCCCGCCGCGCCGCCGAGATCAGCGAAACCATCGAAGACCAGAACAAGCGCCCGCGCAAGACGTTTTTGAGTCCCAGCACCCGGGGCGTCGGTTACGCCATGTATTACAAGACCCTGCAAAAACGCATCGAGGACGTCGGTACGCTGAACTTCCCGCAAAAAAACGGCCGCAAGCTGTACGGCCAGCTGGTGCTCTCGATACCCGTATTCCAGGATGGCACCATCTATACCAAGGAAGGCGGCATCGAAGTCACCACCAGCTCGAAGAACCCGGCGCTGGACCAGGCGGCGATCGATATCGTGCGGCGCGCCGCGCCGTTCGGCAAGTTCCCGGCCAATATGCGTTCGAGCGACCGCGATGACCTGTGGGTCATCGTCACCACCTTCCGCTTCACCCGCGACGATAAACTGGAAGCCGACATGCTCGGCGGAGCAAAATAATAATGACAGCCACCCCGGCGCCAGCGGACCGCTACTGCGTGTTCGGCAACCCGATTGCCCATAGCAAATCGCCCGACATCCACGCCGCCTACGCGGCCCAGACCGGCCACGCCGTGCAGTACGAGAAACGGCTGGCGCCGGTGGACGGCTTTGCCGCTGCCGTGCAGGCCTTCATCGCCGAAGGCGGGCGCGGCGCCAACGTCACCGTGCCGTTCAAGCTCGAGGCGGTCAAAGTGGCCAATGCCCTGACCATCCGCGCCCAGGCCGCTGGCGCCGTCAACACCTTGCACTTCACCGACGACGGCATCATTGGCGACAACACCGACGGCGCCGGCCTGGTGGCCGATATTGTCAATAACGCCGGCGTGCAGATCAGTGGCCGCCGCGTGCTGTTGCTGGGCGCCGGCGGCGCCGCACGCGGCGTGGTGCTGCCGATCCTCGAGCACCGTCCCGCGCAGCTGGTGATCGCCAACCGCACCGTGGCCACCGCGCAGGCGCTGGCCGACCAGTTTGCCGCGCTGGGCGGCGAAGGCGTGGTGTCGGCCTGTGGCTACGCCGATATCAATGGCGCGTTCGACCTGGTGATCAACGCCACGGCCGCCAGCCTTGGCGCCGAACTGCCGCCGGTGCCGGGCACCGCGTTCGCACCGGGCGCGCTGGCGCTGGACATGATGTATGGCAAGGAGCCGACCGTGTTCCTTGAGTTTGCTTCCAGCCACGGTGCGGTCGTGCGCGACGGCCTGGGCATGTTGGTGGAGCAGGCGGCCGAGGCGTTTGCGGTGTGGCGCGGCGTCCATCCCGACACCGCGCCGGTATTGCAGTCGCTGCGCGGGCAGCTATGAAGGCGGCCAAAAAATCGCCCAAGCCTGCCGCGAAAACCGGCAAGTCCGGCGGCCGCTTCGGCTGGGTCAAGTGGGTCTTCATCTTGCCGGTGCTGCTGGTGCTGGTGGTGCAGCTGTATTTCTTCCTGCAGATCTGGTGGTGGGTTGACCACAATCCCGGCATGACCAGCTTCATGCGCGAGCAGCAGTCGGTCCTGCAAGACAAGAATCCCAAGGCCGAAATCCGCCAGACCTGGGTGCCGTACAACCGCATCTCGAACAATCTCAAGCGCGCCATCATCGCCTCGGAAGACGCCAATTTTTCCGAGCACGAGGGCGTGGACTGGGAAGCCCTGCAAAAGGCCTACGAAAAGAACACCAGGAAGCGCAAGGTGGTGGCCGGTGGTTCCACCATTACCCAGCAGCTGGCCAAGAATCTGTTCCTGTCCGGCTCGCGCAGCTATGTGCGCAAGGGCCAGGAACTGGTGATCACGTATATGCTGGAAATGCTGATGGACAAGCAGCGCATCTTCGAGATTTACCTGAACGTGGTGGAGTTCGGCACCGGCACGTTCGGCGCGGAAGCGGCGTCGCGCCATTATTACCGCACCAGTGCGGCCAGCCTGAGCGCCGGCCAGGCGGCCCGGCTGGCGGTAATGCTGCCCAATCCGCGCTACTACGACAAGCACCGCGATACCAGCTATCTGAACCGCAGAACTTCCACAATTCTGGCACGCATGAACGCAGTCGAGGTACCGTAAGATAAAATGCGGCCGAACCAACAGGGCAGGCTGGCTTAGCCAGTGCCTTTCCGAGTACACTTGCGCTGTTTCCAGAAGGCTCCCCACCGATGATTAATGTTTTCGTTCTCCAGAATGGCCGGCTCAACCAGGTACCGATCGACACGCGCGAAGACCTCGTCAACGCCGAGCCGGTGTGGGTGGACCTGACCGACCCGACGGACGACGAGCGGCTGTGGGTCAAGACCATTTATGGCGTGACCCTGCCAGGCGAAGACGAAGTCAAGGATATCGAAGCGTCGGCCCGTTACTACGAGGCGGAAAACGGCGACCTGCACCTGCGCACCGACTTTTTGCTGGAAGAAGACGACGGCCCGTCGCGCGTGATCACGGTGGCGTTCATCCTGGCGCGCAAGATGCTGTTCTCGGTCCATACCGACGATTTGCCAGTGTTCCGCCTGGTGCGCATGCGCGCCCGTTCGCGGCCCGGCTCGATCGGCGACTACATGGACGTGCTGCTGGACTTGTACGCGACCGACGCCGAGTATTCGGCCGATGCGCTCGAAGGCATTTACCTGAGCCTGGAAGAAGTCAGCGGCCGCGTGCTGCAAAAGCACTTCACCGATGACGACGCGGCGGCCGCGCTGAACTCGATCGCGCGCGAGGAAGACTTGAACGGCCGCATCCGCCGCAACATGATGGACACGCGCCGCGCAGTCAGTTTCCTGATGCGCGGCCGCCTGCTCAACGCCGACCAGTTCGAGGAAGCGCGCCAGATTTTGCGCGACATCGAATCGCTGGACGGCCACACCTCGTTCCTGTTCGATAAGATCAACTTCCTGATGGACGCCACCGTCGGCTTCATCAACATCAACCAGAACAAGATCATCAAGATCTTCTCGGTGGCCAGCGTGGCCTTCCTGCCACCGACGCTGATCGCCTCGATCTATGGCATGAACTTCAAGTGGCTGCCGGAACTGGAATGGCAGGCCGGCTACCCGTTCGCGCTGGCCCTGATGGTGACCAGCGCGATCGCGCCGTTCTGGTACTTCCGCCGGCGCGGCTGGCTGAAATAGAACCTTAGCCGCGCGCCAGGCGCAGGTTGCTGGCGCGCTTCGGTTGCGCAGCGCGTTGCGGCGCCTGCACTGTCTGCCGCGCCATGCCGTTGTCATGTTCCAGCTTGAACACACCGACCACTTCGGACAGCGCCGAGGCCTGCTGATCGAGCGCGTGGGCAGCGGCCGAGGCTTCTTCCACCAGCGCCGAGTTTTGCTGGGTCATGCCGTCCATCTCGCCGATGGCGCCGTTTACCTGTTCGATACCGATGCTCTGCTCGGCGCTAGCCACGCTGATCTCGCTCATGATTTCGGTCACGCGCTTGACGCTGGTCACGACCTCTTCCATCGTCGTGCCGGCTTTCGACACCAGCTCGGTGCCGCTGCCCACCTTGCTCACCGAATCGTCGATCAGCGCCTTGATTTCCTTGGCGGCCGAGGCCGAACGCTGGGCCAGGTTGCGCACTTCGGTGGCCACCACGGCAAAGCCGCGGCCCTGTTCACCGGCCCGGGCCGCTTCCACCGCCGCGTTCAGCGCCAGGATGTTGGTCTGGAAGGCGATGCCGTCGATGACGGAAATGATGTCGACGATTTTGCGCGATGACTCGTTGATCGACGCCATGGTGTCGGTGACCTGCTGCATCACCACGCCGCCCTGTTCCGAGACCGACGAGGCGGTCTGCGCCAGGGTATTGGCTTGCTGGGCATTGCTGGCGTTCTGGCGCACGGTGGAGGTCAGTTCTTCCATGGCAGTCGCCACTTTTTCCAGCGACGAGGCCTGGTGCGCGGTGCGGTTCGACATGTCTTCGTTGCCGGCAGCGATTTCGCTCGAGGCGGTGTCGATCGCGTGGGTGCCTTCACGCACCTTGCCCACGATGGCGGCCAGGCTGTCGCGCATGCTCTTGATTTCATACAGCAGGCTGCTTTGGTCGCCGTTTTTGACGTTGATCGCCACGGCCAGGTCGCCATTGGCAATCTGGCTGGCAACCTTGGTGGCGTAGGCCGGCTCGCCGCCCAGCTGACGCAACAGCACGTGTTTGATCATCCAGGAGATCGCAATGCTGAGGATGAAGGCGGTGATGGCCAGCGCGATCGTCCAGGTGCGGGCGCTTTCGGCGCGCTGTTCCGACAATTCGCTGGCCGCTGCCGCTTCCTGCTGGGCGGTGGTGACCAGCACCGCCATGTCGGCCACGATCTGGCGCCGCAGCGGGCTGCACTCGTTGACCAGGAACTTGCCGTACGCTTCCATCTCGTCGGCATCGCGGAATTTGCGTGGCTTGTTCAGTTCCTGCGCCATCGACAGCAGGCCGGTGCGTACCTTGTCGAACTGGGCGTTGCCGGCATAGGCCGGGGTCATTTTTTCCAGCGCCTTCAGGTAGATCGCTTTTTGCTCATCGACGATCGTCAGTTCCTTGGCCGCTTGCGCCTTGTCGTTGAAGATGAAGGCGTTGCGCGCAGCCAGGCCGGTTTGCGCCAGCGCTTCGCGTGCTTCCACCAGCGGCTCGAGGTGCTCGGTATTGATTTTATCCTGCTGCTTGAAAGCGGCGTTGATCGCCGTGACACCGAAGATGGAAACCGCCGCCAGCAGCAGCAGCAGCGCCGTCACCATGCCAAAGCCCAGCGACAGCTGGGTACCGATCTTGAGTTTTTTGAATGCGTTCATAATCTTCTTCCTGGAAACGTTGAACGTTTCCTCAGGCGCCATGCGGCTAGGGGAAACGTGACCGCAGGGCGGCGACAGTGGTTGTATTATTTTTTTGTGGCAGTCGCGAGAATTGGGCGGCGCCGGGAACGACAGGATTGCTGCGGTTGCTGCTTGCTTGATAACTGCGGCTTAACAACTGCGACGTGCCGGCGGGGAGGGGGGCGGCATGCCGTCAAATTCGGTATTACGGTCGCGTTCGCCGCTGGATTTCTTCCGAGGCGATGGCGGCCAGTTCGCGCAGCGAGCGGATTTCGCGATCGCGCAGGCGGCGCGGTTCGCGGTCCAGCACGCATAAAGTGCCAAGTGGAACCTTGTTCGCGTCGAACAGCGGGAAGGCCGCGTAAAAACGGATATGCGGCTCGCCGATCACCAGTGGATTATCCTGGAAGCGTGGGTCGCGCGTGGCGTCTTCCACCACGAACAGGCCGTCCTGCAAAATTGCGTGGCTGCAAAATGCCCAGTCGCGCGGCGTTTCCACGACTTCCACCCCGATGCGCGACTTGAACCACTGGCGCTTCGACGTCAACAAGCTGATCAGCGCCATCGGCGACTCGGTCACCTGGCTGGCCAGCCAGGTCAGGCGGTCGAAGACGGACTCGGCTGGCGTGTCGACTATGCGCGCGGCGTCGAGCGCCAGCAGGCGCTGGGCCTCGTCGTGCGGTACCGGGTAGGCTGCCGTTGGCAGCGGCAGGAATTCCGCGCTGCTGGCCACTGCCGGCGCCACTGCGGCCGCCACCGGTGCCACCAGGCCGCGCTCTTCCATCAGGCGTTTGACGGCAGACAGGCGCACGCGGCGGTGGCCACCGGGCGTCTTCCACGAAGGAATTGCACCGTTCTCGATCCACAGCTGCGCCGTGCTGACGGCCACGCCCAGCAACTCTGCAGTCGCGCGGGTGGTCAGGACGGAATCTTTACTGTTGGGCATCTGGGACTCGCAAACGTGGACTGCCGGCAAGGCAGCGAATGAGGCCAGTGTACTGTAATTTCCAGGTGGAAACAATCGAAATTGACGAAAATGACGTTTTTATGTTTGTACAGCAATGAAATTTCTAGAGATAACTTTTTTATGCGTGAATTTTGATATTAGTCATCATTTCCGTCATTTATTTCAAGTAGCCCGAACAACCTTCCTGGACTTTCACAACTGTAATATTGTTGCATGCCGGATTCACTTAGAATGGCGGCCAATCTCAGTGTCCGGGAGCCACGACCATGTACAAGAAACGGCAATTTTTCCCCCGGCAGGTGGTGGAAGCCGGCGGCAACCGCTGGGACTGGGCGCTGCTGCCCATCGTGCTGGCCGTGTTCGTGCTGCTGGCCTATGGCGGCCAGCAAATGGCGCGCCCGTACCAGTTGGGCCAGGCGCTGCCGCTCTCGCTCGACCCCGCCAACCTGCCTTACTACCTGCTGCGCACCACCTTGCGCATGTTTATCGCGCTCGGTGCGTCGGTGGTGTTCGCCTGCGTGTTTGCCGCGCTCACTACCAAGTACCGGCTGGCCGAAAAAGTGCTGGTGCCGCTGCTCGACATCCTGCAGTCGATTCCCATCCTCGGCTTTTTGTCGATCACCGTCACTGCTTTTATCGCACTGTTTCCCGGCAACCTGCTGGGCGTGGAGTGCGCGGCCATCTTTGCCATCTTCACGTCGCAGGCGTGGAATATGGCGTTTTCCGCCTACCAGGGCTTTCGCAACGTGCCGGCCGAATTGTCGGAGGCGGCACAGGTGTTCCAGCTGTCGGGCTGGCAGCGCTTCTGGCGCCTGGAACTGCCGTTCGCCATGCCGGGCCTGTTGTGGAACATGATGATGTCGATGTCGGGCGGCTGGTTCTTCGTGGTGGCGTCGGAGGCGATCTCGGTCTCGAACCAGAACATCAAGCTGCCCGGCATCGGCTCGTACATCGCCCTGGCCATCGAGCAGAGCAACCTGGGCGCCATCGGCTGGGCCATCTTCGCCATGCTGATCGCCGTGCTGATGTACGACCAGCTGTTCTTCCGGCCGCTGCTGGCCTGGGCCGACAAGTTCCGCTTCGAGGAAACCGGCGGCGACACCGCGCAAAACTCCTGGCTGCTGACCTGGCTGCGCCGCACCGACCGCACCCAGGAATTCGTGGCGTGGTGCGGCCGGCTGCTGTCGCGCTCCATCGCGTTGTTCCGCCTGGGCCACGACGGCACCTCGATCCGCGCCCGCCGCGACCATCCGTCGCTGGTGCCGCAGCGCGTGTGGGACGCGGTGATCGTCGCCGTGGTGTTTTACGCCTTGTGGAGCCTGGGCCACTTCATCAGCACCGAGGTGGGCTGGGGCGAAGTGGGGCACGTGCTGCTGCTGGGCTGTTACACCATGCTGCGCGTGATTGGCCTGCTGGTGCTGGCCGCGCTGATCTGGGTGCCGGTGGGCGTGTGGATCGGCATGAACCCGCGCTGGGCCTCGCGCACCCAGGCGGTGGCGCAGTTCCTCGCCGCCTTCCCGGCCAACCTGGTGTTCCCGGTGGCGGTGATCGTGATCATGCGCTACCAGCTCAATCCCGATATCTGGCTCTCGCCCCTGATGATCCTCGGTACCCAGTGGTACTTGCTGTTCAACGTGATTGCGGGCGCATCGACCATCCCGACCGAGTTGCGCCACGCCGCGCAGAACTTCGGCCTGACGGGCTGGCTCAAGTGGCGGCGCTACCTGCTGCCGGCGATTTTCCCCAGCTTTGTCACCGGCGCCATTACCGCGTCGGGTGGCTCGTGGAATGCCAGCATCGTGGCCGAATACGTCAGCTGGGGTGCCACCACCGTCAAGGCCCATGGCCTGGGCAGCTACATCGCCGAGATGACCGCCACCGGCGATTTTCCGCGCATCGCTTTGGGCATCGGCGTGATGTGCATCTTCGTGATGGGCTTTAACCACTTCGTCTGGCGCCGCCTGTACCTCATGGCCGAGAGCCGGCTGCATTTCTAGGAGCACAGCATGAACCATACTCCCATCGTCGAACTCAAAGGCGTCGCCAAGCATTTCCGCGCAGCCGACGGCTCTGCCCGCGCGGTGCTCGAAGGCGTCGATTTCACCCTGCACGAAGGCGAGATCGTCGCGCTGCTGGGGCAGTCCGGCTCCGGCAAATCGACCATGCTGCGCCTGATGGCGGGGCTGATCCAGGCCGACGCCGGCCAGGTGCTGTATCGCGGCATGCCCTTGTACGGCACCGCGCGCGGCATCCGCATGGTGTTCCAGTCGTTTGCGCTGTTCCCTTGGCTCACGGTGCAAAAAAACGTGGAGCTCGGCCTGGAAGCGCAGGGCATGCCGGCCGCCGAACGGGCGCGCCGCGCATCGGCCGTGATCGATTTGATCGGCCTGTCCGGCTTCGAGGGCGCGCTGCCGCGCGAGCTGTCGGGCGGCATGCGCCAGCGCGTGGGCATTGCCAGGGCGCTGGTGATGGAGCCGGAAGTGCTGCTGATGGACGAAGCGTTTTCCGCGCTCGACGTGCTTACCGGCGAACGGCTGCGCGAGGAAATCCTCGACCTGTGGCAGTCGGGCCGGATTCCCACCAAGGCCATCCTGGTGGTGTCGCACAATATCGAGGAAGCGGTGATGATGGCCGACCGCGTGCTGATCTTCGCCAGCGACCCTGGCCGGGTGCGCGCCGAACTGCCGATCGCCTTGCCGCAGCCGCGCAAGGCCGAAGGCGCCGAAGTGCGCCACCTGATCGACAAGGTCTACGAGCTGATGACGGCCGGCGCCGGCCGCCGCGGCCCGATCAGCGAAAAGGAAGTGAAACTGCAACTGGGCGACCGCCTGCCGCAGGCCGACATCGCCCACATGGAAGGCATCCTGGAATTGCTGGCCGAAGAACCGTTCGCCGGCCGCGCCGACCTGCCGCAACTGGCCGAGGAAACCGACCTGACCGACGCCGAGCTGCTGGAAGTGACCAACGCCTTGCTGCTGCTGGGTTTTGCCCACCTGCTCGATGGCGACATCCTGTTGACGGAACTGGGCGCGCGTTACGTGGCGACCGCAGACAGCGGCGCGCGGCAGGCGGTGTTCGGCAAGCAGCTGTTGGAGCACGTGCCGCTGATCGCGTACATCTGCCATGGATTGACGCAGGATCGGTCCGGGGACTTGCCGGAGGACTTGTTCCTCAAGCTGCTGCGGTTTACCTTGAGCGCAGAGGAGGCCGAACGCGCGCTGCGCGTGGCGATCGAGTGGGGGCGCTACGGGGATTTGTTCGAGTACGATTTCAATACGGGGGTGATCCAGTCGGCAGAGCGGGCTGTCTGAATATACCCGCAACGTCTGTTCCGTCATTCCGCATCGGCGGACCGCCGCGAAAGCGGGAATCCATGGAACGCTTGAATAGAGCAAGAGTGACTACGGAGCCCAGGTTCTATGGATTCCCGCCTGCGCGGGAATGACGGATTTTCAGCGATCGGTTAAATCTTGAGTCGCAAGCTTTTTGAACACCCGGCTTGCTGCCGCAATGGTCTCGTCGATCACCGCATCGCTATGCTGCGCCGACACGAACCCCGCCTCGAACGCAGCCGGCGCAAAATACACGCCTTCGTCCAGCATCGCGTGGAAGAACGCGTTGAAGCGTTCGCGGTCGCCCGCCATCATCTGCGCGTAGTTGTTCGGCGGCGTCTCGCTGAAGTACAGGCCGAACATGCCGCCCACCGAGTCGGCGCAGAACACCACGCCGGCTTCCTTGGCCGCTGCGGTCAGGCCCTTGGCCAGGCGCTCGGCCGTGGCGCCGAGGCATTCGTAAAAGCCCGGTTCCTGGATCAGTTTTAACGTGGTCATGCCTGCCGCCACCGCCACCGGGTTGCCCGACAGGGTGCCGGCCTGGTACACCGCACCCAGGGGCGCCATGTGGGACATCAGCTGCGCGCTGCCGCCAAACGCCGCCACCGGCAGACCGCCGCCAATTACCTTGCCCAATGCGGTCAGGTCGGGCGTGATGCCGTACAGTTCCTGGGCGCCGCCCAGGGCCACGCGGAAGCCGCACATCACTTCGTCGAAAATCAGGAGCGCGCCGTGCTCGGTGCACAGGTCGCGCGTGGCCTGCAGGAAGTCCTGGTTCGCCTTGATCAGGTTCATATTGCCGGCCACCGGCTCGATGATCACGCAGGCGATTTCGTCGCCGAAGTTGGCGAACGCCTCTTCCAGTTGCGCCACGTTGTTATAGTCGAGCACCAGCGTGTGCTTGACGAAGTCCTCGGGCACGCCGGCCGAGGTGGGATTGCCGAAGGTAAGCAGGCCGCTGCCGGCTTTGACCAGCAGCGAGTCGGCGTGGCCGTGGTAGCAGCCTTCGAACTTGATGATCTTGTCGCGGCCGGTAGCGCCGCGCGCCAGGCGCAGCGCGCTCATGGTCGCCTCGGTGCCCGACGAGACCAGGCGCACCTGCTCGATCGACGGCACCAGGCGGCAGATTTCCTCGGCCATTTCCACTTCGCCCAGGGTCGGCGCGCCGAACGACAGGCCGCGCGTGGCCGCGTCCTGCACCGCCTTGACCACTTGCGGGTGGGCGTGGCCGACGATGGCCGGGCCCCACGAGCCGATGTAGTCGATATAGCGCTTGTCGTCGGCGTCCCAGAAGTACGGGCCTTCGGCGCGGGTGATGAAGCGCGGCGTGCCGCCCACCGAGCGGAAGGCGCGCACCGGCGAGTTGACGCCGCCGGGCGTGGTTTTCTGGGCGCGGGCGAACAGCGTGTCGTTGTTGGAGATCGTGGTCATGGCGGTATCTTGTAGTGTATGGATAAAACAGCCGGCGTTACTGCATGTCGGCGGCGGTCGTCAGCAAGTGGAAGAAGCGGTTGGGCACGAACTTGCCCATGCCGTAGCGCTGCGCGTGGGCCAGGGCGCCTACAGTGTACTCCTGCGCCGCTTTTACCGCTTCCGGAGCGTCCACCCCGCGCGCCATGAAGGCGGTGATCGCGGCCGACAGCGTGCCGCCCGCGCCGATGAAGGGGCCGGGCAGGTGCTGCCAGGCGTCGTGGCTGACCATGCCGTCCGAGTGGTACAGGGTGTTGGCCAGGGTATTGGGCACCACGCGGTTGCCTACCTTGGCCTGCATGGCGCCGGCCTGGGTGCCGGTCACCAGCACGTATTCGCAGCCCAGCGCAATCAGGTATTCGACGTCGGACTGCAGCATGTTGTCGAGTCCATCGCCGCCGTCGCGCCAGGTTTCGGCCAGCCGGCCCAGTTCCACCACCGACAGCATCAACAGCGTCGCCTGCGGCACCAGCAGCTGGCGCACGGCGGTGAGCAGTTCTTCGGCCTCGTCGTCGGCCATGTCGGGCAGGCGCGAGCTGAACGGATCGAGGATCAGCGGCGCATCGGGGTAGTCGGACAGGATCTCGGCGATCGCCGCCACCTGCTCGACATTGGTCAGCGCACCGACCTTGAAGGCGGCCATGGTCATGTCTTCGAGGACCACGCGGGCCTGGTCGGCCACCCAGTCCGGGTCGATTTCCTGGGTATCCTCGATGCGGGCGGTGTCGCCGATCAGCAACGCGGTGGTGGCGGCCAGGCCGGTGCACGAGAGGGCGGCAAACGCGGCCAGGTCGGCCTGGACACCGGTGGCGCCGGCGGGATCGGCAGCGCCGAAGCTTAATATGAGAGGAGAAGTTTGGATTTGCACGGCTGGTAGATTAAGATACCTGATTCGGCATTTTACTTGATTGAAGGGTGGCAGAACGTGAGTAGCAATGAAACAACGCAGGACTTCCAGACCTGGATGTGCCTGATCTGCGGCTGGATCTACGACGAACAGGCCGGCCTGCCCGACGAAGGCATCGCCCCCGGCACCCGCTGGGCCGACGTACCGATGAACTGGAGCTGCCCGGAATGCGGCGCCCGCAAGGACGATTTCGAGATGGTCGCCATCTGAAGCGGCGCCGGCGCGCGCCTGCTGCCGCATATGCTATGGTGTCGTCATGACTGAAGCCCTGACGATCATGGTAATCGACGACAGCAGCACGATCCGCCGCTCGGCCGAGATTTTCCTGTCCGATGCCGGCTACCAGGTGCTGCTGGCCGACGACGGCTTCGATGCGCTGGCCAAGCTGGCCGACCACCGGCCGGCGCTGGTGTTTTGCGACATCGTCATGCCGCGCCTGGACGGCTACCGCACTTGCGCGCTGATCAGGCAGAACACCCAATTCCACGCCACGCCGGTCGTCATGCTGTCCTCGAAGGATGGCCTGTTCGACCGCGCGCGCGGCGCCATGGCCGGTTCCGCCGCGTGCCTGGCAAAACCATTCACCCGGGACGGCATGCTCGCGGCGGTCCGCGCGCACACCACCAGTTCACCAGACTAGGAGACCCGCAGGGGGAACCATGGCCATACAACGCATACTGATCGTCGACGACTCGCCTACCGAGCGTTACTACCTGACCGACATCCTGGTCCAGCACGGCTACATCGTGGACACCGCCGACAGCGGCGAGGAAGCGCTGCTCAAGCTGCGCGCCGAAAAGCCTGACCTGATCCTGATGGACGTGGTGATGCCGGGTGCGAACGGCTTCCAGGTCACGCGCGCGATCGCGCGCGACCCGGTGCTCAAGGAAGTGCCGGTGATTATCTGCTCGAGCAAGGACCAGGAGACCGACCGTATCTGGGGCATGCGCCAGGGCGCGCGCGACTACCTGGTCAAACCGGTCAAGCCGGGCGACCTGCTCGACAAGATCGCCGCCCTCGCCGCCCTCGGTTAAACGATGGACGCCGACACGCCCGCACCGCCTGACCCGGCCGGCGCTCCGCCATCCGGCGAGCGCCGCAGCAGCCTGCGCCAGTACCAGGTGCAGCTGCTCGAACGCATGCAGGCGGCCAAGAGCGGCGCCGCCGCCGGCGTGCGCGAACTCGGCGTGGAAATTCGGGGGCGGCACTACCTGCTCGACCTCACCCAGATCGGCGAGATCGTCACAGCGCAACCGGTTTCGCCGGTGCCGCTGGCGCGCCCGTGGTACCTGGGTCTGGCCAATATACGTGGCGACCTGACCGGCGTGATCGACCTGGCGCGCTACCTGGACCAGCCCGCCGCTGCGGTGCCTGGTGCGCCGGCCGAGCGCCGCCTGATCACCTTTTCGCCTAAACTGGGGTTCAACTGCGCGCTGCTGGCCGATCGCGTGCTGGGCTTGCGCACCTCGTCCGAGATGCAGGCGGTGGTCA
>NZ_LROM01000109.1 GCF_001758785.1 Duganella phyllosphaerae
CCCCCCTTCCCGCCGCCACCGCCGGCCGCCACCGCCTTGCGGCCGAAGTGGCGCTTGCCCACCACCTGCATTTGCGCGGTGGCCGTCTGCACTTGCAATGCGCGTTGCTGCATCATGGCCTCGAGCAGGTTCCAGCTGGTGTTGGGCATCAGCTCCAGCAGCCCCACGTCCACTGCCGCCAGCGCCACTTCGGCGCCAGCCGGCGGCGCCGAGCCGTCGGCGCGCGTGACCCGCACCCTGACCTTGGCCCTGTCGCGCACCTTGTACACCTGCCGGTCGGTATCGACCCGCACTTTCAGTTCGTTGGCGGCCCAGCCCACCCGCACCGGCGCGATCCCGAGCTTGTAGGCGGGCTTGCCCAGGTCCACCAGCGCGGTCGGCTGCACGCCGGCCACGCGGCCGCGCACCACCAGCGCCGACACGTACACATTGGGCGCATAGCCGGCCTTGATCGGCACCGTGAACACCGGCGCGCTGCCCGACAACGGCCGCACATAACTGTCGATCACGCCCTCGCGCTCCACCGTCACCAGGGCGGTCGCCTCGCGGAACGGCATCCGTACCTGGAAGCTGGCGCTCTGTCCCGGCTCGTAGCGTTTGTGATCGGGCAGCAGGTCGATGCGGTCGTTGTCGGTGGCCTCGAACCACCAGTCGTTGCCGTCGGCCACCCAGGTTTCGCGGTGGGCGGTGGCCACGCGCTGCTGCGCATCCTGCGTTTGCGCCCGCAGGATCAGGTTGCCCGCTGCGGGCGCCTTGACCTGGCATAGCAGCAGGCCCTTGGCGTCGGTACGCCCCGCGCAGGCGCGGCCCAGTGCCTTGACTTCGCTGCTGCTCTCGTACGCGTAGAAGCCGCCCACCAGGCGGCGCCGGTGCGAGGTCGACTCGCGCTGGAAGAAGTCCACGGAGACCGGGGCGTCAGGCACCGGCTTGCCTTGCAGGTCGAGCACCACCACCTGGAATTTCAGGGCGTCACGGCTGAGCACCCAGTTGTCGGGCGCAATGCCCACCACCACGGCCGCCGGCCACAGGTTCACGCGGGTGGCGGCCGACAGGGTTTCGCCGTTGGCGTCCTGGTACGACAGCTCGGCCGCCAGTTCGCGCGGCACCGTCACTGCCGGCAGCTGGTCGATGGTCACGCGCGCACCGCCGGCCTTGTCCAGCGTGAGATTGCGGGTGCGCACCGCACCGCCGACAGCACCGGTGCTCGCTTCGGCTTCACCGTCGTCGAATACGCCCTCGTCATCGTTAAACGCGCCGCCTTTGCGTTCCACGCCCACCTTTACGTCACCATTACTGAAGGTGAAGTCGCCATAATCGTCGAAGCTCACCGCCTTGTCCTGCACCATGGTGCGCAGCTGCACCGGCGCGTCGCCGGCGCCGCCGCCGGACAGGTAGCTCAGTTGCACGTCGAGGTCGAGCGCGGCTACTTGCACCGCCGGCGCCTTCGGCCCCTGCAGCAGCGCCTTCATGGTCGGCACACGGAACTGCTCGACGCGGAAGCGGCCGGCCACGCGGCCGCCCACCAGCACCTGGTACCAGCCCTGGCGCGCGTCGAGCGGGATGGTCCAGTTGTTGGCGGCGCTGCCGTTGGTGCGCCACACCAGCGGCAGCTCGTAGCGCTGGTCGCTGCCCTCGTGGATCACGAACATGCTGGCTGGCAGCGACTTGTTCGGCTCGAGCGCAAAACCGTGCATGACCTTGCGACGCTGGAAGTGCTTCATGTGCACCGTCTCGCCGGCGCGCAGCAGGGTGCGGTCGAACACCGTGTTGGCGATGACGTTATCGGCGCCGGTGTCTTCGGTGGGCAGGTTGAAGCGCCAGCTCTCGATGCCGCGATCCCATTTCGACAAGGTGAACGTCATGTCGGCGCCGTGGCGTGCGCTGACGAACAGGCCTTCGCGACCCTGGCACACCGGTTCCGCCAACTCCCGGGCGATATTGGCCACGCCGTCGTTGTTGGTGCCGCCCTGCCACAGCAGCTTGCCGGCGCAATCGCGCACGGCCACCTTGGCGCCAGGTACTGGCAGTCCTTTGTCGAGCGACGTCACCCACACCAGCGACGACTGCGCGCCGCGTTTGAAGTGGGCCACCAGGTTGGTCACCAGCGCAGCCGAACTGACGTACGCGGTCTGGCGCTTGCCCGACAAAGCCTGGCCGAGGCGCGGGCTGGCCAGTTCCACTACGTAGAAGCCCGGCTTTTTCAGGGGGATGCCCACCACCTCGAACTGCTGGCGGCCGCCCGGCTTGGGCATGGTAAAGCGCTGCACGCGGTCGGCGCTGCCGTCCTTGACTTCGAAGCCGGCCAGCAGTTGCTGGTACATCTGATCGCCGTACAGTTCGCGTGGCTCCCAGCCGCCGTTGCCACTCATGCGCCCGAGCCAGCGCACGATCTGCCGGTCCTGCTGCTCGTCGGTGGCGCCTTCGTTCACGCGCAGCGACGCACCTTCGATATCGACCGCAGCCAGCCTGGCGGCCAGCGCCGCCTCGACGTTGCGCACGGTGACCGGCAGCAGCTTGTCGCCCTGCGCCTCGATAATGCCGAAGCGCGCCGGGAATTTCACCAGCGGCGGCTGGGCGTCCGTGTTGACCGTCATCGGAAAGCGCGCGGCGTTGAGCAGCGCACGGCCGGCGTCGTCCTTCAAGCCGGCGGGCAGCGCCAGGCGCAAGCTGCTGCTCGCCGGCAGCGGGCCGACAAAGCTGATGTGGTCCACGTAGTCGGCCTTGGCCTGGTATTTTTCCGCCACCGCCTTGAAGACCTTGCCGCCGGGGCCGGTGAGCGTGGCGGCCAGCGCATCGGTGCGCCGTACCGGCGCCGAAAAGGAGACCCGGGTGGGCAGAAACGGCAGGCACCCAGCCTTGGGCGCAAGCCGCTCGCAGGTGAATCTGGCGGTGAAGTCGGGCCGGACGCTAAATGCCAGCACCTGGTCCTGGCGCGTGGCGATGCCGTTGGCGGCAGCCATGCCAGCGCCCCACACCAGCGACATTTTCGCCTTGGCCGGCAAGGGCCGCTGGCATAGCAGCACCACCAGCGGCAAGCGTTCCAGGCGTTTATCCTTCACCGCCATGTCGGCATGCCACACCACGCCGCGCGCCTTAAAATACAGCAACAGGTAGCGCCTGGTGAAATCCTTGCGCAGCGCCAGTATCTGTTCGCGCTCGGCGCCGGCCAGGATGCGCACGCCGATCTTTTCGTTGATGCCCTCGGCGCGGCACCACGCGTGCTGCGCCACGGTGGCGTCGCGCGCGGGCGCGTCGAGGCCGAGCACGAAAATCTGCCGCTCGTCGATTTGCGACCCTTCGTACGGCAGCATCTGCGCCACGGCCGGGCCGCCGGTATCGAAACCGAAGCGGCGCTCGCCGGTGACCGGCTGGCCGGCCAGGTCGCGCGTCTCTTCCTTGACCGTGAAGCTGCACGCCACACCGGCCGGCAGATCGCGCTCGAAGTCGTAGCTCCAGTTGCTGCCGTCGATCCAGCGGCCGTTGCCCGGTTCGGCGCAATCGACGGCGAACGGATCGCCCAGGCGCATGTCACCGAGCGGCACCATCTGGCCGCTGAAACGCGCAGTCACCTGGCGCACGCCCTTGACGGTGCCAGTGGGAGAAAATGCGGTGACGGTGGTTTGCGCGAAGGAGACGAGCGGCAAGCCGCAGAAGGCGGCGACGCCGAGGAAGCGAAACAGGGAACGCATGCAAGCTCCAGTGCTGAAGTAGTCAGCCCAGTGTTGCAAACGCTCCTGTCAAAGTCAATTACATTTACGAAGCGAGATTAAATACCGCCATCGACTCCACGTGCGAGGTATGCGGGAACATGTTGACCACGCCTGCCTTGTCGAGCACATAGCCGGCGCCGACCAGGATGCCGGCGTCGCGCGCCAGGGTGGACGGGCTGCACGACACATAGACCAGCCGTCGCGGCAGCAGGTCGGCGCGGGTCTGGCGCAGTTCCACCAGAGCTTCGCACAATGCAGCGGCGCCGTCGCGCGGCGGATCGATCAGCATGCGGTCGAACTTGCCCAGTTCGACCAGGTGCTCTGCCGTGACCAGGAACAGGTTGCGGGTGTAGAACGTGGTCTTGTCGGACAGCCCGTTGGCCTTGGCGTTGTCGAGCGCGCGCTCGGACAAGGTGGTGCTGCCTTCGATGCCAACCACTTCGCGCGCCTGGGTGGCCAGCGGCAGGGTGAAGTTGCCGAGGCCGCAGAACAGGTCGGCCACGCGGTCTTGCGGCTGCACGTCCAGCAGGCGCAATGCCTTGGCGACGAGCACGCGGTTGATGTAGTGGTTGACCTGGGTGAAGTCCACCGGCTTGAACGGCATCTTGATGCCGAATTCCGGCAACAGGTAGTGCAGGTCCGGGCCCAGCGGGTAGTACGGCGCGGCGGTTTCCGGGCCCTTGGTCTGCAGCCAGAACTGGATGCCGTGCTGGTCGGCGAACGCCTTGACCTTGACTTCATCGTCGGCGCTCAATGGCGCCATGATGCGTAGCACCAGGGCGGTGACGCCCTCGCCGATCGCCACTTCAATCTGCGGGATCTGGTTGTACAGCGACAGCGAACCGATCAGCGCGCGCAACGGCAGCAGCAGGTCGGAGACATGGCGCGGCAAAATCTCGCAGCTCTGGATATCGGCCACAAAGGCCGAATGCTTTTCGTGGAAGCCGACCAGCACCGTGTCTTTCTTGACCACGTGGCGCACCGACAAGCGCGCGCGGTAGCGGTATTCCCAGGTGGGGCCGTACATCGGCCGCATCACGGTCAGCGGTTTGACTTTGCCGATGTGCCACAGGTTATCTTCGAGCACGCGCTGCTTGATCGCCACCTGCGCGGTCGGTTCCAGGTGCTGCATCGAGCAGCCGCCGCACATATTGAAGTGCGGGCACTTCGGCTGCACGCGCATCGACGATTCGCGGTGCAGCGTGGTCATGCGGGCCATTTCCCAGTTCTTCTTTTTCTTGAAGGTCGTGAAGCTCACGCTTTCACCGGGCAGCGCTCCCTCGACAAACACCACCTTGCCTTGCGAACCGTCTTCGTTTTCCAGGTGGCCGACGCCGTTGGCGTCCATGCTGAGCGATTTAATCTCGAGAATGGTATCTTGCATAAAATTCTAATAGGTAGAGGAACGCCGGCCCGTCCGGGCACGCCGGGGGCGGTGATGGCACAGGGCCGATATGATAGCAGAAGGGTGAACTACAGCAGCGAATCGCGGACCACGCCGCGCGCCGCCATCGCCCGTTTGAGCTTGATCAGGGCTTCCTGCTGGATCTGGCGCACGCGCTCGCGGGTCACGCCCATTTCCTCGGCCAGGGTTTCCAGCGTGGCCGGATCGTCGTTGTCCAGACCGAAACGGCGCATGATGACGATGCGCTGTTTATCGGGCAGCTTGGTCAGCCAGTCGCGCATCAGCACCGTCATTTCGTGGTGTTCGGCGCGGGCGTCGGGACTGTCGTCGCTGTCGCCGGGCAGCAGGTCCATCAGCGACGATTGCGGGTCGTTGTCGAGCGGTGCGTCGAGCGAGGTGGCGTGTTCGGACAAGGCGAGGATGTCCTGCACCTCTTCCACCGGGCGGCCAACCAGCGCGGCGATGTCCTCGGCGGTGGCGTCCTTGCCGTCGTGCTGCTGCGCTTCGAGGTGGTATTTGCCACGCAGGATCTGGTTCAGTTCGCGCACCATGTGCACCGGCAGGCGCACCGTACGGGCCTGGTTCATGATGGCGCGCTCGATGCTCTGGCGTATCCACCAGGTGGCGTAGGTGGAAAAACGGAAGCCGCGCGCCGGTTCGAACTTGTCGATGGCGCGCATCAGGCCGATGTTGCCTTCTTCGATCAGGTCGAGCAGCACCACGCCGCGATTGATGTAGTGTTTGGCGATCGACACCACCAGCCGCAGATTGTGCTCGATCATGGTCTGCCGGGCGGAAAAATCGCCAGCCTTGGCCAGGGTGGCATAGTGCACTTCCTGCGGCGCGGTGAGCAGCGGCCGGGTGCCGATCTGGTTCAGGTAGTGCTGGGTGGTGTCGGTGGACAGTTCCGCCGCCAGCACTTTTTTCAGTTCGTCGACCGGCTCGAGCACGGTGCCGCCAACTGCACCCCCATCTTCCGCGACGTCTTCCTCATCGGCGTCATCGTCGCCCTGAAAATCTTCCGGGACGTCGTCATCGAGCGGATCGTGGGGCGTGTTTGTCATGGCTCGGCTCGGATCATTTCAACACTGGTCGGACGACGGTCAGCGGGGCGGCAGGAACTTCGACGGATCCACCGGCTTACCCTGCTGGCGGATCTCGAAGTGCAGCTTGACCGAGTCGGTATCGGAGTCGCCCATCTCGGCGATCAACTGTCCCTTGGTCACGCTTTGCCCTTCCTTGACCAGGATGGCGCGGTTGTGCGCGTAGGCGGACAACAGCGTATTACTGTGCTTCACAATCACGAGATTACCATAACCACGGATGCCGCTGCCGGCAAACATGACTTTTCCGGCCCCGGCCGCCACCACGTGCTGGCCGGCCTTGCCGGCGATGTCCACGCCCTTGTTTTTACCTTCGTCGAAGGTGGCGACCACGCGCCCTTCGGCCGGCCACATCCAGGAAAGTTTTTCATCCTCGGCGGTCAAGCCCGGCGCTGCGGCAGCCACCGGAGGACGTGCGGCTGGCGGCGTGGTGGTAGTTGTCGTGCTGGCGGCGGCCGGAGGGATAGCCGTTGCAGGCCTGGTGGCCGCCGCTGCCGGGGCGTCGCCGTCAGGGCGTTGCAGTTCGGCCAGGGTAGCGTCGGTGTACGGACGCTTCTCGCCCTTCGGCCCGGTCTTGCGCGCGACCGCAGCCGGCGCGGTGGCCTTGTCGCTCGGGGGCATGACGATGGCGGCGGTTTCCACGCCATTGCCGTTGGATGCACCGTTGCCGGCGCCGGATTCGGGTGGCAGCACGCGCAGCACCTGGTCCACCTTGATGTCGTTGGGATCGTTGAGGTTGTTCCAGGTGACCAGGTCGCGGTAGTTCTGGCCGTATTCGAGCGCGATGCGGATCAGGGTGTCGCCCCGCTTGACCGTGTACAGGCCGCGCTCGTCGCGCGACACTTGCGCGGTCTGGCTCGGCGTGGCTGGCTTGACGGCCGGCCGTGCGACGGGACGGTCGATGACGGGGGCTTGACTCGGGGCGGTGCTGCAAGCGCTCAGGAACGCCAGCGCCAGGCTCAATACGAGCAGATTGCTTTTATTAGTCATTCTCATCTTAAATTCAGTAGTGTTGCAGCGGCCGGATCGTCATACGGTGCCCGCACGCAGCGGCACAAAATGGCAATCCTCCAGCGTTTCGCTGGTCCATTCCGCTTTGCCGGTGCGTGTGATCAGCACCAGTTGCTGCGTCCTGTCGCCCACCGGCGCGACCAGTCGGCCGCCCACGGCAAGCTGGTCGAGCAAGGGCTGCGGCACCTGCAAACCGGCAGCAGCGAGGATGATGCCATCGAACGGCGCCGCTTGCGGGAGCCCAAGCATACCATCTCCGTAATGCAAGCGTAGATTCGGCACGCGCAGGGGGCGCAGGTTGTTCTTGGCCAGTTCGTGCAAAGGCTTGATGCGCTCGATCGAAAATACCTCGTGCGCCACGCATGCCAGCACTGCTGCCTGGTAGCCACAACCGGTGCCGATCTCCAACACGCGCTTGAGCTGGCCACCATTGCGCAGCACCTCGATCATGCGCGCGACGATGTACGGCTGCGAGATGGTTTGCTGGTGACCGATCGGCAGCGACGCGTCGATATACGCTTGCGACACCAGCCCCTGGTCCATGAACATGTGGCGCGGCACGGTGGCCAGCGCGTTCAGCACGACCTGGTCGCGCACGCCCTGCTTGGCCACGCGCTGCGCCATGGCGTGGCGGATCGCATCGGACACCAGCGGCCGGTCGCGGCTGACTACCGGTTGCGCCCGTTCCTGGGCATAGCCATGCGACTTCGAGGGCATGGCCACGGCGGCGGGACGATGCTGGCCCGGCACCGGCACGTGGCGGGCGGCATTCTGGGTAGCGGTCTGGGGGGTGGCCACGGGGGCAAACACCGGCGCCTTCCTGGCGCCCTTGTCAACCACGGACGATAGAGGCAAAGGAAAGCTGCGGGGTTTGTCGCTCATGCCAGGCCTTTTTCGAGTGCGGCGAGTTGCGTTTTGTGGGTCAGGTCGATTTGCAGCGGCGTGATCGACGTCTTGCCCTGGGAGACGGCATGAAAATCGGTGCCCTCGCCCGCGTCCTTGCACGCGCCCGGCGGGCCGATCCAGAAGATTTCGCGGCCGCGCGGATCCTGCGAGCGTATCACGGGTTCGGCCTGGTGGCGACGGCCGAGCCTGGTGGGAGCCACCTGGCCCAGTTGGCCGTAAGGCAAATTCGGAATATTGACGTTGAGCAGATACGGGCGCGGCAGGGTCTCGAAGTACCGCATCACGATATCGCGTGCATGCAAGGCAGCGTCGTCGATATGCTCCCAGCCCCACGAGCCTTGCGAGAACGCCATGGCCGGGATGCCGAACAGATAACCTTCGGTAGCGGCCGCCACGGTGCCGGAGTACAGCGTGTCATCGCCCATGTTGGGGCCGTTGTTGATGCCGGAGACTACCAGGTCGGGCCGGTAATCGAGGATGCCGGTCAGGGCGATGTGGACGCAGTCGGTCGGTGTGCCGTTGATGAAATAAAAACCGTTGTCGGCGCGCTGGACCGACAACGGCCGGTCCAGCGACAGGGAGTTGGACGCCCCGGAGCGGTTGCTGTCGGGCGCCACCACCACGATATCGGCCACCGGCGCCAAAGCCTTGGCCAGGGCGTTGATGCCCGGCGCCAGGTAGCCGTCGTCATTGCTGATCAGGATTCTCATGGCGTAGATTTTACCTGAAGCAACGCCATTGCTGCGCATCTTGCCCACCATGCGAGCAACAAATACTTGCTTTGCCCTACCCAGCCTTGTGCGCAACGTAGGCCATACCGCCCGGGGTCAGGCCCCGTACCGGGTCGGACCCTGCCAGGGTGTGCGGGGTCAGCGCGCGCAAGTGGAACGGCCGCGCCAATGCATCGCCATAATCGTCCATCGCCGCATCCTGGTGCAATTCCGGCGATGTTGCCGCGCCCGGCAGCGCCGCCGCCTGCTGCGCCACGCCATCGAGCAGCGCCTGCGTGCGGCGGGTATCCGGATGCTCGGCGCCCAGCCGGCCCGCTTGCGCCCGAAACACCGCGTCGAGCAGGCGGCGGGCGCCATCCAGGTCGCGCGCCACCACCAGCGTACGCGCCAGCGCGGTCTTGCTGCGCAGGGTGTCGGCATGTTCGGCGCCTAGCGTGCGCTTGCGCGCGGCCAGCACTTGTTCCTGGGCCTGGCGCGCATGGTCGATATCGCCGCGCTGGAACAGCAGTTCGGCGCGCGCGGCCTGGCAGGCCAGGGTGAGCAGGTGTTCGGGGCCCAGCCGGCGCAAGTAGGCATCGAGCACGCTGTCCTGGATGTTGAGCGCTTCCGCGGTACGGTGCTGCTGGGCCAGCGTGGCGGCCAGGTTGGCGCGCGCGGCCAGGGTGTCGAGGTGTTCCGGCCCCAGCATGCGCTCACGCGCGGCGATCACGCCCTCCTCCAGGAATTGCGCTTCGTCGAGCTGGCCTTGCATGCGCAATACACCGGCCAGGTTGCTCTTGCTGGTTAGCGTGTCGAGGTGGTCGTCGCCCATGGAACGCTGGCGCAGCGCCAGGCTTTCTTCGAAGCAGGCGGCGGCCTGGCGCAGCCGCCCTTCCTGCCGGTACATCTCGCCCAGCAGGTTGAGGTCGCGCGCCAGCGGCTGCGACAGCGCCCGGGCGCCGATGCCGGCCTCGCCGCCGCCCTGCTCGAGGGCGTGGCGGGTGTCGGCCACGGCGGACAGCAGGTGGATTTCGCGCGCCGATTGCCAGGGGAAATAGCCGGGACCCAGCCAGTCGAGAAACGCTTCGAAGGTGCGGGTGAGCGAAAAGCGGTCGCCGCCCTGGTCCATGCGCACCGCCAGTTGCTCGCCGTAGGCGAAGGTGCGGGTCTGCTGCAACTGCACTTCGTCGAAATACGAATCGAGCGAGACGTGCGGCAAGCCGTAGCAGTCGCGCATCAGGCGCTCGAAGATGGGCTGGTAACCGATGATGTGTTGCTCGGGGGCGCCGCGCCGCCACTGCGCGCGCTGGGTGCTGTCGCCCATTTCGATGCGCGACGGCAGCGGGTACACCAATAAGGGGCGCTGCTCGTCCTCGTGGCTGCTGCGATAGGCGGCTGCGCGTGACACCAGCGCCTCGACTCCCTCCAGGCTCTGGCGGTTGGGAGTAAACACCACCACCAGCTTGCGCGGCAACAGCGTGGTGCAGATGCCGGCGCTGTCGGTGCGGCCCGTGCGCGAATCGACCAGCACGTAGCGGAAATGGCGCGCCATGAGATCTGCAAAGCAGCGGAACAGCGCCGGGCAACTGTCGAACAGGTCGTCCCAGTGCATGGCGGCCAGCCGTTCGCCGTAGGTGTCGTCGAAGCGGCCGGAGCGCATCAGGTACAACTGGCTGCTCTGGTCCACCCGGCTGACGTATTGCTGCCAGCCGACCGCCGCCAGCACTTCGTTGGCCAGCGCTTCGCCTTCGGGCGCCGCGCTGTCGGTCGCGGCATCGGTGCCGGCGCTGCGGTGGCGCCGCCCCAGCTGCTCGCGGCAGGCTTCAAACAGCTCGAGCACGCCGGGCCGCTCTTCGTGCAGGTCGAAGTAATGGTGCAGGCCTGGCGCCTCCATGTCCCAGTCGATCATCAGTACCGGCGACGTCGAGTTGTGCTGGCGGGCCAGCAGCACCGCCAGGTTGGACAGGGCCATGGTGCGCCCGGTGCCGCCCTTGTACGAGTAGAAAGTGACAACTTCACCGCTCTCACTGAGCGGCGGCAAGGACAAGGAAACGTTTTCCATGGCAAACCCTTTTTTAAACCCTAACGAGGGAAATGTGGCGGCGGAATGGCGCGCCATTCCGGTGGGATGTCCGGCATGACAAAACGACCACAGTCATGCCCCGGCGGTGTGCAGCGCTTCAGATGATGGTAGTGCGCGGCGATGCGATCGACGATCCTGGCAATTTCCGGCAGGTAGTCGGGGTTGTTTTTGAGATCGCCGCTGGCCAGGGTGTAAGTGGAAAAATCGACATACATGCCGGGACCGGAAATCTGCGGCGGCAGGTTGAAGGGGTGGCGCGTCATGATGACCGGGATGATCAGGTGACTGGGCAGGTCGTACCACTGGCGCCGCTCGGCCTCGATCAATTGCATCGCAGCAAACTCGCGCCGGGTGTAGGCATGGGCTTCGTACTTGGGCGTATAAATGAGGATCATGCACACGCTCTCGCACAGCGCGCGCGCAATCCTGCCATCGAGGTCGTCGCCGCCGCCCAGCTGTTCGCTGTCGACAAACAACTCCTCCTCGTTGTCGAAGTGCGGCTCCAGATAGCACTTCATGGCCTCGACCAGGTCGTCCTTGAACTTCTTCATGTGCGCGTGCTTGCCGTGGGCATAGCTGAAAAAACAACCGTGGCGGATCGTCATGACATCCTCCGTTCCTGCTCCACAAGGCAGCAGCATTTAACCAACTCTAAACATCCACTCGACAGTGACTTTGCGCTGGCACAAACGGAATCAAGCCTGAAAATGGCGGCTACACGCCAATATTTAGCTTATTTATCACGAGAATGAGGCACGGAAAGGTATGAACGGAAAGAAAGGAAAGCGGGCGCACCGGACAGCGCACCCGACAGGAAAAACCGGAAGTTACGATGTTTCGGCAGGGGGCTGGTTGAGCTTTTTGAAAAATTCCAGCACTTCCGTCGCTTCGCGTGTGCGCTTGAAGGACGGCAAGCTTTGCCAGATGCGGCGGCCATACGGCTTGGAGATCACGCGCGGGTCGCACAGCATCAGCACGCCCTTGTCGTTGACGTCGCGGATGAGCCGGCCGGCGCCCTGCTTGAGGTTGATGATCGCCTCGGGCAAAGTGTGGTGCATGAAGCCGTTCTTGCCCTGCTTTTCCATCACCTCGATGCGGGCGGCCAGCACCGGATCATCGGGCGGCGCGAACGGCAGCTTGTCGATGATCACCAGCGACAAGGCGTCGCCGCGCACATCGACGCCCTCCCAGAAACTCTGGCTGCCAACCAGCACGCCATTGCCGGCCTTGCGGAACTGGTCGAGCAATTCGGTACGGCCACGGTCGCCCTGGATGAACAGCGGGTACGGCAAGCCGCGCTTCTCGAACTCGTCGCGCAGGCGCTCGGCCGCGCGTTTCACGGCGCGCAAGGTGGTGCACAGCAGGAAAGTCTTGCCGCCGGCGGCCTCGATGATCGGCAAAGCCAGGTCCAGCACGGCGTCCGTATAACCCATGGAATTGGGATCCGGCAAGCCCTGCGGCACGTACAAGATGCCCTGCTCTTCGTAATTGAACGGGCTGGGCCATGTGCGCGATGGCTCGTCGGCCAGCCCCATCTGTTCCGAAAAGTGGCTGAAATCGTTTTTGACGGCCAAGGTGGCCGACGTGAAAATCCAGCTGCGCGGTACGCCTTCGCGCTGGCCGGAAAAGATCGGCGCGATCGACAGCGGGGTTTTATGCAGTTGCAGCGACGAGGCGTAGGCTTCCACCCAGTACACGGCTTCCTCGCCCTTGTTCACCTTGGCCTTGGGGTCGAACTTCCAGGCGGCCAGTTTTTCCGCCAGCTCGAGGCCGCGCTGGCGGCATTGCTCCAGCGTTTCGGCGCGCATGGCCTGGGTTTCCAGCACGGCCAGCATGCCGTCCAGTTCGTCCTTCAGGTGTTGCAGGGCCGGGAAGAACTCGCTCGATGGCGCGATTTGCGGCAGCGATAGTCGCACGATGTCTTGCGGGAAGGTCAGGCGCAAATCGCGCGCGGCCTTTTCCACGACCGTGACCGTCTTGCCCCAGTCGGCGCCGTCGCGGGCGTTGGACAGGCCTTCGGCAAGTACGTCACGACACAGCTCGAGGATGTGCGAGGTCGAGAAAGTGTCGCCGAAGAACAAGGTGGCGGTATCGGGCAGCTGGTGCGCTTCGTCGAAGATGATGGTGTTGGCCGATGGCAGCAGCTCGGCCACGCCGGAATCCTTCAGGGCCACGTCGGCAAAGAACAGGTGGTGGTTGACCACCACCACGTCGGCCTGCTGGGCTTCCTTGCGGGCTTTCATTACGAAGCAGTCCTGGTAGTACTGGCACTCCTGGCCCATGCAGTTTTCGCGGGTGGAAGTGACCAGGTTCCAGACCAGCGCGTTCTCGGGCACGCGCGCCAGCTCGGCCTTGTCGCCGGAACTGGTCATCTTGAGGAACCGCGAAATTTCGCGCAGGTGGCCGACGTCGTCGCGCGAGGTCATGCGGCCGTTTTGCAGCGTGCGTTCCAGGTGATAGTGGCACACGTAGTTCGAGCGGCCCTTGAGCAGCGCGATCGAGACCGGCGCCTTCAAGGCTGCACGGACGTTCGGAATGTCACGTAAAAACAGCTGGTCCTGCAGGTTCTTGGTACCGGTCGAAACGATGGTCTTGCCGCCCCACAGCAGCGCCGGCACCAGGTAGGCGAAGGTTTTACCGGTGCCGGTACCGGCCTCGGCGATCAGGGTGGTCTGGTTGGCAATGGCGTCGGCCACGGCCTTGGCCATCTCGGTTTGCGAGCGGCGCGGACGGAAGTCGCCCACGGCCGGTCCCAGCGGACCGCCGGCGCCGAACAGCTGTTCGACTTCGGCATCGTGGATGCCGGGGGCGTGTTCGGGGGTGGCGCCTATGACAGCTGGGACGGCAGGTGCAGCGGGTGCACCAGGCACGCCGGTGCCTGGCGTCTCGGCTGCTGGCTCAACGGGACGCTTGAGGATGGGACGGCTGGCCGGCGCGGGCGAACCAGCTGGCGTGGGCAGGGCTTCGGTCAATGTGTGCTTAGTTGAGGGTCGAGGTTCAGGCAGGAACGTCGGGTACGAGTTGCATTTTCAGCAAAGTAATATGATCTTTCAGCTGCAGCTTGCGCTTTTTGAGGCGGCGCAATTGCAGCTGGTCGTGGTGGCCGTCCAGCGTGAGCATGTCGATGACCGCGTCCAGGTCGCGGTGTTCGACGTCGAGTTCAATCAGACGACGCTGGATATCTTGTACATCAGTCATGTTTCTCAGTCACTGGAGGGTTCACGGGATACGGCACGGTGCACAGTTTAATCTACCGGGGCCGCGCCAACAACCTTATTGCTTTTTGGCCGCTGCCGCAGCGGCAGCAGCTGCGGCAGCATCGGCCTTCTTCTTCTCGTCGGCCGCACGGGCCTCGGCCTTGGCCCGGCGCTCTGCCACGCGCTTGGCCACCTGCTCCTGGCGCCGCACGGCATCGGCCTGGCGCTTCTCGTAGGCGGCCACGTTGGCGGCGCGCTTGTCCACTTCGGACGCGGACTTGGCAGCGTCGCGGCGCAGGCGCTGCGCGTGCTCGGCTTCGCGTTCGGCCACGCTTTTGCCGCCCCTGGGCGCGGCCGGCTGGGCCAGATCCTCTTCGGTGCGGGCCGGCTTGGGCGGCGCAGCTTCGCGCCGCGAGAACTCCTCGGCATCCTTGCGGGCGCGCTCAGACAGCTCGGCGTCGCGCTTGGCCACCGAGTCGGCACGCTTGAAATGCTCGGCTTCCACTTCCTCGGCACGCAGCTGCGCCAGCGCCATGCGGCGTTTTTCCTTGGCCTTGTCCATGCAATTGTTGACAAAGAACTTGTCGTTGCACACGGCCTCTTCGGCAGCGAAGGTATCGGCCACCACCGCGCGGTCGCGCGCGACCCGCTCGAGCGTGGCGTCGGCCTGGGCCACCGATTGCGTGGGCGTGACGACCGGGACCGGGTCCCGGGTCTCGGCCCGGACGGCCATTGCGGTCATTGCCATCACGACAGCCATCATGATTTTCAGATTCATGCTCATACTTTTCCTGTTACTACGCCAGCGAGCCGGCGGCAGCGCGCTGCTCGCGGTCCATGTATTCCTGCGATTGCATTTCCACGATGCGCGAGACGGTGCGGTGGAATTCGTTGGCCAGGGTACCGGTCGTATATAACTCTTCCGGCTCGACCTCGGCCGACATCAGCAATTTTACGCCCTGGTCGTAGAACACGTCGATCAGCCAAGTGAAGCGGCGCGCCTCCGATGACATCGACGCCGACATTTGCGGGATTTCCGACAATATCACGGTGTGGAAGCGGCTGGCGATTTCCAGGTAATCGTTCTGCGAGCGGGGGCCGCCGCACAGCGTGTGAAAATCGAACCAGATCAGCGAACCGGTGCGGCGCAGCGCGCGGATCTCGCGCGCCTCGATGCGCACGACCGGGTCGTCATCGGCGCTTTCGGCCAGGCGCGTGTAAGCGTCGCGCAGGGCCTTGTCGGCGGCGGCGCCCAGCGGCGTGTAGTACGACTGCACCTGCTCGAGCGCACGGCTGCGGTAGTCGATGCCGGCGTCGATATTCATCACGTCGAGCTTTTCGTACAGCAGGTCGATAGTGGGCAAGATGCGGTCGCGGTGCAGGCCGTCCGGGTACAGCAGCTGCGGATCGTAGTTGGACGTCATGATGAACGACACGCCGTTGTCGAACAGCGCCTTCAACAGGTTGTACATGATCATGGCGTCGGCCACGTCCGAGATGTGGAACTCGTCGAAGCAGATCAGCCGGTATTTCTTGGCGATGCGCTTGGCCACCTCGTCGAGCGGATCGGCCACGCCGCGCAGTTCGTCGAGCTGCCGATGCACGCCGCGCATGAATTCGTGGAAGTGCAGGCGCGTCTTGCGCACCACCGGCACCACCGAGTAAAAACTGTCCATCAGGAAGGACTTGCCGCGCCCTACCCCACCCCACATGTACACGCCCTTGGGCACTTGCGGCCGGTTGATCAGGCGCTTGAAGGTGCTCGAGCGCTGGGCCTTGTAATGGACCCAGTCGTCATAGCATTGCTGGAGGCGGTCGACCGCGCGGCGCTGGGCGGCATCGGCCTTGAAATCGCGCTCGAGCAGCGCCTTCTGGTAAAACTCTTCGACGTTCATGGGTTCGCTTGTGCGCAGTATGCAAAAAAAAGGCGGACCGCAGTCCGCCGCAGTCCGCTAGTGACTATTTATTAGAAGTTCAAGGTACGCTTGTCGATTGCCAGTGCCGCTTCCTTGGTCGCTTCCGACAGCGACGGGTGCGCGTGGCAGATGCGGGCGATGTCTTCGGCCGAAGCCTTGAACTCCATCGCCACCACGGCTTCCGAGATCAGCTCGGAGGCCATTGGGCCGATGATGTGCACGCCCAAAATTTCGTCGGTGGTCGCGTCGGCCAGGAACTTGACCATGCCCGACGTGTCGCCCAGCGCACGTGCGCGGCCGTTGGCCAGGAACGGGAAGGTGCCGGCTTTGTAAGCGACGCCGTCAGCCTTCAGTTGCTGCTCGGTGCGGCCGACCCAGGCGATTTCCGGCGAGGTGTAGATCACCCACGGAATCGTGTTGAAGTTGGTGTGACCGTGCTGGCCTGCCATACGCTCGGCCACGGCAACGCCTTCTTCTTCGGCTTTGTGCGCCAGCATCGGGCCGCGCACCACGTCGCCCACTGCCCACACGCCTGGCAGGTTGGTTTTGCAGTCGTCGTCCACGGCGATGAAGCCGCGCTCGTCCAGCGCCAGGCCAACCTGGTCAGCGCCCAGGCCGTTGGTGTTCGGGGTACGGCCGATCGAGATGATCAGCTTGTCGAACTCGGCGGTGATGGCTTCGCCCTTGGCGTTTTCGTACGCCACCGACACGCTGTTGTCGCCCTTGGTGATGGCGCCGATCTTGCAGCCCAGGTTGATCTTCAGGCCTTGCTTGGTGAACAGCTTGTTGGCTTCCTTGGCGATCTGCTCGTCCACGGCGCCCAGGAAGACCGGCAGGCCTTCCAGCACGGTCACGTCCGAACCCAGGCGACGCCATACCGAACCCATTTCCAGGCCGATCACGCCGGCGCCGATCACGCCCAGCTTGGCTGGTACGCCTTCGATGGCCAGTGCACCGGTGTTCGACAGGATCAGTTTCTCGTCGAACTCTGCGCCTGGCAATTGACGGGCGTTGGAGCCGGTGGCGATGATGACTTGCTTGCCGGTGATGGTTTCATTGGCCGGGCCGGTGATGGCCAGCGGGTAGCCATCGGCACCGGCGGCGCCGGCGAACGCTGCGCGGCCGTGGAAGAAGGTCACCTTGTTTTTCTTGAACAGGTACAGGATGCCGTCGTTGTTCTGCTTGACCACGCCATCTTTGCGCTTGAGCATCTGGCCCAGGTTCAGCGACAGACCGGCAACATCGATGCCATGTTCCTTGAACGCGTGACCGGCGTGCTCGAAGTGCTCGGACGATTGCAGCAGTGCCTTGGACGGGATGCAACCGACGTTGGTGCAGGTGCCGCCAGGCGCAGGACCGCCTTTTTCGTTTTCCCAGGCATCGACGCAAGCGACCGAAAAACCCAGTTGTGCAGCGCGGATGGCAGCGATATAACCGCCAGGACCGGCGCCGATGACTACTACGTCAAATTGTTTACTCATTTTTATATGTCCAATCAGTTTCTTCTTCTGGAACGAAGATCCACAACAGAATGTAAATCGCCAGGCCAAAGCCAAAGGTCAGCACCAGCAGTACCAGCAGCACGCGCCAGATCCACGACTCGATGCCGGAGATGCGGCCCAGGCCGCCACAAACGCCACCGAGCCAGCGATCGCTGCGCGAGCGGCGCAGGCTGCCCACGTTGTCTTCGCGCGGGCGGTGCGCTTCCTGGCTGAGCAGGCGCATCTTGGCTTCGGCAAACTCGTCCTCGGTCAAGGCGCCAGCTTTATGCAGGTCGTGCAGGCGCTGGATTTCTTCCGCGATGCTCATCTGTTACCTTTGGTGTTGAACCCCTCGAAGCCTGGGGTCGGACCCCGTCGGGGTCCGACCCCGAACTACCGGGGTGGTCTGGCGAACTGCCGCATTACAAGCCGATACCTTACAGGTCCAGCAGCAGGCGGGCTGGATCTTCCAGCGCGTCTTTCATGGCGACCAGGCCCAGCACGGCTTCGCGGCCGTCGATGATGCGGTGGTCGTAGGACATTGCCAGGTAGTTCATTGGACGGATCACGATCTGGCCGTTTTCAACCACAGCGCGTTCCTTGGTGGCGTGCACGCCCAGGATGGCCGATTGTGGCGGGTTGATGATCGGGGTCGACAGCATGGAGCCGAAGGTGCCGCCGTTCGAGATCGAGAAGGTACCGCCGGTCAGGTCGTCGAGGGTCAGCTTGCCTTCTTTGGCCTTGGCGCCGAATTCACCGATTTTCTTTTCGATTTCAGCGATCGACATCTGGTCGGCATTGCGCAGGATAGGCACCACCAGGCCGCGTGGCGAACCGACCGCGATACCGATGTCGAAGTAGCCGTGGTACACGATGTCGTTGCCGTCAACCGAGGCGTTGATGATCGGGTACTTTTTCAGGGCTGCAACGGCTGCCTTGACGAAGAACGACATGAAGCCCAGCTTGACGCCGTGCTCTTTCTCGAACTTGTCCTTGTACTTGTTGCGCAGTTCCATCACAGGCGCCATGTTCACTTCGTTGAACGTGGTCAGGATGGCGTTGGTCGATTGCGATTGCAGCAGGCGCTCGGCGATACGGGCGCGCAGGCGGCTCATCGGCACGCGCTCTTCAGGACGGTCACCCAGGCTGGCTGGCGACGACGACACTTGTGGCAGCGATGCCTTGGCAGCAGGAGCGGCCAGCGGCGCGATGGCCGGGGTAGCCGATGCGGCCAGGGCGTCGCCCTTGGTCACGCGGCCGTCTTTGCCCGAACCGGCGACGTCGCCAGCGTTCAGACCTTTTTCCGACAGGATTTTTGCAGCGGCTGGCATGGCGACATCGCCCTTGCTGCCACCGGTGGCAGCGGCTGGCGCGGCGGCTGGTGCTGGAGCAGCAGCAGGAGCAACAGGAGCGGCGGCAGCGGCAACACCGTCGGTGTCGATCACGGCGATGATTTCGTCAGCGACCACGGTGGTGCCGTCGCCCTTGATGATCTTGATCAGCACGCCGGCGGCAGGCGCTGGCAGTTCCAGTACAACCTTGTCGGTTTCGATGTCGATCAGGTTTTCGTCGCGCGCAACGGCGTCGCCGACTTTTTTATGCCAGGTCAGCATGGTGGCTTCTGCAACCGATTCCGACAATTGGGGTACTTTAACTTCGATTTGTGCCATGAAAAACTCCGTATATTTGTTATTGCGGCGCCACCGGCATAGCTGGCGGCGCTCCGTCAAGAAAGGGTGATTATTTGGTCAGAATGAAGCCCTTGAGCTTCGAGAACGCCGTTTCCAGCAGGTCTTTTTGCTGGGCGTAGTGCTTGTCGTAGTAACCGACAGCTGGCGAAGCCGATGCCGGGCGACCGGCGTAGGCCAGGCGCTGGCCGGCGTCCATGCTCTCGAAGATGTTGTGCTGAATCTGGAACCATGGGCCCTGATTCTGCGGCTCGTCCTGCGCCCACACCACTTCGGCCAATTTCGGGAACTTTTTCAGTTCGGCAGCGAAAGCCTTGTGCGGGAACGGATACAGCTGTTCGACACGGATGATGGCGGTGTCGGTCTGGCCGCGCGTTTTGCGTGCGTTGATCAGGTCGTAGTACACCTTGCCCGAGCAGGCGATCACGCGTTTGACTTTGTCCGCTTCGATGGCCTGGTCGACTTCGCCGATCACGGTCTGGAAAGCGCCCTTGGCCAAATCGGTCAGCGGCGAACCGGCATCCTTGTTACGCAGCAGCGATTTCGGCGTGAGGATGACCAGCGGCTTGCGGAACTGGCGCACCATCTGGCGACGCAGCACGTGGAAGATCTGCGATGCCGTGGTCGGCTGCACAACTTGCATGTTGTTGTCGGCACACAGCTGCAGGAAACGTTCCGGACGTGCGGACGAGTGCTCAGGACCCTGGCCTTCGTAGCCGTGTGGCAGCATCATCACCAGGCCCGAAGCGCGGCCCCACTTCACTTCGCCGGAGCTGATGAACTGGTCGATCACGACTTGGGCGCCGTTGACGAAGTCGCCGAACTGGGCTTCCCAGATCGTCAGGGTATTAGGTTCTG
Organism: Duganella phyllosphaerae; assembly: GCF_001758785.1. Classification (GTDB taxonomy): domain Bacteria; phylum Pseudomonadota; class Gammaproteobacteria; order Burkholderiales; family Burkholderiaceae_D; genus Rugamonas; species Rugamonas phyllosphaerae. Next base: position 20,069 of record NZ_LROM01000109.1, read on the forward strand.
CGGTCGAGTAGCCGTATTCGAAGCCCAGCACAGCCTCTTCGGACAACACCGAGTCGATCACGGTAAACGGCGCCTGGCCTTCGGCGATATTTTGCAGTGGCACGTAGGTGCCCGAATCCCAGCGCTCGCGCTTCTGGTCGTGCAGTACGGCGTGACGGTGCACGAAGGTACCGCGGCCGGCATCCTGTCCGGTCAGGCGCACCGCGTAGCCGGACGCGACCAGCGACGCGTAGGCCAGGTGTTCGCCCATGCCCCAGTCGAGGTTCATTTCGCCACGGCCCATGGTGCCACGGTCGCCCAGTACTTTTTCAACCAGCGAGTGGACCTTGAAGTCTTCCGGCACGGTGGTGATGCGGGTGGCCAGGCGTTTGAGTTCGGTCATCGGCACGGCGGTGTCGGCCGAGTCGGTCCATTTCTTGTTCAGGAACGGCAGCCAGTCGACCGCGAACTTGTTCTTGAAGTTGGAGATGACCGGATCGACGGTGTGCTTGCCAGCGTCCATCGCATCGCGGAACGCCGCTTGCATCTGTTCGCCGCCATCGGCTGCGATGATGGTTTGCGCGACCAGTTTGTCCGCGTACAGCTTGCGGGTGCCTGGGTGCTGGCCGATTTTCTTGTACATCAGCGGCTGGGTCAGCGCTGGCGTGTCTTGTTCGTTGTGACCGAGTTTGCGGTAGCAGATGATGTCGACAACGATGTCTTTCTGGAACTGCAGGCGGTAGTCCATCGCGATTTGCGAGGCCAGCACCACGGCTTCAGGATCGTCGGCGTTCACGTGCAGCACCGGCGCTTCGATCATCTTGACCACGTCCGAGCAGTAAATGGTCGAACGGGCGTCGCGCGGATCGGAGGTGGTGAAACCGATCTGGTTGTTGATGACGATGTGCACGGTACCGCCGGTGCCGTAGCCGCGGGTTTGCGCCAGATTCAGCGTTTCCATGACCACGCCCTGGCCGGCGAATGCTGCATCGCCGTGCACCAGGATCGGCAGCACTTGCTTGCCGAGGTGGTCGCCACGGCGATCCATACGGGCTTTGACCGAACCTTCCACCACCGGGTTGACGATTTCCAGGTGCGACGGGTTGAACGCCAGCGACAGGTGGACCGGGCCGCCTGCGGTGGAGATGTCGGACGAGAAGCCCTGGTGGTACTTGACGTCGCCGGCTGGCAGGTCGTCGCCGTGCTTGCCTTCGAATTCTTCGAACAGGTCTTTCGGCGCCTTGCCCAGGGTGTTGACCAGGACGTTCAGGCGGCCACGGTGGGCCATGCCGATAACGATTTCCTGCACGCCTTTTTCGCCGGCGCGCTGGATGATTTCATCGATCGAGGCGATGAAGGTTTCGCCGCCTTCGAGCGAGAAGCGCTTCTGGCCGACGTACTTGGTGTGCAGATAGCGCTCCAGGCCTTCGGCAGCGGTGAGGCGCTCGAGGATGTGCTTTTTCTTTTCTGCGGTGAAATTCGGGGTGGAGCGGATCGATTCGAGGCGCTCTTGCAGCCAGCGCTTTTCAGCCGGATCGGAGATGTACATATACTCTGCGCCGATCGAACGGGTATAGGTGTCGCGCAGGTAGTTCAGCAGGTCGCGCAGGGTCGCGGTCTCCGGGCCGAAATAGGTGTTGCTGATGTTGAACACGGTGTCCATGTCAGCATCGGTGAAGCCGTAGAAGCTCGGTTCGAGTTCGTTGATCGACGGACGTTCCTGGCGCTGCAGCGGGTCCAGGTTGGCCCAGCGCGAGCCGAGATAGCGGTAGGCAGCGATCAGCTGGGTTGCAGCAACACGCTTGCGACCCATTTCGGCGTCGGCGGAAGCAACCACGGTGCGGATCGGGCCCGATTTTGCGCGCTCGGCGAACGAGGCGATGACGGAAGCATGGGCGACGTCGGGCTTGTTGGTGCCATCGACTGCCGGGACGTGCTGCATGGCGTCGAAGTAGGCGCGCCAGTTGTCTGGTACGGAGCCTGGATTGTTGAGATACGCTTCGTACAGTTCTTCAACGTACGGTGCGTTCCCACCAAACAGGTAGGAATTGGACGAGGATTGTTGCATTTGTTGCTCACCTTTCTTCGCGTTTCGCGAGGAATTAGCGGGTTAGTCTAACCTTCCGCGACACGGCCTGACCGGTTAGCGGATTGCACATCAAGTTGTGGGGAAGGGCTTAAAATTTGTTCGATCACTAAAAACAGCCACTTAGCATAGCACCGGTATTGTAGCGCAACAACCGCCTGTGTTCGCGTTTGTGATTTATTTCTGCCTAAATTTACTTGGGTTAATTTTCACTTAAGTGGCGCCCATGCCGAATAATTGCTACCCGGACAGCCGGCGGGTTTTATATTTAACGGGTTTTTCGGCTATTTACCGCGAACGTTGCTTACACTTAACCATGTAGGGTCATGGGCAAACCAATCGAGCAGAAAATCGAGCATGGCGCGCAAGGCCGGCGCCATGTGTTGCCTGGAAGTATAAATTCCGTGGATGCCCATGCTTTGCGGCACGTAATCGGGCATCAGCGCCACCAGGTGCCCATCAGCGATCAGCTTTGCCACGCTATAAACGGGCTGCAGTACCACGCCAGCGCCCGCCACCGCCGCTTTTAACAACACCGTATCCTCGTTGGCCGACAGGTTGCCGCCCACCGGCACCGACACCGCCGCGCCTTGCGCATCGGTGTAATGCCACAGGCTCTTGCCGAAATAGGTGTACGTCAGGCAGTTGTGGCCGCCCAGGTCTTGCGGGCGCTGCGGCGTGCCGCGCGCAGCCAGGTAGGCCGGTGACGCGCAGGTGACCGACTCGCATTGCGCCAGCGTGCGGGCGATCAGGTTCGGTTCGAGTGCATTGGTGATGCGCAGCGCCAGGTCGATCCTCTGCTCGACCAGGTTGACGGCGCGGCTGTCCACCTGCACATCGACCGTCACGCGCGGATACTGGCGCAAGAACGCGGTAATCGCGGGCGCCAGCGTGGCCTGCGCCAGCGACTGCGAGCACGCCACTCGCAGCAGCCCTTGCGGCGACTCGACATCGTGGGCCGCCACCGGCACGGCGCCAGCCAGTTCGAGCATGGCGCGGCACCGCGCCAGCGTGACGTCGCCGGCATCGGTCAGGCTCAGGCGGCGCGTGCTCCGGTGCAGCAGGCGCGCGCCCGCCCACGCTTCCATTTCCGCCAGGTAGCGCGTGACCATGGCGCGCGACATGTCGAGCGCGTCGGCCGCCGCGATCATGCTGCCACGCTCGGCAATGCTGACAAACACCTGTGCGGCAGTGATGCGATCCATGATTCGTCCGAATTGTGCAATTAAGATGTGGAGATTACCCGATTTTTCTACCGTATCAATCAATTTAATATGGGACATCTTCAACCAACACAGAGCCCATCATGATCAAGCAAACCGTATTGTCCGCCGCCCTGGCTGCCGTCGTCATCGCCCCGGCCTTTGCCGCGCCGCTGAAACTGGAAGTATTCAACCCCGGCGAAGCGGCCATCTTCCCGGTTGCCTCGGTGCTGGTGACCGGCGACAAGGACGCAGTGCTGGTCGATGCCCAGTTCTCGCGCGGCGAAGCCCAAAAGCTGGTCGAGAAAATCCGCGCCAGCGGCAAAAAGCTCACCACCGTGTACATCAGCCACAGCGATCCCGATTACTACTTCGGCCTGGACGTGATCCACGCTGCATTCCCTGACGCCAAGATCGTCGCCACACCGCAAACCGTGGCCGGCATCGAAAAGAAAAAAGACGCCAAGGTCGCCTACTGGGGCCCGATCCTGAAAGACAACGCACCGAAATCCGTGATCGTGCCGCAAGTATTGAAGGGCGATACCATCACGCTGGAAGGCCAGAGCCTGAAAATCGAAGGCTTGAAAGGCCCGACCCCGGACCGCAGCTACGTGTGGATTCCATCGATCAAGGCCGTGGTCGGCGGCGTGGTGGTGTTCAACGACCTGCACGTATGGGTGGCCGATACGCAAACCGCCGAGTCGCGCAAGAACTGGCTCGCCACGCTGGCCGGCATCGACGCGCTGAAACCGTCCACCGTGGTGCCGGGCCACTTCAAGCCGGGTGCGCCGCTGACCCCGGCAGCCGTGAATTTTACGCGCGACTACCTGGTGCGTTTCGAGGCCGAGACCGCCAAGGCAGCCAACAGCGCGGCGCTGATCGCGCGCATGAAGCAACTGTACCCGACCGCCGGCCTCGAAGCCGCACTCGACACCAGCGCCAAGGTCGCCAAGGGCGAAATGAAGTGGTAAGTTGGTAAGGTGACCGTGACGAGATGCTAGACTGCCGGCTTTAGCATTCTCGTCACTCCCATGCACACACTTGAGCAGTTGCGCGCCGGCGCTTTGCAGGGCATCACGCGCCTGCAATTGCGCGGCGGCCTCACCGACTTCCCGCGCGAGATCTTCGACCTGGCCGACACGCTGGAAATCCTCGACCTCACCGACAACGCCCTCTCGGCCCTGCCCGACGACCTGCCGCGCCTGCACAAGCTGCGCATCCTGTTCTGCTCCAACAACCGCTTTACCGAACTGCCCTCCATGCTGGGCCGGATGCCTGCCTTGACCATGGTGGGCTTCAAGGCCAACCAGATCGAGTCTGTGCCCGCCTCGGCGTTGCCGCCTGCGCTGCGCTGGCTGGTACTGACTGACAACCGCATCGAGCAACTGCCCGACGAACTGGGCCGCCGTCCGGCCATGCAAAAGCTGATGCTGGCGGGGAATCGGTTGAAGAGCCTGCCGGACACCATGGCCAACCTGCACCAGCTGGAATTGCTGCGCCTGTCGGCCAATGGGTTCGACACGCTGCCAGCCTGGCTGCCGACCTTGCCGCGCCTGGCCTGGCTGGCGTGCGCCGGCAACCCGTGGGGCGCCGACCGCGCGCAGGCGATGAGCACGGCGCCCGCCCGCTTGATCGACTGGCGCCAGTTGACGTTGCAGCAGCGACTGGGCGAAGGCGCCTCGGGCGTGATCCGCCGCGCCGACTGGCAACATGACGGCGGCAGCACGCCGGTCGCGGTCAAGCTGTATAAGGGCGAGATGACCAGCGACGGCTCGCCGCTCAACGAAATGGCCGCGTGCGTGGCGGCCGGCCTGCATCCGAACCTGATCCCGGTGCTGGGCCGCATCACCGGCCACCCCGAACAAACGCAGGGGCTGGTGATGGCGCTGCTCGACCCGACCCTGGTCAACCTGGCCGGCCCGCCGAGTTTTGCCAGCTGCTCGCGCGACATCTACGACGACGGCAAGCGCTTCGGCTGGCAGGCCATGCTGGCCATCGCCCACGGCGTGGCGTCCGCCGCCGCCCAGTTGCATCAACGCGGCATCCTGCACGGCGACCTGTATGGCCACAACATCCTGCACGACGACAATGGACGCTGCGTGCTGAGCGACTTTGGCGCGGCAGCTTTCTACGCTCCCGCCTCACAGGCCGCCATGCCGTTGCAGCGGATCGAGGTGCGTGCTTTCGGCCTGCTGCTCGATGAATTGCTCGAGCGTTGCGATGCGCCGCCAGCGTTGCGCGCGCAACTGGCGGCATTGCACGCTGCCTGCACCCAGGCCGAGGTGGGGGCCCGGCCCTTGTTTGCCGCTATCGCTGCGCGACTGCATGAGCTCGATCAGTCTAAACAGGACTAGACAAATCGATCTAGATATTTTATTCTAGATCGATGACTACCGTACCCAAACCCACCGCTGCCGAGCTGGAGATGCTGCGCCTGCTGTTCGCGCTGGGACCGGCCACGGCCAAGCAAGTCCACGCTGCCGCGCTCGACACCCGGCCCGACATGAACTACGCCACCGTGCTGCGCCTGCTGCAAGTGATGCACACCAAGGGGCTGCTCAAGCGCGACGAAAGCCAGCGCGCCCACGTGTACGCGCCACTGCAGGAGCAGGATGCGATCCAGACCAACCTGCTCAAAGAACTGATCCAGAAGGCCTTTTCCGGCTCGGGCAAGGCGCTGGTACTGGCCGCGCTGCGCGGCGGGCACGTGAGCAAGAAGGAGCGCGCGGAAATCCAGGCGCTGCTGGACCAGGAAAAACCGTAACAAGTACCGCGTCCACGCCATTGCCACTACAATGGTGCCCCACCCGACTCCGCGCCGCACCGATGAACCACAGCCTTACGACCTGGCCCGCCCTGCCC
>NZ_LROM01000110.1 GCF_001758785.1 Duganella phyllosphaerae
GCACCTGGTTGGTGGTCAGCGCGGCCAGGCTGGCGGTTTTCAGCGCAGCGAAGTCAGCGGTTTCCAGCGCGACGATGGCGTTCGTCGACAGGCCAGCCACTTGCTGGCTGGTCAGTACGCCAGCCTGGGTGGTGGTCAGCGCCACGATCTGGTCGGTCGTCAGCGCGGCAGCGCCAGCGGTGGTCAGCGCCACGAACTGGTTGGTGGACAGTGCCACCAGCTGGTCGGTGGTCAGGGCGGCCACTTGCGCCGTTTTCAGGGCGGCGATACCGGCGGTGGTGATGCCGGCCAGGTCGGCCAGCTCGATCGCCACCAGGTTGCTGGTCGACAGCGCGCCAACTTGCGCGGTGGTCAGGCCGGCGATCTGGTTCGACGACAGCGCGACGATCTGGTCGGAGGTCAAACCGTTGGCGATGTTGGCGGTCGAGATGGCCGACAGCGACGCGGTGGTCAGCGCCTGCACCTGGGCGGTGGTGATTGCTGCCACTTGCGTCGAGGTCAGGCCGGCAAACGCGGCGGTTTTCAGCGCAGCCATGTCAGCCGTTTCCAGCGCGACGATGGCGTCGGTGGTCAGGGCCGCGACTTGCGCGGTGGTCAGCGCGTTGGCGGCGGTGGTGGAGAGCGCCACGATCTGGTCGGTGGTCAGCGCACGCACCTGGTTGGTGGTCAGCGCGGCCAGGCTGGCGGTTTTCAGCGCCGCGAAGCCGGACGTTTCGAGCGCAGCAATCGCGGCGGGGGACAGGCCGGCCACTTGCTGGCTGGTCAGTACACCAGCCTGGGTGGTGGTCAGCGCGACGATCTGGTCGGTCGTCAGCGCGGCAGCGCCGGCGGTGGTCAGCGCCACGATCTGGCCGCTGGACAGGGCCACCAGCTGGTCGGTGGTCAGCGCAGCCACTTGCGCCGTTTTCAGGGCGGCGATACCGGCGGTGGTGATACCGGCCAGGTCGGCTATTTCGATGGCGACCAGGTTGCTGGTCGACAGCGCACCGATTTGCGCGGTGGTCATGCCAGCGAGTTGGGTCGAGCTCAGCGCGACGATCTGGTCGCTGGTCAGGCCATTGGCGATGTTGGCCGTGCTCAGGGCGGCCAGGGCCGACGTGCTCAGGCTTTGTACCTGGGCAGTGGTCAGGGCAGCAACCTGGGCCGAGGTCAACGCGGCGAACGAGGCGGTATCCAGGCCACGCAGGTCGGCCGTTTCCAGCGCGACGATGGCGTCGGTGGTGAAGGCGGCCACTTGCGCGGTGGTCAGCGCGCCGGCGCCTTCGGTGGTCAGGGCCACCACCTGGTCGGTGGTCAGGGCGCGGATCTGGTTGGTGGTCAGCGCGGCGACCGCGGCGGTTTTCAGCGCAGCGAAGTCGGACGTTTCCAGCGCCACGATGGCGTTGGTGGACAAGGCAGCGACTTGCTGGCTGGTCAGCGCGCCAGCCTGGGTCGTGGTCAGGGCAACGATCTGGTCGGTCGTCAGTGCGGCAGCGCCAGCGGTGGTGAAAGCGGCCACCTGGCCGGTCGACAGCGCGACCAGCTGGCTGGTCGTGAACGCGGCAACCTGCGCCGTTTTCAGGGCAGCGATGTCGCCGCTCGACAGGCCGGCCAGGTCGGCTACTTCGATGGCGACCAGGTTGCTGGTCGACAGTGCCGCCACTTGCGCGGTGGTCAGGCCGGCGATCTGGTTCGACGACAGCGCGACGATCTGGTCGGAGGTCAAACCATTGGCGATGTTGGCGGTCGAGATGGCCGACAGCGACGCGGTGGTCAGCGCCTGCACCTGGGCGGTGGTGATCGCTGCCACTTGCGTCGAGGTCAGGCCGGCAAACGCGGCGGTTTTCAGCGCGGCCATGTCAGCCGTTTCCAGCGCGACGATGGCGTCGGTGGTCAGGGCAGCGACTTGCGCGGTGGTCAGCGCGTTGGCGGCGGTGGTGGAGAGCGCCACGATCTGGTCGGTGGTCAGCGCACGCACCTGGTTGGTGGTCAGCGCGGCCAGGCTGGCGGTTTTCAGCGCAGCGAAGTCGGACGTTTCCAGCGCAACGATGGCGTTGGTGGACAAGGCAGCCACTTGCTGGCTGGTCAGTACGCCAGCCTGGGTGGTGGTCAGCGCGATGATCT
>NZ_LROM01000111.1 GCF_001758785.1 Duganella phyllosphaerae
GCCCAGCTCCACCCGGCCGCCGGCCGTGGTGTGGGCCAGCGCGTTGATCAGCAGGTTGTCGATCACGCGCGCCATTTGCGCCGGATCGAACAGCGCCACCTCGAGGTCGGCGGTATTGGCACCGCCATCGACCTGCGCGGCGGCGCCGTGGGCAGCAGCATGGTCGCCAGGCGCAATACCGGCCCCCAACGTCAATGCCAGCGTCACATCAAGATCGGCCGCAGCATCGGCATGGTCCTGGCGCCGTTGCGCCAGCCAGTCGGCCAGGACCACTGGCGCCCGTTGCGGGTGAAATGGCTGGGTGAGCGCCAGCAGGCTGGCGACCAGGGTTTCCAGCCGCTGTACTTGCAGCAGGGTCGTGTGCAGCGCCGCCTCGGTGCGGGCGCCGCGCTTGTCGGGCGATGCCGCCAGCGCGTTGTCCACCTTCATGCGGATGGTGCCGAGCGGATTGCGGATCTCATGCGCGAGCCCGGCCGCCAGGCTGCCCAGCGCAGCCATCCGTTCGCTGGCCACCAGCAGGCCCGACAGCCGCTGCACCTCGCGGCCCCAGCGCGTGAGCAGCACCGCGAACCAGGCGCCCGCCAGCACCAGCGCACAGAGCAGCGCGCTGACCGCCACCACCAGGTGGTCGAGCGCGTTGTCGGCGATGGTCGCCACCCGGGTCAGGGTCCAGCCGGCGACATCGGCCGACACCGGGCAGGCGCCATACACCACCGCCTCGCGCAGGCCGGGCCGTACTTCCAGCACCGGCGCGGCGCTGGCCAGCGCCCGTTGCGCCAGCGAGGCGATGCGCGGCAACTCGGCAGCCGGCGCATCGTCCTTGACGCCGCTGCCATCGTAGGTGGGAAACGCATACCCGTACACGCCGCGCTGCGCCTGCCACAGGCCGCCTTCGACGCCGTTGTCTTCGCGCAGCGCCATATCGACCACGGCGCGCTCGACCGCTTCGGCTTGCGCATCGCGGCCATCCAGGCGCTGGGCGCCGGCGCGCATGATCTGGCAAATCACGGCGGCACGGGTACGGGCGGCGGCGATCTGCGCCTCCGACCCTTGCCGTCCCAGTTGCAGCAGCAGCCAGATGACCAGCAGCACCATTGCCGCGATCGCCGCCCACAGCCACGACAAATCGCGTTTAAGCATTCCATTCAGCACTATATATCCTTTAGGCAACCAATCTGTCGCGCATTATGCCGCTTCAAGGGGGGCACGACAGCACAGTAGCCTGAAAGTAAGTTAATGCGAAATGGTTAGCGACAACATTTGATCGGGCGTTAGCTGCTGCAACGGCACCGCCGCTAGCCGGGTTCGAAGTCGAGGTGGGAGACGTGGGAGAGCCGGACGGACCGGTAGTTGCACGGAAGTTCTGTGACGAAAAAAACCGCCGGCGTGCGGCGGTCGGTGGCTTCGGGGTCAAGCTACAGCAGCGTTACAGCAACGTATAAGGCTCGCCCTCGTCTTCCGTGTAGCGCAACGGCGCCAGCTGGTGGCTGGCCGCCACGTCGGCCAGCGACGGCCCGGACTCGGCCGGCAGCGCGATGTTTTCGTGCGCGAACACGCGCTCGAAAATCTCGTCCTCACGCACGCGGGAAGCGCTGGAAAACTCCAGCGGCTCGGACTTGTTCTGGTACCACACTCGATAAAATGGCATGCCGGTCTCCTCAGGATTGATGGCACATTATGGCGGGTTTTTCTATCGTGCGGACCTGGCCAATGGGAATACTGGCGCGACGGCGTTATTTACTCCGTAAATAAAGCTTATTCACTTATTTACATCGCAAACTTCACGCCGGTGTACTACATTGTGGCGATACCAATCACAGGAGCCAGCGTGAACGTCCCCCACCCTCCCTCGCGTTTTCAGTCCGACCATCAAGCCGGCTATCAATCCGGCTTCGGCAACGAGTTCGCCACCGAGGCGCTGCCCGGCGCGCTGCCGTTGCACCAGAATTCGCCGCAACGCGCCCCTTGTGGCCTCTACGCGGAGCAGTTGTCCGGCACCGCCTTCACGGCGCCACGCGCGCACAACCGGCGCAGCTGGCTGTACCGCATCCGGCCTGCGGCCATGCACCAGCCGTTCCGCCAGATTGACAACGGCCGCGTGGTCAGCCGCTTCGACCAGGTGGCCGTGCCGCCCAACCAGCTGCGCTGGGATCCGCTGCCGCTGCCATTGCCGCAGGACGGCGCCGATTTCCTCGACAGCTGGGTCACCATGGCCGGCAATGGATCGGTGGCGGCGCAATCAGGGTGCGCGATCCACCTGTACGCCGCCAACCGCGACATGGCGGACCGCTATTTTTACAACGCCGACGGCGAGCTGCTGATCGTGCCGCAGAAGGGCCGCCTGCGCATTGCCACCGAGCTGGGACTGATCGAGGTCGAACCGCAGGAAATCGCGGTGGTGCCGCGCGGCGTGCGCTTCCAGGTGATGCTGCCCGACGGCGCCGCGCGCGGCTATATCTGCGAGAACTACGGCGCCTTGCTGCGCCTGCCCGACATGGGGCCGATCGGCTCCAACGGCCTGGCCAACCCGCGCGACTTCCTGACCCCGCGCGCCGCCTTCGAAGACCGCGAGGGCGACTTCGAACTGGTGGCCAAGTTTGCCGGCAACCTGTGGAGCGCGCGCATCGGCCATTCACCGCTGGACGTGGTGGCGTGGCACGGCAACTACGCGCCGTACAAATACGACCTGCGCCATTTCAACGCGATCGGTTCGATCAGCTACGACCATCCCGATCCGTCGATCTTCCTGGTGCTGCACGCGCCGTCCGATACGCCGGGCGTCGATACGCTCGACTTCGTGATCTTCCCGCCGCGCTGGCTGGCGGCCGAAAACACCTTCCGTCCGCCCTGGTTCCACCGCAACGTCGCCAGCGAATTCATGGGCCTGATCGAGGGCCAGTACGACGCCAAGTCGGCCGGCTTCCGCCCCGGCGGCGCCAGCCTGCACAACTGCATGAGCGGCCATGGCCCCGACGCGGCCACCTTCGACAAGGCCAGCGCCAGCGACACCAGCGTGCCGCACAAGATCGACCAGACCATGGCCTTCATGTTCGAGACGCGCGACGTGATCTGCCCCACCGCCCACGCGCTGGCGTCGCCGCAGCTGCAACCCGACTATTACCAGTGCTGGCAAGGCTTCAACAAGCACTTCAACGACGAGGGAACCGGCGTCTGACCGGCCGGGCAGCGCGGACGCACAAGGCAGCATTCACGCCGACTGCCCCTGCGGTCCCAGCCGTGCCAGCACGCCTGCCCCGAACACGTCCTGGTATGGCAAATCCTTGCGCTGCGCATAACCGATATAGCAGTCGCACTTGAAGCGCGGGCAACTGCGCTCCTGCAGCAAATCGGCCAAATCATGCTGGTACAAATTGCCGAGAATCTCGGGCACGAAATGGCAGCGCGTGAGCGTGCCGTCGCCATCGACCGACAGCGCGGCTTCACCGGCCAGGCAGCCCTTGCCGCGTGACGGCGCCGGGCGACGGCTCTGCGCAAACCACGGATCGATGACGTCGAGCCAGGCCAGGTCCGCGGCAGCATAGTAGCCGGGGCCACGCCGGTCGTAGGCGTTCAGCCACAGATAAACGTGCGGCGGCAGCGCCGCGCGCAACGCGCGGATGGCGTCGTAATGTTCGCGCAGCGCCACCACCCCGACCGAGTAGCGCACGCCCATGGCGCCCAGCCGCGCGCACCGTTCGACAAAGCGCGCCAGCGTGGTCTGGTCGGGGTGGTAGGTGCACCACAGGCCGATCTTCCCACGTGCGATGTCGCCCATGTCGGCCAGCCAGCCGAGCGGGCCGGACAGGTTGGTTTGCAGCGCCACCTGGCGCACGTGCGGCAATGCCGCCAGCGTATGCATGGCGGCGCGGTAGTGGCGCCGCACCAGGGCTTCACCCCACGGCGTGAACAACACGCTGATGGCGCGGTCCTGCGCGGCCACCCATTCGGTAAAGCGCATCACCTCGCGGGCATCGCGCGCCAGCACGGCGCGGCTGTCCTGCTGCTTGGCGAACGGGCAGTAGCCGCAATCGTAGTTGCAGCTCGAGAGCGTGCCGCGGTACAGCAGCGCCAGTCCGCTGTCGGGCACTGTCAGCACGCCTGCCCGCTTTCAGCCATCAGCGCACGCACCTGGTTCGACGCCAGCCACGGGCCGATGGTGTCGGCGTAGGCGTAGCCCTGGTCGTTCAGGCGCAGCAGCGGCCCGTCCCGCTCCACCAGCGCCAGGGCGAACAGTTCGGCCAGTTGCGGCAGATCGTCTTCGCAGGCGGTGCCGAAGCGCGCCGTGTAGGCGTCGCGGTCCAGGCCCGGTTCCGTCAGCAGCGACTGGATCACATAGCGCCTTTGCTGGTCTTCAGCGCCGAGCAGGTAGCCATGCTCGGCCTGGGCGAAGTGCGCCTGGTCGAGGGCCAGGTAGTTGTCGATGATGCCGATGGTCTCCACGCGGGCGACCGCGTATTCGCTCGAATAGTGCAGCTGCGAAGTGTACGAACGCGCACCGGCGCCCAGGCCCACCATGCCGTCGTTCTGGCAGCAGTAGGACGGGCCGGCGTCAAGCGGCGCATGCGGCGCGCGGAACATGCGCATCGATACCTGCACATAGCCTTGCGCGCGCAGGTGGTCGCGCGCTGCCGCGTACAACGCCAGGCGGCTGTCGCCGTCGCGCGCCAGCATGATGGGATCGAGGGTGTGTGCGCCCTGGCGCCGCGCTACCTTGCCCAGGCCGGTCTGCTCGCGCACGTACAGCGGATACAGGTAGATTTCCTCCGGCGCGAACGCCAGCGCGCTGTCGATCGACGCCAGCAGGCTGGCCACCGTCTGCCCGGCGATGCCGTAGATCAGGTCGAGGTTGAGGGTCGGAAAACCGGCGGCGCGGATCAGGCCAATCGCGTGGTGCACGGTGGCATTCTGCTGCGGCCGCGCCAGCGCACGCATCTCGCCGGCGGCAAAGCTCTGGATGCCCAGGCTCACGCGATCGATACCGTGCGCACGGCACACCGCCAGCCGTTCGGCGTTGATGGTTTCCGGCGATGCCTCGATGCCGGCCGGGGTGGCGTGCAGGTCGATGCCGAGGATGTCACGGGCGCCGCACAACAAGGTCTCGAGTTGCGCCGGCGACAAATACGTGGGGGTGCCGCCACCGAGCGCAAAGCGCGCAAAGCGACGCTCACCGAGCACGCCATCCATCGCGCGCATCTGCACCAGTACCTGCTGCACGTAGCGCTCGACCATGTCGGCGCCGGGTCGCGCCATGGCGAACAGGTTGCAAAAGCCGCAGCGCATTTCGCAAAACGGGATATGGATGTAAGCAAACAGCGCGGAGCGATCCTGCTGCGCCCACAGCGGCGCCAGCGGCGTGGCCTGCTCCAGCTTGCGATACGCCGCCTTGTGCGGATACGAATACGAATAGGCCTGGTAAGGCGTGTGGCGCATGCGCTGCGCCAGGTTGCCTGGCGCTTCGGAGGGATTCACGGTGCGGTTCCTGTCGATTTTGCGGGGATGAAGAAGTGCGCATACGGCACGTTCCAGACGCTGTCGTGCGCCACGCGGTGGCCGCGATAACCTTCTTCGCCATACGCGCTGCCGTGGTCGGAGCAGACGATGGCAAAGGTGGGCGCCCGCGCGGCGCACGCATCGAACAGCGGCGCCAGCGCCTGGTCCACGTAGCGCAGCGCTGCCGCGTGGCTCTCCAGGTTGTCGGCGCGACAGCCCGGCAGGTAGGCGCGGTTGGGCGCGTGCAGCGCGGCCACGTTGAGGAACAAAAAAGTGCGCTCACTGGTTTGCGCCAGCAGTTCGCGCGCCAGCGCCACCTGCTTTTCGGTCGAGTGGCGGGCGGCCACACCCATGCCGGCGTTCCAGTGACTTTGCTGGAACAGCGCCGGCAGCACGCGGCCCAGCGCGGTCTGTTGATTGAAAAAACCGACGCCGCCGATGCAGATGGTGCGGTAGCCGCGCGCGGCGAGCGCCTCCGGGATACTGGCCTGCTCGAAAGCGAAGGTCTGCGGCGACGTGGTCTCGCTGCCGGCAAAGGCGCTGGCAAACAGGCGCGGATGGCGGCCCGGGGCCGCCGGCGTGGGCAAAAAACCGGCAAAGAAGGCCTGGTGCGCGGCATAGGTAAACGTGGCCGGCGAGTGGCGCCGCTCCCAGCCCGCAGCAGGCAGAAAACGGCCCAGTACCGGCAGTTCGCCGGCTTCGAACAGGGCTTGCGCCACGTCGTAGCGCAAGGTGTCGAGCGTGATGAAGACGATGTCGTGGCTGCCCACGACCAGGTTCATGTCCGTCATGGCGCCAGCGCTTGCAGCTGCGCTGCGCAGGTATCGCGTCCCTGCCACAAGAGGCCGGGCAGCAGGTCGCCGAAAGCGTTCGCTTCCAGCACGTGGGCCTGGCCCCGGCGCACCACCAGGTCGTAGCCGGCCACGCCGCTGGCGGGAAACGTGCGCGCCGCCTGACGCACGGTCGCTTCCAGCGCCGCCATGTCGGCTGCACCCAGCAGCGCGGCGGCGTCGCCGCGCCGGTTGTCGAGGTGCAGATTGGTCATCATGCGCGTCCCCAGGCGCGCCACCCGGTGCGCGGGCTGGCCGCCGATGGCGACCACGCGCAAGTCGTAGTGGGAGTCGCCGCAGCGCGGCTTGTCCAGCCACGCTTCCGCGTACAGTTCCTGCGCGGCCAAGGCATCGACCAGCGCGCCGATATCGGCGGCGCGCTCATAGCGCGCGATGCGCTTGTCGTTGAACAGCCGGATGGCGCCCTGCGTGTGCACCATGCTGGCGGAGCTGGTGGCCTGCTGGCGCCCTGCCCGGTTGCGCCGGTACGCCACCACGCCCGACGCGGAAGAACCGTAACGCGGCTTCAGGTAAAGGCGGTCGAGGTCATGCTGATCGAGCAGCGCTTGCAAGTGCTCGTAGCCGTCCACGCGACCCAGCAAGGCAGGCACGGGCACGCCGAGCTCGCGCAGGTGGCGCTGGCACGCCAGCTTGTCGGTCATCAGGCAGATGTCGCCGGGCGCGTTGACCACCTGCGCCAGCGGCAGGCCGGCCAGCTGCTGCGACAGGCGCGCCATGGCGTCGGCAAAACCGGCAAACCAGGCATCCATCGCCAGCAGCTCGCCATGTTCGGGCGCGCGCGGCGGCGGCCGGTCCAGCAGGCGGCAGCCGTCCTGCACCAGGTGCAGGTGCGCGGCGGGATCGTCGCCGGGCGGCTCGATCTTGAACAGGCACGGCAGATCGAGCGCCTGCGCCAGCAGCGAAGGCTGCGCGAGCCAATCGCGCCATTCCAGCACGCGCGCGGCCGGCATGCCAAGCTGCGCGCGCGCCGCCTGCAACAGCCGTACGCGCTTGCTGGCAGCGGTTGCCAGCACAGTCATCGCGGTCATCGGCTGACCCGACAATTACTCGCCGACGGCCACGTAGCGATGGCCCTCGCCATCATACTGGTCCTCTTCCTGGGGATCGTCGAGCACGACCTCGAACGGCAGCGCCTTGAGTTTTTGCTGGTTGGCCGGCGAAATATAGTGGTGCGACAGGTCCAGGCGCGCGAGGTTGCCCAGTTGCGTGCCTTGCAGCAGCGCCTCGGCACCAGCGTCGCCGATGGTACCCAGCGACAGGTCGAGCGTGGTGACGCTGGCCAGCAGCGGCTCGCTGGCCAGCCACGCGGCCAGGTCGTCGGCGATCTCGGCATCGCGCAGTCCCAGGTAGCGCAGGCCTGGCGTGGCCAGTTGCGCCAGCACCTTGCGGTACAGCGCCACGTCGCCGGAGAAGCCATAGTCGTCGGCGCCCAGCCACAGCTCCAGGTGTTCCAGGTTGGGCATGCTGGAGGCGGCCAGCGCCAGCGCGATTTTCTGATCGAGGCCGCCGGATTCGATGGTGAACTTGCGCAGGTGCTGGTGCGCGAACGGTTCGAGGGTCAGCTCGTTGCCGCCGCGGATGCGCAGCTCTTCCAGTTGCGGGAAGGCGTCGAGCAGCGGCTTGTAATTGCCCTGCACGATCCACGAAATTTCGCATTCCTCGTACGTCATGTCGCCGACGAACAGCGCGCGCAGCGCCGGCAGTTCCAACGCACGGCTGGCCAGCGCGGCGATCACCGCATCGGCGCCCGCCTCGTACGGTTCGCCCCACATGCCAATCACCAGCGCTTCCAGCGTCGCTTTGTCGGCGCGCGCCAAAAAGCTGTCGATCAGCTCCGGCATCTTGCGCTCGTCGTCGTAGTCGAGCGCCAGCCGATAGACCACGTCGGGCGACGGATCAAAAGCGCTGTCGGGATCGTACTGCACGACTTTTTTGTTGTGGAAGGTGGTGGTGCTGTCGGAAATCGTCATTGCGGGGGCTCCGTGGCGGACAGGAAATCTTGCTTATTCCTAAATCTTACCATGGGAGGGCTTGCCACAGGGAGGGTCTTGCCCCCCCGTTCACTACGCTGAACGCCGTTTTCTTACTGCGGCGGCTGGCCGTTGGAAGCCATCAATCCGGCATCGACCGGCAAATTGACGCCCGTGATCAGGCGCGCGTCGTCGCTGGCCAGGAAGGCCATGACTGCTGCCACGCCTTCCGGGGCAGCCGGTGCACCGAGCGGCATGCGTTCCTTGAACTTGGCGACAAGCTCTGCATCCTGCAACATGTCCCGGGTCATACCGGTGTCCGTAAAGCTTGGATTGACTGCATTGACGCGTACGCCATCCTTGGCAGCGTCGAGCGCCATCGCACGCACCATATTGCTGACAGCGCCTTTCGACGTGTTGTAGGCGAACATTTCCCAGTCACCGCCCAGGCCCGAAACGGACGAGGTCATGACGATCGATCCTCGTACCTTGACCAACTCAGGCATGGCTGCCTTGGCCATGTGGAAGTAACCGGCCACGTTGACCGCCATCACGCGGTCGAAGTCTTCCGCGCTGGTGTTGGTGATGTCGCCCGAGCTGCCGATACCGGCATTATTGATCAAGACATCCAGGCTGCCGAAGCGCTCGATGGTCGCTTTGACGGCGACGTCCGCAGTCCTTTTGTCGGCGGTATCGCCAACCTGCACCAGCACGCGGTCCTGCGGAAGCTGCGAAGCTGCCTTGGTGAGCGCAGCCTCATCGATATCGATCATCACGACATGCGCGCCTTCGTCGAGGAAACGGTGGGCCGCAGCCAGGCCCATTCCCGAAGCTGCACCTGTGATCAGGACGGTCTTCTTGTTAAAACGGTTCATCTAAATCCTTTCTGGCCCGCTGTGCAAGCTCGAACGATGGCGCGCATTATTGATTGGTCGACGTGGTGCTCGACGGCGGCTGCGCCGTGGAATTCGGATCGGGAGCAACCGGCGTGGCCGGCGCACCGGTGGTGCCGCCCGGATTGGCATCGCGCGTGGTGCCGCCTGCCGTGGTGCCGGGCTTGGTCATGTCGGGATCGGGCACCACGTTGGGATTGGCAGCCTGGCTGGCCGTTGGCGCCGGCATATCTTCAGCTTTCTTGTTACAGCCGGTGAGAACGGCTACACCAATGGCGGCGCCCATTAACAACTTTGCGGAGGTGGAGAAGATAGTCATTGGCAGTCCTTTCAAAGACAGTCGAAACGTTGCGGTATGCAGTGAGAAAACGCTGCGCGAAAGGGCGAGTGTGGTGCATGCCAGCGGACGGCTCTGTACGGCATGCCACAAAAACCTGTCATCTCTTGTACTATGAATTTTTCCGGATAGATCGACGTGACCAAGAAAGGAAGTTATGGAAAAATTTAATTCCGATACGGCATTGCGCCATGCACAATCGTTACCGTCCTGGAAGCTTGATGCCGCAGCCGGGACGATTGATCGGGAGTTCGTCTTTGCCGATTTTGTCCAGGCGTTCTCGTTCATGACGGAGGTGGCGCTCGCGGCCGAAAAACATAACCACCATCCCGAATGGTCGAATGTGTATCGCACGGTAAACATCCGTTTCACGACCCACGATGCCGGCGGTCTCACCAGCCTCGATTTCATCATGGCCAACCTCGCGGAAAAAGCGTACGGGCGCTTCGCGCCGCAGCCTGGCCGGGAAGCAACCCAACCATGATGCAAGCTGGCGACGCTACCCGACGTGCCGATTGGCCAGCGGGATTTTCCCGTTCGGCAAGATAGGCCTGGTCGTTATCCAGATCGTCACAATTGCACGGCAGTCTTTCTGCCTGCCGCCGAAAAGGCAAGCATCGCGCCGATCGCGCCTGCTGCACCGAGGACCCAGGCGGCGGTGCTGCCGGAAAAGCCAACAGCATGACTGATCGCAACCTTACCGGCCTGGGGCGCCAGCAGTTCAATGCGTCGTTTGTTCATCGCCACACCCAGCTCGATCAGACGTTCTTTGGACAGCTTGCGCTCGGCAGCAGGCAGTAGCACAGTTTCTTCATCCGCAACATGATGGATTACCTCGCGCATCAATTCCAACAGCACCCGGTCATGAAGATCGTCGGTGCCGGGAATGGTGCGCAGTTCGCGGATCAGGCGCTTCATGTCGGCATGCTCATGCGGCGCTTTTTCCAGCGCCGAGTCGCCTGGGTCGATTGTCTGCATGACCGGATAAAAAATCTCTTCTTCCAGTGTCGCGTGAATTTCCAGCGCGGCACAGATCGTGTCGCTCAGTGCCTTCTTGACGGTGGGACTTTTGTCCTGGGTAAATTGATGAAAGGTAACGAAGACATGAGAATGATCGAAGCGGATCATGTCGGTCACGGTGGGACTGAGTTTTGCAAGGGAAAACATGATGTGGTCTCCTGAACTATAGATGTCGGCGTACAGGCATGATCACTCCGTAGCCGACAAACTCATGTAGGAGTAGCGATCGATGCCATGTAAGAGCTGGTGTTCAAGGTTGATTTAATCAGGGAATTTTTATCGACGAAGCACGCGCAACCGGCGTCATTCCACGTCCGACATCTTACTGATCCCTGGAGCACTGATAGGGGCGGCAGGATTCTTCTACGTGTCGGCCGAATCAAGCGCACGCTCCCGCCCAACCGCGTAGCCCTGGGCGAAATCGATTCCGATCTCGCTGATGACCTCCAGTGTTGACGCATCCTCGACGAATTCGGCGATCGTCTGGATACCTATTACCTGCGCAACTTTCTGGATCGACTCGACCATGGCCCTGTGTACCGGGTTGCTGGCAATATCGCGGACGAACGAGCCGTCGACCTTCAGGAAGTCCACCGGCAGTGTTTTAAGGTAGCCAAACGACGACAGGCCGCTGCCAAAGTCGTCCAGCGAGAGTCTACAACCAATCAGTTTGAGTTGAGATATCAGGTCTTGCGCTTTCAGCAGGTTGCGAATCGCTGCAGTTTCGGTGATCTCAAAACAGATCTGTGCGGGATCGACTCGGTTTACCGCAAACTCGCTAACGATGAACTGATACAGCGCATCGTCGCTCATTGATGCTCCCGACAAATTCACCGAGTACAGCGTTGGCCCGACTTCTTGCGCCAGGACGGAAGAAATCCCGCTAATCGGCACTTCGGTTTCAGTGTTGCGCCCATGCTGCTCCTCCCGCACAGGCTGGGATTGTGACCCCACGCTGTAAGCGATGTGCCGGCATACCGCGCGGATGACCCAGCGGTCGAGCATTGGCATCATATGGTAACGCTCGGCAGCGGGAATAAACCGATCAGGCCTGATCACGTCACCGCCCTCGTCGGTGAGGCGCAACAGGACTTCTTCGTGTTTCATGTGGTTGCCCCGTAGCGGCGCGATCGGCATCGAGTACAACGTAAACAGGTCCTGCTGCATCGCGTCGTTCAGTGTCGCCACCCACATCATCTCGCTGTGCCTGCGCGTGATGGCGGCGTCGTTTGGAGAGTAGACGTGGACGCGATTGCGTCCCTGGTCCTTGGCGAGGTAACAAGCCTCGTCAGCGGCAATCATCAGGTCGCTGACGGAAGTACTGTCTGCGCTGATTTCAGCCATGCCTATGCTGGCGCCGATGTCGAAGCTATGGACATCCCAGACGAAACGAAAATCCTTGACCAGTTGGCGGATTTCCTCGGCAATACGACGCGCCTGGTCCATGCGGCAGTAACCCAGAAGTACGCCGAGTTCATCCCCGCCGAGCCGCGCCAGAACGTCGCTCTCGCGCATGCGCTCTTGCAGCTGTTTGGCCAGAATCTGCAACAAGGCGTCGCCGGCAGCGTGACCGGCGGTGTCGTTCACCAGCTTGAACCGGTCCAGGTCAATGTACAGCAATGCATGGGTATGGTTATCTTGCTTGGACACGTGCAGCGCATGGGAAATGTGTAGCTCGAATTCACGCCGGTTGAACAGGCCGGTCAGCACGTCATGGCTGGCGTGCCAGGATAGCTGGCTCGACAGCGCGCGCTGATGGGTGACGTCGCGGAACACCACCACCGCACCGACGATGCCGCCACTGTTCACGCGGATGGGTGCTGCGGTGTCCTCAACGGCGATGCGGCGGCCGTCGCGCGTGAGCATCGCTGCGTGTGACGAGATACCCACTGTTTCGCGCCTGAGCAGACATTTGTAAGCGACATGCTCAAGCGGCGTGTCGTCGACTTCATCGACGAGCGGCATCACTTCGTTGACGTCGCGCCCAGCCGCCCGCTGACGGGACCAGCCGGTCAATTGCTCGGCTGCCCGGTTCATGAAGCGTATGGCACCGTGGCAGTCGGTAGTGATGACGCCGTCACCAATACAGTCGAGCGTCACCTCAGCCATTCGTTCGCGTTCGTTGACGAGGCGCTCGTGCTCAACCATACCAGTCACATCTCGAATCAGCCCGAGTGTGCGGTCCGGATGTCGGCCATCACCGCACAATACCTTGGCATCGGCGTGCAGCCAGCGTACCGTGCCATCGGCGAGCCGCACACGATACCCGAGGTGGTACTCGGCTCGGGCGTCCACCGCCATTTGCATCGTATCGAGCAGCTCGTCGCGGTCGTCTTCATGCACCAGCGCGAGAAACTGCGTAAACGGCTGCAATGTCTCTTGCGCGGGCAGCCCTACCATTGCAGCACCACGGGCCGACCACTGTATGGTGCATTCCTCAATCTGGCCGTTGACAACGCTCGAATCCCAAATCGCCATCCCGGCGGCCTCGATCGCCATCAGCGACCGCAGTTCGTGATCATCCATGTATGCCCTTTGCGTCAACGATCATTCAATTTTGTCGATACTGACGTGCTCGACTTCGAAATTGTTTGATTTTGCGCAAATGTGCGGCAGGTTTTTAGGGATAGCTAAAAAACGCTTCCTGCAAAACATCATCAATGTATCGATCAAACTGCAGTCACCGCTTGTGGAGGAGAAAACAGTCGTGTTAAAGGCTTTGAGTCGGCTATGGCACACAGCAAAAAACGCCATAAACCCTTGATTTTCAAGCGTTTATGGCGTTTTATGATGTCCATCTAAAATGCGGGCTGGTGCTCCGAGCCGGGGTCGAACCGGCACGCTCTTGCAAGCGGGAGATTTTAAGTCTCCAGTGTCTACCAATTTCACCATCGGAGCAGCGCAGCGCAATATTATGACACATGCGGCGCGCCACTGCCATACCGACAACACTTAGCCCCGCCGCACATCGCGAACCACTTCCGCTGCATCGTGCACCAGCTCGCCGATGTCCTTGCCGCGCCGGCGTTCCAGCCACAGTACGACCGCACCGAGCCCCCACCATGCTGGCAAGCCCGCCAGCACCATGACCGGGCATGCCACCGCCACCACGCCCAGCATGGCCGGCCCGCCGTACAGCACGGCCAACACCTTGGCCGAGTCGAACAGCGTGGGCCACCAGCTGTGCAGAGCGATCAGCAGCAGCGGCCCCAGCAAGGCGGCGGTGCAGATCGAGCAGGTCAGGCGCACCAGCGCTTCGCGGCGCGTGCGCGGCCACATGAATAGAAAGGTGAGAACGGTGGCGGCCATGCCGGCGGCAATGGGCAGCGCCAGGAGTTGAGCCAACGCGCCGGCGCTGAACGGGGTGATGTCGGGGACGGGCATGATGGCTCTCTCGTAAAGATTTGATGAATGTCGGTGCGGATACATTGAATAATAGCACCGCTATTACATAAATCAATAGCAAAGCTCGTCATATGTGCAACATCGTGCTAAACTTCCTTTCATGAAACCTGACTTGAAAACCCTGGAATCCTGGCAACTCGATGACGCCGCTCGCCTGAAAGCGCTGCTGCTCGCGCGCGAGCCGAAAATCTCGCAGGCAGAGTTCGGCCTGCAGTTCGACATCGGCTCGCAAGGCATGGTGTGGCAGTACGTGGCCGGCCGGCGTCCGCTCAACATCAAGGCCGCCACCGCCTTTGCACGCGGCCTGGCCGTGCCGGTCGATGCGTTCAGCCCCACCATTGCTGCGCAAATTGCCGAGGCTTCGCGCTCGGTCGCCGGCATGGACATGCCCGAGGCGCAACCGGTGACCGACGACGACGACCTGGCGCCGCCGTCGGTGCCGATCGAGCTGGTGTCGCTGCACCTGCAAGCCGGCATTGACGGCATCGAGACCGTGCCGCTGTACGAGGAAAACGGCCAGCACCATGTGCCGCGCCAGTGGCTTGAAGAAAACGACCTGTCGCCGCGCGCGCTGCTGGCCATCAAGATCAAGGGCGACAGCATGCAGCCGATGATGTACGAAGGCGACATTGTCGTCATCAATACGAAGGACAAGGCGCGCAAGGCCGGCGGCGTGTTCGCCATGAATTACAATGGCCAGGCCGTGATCAAGCGTCTGGTCTACCAGCGCCGCGAATGGTTCCTGGCGTCGGAAAATCCGGCGTTCCGCCCGGAGCCGTGCAAGGGCGCGGACTGCTTCGTGATCGGCCGCATCGTGCGCTTCGATGCGCGCAATTTCAAGGATCGGCTATAAGTGGAACTTACCGCTGCCGTCATCACCATCCGCCGGCTGACGCTGGCCGTGATCCTGGTACCTCTGGAATTTACTTATCCGGAACCGGGGGCGCGCCTCATCGCCGAGGCGCAGCGCGTGTTCCCCACGCTGCCCATCATGCTGGTGTCGCCGCGCGATGGCGGCTTTTCGCGCACGTATGCGCACTTCGACACGACCAATCTGGTCGATGACATCGACACCGATCAGATTGCGTGGCGACGCTACAGCGGCGATATCTCCGACAGCCCCCTGCCCTTTTAGGCGGCAGGTGGCCGGTCATCCTTGACACCTGTTTCAATGATGATGCTGGTGCCCGCCGCCGTCACGCTTGATGTTCAACGCTTCGGGCGCCGGCTTGTCTGCCGGTTTTTCAGGCACGCCCGGAGCACGCGGCGCTGGCGGGATCTCGCCGGTCCACTCGTAGGCGACCGTCCCCTTCGGATGCTGGTACCAGCCGGGGTCTTTGTAGTCGTTGCGCGCCAGTCCTTCGCGCACCTTGAGCGTGGTGAACATGCCGCCCATTTCCAGGCCACCGAACGGGCCGTCGCCGCTCATCATCGGCAACGTGTTTTCGGGCAGCGGCATGCGCATGGCGCCCATCGAACCACCCTTGTCACCCATCACCATGTAGCCCGGCACCAGCTTGTTGATCTTCTCGGCCACGCCTTTGTGATCGACGCCGATCATGGTCGGCACGTCGTGGCCCATGGCGTTCATGGTGTGGTGCGACTTGTGGCAGTGGAAGGCCCAGTCACCTGGCGCGTCGGCCACGAACTCGATGGCGCGCATCTGGCCCACGGCGATATCGGTCGTCACCTCGGGCCAGCGCGCCGACGGTTTGACCCAGCCGCCGTCGGTGCCGGTCACTTCGAACGTGTGGCCGTGCATGTGTATCGGGTGGTTGGTCATGGTGAGGTTACCCACGCGTACCCGCACCCGGTCGTTCTTGCGCACCACCATCGGGTCGATGCCGGGGAAGGCGCGGCTGTTGAAGGTCCACAGGTTAAAGTCGGTCATCGTGTTGATCTTGGGCGTGTAGCTGCCAGGCTCGATGTCATAGGCGCTGATCAGGAATACGAAGTCGCGGTCCACCGCGTGCTGCTTCGGGTTCTTCGGGTGCGTGATCCAGAAGCCCATCATCCCCATCGCCATCTGCGCCATCTCGTCCGCGTGCGGGTGGTACATGAAGGTGCCGGCATTGCGCGCCACGAATTCATAGACGAAGGTTTTACCGGGCTTGATGCCCGGTTGCGTGAGGCCCGTCACGCCGTCCATGCCGTTGGGCAGCAGCTGGCCGTGCCAGTGCACGCTGGTATGCTCGGGCAGCTTGTTGGTGACGAATATGCGCACGCGGTCGCCCTCCACCACCTCGATGGTCGGGCCAGGGCTCTGGCCGTTGTAGCCCCACAGGTTGGCGGTCATACCGGGCGCGATTTCGCGCACCACCGGTTCGGCCACCAGGTGAAATTCCTTGACGCCGTCCTTCATGCGCCATGGCAGGGTCCAGCCGTTGAGGGTGACTACCGGGTTGTACGGGCGGCCGTTGGGCGGCGCCAGCGGCGGCGCCGTGGCCGCCGACGATTGCACCGGCGCTTCGGGCAGCGACGCTGCGCCGGCCCTGGTCACCATGCCGGCGCCGATCAGGGCGGCGCCGCTGAGAAACGATCTGCGGGTGGTCATGGTTGATTTCCTTGTTTGATGGTTGATGCTGGCAGGCGGCCACCGAGGGCAGCCTCCAGGTTGGCCTGGGCGATCCAGAAGTCCTGTTGGGCGGCGATATAGCCGCGCACCGCGCCGGCCTGTTCGCGGGCGTCGGCCAGCAGCTCGAACACGCTCATCAGCATGCCGTTGTAGCGCAGCAGGGTTTCGTCGGCCAGCTTTTTACGGGCTGGCAGCACCTGGTCGCGGTAGTGGCGCGCCAGGTCGTACGAGGCTTGGTAGTCGGCGTAGCTCTCGCGCGCCTCGCTGCGGGCGTTCACCGCAGTTTGCGCCAGCATGTTGGCCGCCTGCATATACGTCGCTTCGGCGCGCGCCACGCGGGTGGAGCCCCAGTCGAACAGTGGAATCTCCAGCGCAATCTCGTAGCCCCGGGTGTTGGTCGCACCCTCGCTGTTGGCGACCAGGCCCAGGTCCAGCACATTGATGAAGCGCGTGGTTTTGGTCAGCCCGAGGGTGCTGGCGATGCGCGCCACATCGAGTTTGGCAGCCTGGATGTCGAGCCGCTCGTTGACAGCCAGCTGTTCGATGTCGGCCAGTTGCGGCAGTTCAGCTGGTGCCGCCGGCAAGTCGGGCAAGCGATCCGGCAGCCGGTAGGCCGCCTGCGTGCCGCCCAGGCCCATCAAACGGGTGAGCTTTTCGCGCGCCATCACGACGCCCTTGCGGGTCGCGTTGACCTCGGCGATGGTTTGCGCGTGATAGGCCTGTTCGCGCGCCACGTCCATGGCGCTCCAGTTGCCGGCGTCGCGCATGCGCTGCGCCAGTTGCGCGCTGGCATGGGCCGACGCTTGCACCTGCTGCGCATAGTCGGCGCTCTGGCCGGCCGCCACCGCCGCCACCCAGGCGCGGCGGGTATCGAGCGCCACCCGCACCGCTTCGTTGGCGACCAGCAGCTTGCTTTGCTCGTAGCGCCGCCCTTCGATGCGGCCGGCCATCGGCGCGGTGATGATACCGAGCAGGTTGAAGGTGAGCGTGCGTTCGATTTCCAGGGCGCCGCCACCGTGGCTGCGCTTGAAATCGAGCACCGGATTTTGCAGGCGGCCCGCCTGCACCAGGTCCGCTTCGGCAATGCCGAGCGACCAGTAAGTCGCTTGCAGACTGCGGTTGTTGAGCAGTGCGATCTGCACCGCGTCGTTGGCGCTCAGTGGCTGCGCCAGTTTCTGGTCGATCACGGCGGCCAGAGCGCGCGTGTCGTCGTCGTTTTGCGGCAGGCGGCCGGCCACGCTGGCGGGCGCACCGGTGCGCTGTTCGCTGACCGTGGCGGCAGATTTGAAACCGCCGTCGCCGGACAGCGATGCGCAGCCGGACAGCAGCAACGCCGCCGCCATGGCAATAGCGCCGCCGGGTTTATGCAGACAGGGCATGTCTTACACCTCGAGGTAAATTGTATGAATGGTATGCGCGCAGTGGTCCCGGGCAGGGTCTGTCGCGGCAAGGTCAGGGATGGCGCAGTCCGTGGACGGACCTGTGGCCGGAGGACAGCTTAAGCCTGAGGGGGACGTTCGGGGTGAGCCAGGTCGACCGCAGGAAGATAGTCGGCATAACGCGCAACGGCGCCGGAGACGGCCGGCAGCGCGGGGACGGACAACATATCGACCATCACCGGCGCGCCGGCGACACAACAGGCGGAGCCGCCGCACTTGGCGCTGCCATGGTTGTGGGTTTGGTCAGCGTGTCCGGAAGAGGAATCATGCCGGGCGCTATCGTGCGCCATTGCCGCCATCATGGCCGCGTGGTCGTGGGGACCGGCGGGCATGGCCAGGTGGTCGGCAGCTAAAGCAACGTCAGTAACCGCAGGAGCGGTGGCAGCCACACACGCCATCATCGCGGCCGCAGCGTAACCCTGGTACGGGAGCGCCAGCAGCATGCAGTACACGACGAGGGAACGGAGCAGGACGATCATGCGTCCATGGTATCACAGCAGATGCCACAGGACATAGGCTTGCCGCAGCGCCGCCCCCGGTCTCTATGCCAGGCGCACCAGCGGGTTGGCGATGATGTTGTCGATCTGGCGGATGGCTTCTTCGCAGGCGGCGGTGATGGCGTCGTCTTCGGTGTCGCGGACGAACTGCATGGTGGCGCCCTCGAACACTTCCACGCCGTCGGCGTTGGCGCGCTCGATGTCGCAGCTGGCGGTAAATTTGCTGTCGCTGGTTGGCAGAACGGTGGGAACGATTTCCCAGCCCTTGTAGTGAATCTTGTCCATCTGTAGCTCCCTAGGCGGCTGTTGATCGCTATCCAGACTATCATGAAGGCCGCGCCGACTTGCGCACGGATGGCCTGGGCAACATCGAAAAACCTGCCAGGCCTTTCCTTGATATGAAATTTTATTATAATGACCGCCATGAATCCACAGATCAAAGCGTTCTTCGACGCGGCTACCGGCACCGTCACCTATGTCGTCCACCAGGGCGATGGCAGCGACTGCGCCATCGTCGATTCGGTGCTCGACTACGATCCCAAGGCGGGCCGCACGTCCACCGGCTCGGCGGACGCGGTGATCGCGTTCGTGCGCATGCACCACCTGCGTACGGTCTGGCTGCTGGAAACCCATGCCCACGCCGACCATTTATCGGCGGCGCCCTACCTCAAGCAGGCGGTGGGCGGACGCATCGCCATCGGCAGCCATATCGCCGAGGTGCAGCAGGCGTTCGCGCGGGTGTTCCCGCAGGCGCCGGGCGTGCGCCGTGAATTCGACCACCTGATCGAACCCGACGAGATACTGACCATCGGCGCGCTGGAAGTGCACGCGCTGCACGTGCCGGGCCACACGCCGGCCGACCTGGCGTACCGCATCGGCGACGCGGTATTCGTGGGCGACACCATGTTCATGCCCGACGTGGGTTCGGCACGCTGCGATTTCCCCGGCGGCTGCGCGGCCCAGCTCTACCGGTCCGTACGCAGCCTGCTGGCACTGCCGCCGGCAACCCGGCTGTTCATGTGCCACGACTATCCACCGGCCGGCCGCGAGGCGAAGTGGGAAACCACGGTGGCAGAACAGCGCGCCCACAACATCCACATCCACGACGGCGTCACGGAAGAACAGTTCGTGGAGATGCGCACCCGGCGCGACGCCACCCTGCCGATGCCGGTGCTGCTCCTGCCGGCCATCCAGGTCAACATCAGCGCCGGACAACTGCCCGACGCCGAGGAAAACGGCGTGCGGTACCTGAAGATACCGCTGAACGCCTTCTGATTACTGCGGCACGACGGTGCGGCCAATATTTTCGTCCATGTTGGCGAGGTACCAGGTCAGCGACGTCATGACGGCCACCTGGCGTTTCAGCTCCACCGGATCGACCTTGTCGAGGGTATCGGCCGGGGTGTGGTGGTAGTTGAAATAGGTGGTGAAGTCCACCAGCGGCTGGAACGATGGCACGCCCGCGCGTTCCAGCGGCGCGATGTCGGAACCGGCAGCGGCGTCGCGGCGGTCAAAAACGCCGGCGCCGATCTGGTCCAGCGATTTTTGCAGTGGCGCGAAGTACTTCACCATCGACGGCCGCACGCTGCCCATGAAGCCCAAAGGCCGGCCGGCGCCGTTGTCCGATTCGATCGCGGCGAAATGCTGCTCCATCTTTTGCTGGTTCATGTCGAAGTAGCCCCGGCCGCCACGGGTGCCGTTTTCTTCGTTCATCCAGGCGATCACGCGGATGGTGCGGCGCGGCTTGAGGTTGAGCTTTTTCAGCGTGTCGATCACCGCCATGGCGGCTGCCACGCCGGCGCCGTCATCGTGGGCGCCGGTAGCCAGGTCCCACGAATCGAGGTGGCCCGAGACGATCACCACTTCTTCCGGCTTGTCGGTGCCCGGCAAGTCGGCGATGACGTTGTAGCTGTCGGCGTCGGGCAGGTTTTGCGGCGTAAGCGTCAGGTGCATTTTCACCGGGCCGCGCTTGCTCAGGCGCGCAATCAGCATCGCGTCTTCGGCCGTGACGGCTGCGGCCGGAATGCGCTTGCCGTCCACCAGGATGGTGGCGCCGGTGTGGGTCAGGCGGAAATCGGCGCCGCCCACCGAGCGCACCAGCGCGCCGACCGCACCGAGTTCCTGCGCCAGGCGCGGACCGTTGGTGCGGTAGTTGGAGCCGCGGCCATAGGCCCTGCCGGCCTGACCGCCCTTGGCCATCTCGTCGTCGAAGGCCACATCGAACAGCACGATGGCGCCCTTCACTTCCGCCTTGCGGGCAGTGAGCTCGTCGAAGTCGCGCACCACGATCACCGGCGCGGTCAGGCCGTCGGCCGGCGTGGCGCCCGAGCCGCCCAGCGCCGACAGCACCACCTTCTGCGTGATGCCTGCCGGTCGGCCGGTGTAGTCCACCAGTTGCGCCTTTTCCTCGCCGCGCACCCAGTGCGGCACCTTGACCGGTTGCAGCGTGACCTTGGCGCCGATCTTGCGCATGGCGTCGGCCACCTGTTCCACGGCAGCGGCCGCGCCAGCGGAACCGGACAGGCGCGGACCGATCAAATCGGTCATGTCGGCCAGGCGGTCGTAGGCCCAGTCCTGTTTCATCGCACTGTCACGGATTTGCGCCAGGGTGGCGGGATCGTTGGCCGGCGCGGCGAGCGCAGTGTGCGATACGATCAACAGGCTGCTGGCGAGGATGGTCAGTTGCGATGGGAAGACGAGTTTCATGCGGGCCCTGTAAAGAGTGGATGGATTGCAAGTCAATATAAAACGATAACCGATCAGATCGCGCTTGTCATCCAGATTGATTTGTCCGGGGTGGTAAACTAAGATGGTCGTCCACCGCCAGAAGGAACACCGTCATGCTCAAGGGTCAGATTTGCATCGTGCGCCACGTGATCGGCACCGACCTCAATACCTTCATCGCCCTGGTCAACGACCTGCCCTCGCGCGGCGACCATTTTTCCACCCATTTCAAGTCGCCCGAAACGCTGCGCCGCGAGTTCCTCCAGCACGGCTACGTGACCGACGACAGCGAATTGTTCGTGATAGAGGACAGCCTGCACCACATCGTCGGCGTGATCACCCACTTCAAGAGCCGCACGCCCACCACGCGCGAAATCGGCTACCGCCTGTTCGAGCCAAGGCTGGCCGGGCGCGGCTACATGACGGAAGCGTGCCAGTTGCTGGTCGATTACTTGTTCAATGTGCACCAGTACCAGCGCCTGGAACTGTTGACAGCGCCGGAGAACAAGGGCTCGGTGCGGGTCGCACAAAAATGTGGCTTTACCGCCGAAGGGCTGCTGCGCCAGAGCTTTTTCATCAATGGCCGTTTCCAGGACGTGGGCATCTTCAGCCTGCTGCGGCCGGAATGGGAAGAGCGTCGCCTGTAAGCGTGCCTGTAACCGTGCCTGTAACTTAGTTGTTACAAGCCGTCTTGATTGTAAGCAGGTGTTTAACTAATTGCGTGCTTTTTTTAACGCTTTATAGTGACATTACCGGCAGACGTATCATTCCGATCCGCGCCGCAGCAAGGGGATTACCATGTTGATCAAAAAATTGATGGGCACCGCGTTACTGGCCGCAGCCGCAGTATCGTCGGCGGCTTACGCAGGCGACCGTGAGTTCAACACGGTGGCCGGTGCTGTGGTCGGCGCCGCGATTGGCAACAGCGCCGGTGGCCGCGATGGCGCCATCGTCGGCGGCCTGGTGGGCGCGGCGGTGGGCAACGGCCTCAGTTCGCGTGACCGCGATCGTGGCTATTACCGTCGCGACGACCGCTACGTCGAAACCCGTGTTTATTCGCAACCGGCGCCCGTGTACTACGAACAGCCACAGACTTACTACGCGCCGCCACCGCGCTACTACTCGCCGCCACCGCGCGTAGTTTACGTGGAGCCGCCACGTCCGGTGTACCGCGAATACCGCGAAGTGCGCCGCGATTACTACTACGACCGTGGCGGGCGCGATTATCGCCATGACCGCTACGACCGCTACGACGGCTATCGCCGTTAAACTGGACTAGTCTCCCCTGCCCCCGCCGCTCGCGCCGGGGGCTTTTTTTCGTCTCCCTCCGCTAGCAGCAACCAACGGGGGGATCATGACGACAGCAAACGCAATCATCGCGATGGAACGGGGCCATTACCGGCTGCGCGAGCAGATCGGCGGCTCGGCTTACGGCCACGTATGGCGCGCCAGCGGCCCGCACGGCGCCGGCGAGGTGGCGGTCAAGCTGATCAACCGGCAGCAGATGGAGTGCGCGCAACCGTTGCAACGCGAACGCTGGACCGGCAGCGCCGCCGGCGAAATCGCCTTTTTGCAATCGCTGGCGCCGTGGGACGGCCGCCACATCGTCCGCCTGCTCGACAGCGGCTGGCACCAGGGCTTGCCGGTGCTGGCGCTGGAACTGATGTCCACCGATCTGGCCAAACACCTGGCGGCGCTGCACGACGCTGCGCAGTCTTTGCCGGTCGAGCGCGCGCTGGACTGGCTCGGGCAGATCAACCAGGCGCTGGCCAAGGTGCACCAGTACGGCTGGCGCTATCTCGACCTGAAACCGGCCAACGTGCTGGTGGACCGCCTGCACCATACGGTAAAGCTGGCCGACTTCGGCACCAACCGCTTGCTGGGTGGCGCCCGCGAGCACTCGTACGCCGGCACTGCCAACTGGCAGGCGCCGGAACAGTTCTTCCCCACCGGCGGCGCCTACACCAGCAGCGCGCGCAGCGACTATTTTTCGCTGGGCGCACTGTTCTACTTCCTGGTGACGAACGGCCAGGCGCTGCGTTTTTGCAGCGCTTGCGGCCAGGCCTACCGCACCCACCACACGGCCGGCGCCGACGTGCTGCGCCGCGCCCACGGCGGCGCCATCCCCGCCACCCTGCACGCCGACGAGGAGGCGCGTTTCGCAGCAGGGCTGCCGCCACCCGCGCGCGCGCCGGCGGTGGCGCTGCTGCGCGCGCTGCTGCAGATCGATCCGGCGCTGCGTCCGCGCCATGCCTTGCAGATCAGCCGCATGCTGGCAGCTGTCGCGCAAGCGTGTGCAATACCGGCGTTGGCGGCGTGATGGGGCGGCCGCTGCACTCGACAGCGCCGATGGCATTGCCACGGCGACCACTCTGGGGCTTGCCAGCGCCAGTTGCCAACAACGTCGTCGCCCGATTACGCCACGTGGCAGGACAGCACCTGGGCATGGCCATTACCCTGGCCCTGCTGGCAGCACTGTGCGCCCTGCAGGTGCTGGCCCTGCTCAGGGCGCCGGCGGCCTGGCTGCCTGCTGCGATCCATATCGCACCCGTTGCCGGCCAGACGGTGGTAATGGGCCAGCAGGAACTGGCCGCGCCCCACGCGGACCGCCAGCACCTGGCGCTGCGCCTGGACCCGCGCGATGGCTGGATGCTGCGCAACCTCGCCGCCGCGCGCCAGGTGGTCGTGGTGCGCGGCGGCGACGAACAGCGCCTGGGCAGCAGCACGCTGGCGCCGGGCGCCGTGTTCCAGGTCGATGGCGCGCGCTTCCAGGTCGGTGCGGCCGATGCCGGCAGCGTCGCCTTTACCCGCAGCGGCCGCCAATGGCGCTACGACGGCGCCACGCTGTACCGTGACGGTCGCGCCCAGCCGGATTGCCCGGATGCGCACCTGTCCACCCGCGCGCAGGCATTGTGGAACCGGCTCGCACCGGGTGTGCTCACCATCGCCCGACCGCTCGCTTTTGGCGGCAACCTGTACTGCGGCAACCGGCTCGGGGTGGAACGCGTGGCGCCCGGTGCGGCGCTGCTGGCGCGCAGTCACGGCCGCCTGCAACTGGCGCCCGGCAGCGCCGATGGACAACGCACGGCCGTGCTGGTCGACGGGCTGGACCTGCGCCGCCAGGAAGCTGCGCTGGCGGGCGCCACCGCGCTGATCGTGGGCCACACGCGCTTCCGGCTCAGTAACAGCAGCAGCACCCTGACGCTGGCGCCAAGCCGCCAGGTCGCCCTGCACGCAGCGCCGGACCTCAAGCTGCCTGCGACCGTCACCTGGGACTGGCAACAGCGCCAGTTGTGGCGCGGCGACCTTGGCATGAGTGGCTGGCTGCTGATTTCCGCTGCCGTACTATGCGTGGCCGGGACCGCCGCAGTGTCGCGCGCGGGCGGCGCCGTGGTGGCGTCGCTGCTGCTGTTGCTGGCCGGCGCCGGTACGCTGCTGGCCCAGCGCGCCGGCGTTTCTCCCGGCGCCGCGCTGCCGCTGTTGCTGGGCGCCTCAGCGCTGTTACTGTGGCTGTTTCTCCCCGGTCGCCTCGCACTGCTCACCGCTGCCGCCGTTGTGCTGCTGGCCGCAGGCCTGCTGGTGCAACTGGAAATGGGCCTCGGTGCGCCGCAGACCACGTGGCTGCGCTACTACCAGAAAAGCGCGGCGCTGCTGGCGATCGGTGGCGGCGCCGGCGGCCTGCTGCGACTGTGGTTCCGCCATGCCGCTGGCACTGGCCGGCGCCTGCACCAGCGCACCATCGAATGGCTGCTGGCCGGCTTTGCCCTGGTGGCGCTGGCCGGCCTGTCCGCGCAGGTGCTGTGGGGCGACGAAGGCGGCGTGTTCGACTTGCAGCCGGTGGAACTGGCCAAGCTGGCGCTGGCCGCGCTGACCGCGCACTGCCTGGCGCTGCGCTTCGGGTGGCACAGCGACGCGCCGCACCCGGCCGACCAGGGCGCGCGCTGGCTGCGCCTGGTCGCGCCAGCGCTGCTGTTCCTGGCGCTGCTCGGCCTGGCGCTGGTGCAGGTGGACGATTTTTCGCCACTGATCCTGCTGCTGGTGTGGTGCGTGACCATGGCATTTTCGTATGCGCTGCTGGCGCGCCAGCGCCTGCTGGCGTCGGCGTTGCTGTTGCTGGCGGTACTGGCGGTGGCGGCCATCGCCTGGCTGCGGCTGGCCGGCAGCGAAGACCTGGTGCGGTGGGGTTTCTATGCCGACCGCTTCCTGGTGTGGCTCGACCCGGCCGGCCATCCGCACACCGGCCAGCAACTGCTGCTGGGCGCGCGCGCCATCGGCGAAGGCGGCTGGCTGGGCGCGGACTGGTGGTTCGGCTTGCGCGATCTGGGCCAGCCGGCGGGCGACGTGATGCGCATCCCGGCGGTGCAGGACGACTTTGCCGCCGCGTTCCTGATCAACCGCCACGGCCTGACCGGCGCCGTGCTGCTGTGGTGCGCGCAGGCGGCGTTCCTGGGCGGGATGGCGCTGGCGGCGCG
>NZ_LROM01000112.1 GCF_001758785.1 Duganella phyllosphaerae
CGCGAAGGTGGGGCCGGCTGGCAGCTGCGCGCCGAGCGACACCACGGTGGAGTCGGCCGCCCGCGCGCCGCCCGCCGTGGCGCCGGCTGCCGGCTTGACGGTGGCGGAGGTGGTGCTGGCGGCAATGCCGGTGCGGCTCAGGGAGTTGATCGTATTCATGAAACCATTATAAGCCTGTCCTTGCGCCGGACCGTCGGCGGGCGATCAGGCGGCCAGCTGGCGTGGTGCGGCGGCCGGTGCCGGGGACGGTGACGGAGCGGGGTGGCTGTACGGACTAGCGTGCAGTTCGCGCAGCGCATCGTAGGTGATGAACTGGCGCGGACGCACCACGTCGGCGCCGTGCCTGGCCGGGGCGATACTGACGGTCCACAGGCCGGCGCTTTCCGCTGCGCGCAACGCCGGTGCACCGGCATCGATGGCGATGGCGTCGGACGCCTGTACGCCGATGGCGTGCAATGCGCGCGCATACGGTCCGGTGGCGGCGGGAGCGTCGAAACTGGCGCCGCCCGTCACGACCGTAAAGCGGCTGTTGACGTCAGTGCCGAAGGCGTTCGACAGCAGCGCGGACGCGGTGGCTGCCGGCAGGTCGGTCAGGATGCAGATCTTGCAGCCGTCGGCAATCGCAGCGTCGATCAGCGCGAGCGCTGCCGGCAGTGCCTTCGGTGGCGCGGTGACGATCGCGTGGTGGAATTCGCGGTGCTTGTCCGCCACCATGTCGGCGGCGCGCTTGCGGTCGCGCGCGGGCATGGTGGGTGGCAGGGCGCCGTCGATGGCGCGCGCATAGCCGTGGCTGGCGACCGCGTGGCGCAAGGCGCGCGCATCCCAGCATAGCGACAGGCCGGCGCTGGCAAAGGCGGCGTTGCAGGCGGCCAGGTGGGCGGTTTCGGTGTCGAACAGCACGCCGTCCAGGCCCAGGAAGATCACGTCTATGCTCATGGCTTACCTCGCTAAACTGTGTCAATCCCGCCAATATAACGGTAGTATGAACAAAAGAAAAATTAAAGATTTTTAGTTATTGATAAGGATGGGCTTATGCAATACCCGAGTTTCCGCCAGTTGCAATCGCTGATCCTGGTGGCGCGGCACGAGAGTGTCTCGCGTGCGGCGGACGCCATGCATGTCACCCAGCCGGCCATTTCGCTGCAGCTGCGCACGCTGGAGGACATCGCCGGCATCGCGCTCACGCGCAAGGTGGGGCGCAATATCCAGCTGACGGCGGCGGGCGAGGTGATGCTCGATTTTTCCGAACGCATGCTGCGCCTGTGGCAGCAGGCCGAGGAAGAACTGGCGGCGCTGCAGGGCGTTACCAGCGGCACCCTGCGCATCGGCGCGGTCACCACCGCCGAGCATTTGCTGCCGCCGTTGCTGGTGCCGTTTACGATGAAGCGCCCCGATGTGCACCTGAAGCTCCAGGTGGGCAACCGCGCCGAGATCATCAGCATGCTGGCGCGCCACGAGATCGACCTGGCCATCATGGGCACGCCGCCGCGCGAGCTGCGCACCAACGCGGCCCGCTTCGCGCGCCATCCGATGGCGTTCGTGGCCAGCCCGGCGCACCCGCTGATGAAGAAGAAGCGCCTCACGCTGGCCGACATCAAGGGCGCCAACCTGATGGTGCGCGAACGCGGCTCGGGTACCCGCACCGCCGTCGAACGGCTGCTGCGCGACGCCGGCCACCCGCTCGAATTCGGCTCCGAAGTGTCGAGCAACGAGGCGATCAAGCGCATGGTATCGGCCGGCCTGGGGCTGGGCTTCTTGTCGGTGCACGCGTGCGGCCTGGAGTTCGAGGCGGGCCTGCTGGCGATCCTGCCGATGGCCGGCAACCCGGTCGAAGCGGACTGGCAGATCATGCACCTGACCGACCAGCCGATCCCGAAAGTGGCGGCCTCGTTCCAGGAGTTCGTGATCGAAAAAGGGCAGGACCTGGTGGCGCGTGAGCTGGAAAGTGTTTATAAATTGCTGGGGCGGCGCAAGAAGGTGTGATGGCAGTTTTGACAGTACAGTATGCGGTGGATATTGCAGGATTGTACTGGTACACCGCAGTACACCCGCGCGTACAATGACTGAAATTCTTGTCAGGAAATGCCATGTCCCCCGATCTGCTGCTGCCGCTGTGCGGCTTTGCCGTCGCCAGTTCCATCACGCCCGGCCCCAACAACACCATGATGCTGGCCTCGGGCCTGAACTATGGCTTCAGGCGCTCGCTGCCGCACTTGTTCGGCATTTGCGGCGGCTTCTCGTTCATGGTGATGGCGATCGGCTTCGGCTTGCAGGCCGTGTTCGAGGCGGTGCCGATGTTGCAGCTGATCCTGAAGTACCTGGGCGCGATCTACCTGCTGTGGCTGGCGTGGAAGCTGGCGCACGCCGCGCCGATGAGCGCCGAGCAGGCCCGGCTCTCGAAGCCGCTGGGGTTCTGGGGCGCGGCGGCTTTCCAGTGGATCAATCCCAAGGCGTGGGTGATGATCCTGAGCGCCATGAGCACCTACCTGCCGCCGCACGCGCAGCTGGCCGACGTCGGTTTGCTGGCGCTGGTATTCCTGGTGATCGGCTTCGTGTGCGTGGGGTCGTGGGCGCTGTTCGGCGTGGTGTTGCGCAGCTTTTTGCAAGACCCGCGCTCGGTGCGCATCTTTAATGTCTGCATGGCGTTGCTGCTGCTGGCGTCGCTGTATCCTATCCTGCGCAGCTAGGGCAAGGTGCTACCATGGCGGCTTGATTTCATTTTTAGGAATGCCGATGTACCGTCGATTGTCCCTGGCCGCATTGTTGGCCTGCACCCTGGCCACTGCCAGCGCCGCCACCTTGCCATCGAACCTGATGCTGCCCGATCCCGGCCTGGCCGTGCACGGCATCGTCGAGCGCTGGACCCTGACCATCCGGCTCGAATCGGACGACCTGAAAGCGCTGGCGCCATGCCGCCAGTTGCTGGCCGAACGGGGCTTTGCACCGGTGCTGTCGAAGATGGCCAGCTCCAACCGGCCGCAGCTGCACTTCAAGATCGAAGGCAGCAAGGAATACGCCCAGGCCACGACCGAAGCGGACGATGCGCTGGCCGCCGTGCAGCAGGCCGGCTGCAAGACGGTGGTGAACTGGGCCGTGGTGGCCAAACCGGTGCAAAAATAAATCAGTGCAGGCGCGGCAGCCGCAAGGCCTGCAAGGTGGTGCGGATGGCGTCGAGGTCGATCGGCTCACGCCCCTGCAGCGCCTGCAGGTAGCCGCGCGCGAAACTGATCGCGTCCAGCGCATCCGGATGCTGCTCGGCCATCTCCAGCAGCAGCGCCTCCGCCACCACCAGGTCGTTATGCTGGCCCAGCGCCGACTGGATTGCCGCCAGCGCTTTCAGGTACTGGCGCGCCGGTTTTTCGCGGTACAGGGCATGGAAAAACTCCAGCGCGTAGCGGCCACGCTTGGCCGCGATGCGGGTGCTGTGGACCGAGGCCGGATCGGCCTCGTCCATGCGCTCGGCGCGTTTCAACAGCCGCTTGTGCAGCCGCTGCAACGTGGCCTGGGCAAAGTCGGGCAGCGGCGCATCGGGCACGTCGGTGGACAGGTGTTGCATCCACACGCCCATGCTCAACAACAACTGCGTGTAGCGCGGCGACAGCAGCGCTTGCGCGGCCGTCTTGCGGTGGGTTTGCGCGGCGTCCAGCGCCAGTTGTTGCAACGACATCAGGCCATGTTTGCCGCCGGGATTGGCTTGCACCAGCGGCAGGGTGTCGGTGAGCAGCACGTCGGCATCGCGCGCAGCGCCCAGTTCACCATTCAGCCAGGAAATATCGGCTGCCAGCGCGGGCGGGCACGGCGCCACGTCGTCGAACAGTTTCAGCGCCGAGCGCAGGCGGCGCAGGCCCACGCGCATCTGGTGCAGCGTTTCCGGGTCGTCGCCGTCGATGATGGCTTGTTCGTTGTTCTGGATCTGTTGCAGGCAGTTGCCGAGGATGGCTTGCAGCGCCTGCGCCACGGTGGCGTCGGGATCAAGCGTGAGCGCCTTGGCGCGGTAAGGCTCGGTACCGGTTTCGCGGCACAGCTGGTAGCCGCGCT
Organism: Duganella phyllosphaerae; assembly: GCF_001758785.1. Taxonomy (GTDB): domain Bacteria; phylum Pseudomonadota; class Gammaproteobacteria; order Burkholderiales; family Burkholderiaceae_D; genus Rugamonas; species Rugamonas phyllosphaerae. Next base: position 4,039 of record NZ_LROM01000112.1, read on the forward strand.
GGGCCTTGTTGATATTGCTGACCCGCAGCGGAATATGTTCATGCAGCGCCAGCGCGAACGAGAACAGCGCGGACGGATCGCCATCCTTGAGTTCGAGCTCGATTTCGTTGACGGCCACCTGGCGGCCGTGGCGTTCGATGTGGCCGTGGTCAAGCACCAGTTCGATGCGGCTGCCTTCGATGTCGAGATCCCAGGTCTGGCGTTCCACCTCGACCACGAACAGCGCTTCCAGCCGTTCCTTCAGTTCGGGCGCGGCCAGCATGTGCTGCCAGGTTTCTGTGTGTTCCTGTTTGCCAACCAGCTTGCGCAGCTTGCCCAGTTGCGGCCACGGCCGTTCCACCGGGCATTCCCACTCGTTGCGGCTGTGCAGCCCGCCCTGGACGCTGCCGCCCGCCTTCATGGTCTGGATCCACACGCCGTTTTCCTGGCGTACGCGCAGGCCGGCGCCGTGGCGCAGCAGGTGCAGGTCGGGCGTGTCGAAATAATGCGCGGACAGGTGCTGGCGGCGCGGGGCGCCATCGGCGTGGTCGGCCAACAGGGGCAGCGCCACCAGGGTGTCGTTGTGCTCTTCGGCAAGCAGCAGTTTGAGTTCGATTTCCATCGCTACAGTGTAGAAGAAATTCAGCGCATGCCGGCGCACGTATCCATCAGGACATTTTTCCATGCCGGCACAGCCTGGCGCCAGAAATCGTCGATCGAAGCGGCGGTCAGTTCCATGCCCAGAAAGCGGGCCGCCGGCAGCAGCGCTTGCGTCAGCAAGACTTCCGGCGCCGCGCCCGTATCGAAGGCCTGGGCGCCGGTTTGCTTGGACAATTTTTCGCCCACGTCGTTCACGACCACCGGCACGTGCAGGTAGCTCGGCTGCGGCAGGTCCAGCACTTGTTGCAGGTAGAGCTGGCGCGGGGTGGAGTCGAGCAGGTCGGCGCCGCGCACGATGTCGGTGATGCCTTGCGCGCCATCGTCCACCACCACCGCCAGCTGGTAGGCCCAGAAGCCGTCGGCGCGCTTGACCACGAAGTCGCCCACCTCGTCGGTCAGGTCCTGGCTGACGTGGCCGGCCCAGCGGTCGTCGAAGGCGATCACGCACGGCGGCGACTGCGGCACTTTCAGGCGCAGGGCGCGCGCGCTCTTGCCGGGCGCCAGGCCATGGCGGCAGGTGCCAGGGTAGATCAGCGCCTGCGCCTGGCGACCGCTGAGCGCCAGTTGCGCATCGGCGATCTCGCGCCGCGAACAGCCGCACGGGTACACTCGGTCGCCGAGCTGGCGCAACGCGGCGTCGTAGAGGTCGGTGCGCCGGCTTTGCCAGGTGACGTCGCCATCCCAGGCCATGCCGCAGCGTTGCAGCGAAGCGAGGATGTGCTCATCGGCGCCGGCCACGTTGCGGTCCCCATCGACATCCTCGATGCGCACCAGCCACCGGCCGCAATGCACCTTGGCGTCGAGGTAGCTGGCCATGGCGGCCACCAGCGAGCCGATGTGGAGCGGGCCGGTGGGCGAGGGCGCGAAGCGGCCGACGTAGTTGGCGTCTGGGTTGCGGTCTTTCATGCCGTCATTTTAGCGCGACCGGTGCAGTCTGGCAGGGTGACCAAATGTCATACAATGTGCGCGCGGCAAATTCAGACCGCACCGCGACCCACACCTCAGGACATCATGCACAAAATGACACCTTCCTTCGTTGCTTCCGCCCTGGCCATGAGCCTGGCGCTGGCATTCCCTGCATATGCTGCCAGCAGCACCACCGCACCCACCGTGCAGGAAGCGCCGCTGCGCGCCCACCTCGCTTTCCTGTCCAACGATCTGCTCGAAGGCCGGGGCACCGGCCAGCGCGGCGCCGACCTGGCCGCGCTATACCTGGAAACCCAGGCGCAGGCGCTGGGTCTCGCGCCCGGCAACGGCAACAGCTTCCGCCAGTCGGTGCAGATCGCCGGCATCAAGACCCTGCCTGCAGAGAGTACCCTGAAACTGGAAGCGAACGGCCAGGCACTGCCGGCTGCTTTCGGCAAGGACTGGGTATTCGCACCCGGCGACGCCACCGCCGTGCACCAGCTGAACGCCGAACTGGTCTTCGTGGGTTACGGCATCAAGGCTGACGATGAAAAATGGGACGACTTCAAGGGCGTCGATCTGAAGGGCAAGATCCTGGTGGCGATGGTGAACGACCCGCAACCGACCGCCGAGCAGCCGAACCGTTTCAATGGCAAGGGCCTGACCTACTACGGCCGCTGGACCTATAAATTCGAAGAAGCCAAGCGCCAGGGCGCGGCCGGCGTGATCCTGATCCACACCACGCCGACCGCATCGTACGGCTGGAGCGTGATCCAGAACAGCTGGTCCGGCGTGGAACGTTTCCAGCTGGCCGCCGGTACGTTGGGCACGGCCTTGCAGGGCTGGATGACCGACGACACCGCGCGCGCCTTGTTCAAGGCCGCCGGCCAGGACCTCGACACGTTGCGCGCTGCCGCCGAGCGCGCCGACTTCAAGCCGGTGCCGCTGGCAGCCAGGGTGAACGGCGAGATGAAAGCGGCCGTGCGCAAGGTCGAGCAGTTCAATATCGCTGCCGTGGTGCCGGGGACCGACCCCAAGCTCAAGGACGAAGTGGTGATCTACAGCGCCCATTACGACCACCTGGGCAAGCAAGGCGAGAGCGGCGACACCATCTTCAACGGCGCGGTGGACAATGCTTCCGGGGCGGCAGCGTTGCTGGCGATGGCGCAGGAGGCCAGGCGTGCACCGGCCAAACGCAGCCAGATGTTCCTGTGGGTAGCGGCCGAAGAGCAGGGCTTGCTGGGCAGCGCAGCGTATGCGTCGGCGCCCCTGTGGCCGCTGGCGAAAACCGCCGCCAACCTCAACCTCGACAGCCTGAATTTTGTTGGCGCCACGCGCGACATCGGCACCCAGGGCAGCGAACGCACCGAACTGGGCAAGATGGCAGAAACGGCAGCCAAGGCGATGGGCATGCATATCGCCAAGGCAGAACCGGACCTGGCCGGCGGCTATTTCCGCAGCGACCACTTCAGCTTTGCCAAGAATGGCGTACCGGCGTTTTCGATCGAGTCGGGCAGCGAGTACATCAAGGACCCGGCCGGCTCGAAAGAGAAGGCCAGGGCTTATGGCAAGCGCTACCACCAGGCCAGCGACGAATACGATGCCAGCTGGGACCTGTCGGGCATGGTGCAGACCGCGCAATACACGCTCAACCTGGGCCGCATCATCGCCAACCAGCCGAAGCTGCCGGAGTGGAAGGCGGGCGACGCGTTTGCCAAGCCGCGTAACGTGAAGTAAAAATTAGATTCCCGCCTGCGCGGCGGTCTGCCGATGCGGAATGACGGATTTCCAGCCAGCGGCAGGACCGGTCATCCCCGCGCAGGCGGGGATCCAATTCCCTCGCTCTGGTTTTGTTATACCTGCTGCCAATAAATTCATAGCGTCATACCAACAACCAGCCCTACCATAGCCTCCATAACACCAAAATGGAGACCCCATGAATCGCGCATTTGCAGGCCTATTCCTGGCCGTGGCCGTGGCTGCGCTGGCATCCACCGCCAGCCCCCAGACGCTCTTGACGCAAAACTTCAGCGCCGATCCGTCGCCTCACTACTTCGCCGGCAAGTACATCGTGTACGCCACCGACGACCAGAACAACTCGGGCAAATACTGGGATTCCACCTCGTGGCGCGTGCTCACGTCCAGCAACCTCACCAGCTGGAAAGACCACGGCCCCATCCTGCCGGCCAATATCTTCAAGTGGGCCAGCGCGGACGCCAAGGCCTGGGCGCCCGAGGCGTTCGAGCACCAGGGCAAGTATTACTTTTTCGCGCCGGTCGGCGGCAAGCAGATCGGCATCGCCGTGGCCGACAATCCGCTCGGCCCGTTCGTCGACCTGATCGGCAAGCCGCTGGTGGAGACGCCGCGTGACGCCAACGCCGGCGACGAGCCGATCGACCCAGCCGTGTTCCGCGACCAGGATGGCCGCGTGTTCCTGTACTTCGGCACCCGCGTGCCGAAAGTGGTCGAATTGTCGGCCGACCTGAAAGCCACCGTGGGCGCCATCAAGAACGTCGTCGTGAACAACTTCCCGGCCAAGACCGGCTATGGCGAAGCGCCGTTCCTGCACCAGCACAACGGCACCTATTACTTTTCGTTTTCGACCGGCTGGCCCGGGCAGATCGTCTATGCCACCGGCGCCTCGCCGCTGGGGCCGTTTACGTATCGCGGCGTGCTGATCGACTTTTTGCAAATCTCCACCAACCACCACGCGATATTCGAGCGCGATGGCAAGTCGCTGCTGTTCTACCACGACAAGGTATTGCCGGGCGGCGGTGATCACCGGCGCTCGATCCTGATGACCGAACTGGCATACGGCGCTGACGGCAGCATGCAGATCCCGGCGCCGAAACCGTTGTTCCGCGACCCCGTGTACGACGGCGCGGCCGATCCGGCCATCATCTACGACGACGCCGAGAAAAAGTGGAAGATGTTTTATACCAACCGCCGCGCCAATGTGCCGGGCTTGTCGAGCGTGAGCTGGGTACATGGCACGCCGATCGGCGTGGCCGAGTCGCTCGACGGCCGCGCGTGGACCTATCGCGGTACGGTCGATTTCCCGAAGGACATTCCGAATACGAATGGCACCGCCACCTACTGGGCGCCGGCCGTGCTCAAGCACGAGAACACCTACCATATGTATTTGACCGTGGTGCCGGGCGTGTTCGAGGACTGGAAGCATCCGCGCGCCATCGTCCACCTCACCAGCGCCAACCTCAAACAATGGAAATATGAAAGCACGCTCAAGCTTGCCAGCGACCGCGTGATCGACGCCGGCGTGCTGCGGCTGAAGGATGGCACCTGGCGCATGTGGTACAACAACGAGCCCACCGGCAAGTCGATGTACTACGCCGACAGCAAGGATCTCTACAACTGGACCGACCAGGGATCGGCACACCTGCCGCACGACCGCGGCGAGGCGCCGCTGCCATTCTCGTGGAAAGGGAAGTACTGGCTGCTGACCGATTTGCTCGGCAATGCCGGCCTGGGCGCCTATCGCTCGGACGACGCCCGGACCTGGAGCCGCCAGCCGCACAGCCTGCTGGACAAGCCGGGCAAGGGTGCCGACGACCAGAACGGCGGCCACCACCCGGAAGTGGTGATCAGCGAAGACCGCGCCTATTTGTTCTACTTCGTCCACCCGGGCGTGCCGGACAACAAGCGCAGTTCGCTGCAGGTGACCGAATTGAAGCTGGTCGATGGCTGGCTCACCACCGATCGTGATGCGCCCACCTACATCAACCTCAAGCCCTGATTAGTTGCGGGGCTCGGTGGTAAACACGCAGAGCCCGATCAACGGGAACGCCAGGCCCGTCAGCAGCACGCCGTGCCAGCCGTGGTGGGCGAACATCCAGCCGCCCAGCGACGAGCCGATCGCGCCGCCCATGAAGAACAGCGCCATGTACAAGCCGTTCAGGCGGCTGCGCACGTCGGCCGGCAGCGAGAAGATCGCGCGCTGGCCGGTGACCAGGCTGGCCGAGACGCCGGCGTCGAGCACGATCGAGCAGCAGACCAGGATGGCCAGGTTGGCGATGCGGCCGGCATCGACCACCAGCGGCACTGCAAAAGCCAGCGCGCCCAGCAGCAGGGCGATCAAGGTGGTGGAGCGGCTCTTGCCCTGGTCGGCGCGGCGGCCGGCAATCGGCGAGGCGATGGCGCCTGCCACCCCGGCCAGCGCGAAGATCGCCACGCCGCTCTGGCTGATGCCGAAATTCGGCCCCGTCAATTCCAGCGACACGCAGGTCCAGAACAGGCTGAACGCGCCGAACATGCATGCCTGGTAGGCGGCGCGGCGGCGCAGGATGGGCGTGGTCTTGAGCAAGTGCCACATCGAACCCAGCAGGGTGAAGTAATGCATGCCGCCTTCGGGCTGGCGCTGCGGCAGGCGAGCGCGCAGCAAAAAGGCGAGGGCGATGGTGACCACCGCCGACAGCACGAAGATGGCGTGCCAGTTGAAAGCGTCGGCCACCAGGCTGGCGACCGGGCGCGCCAGCATGATGCCCATCAGCAGGCCGCTGACGACCTTGCCCACGGTCTGGCCGCGTTCTTCGGGGCGTGCCAGGTGGGCGGCGAACGGCACGATGATTTGCGCGGCAACCGCACCGAGGCCGATGCACAACGCGGCCGCCAGGAACACCAGCGGATTGGCAGCCACGGCGGCAGCGAGCAGGGCCAGCGCACAGAGCACGAGCGAGATGAAAATCAGGCGGCGGTTTTCCACCAGGTCGCCGAGCGGCACGATGAACAGCAGGCCGAGGCAATAGCCGAGCTGGGTGAGGGTGACGATCAGGCCGGCGGCACCGGGATCGAGGCCGGTGTCTCGGCTGATGGGGCCGATCAGGGTTTGGGCGTAATACAGGTTGGCGACGATTAAGCCGGTCGCGACGGCAAACAACCAGACCATGCCGGGAGTAAGTTCTTGCTGGGCGTGGGACTGGCTCACGGGGAATTGCTCCTTTTTTGAAAAGGCGGCAATTCTACAGCGAGCCAGTATTTGCTGCTGGCGGGCTGGCGTTTAAGCGAATCCGGCTTCGGCCTTTTTAATAGACTGGTGCACCTCGGCCGTGATCTCGTACGAGCGCAGCCGGTGCTGGTGGTCGAAGATCTGCGACGTGATCATCAACTCGTCGGCGCCGGTGCGGGCAACGAATTCCTGCAAACGCTGGCGCACGGTGTCGGGCGCGCCGATGGCCGTGCACGACAGCACCGAGTCGAGCATGGTGCGTTCGGCAACCCCCAGCGATTCGAGGTAGCCGGCCTTGGGCGGCTGCAGCTTGCCGGGATTGCCGGTGCGCAGGTTGACGAACGCTTGCTGCATCGACGTCGCGCGGAAATGCGCCTCCTCGTCGGTATCGGCGGCAAATACGTTAAAGCCCAGCATCACGTACGGCTTGTCGAGCTGGGCTGACGGCTGGAAATTGCTGCGGTAGAGCGCAATCGCCTGCTGCATCATCGACGGTGCAAAGTGCGAGGCAAACGCAAACGGCAAGCCCAGGTGCGCGGCCAGTTGCGCGCCGAAGGTGCTCGAACCGAGTATCCACAGCGGCACCTTGGCGCCCTTGCCGGGCACGGCCAGCACGCGCTGGCGCGGCGTGTCGCTCATGTAATCTTGCAGTTCCAGTACATCTTGCGGGAAGGCGTCGGAATCGGACTCGAGGTTGCGGCGCAGGGCGCGCGCCGTGGTCTGGTCGGAGCCGGGCGCACGGCCCAGGCCCAGGTCGATGCGGCCCGGGTGCAGCGCTTCCAGTGTGCCGAACTGCTCGGCGATCACCAGCGGAGAATGGTTCGGCAGCATGATGCCGCCGGCGCCCACGCGGATGGTGGACGTGCCGCCCGCCACGTGCGCCAGCAGCACTGCCGTGGCGGCGCTGGCAATACCGGGCATACCGTGATGTTCAGCCAGCCAGTAACGCTGGAACCCCCAGCGTTCGCCATGCTGGGCGAGGTCGAGGGTGTTACGGAACGATGCGGAAGCGTTGCTGCCTTCGGCGATCGGCGAAAGGTCGAGGATGGAAAATGGGATCATGCAAGCCATATCGGGCCGTAACCGACAGTTTCAACCTGGTCCCCACACTCGTTGTGGTTATTCAGCCACCAGTTCTCTTGTCGAGCTGCCATTAAAGTGTATGAAATCAGACGCTTAGCTGGCTTGAAGTCACAAATAGTTTTTCCAGGGCGCTCTCCTGTTTTATTATGGGAAACAGAACGGCAGACCGCCGCATCGCTCCAAATTCCACTAAATAATGTTATTTCGATGGCATCCCCTGTCATCGTCGGGAATTCGCATGCCTGTCAAAATGATTGCCTTATTTGTATTGATGATTACCCTGTTTTCGCAGGTAGCCGCCGCAGCCGGCCTGAGCGAAGCGAGTTCGCCGCGCCGTGGTCAGCTGTACAAGGTCACCCTGGACGGCAAGACCAGCTATTTGTTCGGCACCATCCATGTCGGCAAGGATGGCTTTTACCCGCTCGATGCGGAAGCTTCGCGTGCGCTGCTCGACTCCAAGGCGCTGGTGATCGAACTCGACATCCGCGAAAACGCCTCGTTCCAGAAAGCCATGGCGCTGCACGGCCGTTATGCGGCTGGCGAAAAGCTGCAAAACCATGTGCAGCCGCAAACCTTGCAGAAACTGGCGCCCGCACTGGCCAGGGCCAGCATGTCCTTGCAGTCGGTCCAGCAATTCAAACCGTGGCTGATCGCCAACCTGCTGGTGGGCATGGAACTCGATGCGCGCGGTTTCAAGCGTGCCCAGGCGGTGGAGTACGCGCTGCTGGCGGCCGCCAAGGAGCAGGACAAGGCCGTGCGCCAGCTGGAAAGCGCCGAGTACCAGCTGGGCCTGTTCGACACGCTGGACGCGCGCCAGCAAGAGCAGTACCTGCTCGAAAGCCTGGCCGACCTGGAAAGCGGCACGGCGATGAAAAAATCGCTGGCGCTGATCGATGCCTGGAACGCGGCCGACATTCCCGGCATCCAGGCCGCCTGGCGCACCGCCACCAGCGGCGATTCGATTGCCGCCGAATTCATGCAGCGGGTTCTGCTGGGCAAACGCAACCCGGAGATGGCCGCCAATATCGAACGCATCATGCAGCAGGACCAGGTGGCGTTCGTGGGCGTGGGCCTGTTGCACCTGATCGGCGACGACGGCCTGCCGCAACTGCTCAAGCGTCGCGGCTACCAGGTCGAACAGCTGTACTAGCTTTCTGGGTTAGTAAGTGCTCAGTACGCCGCTGCTGTAGCGCACCCGGTCGCCGATCTTGTATGACGGCATGGTATCGACCACGATGCTCTGGCTGGTGCCGTCGTCCATGCGCACGATAATGCGGTACGGCGTTTCGCCAGTGGTGGCGCCCGACCCGGTACCCGCTCCGGTGGTGCCGCCAGCCGCCGCCGCGCCACTGACGCCCACACCGCTCGTGCCCGCCATGTTGCGTGGCAGCGGATCGATCGACTGCACCACGCCATACGAGGCCTGGGCGGTGCTGCCGCCACTGCTACTGCCGAGCCCACCGCTGGTGCTTGTCCCGGTGCCTGCACCCGCGCCAGTGCTGCCCATGCTGCCAGTGCTGCCAGAAGTGCCGGCACCTGCAGTACCCGCTGCCGGCACACCGCCGCCTCCGCCCGGCCCGGCACCGGTGGCGGCGGTGCCCGAGCTGCTGCTGCCGCTCGAGGTGTAGCCGCTGTTACCGCTGCCACCGCCACTGGTACTGCTGGCACTGCTACCGTCCATCGAACCCGAGGCGCATCCCGTCAGTCCCACGATCACCAGCATGCTCACTGCTGCCGTCCATTTGCCCTGTTTGCCGAAAATTGCACGGTTCATCTCTGCCTCCGTTAAGAGTTTAAAAGAGGTCAGAGCCGTAAGGCCGTACTTCGTTCACGCCCGCGTCCCGACGCTTGATATACATCAATTCAATCATGCTACCCACAGGCAATAATTGTCCGGTATTACTTTTAAAGGACATCGATATGTTGACACGCGTGACAGATACTATTATCGAAGAGTTAATATTTTCAACCTGTGGGGAGCGGGAAGATCCCCGTTGCAAGCACTTGATGACGCATGCATTGCACAGCCTGGTACGCGTGGCCCAGGCCGAGCAACGGGCTCAAATGCGGCAGGACGTGGCGCGGGCCACCGGCAGTGGCCCCGGTGAGGAGGTCAGTCTGTCGACCGGATGCGATAGCGGGACCACAAGGCGCACATGACCAGGGTGGCCACGACAGCAGCGCTGCAATCGACCAGCCAGTCCGAGACAGCGCCGTGGCGATACGGGAAGAAACTTTGCACGGTTTCGTCCAGGGCGCCCATGACGGCTATGGTCAGTACGGATTTGACAGCGCGCTGCACCAGTGTTCCGGTGCTACCGGTAAACAACAGGAAGGTGAGCCCGGCATAAGCGACGGAGTGCAACAGGACGCCGGAGGCGACCCGGCCGATGTCCTGGCGGGCGCCGGGCAGGGAGCCCAGCACCAGTATCATCAGGAACAGGAGAATGGCAGTCCAGTAACGCAGGCGTGCGTGCGAGGAAGAAAGAAAAATTTGCTTGATCATAAAGCAAACCTTACCACGCACAACAGGAATTGGGGAGTGGTGCACCGGGATGCCAGTGCACCTTTCTTCAGTCATGCCTATCGGTTGCATGTACTCAAGATGTATCAAGTGTAAGTGGTCAATGTGACGCAGTTATGACAACGCACAAGAAAGCCAAATCGTGGACAAAAAAAAGCCCGCTGGTGAAAGCGGGCTTAAAACTATTTTCTTGGAGGAGAATAGTGGAGACAGGTGTAATTATGGGCATTGCCTAGATATGTGTCTAATTGATGTTTCAGATACCAGACATCAGCTTTTCGAATAACTATCCTTTTGATAGCATTATTTCACTGGCACCGTGTAATTCAGCGCCATCCGGCCGCCGTCCACGTACAGGGTTTGTCCAGTCATATAGCTGGCGTCGTCGCTGGCCAGGAACGCCGCGATCGACGCCACTTCTTCCGGCTCGCCGCAGCGGCCCATCGGTGTGCGCGACAGAATTGTGTGGCGCGCTTCCGGGCTCGACATCACGGCCTGTTTCGCCAGCTCGGTCAGAATGGTGCCGGGGCCGATGGCGTTGACGCGGATGCCGTACGGGACCAAATTAAGCGCCATTACCTTCGTCAACTGGTTGATCGCGCCTTTCGAGACCACGTATGGCACCTGGTTCGGGATGGCCAGCTCGGCGTTCACGCTCGACATATTGATGATGGCGCCGCTTTGTTGCTTGACCATCTCGCGCGCCACCGCCTGGCCGCACAGGAACATCGATTTCAGGTTGATGCGCAGTACGCGGTCGAAGTCGTCTTCGGTGAGGTCGAGGAAATCGGCGGCGTGGGTCACGCCGGCGTTGTTGACCAGGATGTCGATGCGGCCGAACGCGGCCAGGGTATCGGCCACCATGGCGTCCACGTCCACTTTCTGGCTGACGTCGGCAGCGAAGAAGCGGGCGGCGTTGCCGAGCGCGGCGGCGGCTTGTGCGCCGTCGGGCTTGATATCCACCAGCATGACCCTGGCACCTTCGGCGACCAGGCGCTGGGCGCAGGCCAGGCCGATGCCCTGGGTGGCGCCGGTGACGATGGCGACTTTTCCGGATAATTTCATGTGCGGCTTTCGAAGAGGGATGACGGGCAAATTTTAACAGTCGAAGATCGCCGCGTTACAATAGAGGGTTTGCAACAGACTACAAGGATGCGCCGTGAATTTCATCAACAAACTGTCCGCCGCGTGGACCAGCAACGACTCGCTGCTCTGCGTGGGCCTCGATCCCGACATGGCCAAGCTGCCGGCGCAGTTCCAGAACGACCCGCAAGGCATTTTTCACTTTTGCCGCGAGATCATCGACGCCACCGCCGACCTGGCCTGCTCGTTCAAGCCGCAGATCGCCTATTTTGCCGCGCTGTCGGCAGAAGACCAGCTCGAACAGATTTGCGCCTACGTGCGTGAACAGTACCCGCACATTCCGCTGATCCTCGACGCCAAGCGCGGCGACATCGGCGCCACCGCGCGCCAGTATGCGCGCGAAGCCTACGACCGCTACGGCGCCGACGCAGTCACCGTCAATCCGTACATGGGGTCCGATTCGGTGGAGCCGTACATGGAGTGGGCCGACCGCGGCGTGATCATCCTGTGCCGCACCTCGAATGCGGGCGGCTCGGACCTGCAATTTCTCGACGTGGGCGGCCAGCCGCTGTACCAGCACGTGGCGCGCCTGGTGGCGGACAAGTGGAACAGCAACGGCCAGTGCGCGCTGGTGGTGGGCGCCACGTACCCTGAAGAACTGGCGCAGGTGCGCGCCATCGTGGGCGACATGCCGCTGCTGGTGCCGGGCATCGGCGCCCAGGGCGGCGATATCGCTGCGACCGTACAGTCGGGCAAGACCGCTGCTGGCGCTGGCATGATGATCAACTCGTCGCGGGCAATCCTGTACGCGGCGCCGCAGGCGGGCGAAGACTTCGCCAGCGCGGCCCGGCGCGTGGCGCTGGAAACGCGCGATGCGATCAACCAGCACCGCTAACCGCTAACCGCTAACCGCTAATCCGTCATGCCGCATCGGCGGACTGCCGCGCAGGCGGGTATCCAATGTGCACGCGTTACCGTCAGCGTACAAAAACTGGATGCCCGCCTGCGCGGGGATGCTGGTTTTACTACCGGTGGTCGAGGTCGATTTCCCCGGTCGCCATCGCAACTCAATGCGCCGGCGCCACCATTTCCGCGTACTCGTACAAATCCGCCAGGATCTGTTCGGCCCGCTCGTCGGCGTCCTGCTGCAGCTGATCGATCTCGCCGAAGAACTGGTCGATGGTCCGCGCGCCGCCGGTGCCTTCGTAGAAGCGTCCGGCGCGGTGCTGCTCCCATTGTTCCATTTCAGCTTCCGACAAGGTTTCGGGATAGTTGCGGGCGCGGTAGCGGAACACCAGTTCGGCCAGGCGCGCGTCGCCGAACGACGGTGACGCCACGGCCAGCCGCGCCGGGCTTTCCTTGCGCAGGCTGTCGAGCGTGCGGCGGTCGTCCTTGCTGATGAAGCCGTTGTACAAATCCTCGTCCACGTCGAGCGGTTCGCCCAGCGGGCGGTGGAATACCTGCGCCCATTCGGCGTCGAGGTTGCGGCCGGCGGCGGCCAGCGCGGCGTTGGCCTTGCTCTGGTCGAGATCGATTCCCCAGCGTGCCGCCATGGCTGGCGACAGCGTCTTCAGGTTAGACACCAGCATCGGCGACTTGTTCAGGTGGATGCTTTTGACCGGCAGCCGCGTGGTGCCTTCGGGCAGGGCGTCGGTGCGGCTGAAGATGCGGGTGCGGATGGTGTCGGCGTCGAGCGAGAACAGTTCGGTCGGATCGTAGGTGCAATCCCAGACGATCACTTCGTTCTTGTTGGTCGGGTGCGTGGCCAGCGGCCACACCAGCGCCAGGCAGCCGCGCTCGGCCGGGAACATGCCCGACACGTGCAGGAACGGCGACCGCAGGTGCGGCGCCAGGTGCATGCCGATCTCGTCGGCCACGCGGTCCTTCTTGTGCAGCGCCAGGCAGAAATCGAACAGCTTGGGCTGGTGCTGGCGGATCAGGCGCGCCAGCGCGATGGTGGCGCGCACATCGGACAGCGCATCGTGCGCGGCCTCGTGCAGCAAGCCGTTGGCTTTGGCCAGGTGCTCGAGTTTAAAGCTGGGCTTGCCGTCTTCCTTCAACGGCCATTCGATGCCTTCCGGGCGCAGCGCGTAGGTCATGCGCACCACGTCGAGCAAATCCCAGCGGCCGCAGCCGTTTTGCCACTCGCGCGCATACGGATCGATCAGGTTACGCCAGAACATGAAGCGGGTGATCTCGTCATCGAAGCGGATGGTGTTGTAGCCGACGCCGATGGTGCCGGGCTCGGAAAACGCCTGCTCGATGGTGCGGGCAAACTGGTGTTCGGGCACGCCCCATTCCAGGCACTGCTGCGGCGTGATGCCGGTGATCAGGCACGATTGTGGATCAGGCAAGAAATCATTGGCCGGCTGGCAATACAGCATGACCGGATCGCCAATCTCGTTGAGCTCGGCATCGGTGCGGATCGCGGCAAATTGCGCCGGGCGATCACGGCGCGCCATGGCGCCGAAGGTTTCATAGTCGTGCCAGAGGAAAGTCTGTGTGGTCATAAGGGGCAAGGGCAAGGGGCGTATTCAGGGGGGCTACAGTTATTTGTAAAACTGCCGATAATCGGTACTCAGGCATTGAAAAAGGAGCACTACCATGGCTACTCCAGTCTCCATCCCTTCAACTACCACCAGCAGCATCGGCAGCAGCGGCCCGCTCAAGGCCAATCAAGCCACCACGGCGGCCGCCACCGACAAAGCGGCGGACATGTCGCCGACGGCCAAGGCCAAGGCGCAGCTTAATGCATCGATCGTGGAAGCGTCGCTCACGGTGTCGCTCAAATCGGGCAACGATCCGATGTCGGTAATCTTCAAGACCGCGCTCACCGGCATCAACGAGGCGCTAGAGGCCGATTTCGGCAAGGATGCAATCCAGAATGCATCCGCGCAGGACAATAGCCCGGAAGCCACCGCGAACCGCATTGTATCGCTGTCCACCGGGTTTTACGAAGCGTACAAGCGGCAAAACCCGGGCCAGGACGACGAGACCTCGCTCAACAACTTCATGGAGACCATCAAGAAGGGCGTGGAGCAGGGGTTCAAGGAAGCGCGCAGCATTCTCGACGGCTTCAAGGTGCTCGATGGCGACCTGTCCACGAACACCGACAAGACCTATGACCTGATCCAGCAGGGCTTTGCCGATTTCATCGCCGCGCAAAAGGCGCCGCCGCCGGCAGAAAATGCTGCCAGCGCCCTGGCCACGGCTACCGGCAACGCCAGCGCTGCCGTCACCATCACGCCCAAGGCGCCGGACGATGGCGCCGGCCGCTTCACCATCGATCCGCCAGCCGTCTAGCCCGTAAGGTCTTCCTGGACCACGCGGTTGCGGCCCAGTTCCTTGGCGCGGTAGAGCGCGGCGTCGGCCCTGGCGATCAGGTCTTGCTCGCTTTGCTGCGGTTGCAGCGTGGCCACGCCGAACGAGGCGGTGACGTGTGGCAGCGGCTGGCGCATATCGGCAAACACCACCGCCTGCTGCATGCGTTCGCACAGCCGTTCGGCCACGGCTACCGCCAGCTTGCCGTTGGTGTCCGGCAGCAGCACCATCATTTCTTCGCCGCCATAGCGCACCGCGAAGTCGGACGGCCGCAGCGCGCCGCTCAGCACTTGCGCGGCGGTGCGCAGGGCCTGGTCGCCGGCCAGGTGGCCGTGGGTGTCGTTGAAGCGTTTGAAGTGGTCGAGGTCGATCATGATCAGTGCCAGCGGCGCACCCGAGCTGTGCGCAGTCGCGGCCAGCCTGGGCAGCAGGTCGTTCAGCCAGGCGCGGTTGTACAGCCCGGTCAGGCCGTCGTTCATCGACAGCCGGCGGTAGAACTCGCCGAGCTTCTGGCGCGTGCGCAACTGGGCATTGGCGGCGCGGATGCGGAACGACAGCAGCCGCAACAGGTTGCGCGCCACCACGTTGGACTGGTCGATCAGTTTCCACACCAGGTCCGCTTCGATCACCAGTATGTCGCTGTCTTCGAGCGCAGTGATGCGCGACAGGTTGGCTTCTTCGTCCAGCACCGATTGCTCGCCCACGCTTTCGCCCGGCAGCACCTTGCTGACGCTGCCGTTGCCATCTGCCATGCCGGTGTTGCTGTCGGTTTCCACGGCCAGCACGCCGCGCAGCACGATGTACAACTGGGCCTGGTTCGATTCGACTACCGCCTTGCCGGCTTCCAGGCGCATGACGGGGCAGTTGGCCAGCAGCCTGGCGACGGCGGCGTCGTCGTTGGCGTCGCGCAGGAGCTGCAAATCGCCGGGCTGGTAGCCGGCGCTGCCGAAGGTGCTGATCTGTTTCAAGGTGGTTCTTTCAATGGCGCAGCGATGAGTGCTGGCAGGCATTTCTCATGATAGCCCAAACGCCTATACGCGGTCACGCCGGGTAATGAAACTGGTGTAAATTTTACACAGCGCTCGGTTGCATGATGTAGTCTGTCGGGCATGACACTCACCTTTACCGACGCTATCGGCACGCAGCACCAGGCCGACCCCGACGCCCGCATCGTCTCGCTGGTGCCCTCGATTACCGAGCTGCTGTGCGACCTCGGCCTGGCGCCGCAACTGGTCGGCCGCACCGGCTTTTGCATCCATCCAGCCGAACTGGTGCGCGATATCCCCAAGGTGGGTGGCACCAAGGACGTCAATATCGAGAAGATCCGCGCGCTCGCACCCACCCACCTGGTGGTCAATATCGACGAGAACGAGGAAGAGACGGCCGACCTGCTGGCCGAGTTTGTTCCCAACATCATTGTCACCCATCCGCTCGGGCCGCAAGACAACCTGGCGCTGGCGCGCCTGCTCGGCGGCGTGTTTGGCCGCGATGAGGCAGCCGCACGCTGGTGCGCCGAGTTCGAAGCCGAATACGCGGCGCTGCAGGCCAGCCCGAAAGGCCCGCCGCAAACGATGTTGTACGTGATCTGGCAAGACCCGTGGATGACGATTTCGCCCGACACTTATATCGCCCGCATGCTGGCCGAAATCGGCTGGCAGGTACCAAGCCTGGGCGACGTGCGCTATCCGCAGTTCCGCTGGTCGCCAGAGCTGGTCAATGGTATCGATGGCGTGTTGTTGTCGAGCGAACCGTACCGGTTCACCGAGGCGCATGTGCATGCGCTCGAGCAGCAGATCGGCAAGCCGGTACTGCTGGTCGATGGGGAAATGTTGTCGTGGTATGGCAGTCGCGCGCTGGCGGGGCTGAAGTACTTGCGGCAACTGGCCCGGGAGTAATGCCGGGCCGCTGCCTGCGCTGGGTAAAGCGAGGGTTACTTCACGTCTTCTTCGACGTCGTCTTCGACCGGCACGGCATCCTTGGCGGAGTGGTGCTTGTCCTTGTCTTGCAGACGGCCCAGGGCGCTGTCGATCGCGCGCTTGAGCTTGGCAGAAGCCCCGCCGATGGCCTGGTGCAAGGTGGCGCTATGGTCGCTGACGGCAATCGGCTTGTAGCCGGTAATGCGGGCTTCCATCAGGCAGCGGTTGTCGCCGTCGGCCGACTTCTGGCCCAGGTTGTCGCTGAGGTGTACTTCGACGCTGGTGATCTGTTCGCCGAACCGGTGGAGTGAATCGCTGACGACGGTGCGTACATGGTCATGAAGGCCTGCATGAACGGCGACGGTCTTATCGGAATTAACATTGATTTGCATACGATTGCTCCTGTCTTTTTGTTTGTCTGCGAAATCATATTACTCCTTTTATCCTTAGGTTCGCGTTAAATACCCCACCTTCGATAACAACCATACTCATCGGTTTATAAGCTCAGTTGATGAGCGACGCTGCAATGTTGATCGACAGCCCAAGGATGGCCAGGTTGTAGAAGAAGCACAGCACCGACTGGCCCAGCACCACCTTGCGCATGCGCCGGCTGCGCACGGTCACGTCCGAGGTCTGCACCGCCACCGAGATCGTGAACGAGAAATACAAAAAGTCCCAGTAGTGCGGTTGCAGGTTGCGATCCGGAAAGCCCAGCAGCGGCTCGCTGTCCTTGCTGGTGTAGTACAGGTGGGCATAGTGCGAGCAGAACATCACGCCCACCATCAGCCACGAGCCGATCACGGTCAGCACCACGAACGCGTATTGCAGCGGCAGGTCGGCGGGATGGTCTTTCAGCGACGCCAGTTGCAGCACGATGGCCGCGAGCGAAATCATGATCGCCACCGACAGCGTGGCCAGGATCACCGGGCCTTTTTCGTCCTGGCGGCAGGCGGCGCGGCGGATGTCGTGGTGGTCGGCGCGCACCATCATCGACCCCATCGTCAACAGGTACAGCCACACCGTCACGTCCCACGCCGTGAGCAGGCGCGTGAGCCAGTGCCAGCCCTCGGGCAGGAACGGCCATACCAGCGCGCCGACCGCCACCGACAGGCTCAGGTGCGGACGGCTGTGGATGATGCGCGGTATGGTCGGGCGCCAGCTCACGGGGTCACCTTCTTCTGGTCGTGCGGGAAGCGGTCCATGCGCGAGAGCACCGGGAACAGGTAAGCCCACAGGCCGGTCACCACCAGCGTGGCGGCGCCGCCGAACAGCACTGCGCGCGTCAGTCCCATCCAGCCGGCGGTCACGCCCGATTCGAATTCACCGAGTTCGTTGGAGGCGCCGATGAACACCGAGTTGACCGCGCTCACGCGGCCACGGATGTGGTCCGGGGTTTCGTACTGCACCAGCAGGTGGCGCACGTACACGCTGACCATGTCGCCCATGCCCATCAGGAACAGCGCGACCAGCGCGACGATGAAGGTCGAGGTGGCGCCCAGCACCAGCGTGCCCAGGCCGAAGATCGCCACGCCGCCGAACATCCAGGCCCCCACCCGGCGCGTGATCGGGAAGAAGGCCAGCCCGATCGAACACAGCGCGGCGCCGATGCCGGGCGCGGAGCGCAGCATGCCCAGGCCCTGCGGCCCCACGTGCAGCACGTCGTGCGCCAGCGCCGGCAGCAGCGCGGTGGCGCCGCCGAACAGCACCGCGAACAGGTCGAGCGAAATCGCGCCCAGCACCACCGGGCGCGAACGCACGAAGCGCAGGCCTTCGAGCACCGTGTGCCAGGTGGCCGGTTCACGGTTGCTCGGCTGCTTGACCGACTTGACCAGGCACATCAGGATCACCGAGACCACCAGCATGCTCGACGAAACCATATAAACCGTTTTCGGACCGGCCAGGTAGAACAGGCCACCCAGGGTAGGGCCCATGATCACGGCCACGTGCATGCTGGAAGAACTGAGCGCCACCGCCTTGCCGAAGCTCTCGGGCGGCACCAGGTTGACCAGGATCGCCTGCGTGGCCGGCCCCATGAAGGCGCGCGCGCTGCCGAACAGCACCAGCACCGCGAACACCGGCCACACTTGCGTCAGGCCCGCGTAGGTAAAGGCCAGCAGCGACAGGCCGCACAGCAGTTGCGCGGCCAGCGCGCCGGCGATCAGGTTGCGGCGGTTGTAGCGGTCGGCCGCGTGGCCGGCGATCAGGATCAAGAGCAGGAACGGCGCAAACTGCGCCAGACCGATCAGGCCCAGGTCGAACAGGTTGCCGGTCATCGAATAGACTTGCCAGCCGATGGCGACGTTCTGCATTTGCACGGCCAGGGTGCCGAGGGTGCGGGCAAACAGGTAAAAGGTGAAGTTGCGGTGACGCAGGACGCTGAAACCGTTGGAGACTGTGGGACTGGCGGACATGAAGGCTTTCAGGGAGCAGAGCCCTGGGACTCTGCATCCCCGGCCCTGCTGGTCGATGCGATGACGATTATTTGATCAAACCCGGTTGGTGCAGATCGGCTTCGGTGGTGAAGGCGTCGGCGTAGAACTCCTGCTCCGGCAGGCCGCACCGGGCCACGAAGTCGCGCAGCGCCGCCTCGACCATCAACGGTGCGCCGCAGGCATACACCTGGTGACCCGACAGGTCGGGCAGGTCGTTGACCACGGCCTGGTGCACGAAGCCGGTACGCCCGGACCAGTTGTCTTCGGGCAGGGCGTTCGAGACTACCGGCACGTAGGTGAAGTTGGGCAGGATCGCTTTCCACTGGCGGCACAGCGCGTCCATGTACAGGTCTTGCGGGCGGCGTCCGCCCCAGTACAGGGTCATCGGGCGGGAAGAATTCTCGGCGCGCAGGTGTTCGACGATGGCCTTGATCGGTGCAAAGCCGGTGCCGGAGGCCAGCAGCACCATCGGCTTGTCGCTGTCGTCGCGCACGAAGAACGTGCCCATCGGGCCTTCGAAGCGCAGGATGTCGCGCTCCTTCATGGTGGTAAATACCTGGTCGGTAAACAGGCCGCCGGGCAGGTGGCGGATGTGCAGCGTGAGCGGCAGGTCCTGTCCCGGCGCGGTGGCGATGCTGTAGCTGCGGCGTTTGCCGTCGCGCAGCAGGAATTCGACGTACTGGCCGGCGCGGAACTTGAGCGTCTCGTTCGCTGGCAGTTGCAAGGTCATCACGATGACGTCCGGCGCGACTTTTTCGAGCGAGGAGACGCGCGACGGCATCTTGCGGATCGGGTATTCGGCGCTGCCGGCCACTTCGCGCGCCTCGATCACCAGGTCGGCGGCGGTGGTGGCGCAACAGAACAGTGCGAAGCCGGCCGCTTCCTCGTCCAGGCTCAGGGCCCGTTCCTGGTGCGCCTTGTGGGTGACGGCGCCTTCGATGACCTTGCCCTTGCACGAGCTGCAAGCGCCGTTTTTGCAACCGTAGGGCAGTCCCACGCCGGCGCGGATGGCGGCTGCGAGGATGGTTTCATCCTCGTCGCACGGGAATTGGTGGCCGCTAGGCTGTACAGTAATTTGAAACGTCATACAATCCTTCAGATGAAAAACCCTCATTACCCTATTCGCTCGAAACTCAACCTGCCGCGCCTGCTCATCGTGGGCTGCGGCGACGTCGGCAAACGCCTGCTGCCGCTGTTGCGCGGCCACTATCGCGTATTTGCCACCACCAGCAGTCCCGAGCGCTGCGCCGAATTGCGGGCGCTGGGCGCCGTGCCCATCGTGGCCGACCTCGACCAGCCGGCCAGCCTGCGCCGCCTCGCTGGCCTGGCGCCGACCATCGTGCACCTGGCGCCGCCGCAGGGCGAAGGGCCGCTGGACCGGCGCACGCGCAACCTGACCGCCATTTTACCCGAGCACGCCCGAGTCGTTTATGTGAGCACTACCGGCGTGTATGGCGATTGCGGCGGCGCCCTGTTCGACGAAACCCGGCCGGTGGCGCCGCGCAATCCCCGCGCCAGGCGCCGCGTCGATGCCGAGCAGGTATTGCGGCGCTGGGCGGTGCGCAGCGACTCCACACTGGCGATCTTGCGCGTGCCCGGCATTTATGGCGCCGAGCGGCTGCCACGCAAACGCCTGGAGCAGGGCACCCCGGCCCTGATCCCCGCACACGATGTATTTACCAACCACATCCATGCTGACGACCTGGCCGCCATCATTGTCCGCGCGCTGCGCCACGGCAAGCCGAATCGCCTCTACCATGCGGTGGATGACAGCAACATGAAAATGGCCGATTACTTCGACGCCGTGGCCGATGCGCTGGGGCTGGCACGGCCGCCACGGCTGCCGCGCGCGCAGTTGCAGGAAGTGGTGACGCCGGCGCTGCTGTCGTTCATGTCCGAATCGCGTCGGCTCGACAATGGCCGCATCAAGCACGAGCTGGGGGTGCGGCTGCGTCACCCGACGGTGGCGGCTATGCTGGCGGCGTTGTAAATTTTTGTAAAGTCGCGTTGCATTTTTGCAATTACAGGAGCCGCAGGTTAACATTACCGGCTTCTATACCTTTTTTTACAATTCTTTTTTGTTCTAGCACAAGAAATCGGGTTAGAATCTCACACATTGTCACGGAGAGTGGTTTTTCACTTATCCGTCGTATAACAAAGATGTGTACGTAGCGATATCGGTGGCTATCATGAGCGCATGATTTCTCTAACTGCACCGATAATTTTATTAGTCAATGTGTCGCTTTATTCCAACGGGCGACCCCGAACCTGCTAAATATCATGTCCATTAAAGAAATCACCTCCTCCCCGACCTACAACCCGAACCGCGTCCTCGATGCGATCATTGAAAAACTGCAACTGAAAAATGATGCAGCCCTGTCACGCGCGCTGGAAGTGGCGCCGCCGGTGATCAGCAAGATCCGCCACAACACGCTGCCGATTGGCGCAACCATCCTGATCCGCATGCACGAAATCAGCGATTTCAGCATCCGCGAACTGCGTGAAATGATGGCGAACTAAGTTGAACGCCTTCCAGTAAAACGGCGCGTCACCCTTGCGGGGACGCGCCGTTTTGCTGACTAGAGAAGCATTTATGCAGTGGTGTTGATCATGCTGCCTAAGCGCTGGCCGCTGGTGTTGACCATGGGCTGCGGTGGCGGTTGCTGCTGTTGCTGCGGCGGCTGGGCCGCTGGTTCGGGCTGGCGCGCTACCGGTTCCGCCTGGCGCGGTGGTGGCGTGGTCTGGATGTTAACGTTGCTGCTGGCGACAGAATTGACGGCCATGATGGGCTCCCAACATCGGTTGAAGCCCGAGTATGCCACTTTATTTGGCAGATGTCAGCTCAGGCGTGGCCGTTCCGTGTACAGCGGCGAAACCTGTGGCGAGATTGCACTGCCGCAATAAGCTGCCGTCGTGGAGCCGCAATACGCGTAGGCCCCGGCCTTGACCGTGGCGCTGCCGCAGTACGCCGCAGTTGCCGAGCCGCAGTACGCCGCCGTGGCCGAGCCGCAGTAGGCGTTCTGGTTCGCCTGGACGGTCGCGCTGCCGCAATACGCCGCGCCAGCTGCGGCGGCGGCACTGCCGTAGGCGACGCCGAATTCCGCTTCATACAATTCTTTCATGCGATTGCCGATGCGCACCAGGGTGGCGGCATCTTCCTCGCCGCGCATGCCGATGTAGGGGAAGTGGTGCAGGAAATAGCCGAACACTGCCTGGCAGTCGGCCGCATACTTCATCGTATCGAGAATGTGGTAGTGCCAGAAGGTATCGACATCGACCAGCGGCGAGGTTTGCTCGTCCGGGAATTTCTTCATCAGGCTCAGGAAGCGGCGGTATTCGAGCTCGACTGCATTGGCGCGTTCGAGGGTCCAGCCTTCGCCGGACTCCTTGTGCATGAGTTTGACTTTGATCGGTTCCAGGTCCAGCGCGGCGATGGCATTCATGACGTTCCTTTGCTCAGGTTGAGGAAAATGGACAACACGTCGAGTTTGCTCTTGCCTAAGTAATACTTATTGATTTTTATCAATATTCGTAAGGAAGTTCCTAGCGGCGTGAGATTTTTCCATGGCGGGGTCCATGACCGGCGCGCCATGTCCGAGCGGAACCGAGATGGAGACCATGGTGCCACCGTTGGGGCCGCCTTGGATGGCGCAGGTGCCGCCCAGCAAGGTGATGCGCTCCTCGATGCCGACCAGGCCGAACGACCCGACCTTGTTGCGGCTGTTGGCGCGCAGGCCAACGCCATTGTCGGTGATGGTCATGGTCAGCATATCGTCCACTTCGGCCAGCTCTACCCGCACCAGGCTGGCACGCGCATGCTGGGCGATATTGCTGAGCGATTCCTGCAAAATGCGGAAGATGGCGGTGGCGCAGCGGTCATCGACGCGGATCTCCTGCTGGTGCTCGATGAACTCGCACATCATGCCCGAACGGGTGCGGAACTGGGCGATCTGCCATTCGACTGCCGGGTTCAGTCCCAGGTCCAGCACGGTGGGCCGCAAGTCGTTGATGATGTGGCGTACGCTCTTGATGGTGCTGTCGATCTGGTGCAGCGTGCCCACCGCGCGCGCGTGCAGGCGCGGATGGCGGTGGCGGGTGCGGGTGGCCAGCAGGTCGGCCTCGATGCGCAGCACCAGCAAGTTTTGCCCGAGGTCGTCGTGGATTTCCCGCGCGATGCGCTTGCGTTCCTGCTCCTTGATCTGGTCGGCGTGGGCGGCCAGGCGGCGCAGCTTGTGGTGCGATTGCTGCAGCCTGGCCTGGCTGTCGCGCAATTCGCTGGTCATTTCCTTGGCCATCGCAATGGCGCGCAGGCGCGACGACGACAGCGTGTGGAACAGCAGGTAAAACATCAGCGTGCCGATGAAGCCGGTGGCCATGGCCAGCCAGGGCAAAAACAGGTCGAAGCGACTGGACCAGGCCCGCTTGGGCGCACTGAACAGGGTGTGCCATTGGCGGCCATGGAAGTCGAGCGGCAGCACCACCGAGTACAGTTGCGAGGGCCGCTCATTCTTGCCCAGCGGCTGGCTGTCGAACAGCAGCGTGTTGCGCGCCATTGGCGCGCTGGCGCTGCCGCCGTCGTACAGGCGCAGCCGCACATCGCGCACCTGCATCTGCTCCATGGCCAGTTGCACCAGCCGTGGCACGCTGAAGCCGATGCCCACCGAGCCAATGAAATTGGCGCGGCGCTGCTCGACCGTCTCGCGCGGCGCGCCGTGCCGGTACAGGGCCAGCCGCAGCGCCATGCCGCCGCCGCCCTGGCCCAGGCTATTCATTTCAATCAACTGGCCCGACGTGCTCACTTCGCCGGTATCGCGCGCACGCGCCAGCGACTCGGCCACGGCCGGGCGGGCGGCGATATTCAGGCCGACCCGGTCGCGGAACCTGGCGATTGGCTCGATCATCGTAATCACCGAATAATCGGGCCGACGGTCGCGCGGACGGATCTCGAAAGCGGGATAGCCGTCCGCCCTGCCGTCGCCGCTGTGGCGGGCGGCCTGCTCGAAGGTGTCGCGACCGGCATCGGTGAGGTAGGGGCAATAGTTGATGCCGTCAAGAGCAGGGTAGTGCTGCGGTAATTGCAGCCCGCTCACGAAACGGTGGAAATCGGCGGGGGTGATGTTGTCGCTGGCGTCAAAAAAACTGGCGGTGGCGCGCAACACGTTGGTATACGAATCGATATGCGCGCTGATGTGGTACTGGGCATTGCGCGCCTGGTGCATGAAGCGAGCTTTGCCGTCGTATTCGACCGCGTGGTCGGCGGCCACGTAGCACAATGCACCCACAGCCAGCGAGAGCAGGATGCCCGCCCACCACACCGGTTTCGACGGGGAAAACCATTGCCGTTGCGCGAGAAATCCCACCATTGCCACTGCCTTTCAGAGGTCTCGCAGGTCCGCAGAATATAGCTAATTTTTCACGAGTGTTGACTATAGAAAATATCTGTTATGCAAGTCAAGTAAAAAGAGGCCGGCGCTCCCCGCAGGAGGCGCCGGCCCCTGGCAGCGAGCGCTATTTACTTGGCGACGAAACTGTCCTTGAGCGTGACGATGCGGTTGAACACCGGCTTGCCTGGCTGCGAGTCGACGCGATCGGCAACAAAATAACCGTGACGTTCGAACTGGTAGCGCTGGTCCGGCAAGGCCGCGCTCATGCCCGGCTCCAGGTAGGCGGTAATCGTTTCCAGCGCGTTCGGGTTCAGCAATTGCGTGAAGTCCTTGCCGCCGGCATCCGGGTGCGGGTCGTTGAACAGGCGCTCGAACAAACGCACTTCGGCTGGCAGGGCGGTGGCGCTTGATACCCAGTGAATATTGCCCTTGACCTTGTAGTTGTCCGAGCCGGGCGTGCCCGACTTGGAGTCCGGGAAATAGTTGACGTGCACCGCCACCACTTTGCCGTTCTCGTCCTTGTCAAAACCGGTGCATTCGGTCACATAGCCGTGGCGCAGGCGTACCCGGCTGCCCGGCTTGTCGTCGCTCGGCGGCGAGTAGCGGAAATAGCCCTTGCTCGGCACTTCCATGAAGTCTTCTTCCTCGATCCACAACTCGCGCGTGATCGGGAAGGTGCGCACGCCCATTTCCGGGTGGTGCGGATGGACCGGCGACGTGCATTCTTCGCTCAGGCCTTCAGGGTAGTTGTCGATGATCAGCTTGAGCGGACGCAGCACGGCAGTGGCGCGCGGCGCCTTCGGATCGAGGTCTTCGCGCAGGCAGCCTTCGAGCGTGCTCATGTCGATCCAGCTGTCGGCCTTGGTCACGCCGATGCGTTCGCAGAACAGCTGGATCGCTTCGGGCGTGTAACCACGGCGGCGCAGGCCGACGATGGTGGGCATGCGCGGGTCGTCCCAGCCATTGACAATGCCGTCTTCGACCAGTTGCCGCAGCTTGCGCTTGCTCATCACCACGTAGGTGAGGTTGAGGCGTGAGAATTCGTACTGGTGCGGCACCGGCAGCTTGAAGAAACCCCCTTTCGAGAGGGTAGCCAGCACCCAGTCGTAGAACGGCCGGTGGTCCTGGAACTCCAGCGTGCACAGCGAATGGGTGATGTTTTCCAGCGCGTCCGAAATCGGGTGGGTGTAGTCGTACATCGGGTAGATGCACCAGGCGTCGCCAGTGCGCACGTGGTGGGCGTGGCGGATGCGGTACAGCGCCGGGTCGCGCAGGTTCATGTTCGGCGACGACATGGCGTCTTCGCTGACCTTGGCGCGCAGGATGTGCTCGCCGTCAGCGTACTTGCCGGCTTTCATGTCGCGGAAGATTTGCAGCGATTCGGCCACCGGGCGGTTGCGGAACGGCGAATCCTTGCCGGGCGTATTGAAATTGCCGCGATTGGCCGCCATATCGTCTGCCGACTGGCTGTCCACGTAAGCGTAACCCTGCTCGATCAGGTACTCGGCCATCGCGTACAACTGGTCGAAGTAGTCCGAGGCGTAGTGCAGGTGGTGTTCCACGGTGCCGTCGGCCTTGGGGTAATCGTAGTTGAAGCCCAGCCATTTCACGCTGTCGATGATGGTGTCGACGTACTCCTGCTCTTCCTTGGCCGGGTTGGTGTCGTCGAAGCGCAGGTGGCAGCGGCCCTGGTAGTCGCGCGCCAGGCCGAAATTGAGGCAAATCGACTTGGCGTGGCCCACGTGCAGGTAGCCATTGGGTTCCGGCGGAAAGCGGGTGATCACGGTGGGCAGGTCGTCGCGCGCATAGGTGCCGGCTGCCTGGTCGTGGTCGATGATCGCACGCAGGAAGTTCGAGGTCGGTTCTGGCGTCGGGCTTTTTTTATCGTTGCTCATCTGGAAGATTGACTTGAAGAAGTTCGTGTAAAGGCCATTTTACCGTATCCCCCGGGCGCGCCGAGGGGAAATGCTGCATTGCGGCGACCGGTCGCGAGTGCAGCCATGAGCAAGCCGGGAGCGGGCAGGGCGCGACAGGTATAATTCGCCTTTGGTTCATCACATTGTTTCGGAGTTTCCCAAATGGAAAATCACTACAACACGCTGGGAATCGCGCCGAACGCCACCGAGGACGAGATCAAGAAGATTTATCGTTCGCTGGCGATGCGTTTTCACCCGGACCGTAACCAGGCGCCCGGCGCCGAGGCGCGCTTCAAGGCCATCACCAAGGCCTATGAAATCCTGTCGGACCCGGTCAAGCGCGAAGAATACAACCAGAGCGTGAATCACCGCATCATCATCGATGCCGAGGCCGAGGCTTACCAGCTGTGGCGCTCCCTGTTCAGCCTGCATGGCACGACGTTGCCAGCCGCCTGACCGCATCACATCATAACGAAAGCAAGAACATGAGAAAAGTACACCCGGAGTTCGCCTACCAGTCGCGTGAGCTCGAAGGCCAGATCGACGGCATCCTGGGCGACCCGCCCGACCGCAAGAACTACCAGCGCATGATCGATGCCCTGGTGGACGAGTACGCCACTGGCGGCGGCATCGAGGATGTCAACATGCTGGCTTTTGCGCTGGTCGATGCGCTCGAGTTCTCGGACCCGAAAGGCCTGCTGGCCGAAGCGGGCGATTACGAGTTCGGCGACGCCACGCGCGTGTTCGCCATGGCGTCGTGCAAGGGCGAGGCGGCTGGCCGCATGTACGCCGCCTTGCAGGAAAATATGCCCGACCTGGCGCGCCAGGCCATCATCACCGCCTTCCTGTTTAAAAATCCGCGCAAGTGGGACGACGACGACCAGTCGCTCGAGCAACTGTCGGCCAACGACGATGGCGACGATATCGAAGACGAAGACAACGCGACCGACGATTTTGCGCAAATGTTCGACAAGGATGGAGATTGATATGTCCGACCAAACCCGCAATCTGCCCGCGCTGAGCAAGCAAGTGACCGAACTGGTGCTGGCCGGCTCGCTGGGCCATGCCGAGCAGGCCTTTGCCGACGCCGCCGACCAGTACGGCGACCTGGCCGTGGTGGAAGTGCTGTCCAGCATCCCGCCGCAAGTGACTGCCTTGCACATGGCCGGTTTCGACGGCGGCAAGATGTCGCTGGCCACGTTGCTGGTGCCGCCCAAGGCCTGGGCCGACAGCCTGGCCTTTATCGCCGCCACCTGGCCCGACGACCAGATCGAGGACGATCCCGAGCGCATCGCCGAGTCGCTGTTCGCCCACGTCCACGGCGTGGTGTTTGCCACCGACGACGAAGAGCGCCGCAACGAACTGCTGGCGGCCGCATCGGCGCCCGACCATGGCGCCACCATGTTCGCGATCCTGTTCTCGATGGCGCCCAAGGAAATCCTCGAAGTCGCTGGCGAGATCATCGCCAAGGGCCCGTACCTGACCGGACAGACCTCGTCCGACAACGACGTGGTACCGCTGGCGATCGCGCTGGCGCAGGCGTCGGAAGACGGCTGGGACCGCGCCTTGTTCGAGCTGTTCCCGGAGTTCCGCCACAGCGCCGACCTGGCCGACGCCGAGTTCAACGACGACCCGGACGAAGAGCAGAACTTCCTGCAACGCTCGACCAAGGAACTGCTGTACCGCCTGCGCAAGCAAGTGCCGTCCACGCGCGTGGTCAAGACGTCGCGCCGCAGTGTCGGCACCGGCATTTTCTCGTGATGGAACGCTGACCCATGCTGCCAGCAATCGTCAAAGAAAACCTGCCGCGCTTAACGCGCGCGATCCAGAAACTGGCCACCGAGTCCGATCTCGACCTTGACCCTGACGCCGCCTACACGCTGGCCGACGAACTGACCGGCATCACCGCCATGGTGGCCGAAAAGTTCACCAACGACCGCACCGCCGACGGCATCCAGAAGGCCTTGCAGCTGACGGTGGGCGCGGTGTCGCTGGGGCTTGACCATGCGTTGCCGGAAGCGGACGAGGGCAGCGACGATCCCGATCTCGACGCCCTCGATCTGTTGATCGAGGAGGGCGCCGAGCACGCGTTCCAGATCGGTTTCCGCCTGATCAAGGAGCTGTCGGCCTTGCCCGAAGATTCCCTGGTCGGCGAATACGATACCGACCCGGTGTACGCGGCGCGTCGGCTGCGCGACCTGTTCGTCGACCTGTGCCAGACCGATCCCAATCAGAACTGGAACGGCAGCGACCGCTACGTGGTAATGCTCAAGCAGCGCAAGGAAGTGCAGGCCATCGTGCGCCTGGCCAACTGGCTGCGCCGCCACCACAGCGAAGGCCCGGTGGCCGATACCGACTTGAATGCCGAGGGCGTGATCGCGCTGGCGATCATTTTCGCGGTGGAAGGCGGGGGCAGGGTGATCGCGCGGACCGGCCAGAAGGAGTTCGAGCGCTTCGTCAAATCGGTGCGCAAGAACAAGCCCGACTTCGAAGAAGGCTGGGCTGCGCTGGTGGCAGCCGTGCCGGTGCAACACCACCCGGTGCTGCTCGACCGTATCGCCAGTTACCGCGAGACGTGCACGGTGCTGCAACATATTCGTGGCCGTACCGCGATGAAGACCTTGTTTGCGGAACTGGAGAATTATGCGGGCTCGGAGCTCGATGCCGATTATTCGTAAAGCAATTGGATTCCCGCCTGCGCGGGAATGACGGAGTTACGTCTAACAATAATCGTGATTCCGCATCGGCGGACCGCCGCGCAGCCGGGAATCCAATTCGGCCCCTCAGCCCGCAGTCTCGACAGCCACTTCCTCGGCCACCGCCACGAACCCCGCCACCAGCGGCGAAATCTCGTCCGTGCGCCGCGCCAGCAGCAGCGCCGTATTGGCCTCGGGATCGGCCAGTGGCCGGTAACACACGCCGCCCAGGCGGATAATCTCGAACGAACTCGGTAACACCGAAATGCCGCTGCCGGCCGCCACCAGGCCGATGATGGTCGAGCCTTCCGCCGCCTCCACCGCGATGTTCGGCACAAACCCCGCCTCCTTGCATAAGCGGAAAATCTGCGGGTGGATGCCGGTGCCGGCCGTCTTCGGGAACATCACCAGCGGTAACCCCTTGAGGTCGCTGATCGCAATCGCCTGCTTGTGCGCCAGCGGGTGTTCGACCGGCAACACCAGTACCAGCGGATCGCGCCGCAGCACGGTCAACTCCACGCCATCGGGCAGCGCCTGCTCGGGTGGCCGCACCAGGCCCAGGTCGAGCCGGCGGTCGACAATCGCGTCGAGCTGCTCGAAGGTGGACTGCTCGTGCAGGGTCAACGTTACGCCAGGATAGCGCTGGCGGTAGCGGTTGATCACGGTGGCGAACAACGGCGTCAACGGCGTGGAAAAGGTAAAGCCGACGCGCAGTTCGCCGGCCTCACCGCGTTCGGCCCGGCGCGCCGTCTGCTTCGCCTGCTCCGACAACGCCAGCACGCGCCGGGCATCGTCGAGAAACAGCTTGCCCGCTTCCGTCAGCCGCACCCAGCGCTTGCTGCGTTCGAGCAGTTGCGCGCCCACTTCGGCTTCCAGCA
Source organism: Duganella phyllosphaerae (assembly GCF_001758785.1). Taxonomy (GTDB): domain Bacteria; phylum Pseudomonadota; class Gammaproteobacteria; order Burkholderiales; family Burkholderiaceae_D; genus Rugamonas; species Rugamonas phyllosphaerae. Next base: position 33,780 of record NZ_LROM01000112.1, read on the forward strand.
TCTGGATCTGGTGACTGAGCGGCGGCTGGCCGATGTGCAGGCGCTCGGCGGCGCGGGTAAAACTGAGCTCTTCGGCGACGGCAACGAAGTAGCGGAGATGGCGCAATTCCATGGCTGTTATCTTTTTAAAGTATGACTAACGACTTAAATATATATTGGACAGTCGTATCGTGCAATCCTAAGATGGTTTATCGCCTTCGCTTCAGATTGCTTGCCATGTCCACCGCAGCCACCGCCACCATCACGTCGCCATTGCCTTCGCAGCCCAAGCCGGCGCCGCGCATCGCCGCTGGCACCGCCGACTTCAAGCGCAGCAACCGCGCCATGTTCTTCGGCGGCTTTTCGTGCTTTGCGCTGCTGTACTGCGTGCAGCCGTTGATGCCCTTGCTGTCGCACGAGTTCGCGCTGAGCGCGGCGCAAAGCAGTCTCGCATTGTCGATCTCGACCGCCGCGCTGGCCGTGTCGCTGGTGGTCTCGAGCGCGATTTCCGAGCGGCTCGGCCGCAAACCGTTGATGGTGGCTGCCATGGCGATCGCCGCCGTGATGACGGTGCTGTGCGCATTCGCCCACAACTACCACCAGCTGCTGGCCATGCGCGCCCTGCTGGGCGTGGCCCTCGGCGGCATGCCGGCGATTGCCATGGCCTACCTGGGCGAGGAAATCGAGCCGACGTCGCTGGGCCTGTCGATGGGCTTGTACATCAGCGGCAGCGCCTTTGGCGGCATGGCGGGCCGGGGGATCACGTCGGTATTGAGCGACCATTTTTCGTGGCGGCTGGCGGTCGGTATCGTCGGCGTGGCCGGCATCCTGGCGGCGTGGGAGTTCTGGCGCAGCCTGCCGGCGTCGCGCCACTTCGCGCCCTCGAACGGCGGCTGGCGTACCTTGCCGGCCGGCTTCAAGCTGCACCTGAGCGACGCCGGCCTGCCGTGGATGTTTGCGCTGGCCTTCCTGCTGATGGGCGCATTTGTCAGCCTGTACAACTACATTGCTTACCGCCTGCTCGGTGCGCCGTTCGGCCTGAGCCAGAGCCTGGTGGGCATGGTGTCGTTCCTGTATCTGCTGGGCATTTACAGCTCGGTGTGGGCCGGCAAGCTGGCCGACCGGTTCGGCCGTCGCCACGTGTTGTGGGCGGTGATGGCGCTGATGCTGACCGGGTTGCTGCTCACGCTGTCGAACTGGCTGCCGCTGATCATTGCCGGCGTGGCGCTGTTTACCTACGGCTTTTTCGCCACGCACTCGGTGGCCAGCAGCTGGGTGGGGCGGCGCGCACTGTCCAACAAGGCGCTCGCTTCGGCGTTGTATCTGTTCTTCTACTACCTCGGTTCGAGCGTGGTGGGTTCGGCCACCGGTGTGATGTGGGAGCGCAGCGGCTGGCCGGGCGTGGTGATGGTGCTGGGCGCCTCGCTGGGCCTGGGCTTGCTGGTGGCGCTGCGCCTGCGCAGCCTGGCGCCGCTGGGCGCTGCCGAGAAATGAGATGGCGCAGAAGCGCTCTGATCCACGTCAATAAATAATACGGAATCTGTCGGCCGCAGCCGGTGTCGAATCAAGATGGGAGCGCTGTTCGTTCCCTCTTCTTTCGGGAGTGACACCATGCAGCCCAACAATGAGCGCAACAACGACCGCAGCGACAATATCCAACGCCGTTTCCATCTGCTCGAACAAGCGATCGGCCAGGCCGCCGAGGCCAGCTCGGCCGAACCTCAACTCCCCAGCGAACTGCGCGACAGCATCCAGCGCGTGGACCGCCTGGGCGACACCGCGCGCGACATCCTGCAAACAGGTGACCCGGCCCGCATCCGCAAATTGCTCGCCGACATGACCACCTCTGCCGAACGCGCCCGCCGCGTGTGCACCAACCTGCCGCAGCTGTCGGCCCAGATCCGCGGCGCGGTCAGCCACATGGTCAGCCAGATCCAGGAGTTGAAGCGGGATTTGCAGTAGTCGGCCTTAAAGCACACCCTTGGCGCGCAGCGCGGCTATCTCGGCGTCGCTGTGGCCCAGCAAGTCGCGCACGATGTCCTCGGTATGCTGGCCCAGCAGCGGCGGCGCCACGGCATTGTCCGCCGGCGAGGCCGACAGGCGCATCGGATTGCGTACCAGCTTGACGGTGCCGGCGGTGGGGTGCGGCACTTCGGTGACGATGCCGCGCGCCAGCACTTGCGGGTTGCTGTACACGTCGTCGAGGTTGTTGATCGGGCCGCAGGGCACGCCCACTGCTTCGAGCTGGTCGATCCAGAACGCGCGCGACTGGCGCAACACCATCTCGGCCAGCAGCGGCACCAGTTCCTCGCGGTGCTTGACGCGCAGCGGATTGGTGGCGTAGCGCTCGTGCAAGGCCAGGTCGGCGCGGCCGCCCACCTCGACGAATTTCTGGTACTGGCCGTCGTTGCCGGTGGCGACGATGATGTAGCCATCGGAACAGGCAAAGGTCTGATAAGGCACGATGTTCGGATGCGCATTGCCCCAGCGCTTGGGGGGCTTGCCGCTGTTGAGGTAGTTGCTGCCCATATTGGCCAGCATGGCCACCTGCACGTCGAGCAGCGCCATGTCGATGTACTGGCCTTCGCCGCTGCGGTCGCGGTGGGTCAGCGCCGCCATGATGGCGATGGTGGCATACATGCCGGTCATCAGGTCGGTCAGCGCCACGCCGGCTTTTTGCGGGCCGCCGCCGGGCAGGTCGTCGCGTTCGCCGGTCACCGACATCAGGCCGCCCATGCCCTGGATCAGGAAATCATAGCCGGCGCGGTGGGCGTACGGGCCATCCTGGCCGAAACCGGTCACCGAGCAATAGACGATATCGGGCTTGATGGCCTTGAGCGACTCGTAATCGAGGCCGTAGCGTTTCAGCTGGCCGACCTTGTAGTTTTCCAGCACCACGTCGCAGTGGACCACCAGTTCGCGCAGCAGGGCCTGGCCGTCAACGCTGGCGATGTCGATCGTCACCGAGCGCTTGCCGCGGTTGGCGGCCAGGTAATAGGCGGCTTCGGTGGTGTCGTTGCCGTCGGCGTCTTTGGCGTAGGGCGGGCCCCAGGCGCGGGTGTCGTCGCCGTTGCCGGGGCGTTCGATCTTGATCACGTCGGCGCCCAGGTCGGCCAGGTTTTGCGAACACCAGGGGCCGGCCAGCACGCGGCTCAGGTCCAGCACGCGGAGGTGGCCCAGCGCTTTCGGTAAAGTCATTGTTATCTCTCTTTGGTCAGTCGTCTCGCCCGCCAGTGTAGTGTCTGGGGCACGATCGTGATAGTGTCGTGGTTCCGTCCCTCCCAATTCCATCACTAATTCGGCATCATGTGGCCCTATCCTAAAATTGTTGCGCATCGCGGCGGCGGCACCCTGGCGCCGGAAAACACGGTGGCCGGCTTGCGCGCCGGCCGCGCTTACGGTTTCCATGCTGTCGAGTTCGATGTGATGCTGTCGAAAGACGGCATCGGCATGGTCATGCACGACCCCGATTTCGGCCGTACCGTGGCCGGTGCCGGCCAGGTCGCGCATACGCTGGCGCGCGACCTGGCGGCGATGGATGCGGGCAGCTGGCACAGCGCGCAGTTTGCGGGCGAACCGGTGCCGTACTACACCCAGTTCATCGATTACTGCAAAGAGCAGGGCATCTGGATGAACGTCGAGATCAAGCCCGCCGACGGTTTTGCCGCAGCCACCGGCGCCTGGGTGGCGCGCGTGACGCGCGACTCTTACGCGGACGAGATTGCCGCTGGCGACATGGCCCAGGTGCCGTTGCTGTCCTCGTTCAGCATGGAGGCCCTGGCCGCCGCCCGCGACGCCGCCCCCGACGTACCGCGCGCCTGGCTGCTCGACCGTATCCCCGCAGACTGGCAGGAGCAGGCCAGGGCGCTGCAGGCGGTGTCCATCAACACCAATCACCAGCATTTAACCCTGGAGTTGGCCGCCAGCATCAAGGCTGCCGGTTTTGGCCTGTTTTGCTACACCGTCAACGATCCGGACCGGGCCAGGGAAATCCTGTTGTGGGGCGTGGACGGCTTTTGCACGGACCGCATCGATTTGATCGGCCCGGCATTCGCCTGAGACCCTGCCGTAGTGGACGTCATATATAATCAACCCTTTGCATCTGCCAGCTACCCTCCCTGCATACGACATGAAATCATCTGAAATCCGCGAGAAGTTCCTCAAGTTTTTTGAATCCAAGGGTCACACGATTGTCCGTTCCAGCCCGCTGGTACCTGGCAATGATCCGACCATGCTGCTCACCAACAGCGGCATGGTGCAATTCAAGGACGTTTTCCTTGGCCTCGATACGCGCCCGTATTCGCGCGCGACTTCCGTGCAGCGCTGCGTGCGCGCCGGCGGCAAGCACAACGACCTGGAAAACGTCGGCTACACCGCGCGTCACCACACGTTCTTCGAAATGCTGGGCAACTTCAGCTTCGGCGACTATTTCAAGCGCGACGCCATCCAGTACGCCTGGGAACTGCTGACCAAGGTCTACGGCCTGCCAGCTGAAAAGCTCACCGTCACCGTCTACTTCGAAGATGACGAGGCCTACGACATCTGGGCCAACGAGATCGGCGTGCCGACAGAGCGCATCATCCGTATCGGCGACAACAAGGGTTCGCGCTACGCGTCCGACAACTTCTGGCAGATGGCCGACGTGGGTCCGTGCGGCCCGTGCACCGAGATCTTCTATGACCACGGCGCCGACATCTGGGGCGGCCCCCCCGGCTCGGCCGAGGAAGACGGCGACCGCTTCATCGAAATCTGGAACCTGGTGTTCATGCAGTTCAACCGCGACGAAGCGGGCAATATGAACAAGCTGCCCAAGCCATGCGTCGATACCGGCATGGGCATGGAGCGCCTGGCCGCCGTGCTGCAACACGTGCACAGCAACTACGAAATCGACCTGTTCCAGAACCTGATCAAGGCTGCCGCGCGCGAAACCGGCGCCACCGACATGGAATCGAAGTCGCTGCGCGTGATTGCCGACCACATCCGCGCCGCCTCGTTCCTGATCGTCGACGGCATCATCCCTGGTCCGGAAGGCCACGGTTACGTGCTGCGCCGCATCATCCGCCGCGCGCTGCGTCACGGCCACAAGCTGGGCCAGACCAAGCCGTTCTTCTACAAGCTGGTGGCAGACCTCAACATCGAGATGGGCGTGGCTTACCCGGAACTGGCCGAAGCCCGCGACCGCGTCGCTGCCACGCTGAAAGCCGAGGAAGAGCGTTTCGGCGAAACGCTGGAAAACGGCATGAAGATCCTGGAAGCGCAGCTGGCCAAGGATCCGACCAAGCTCGACGGCGGTACCGCGTTTACCCTGTACGACACCTACGGCTTCCCGCTGGACCTGACCGCCGACATCTGCCGCGAGCGCAACATCACGCTCGACGAAGCAGGTTTCAACGCCGCCATGGAACAGCAAAAGAAAACCGCGCGCGCGGCCGGCAAGTTCAAGATGGCTGCCAACGTCGAATACACGGGCGAAAAGACCAGGTTCGTCGGTTACGACGACATGAGCGTCAACTCGAAAGTCATCGCGCTGTACGCCAATGGCGTCTCGGTGCAGGAACTCAAACAAGGCGAGTCGGGCATCGTGGTGCTCGACACCACGCCGTTCTACGCCGAATCGGGCGGCCAGGTCGGTGACCAGGGCGCCATCAAGGCGACCGGCGCCCTGTTCGACGTGGAAGACACGCTGAAAATCCAGGCCGACGTCTTCGGCCAGCACGGCGTGCTGACCGAGGGCAGCCTGAAAGTGGGCGACGCGGTGTCGGCCGAAGTGGACCTGCACAAGCGCGGCCGCACCATCCGCAACCACTCGGCTACCCACCTCATGCACAAAGCCCTGCGCGAAGTGCTGGGCGGCCACGTGGCGCAAAAAGGCTCGCTGGTCGATCCGGACAAAACCCGTTTCGACTTCAGCCACAACGCACCGTTGACGGCCGAGCAGATCGCCGAAGTGGAAGCCAAGGTCAATAAAGAGATCCTGGAAAACCACGCGACGAAGGCCCAGCACATGTCGTTCGACGACGCCGTCAAACATGGCGCCATGGCGCTGTTCGGCGAGAAGTACGGCGACGAAGTGCGCGTGCTCGACATCGGCACCTCGAAAGAGCTGTGCGGCGGTGTGCACGTGCAGCGTACCGGCGATATCGGCCTGTTCAAGATCATCGGCGAAGGCGGCGTTGCTGCCGGCATCCGCCGCGTGGAAGCGGTGACGGGCGAGGGCGCGCTGGCGCTGGTGCAAGGCATGGCGCGCAAGCTCGGCGATGCTGCAGCTGCGTTCAAGGCTAATCCGGACGAGCTCCTGTTCAAGATCGGCGCCGTGCAGGATCAGGTGAAATCGCTGGAAAAAGAACTGGCGGCACTGAAGTCGAAACTGGCTTCGGGCCAGGGCGACGAATTGGCCACCAAGGCGGTCGACGTCAACGGCATCAAGGTGCTGGCAGCGGTGCTGGAAGGCGCCGATGTGGCCACCCTGCGCGAGACCATGGACAAGCTCAAGGACAAGCTCAAGACCGCCGCCATCGTGCTCGCCGCCGTCAACGACGGCAAGGTGAGCCTGATTGCCGGTGTGACGGCGGACGCCACGGCCAAGGTCAAGGCCGGTGAACTGGTGAACTTCGTTGCACAACAAGTGGGCGGAAAAGGCGGCGGACGCCCCGATATGGCGCAGGCCGGCGGTACCGATCCAAGCGGTTTGCCGAACGCGCTGGCAGGTGTTGCCGCATGGATTGGTGGCCGGGCGTAATCACGCTTTTGAGTGCTAATCTGCAAGTAAGCCTGTAGAATCAGGGATAACGACGGCCCGCGTGTCAAGCGCGGGCCGTTGTTGTTTGAAAGACCTGATTGTATACTTGCAAGTTCCCGTTGCAGAATTGCAACGAGCTGCGAACTATTTTGGTGCAGCGCGTCAAGAGCTGCGAAAAGGAGTAGTATTGCGAAAATGCCTTACTACTTCCTAGCTAACTAGCGGGTTCAAGATGACCGACACGATACTAGACAACGAAATCATGGAATTCCACATGGAACTCGATGCGCGCGAACTGCACTGTCCGCTGCCGATCCTCAAGGCTAAAAAAGCCCTGGCGGAACTGCAAAGCGGCGAAGTGCTGCGCATCATGGCAACCGATCCTGGCTCCGTTCGCGACTTCCAGGCTTTCGCCAAACAAACCGGCAACGCACTGCTCTCGCACGTGCAAACGGGCCGCGAATTCGTCTTTTTGATGCGCCGCAAATAAGTTTTTCGCTGTTCATCCCCTACCCAGCATTGCAAATGGAATAATCGTCTAAATGAGTTTTTAGACGATTTCCACTAACTAAAAATCGCACGATCGTGCTTTAATTTATTGTGTCCGGCGGATTTCTCATATAATCTAGCCCACTAATTTGGATCGTTTGTTTAGATCGTTATTCACTATTTTCCCAAAGGCACAGCTATGAAAGTCTTGGTACCCGTCAAACGCGTGGTCGACTACAACGTCAAGGTGCGCGTCAAATCGGACGGCACCGGCGTCGATATCGCCAATGTCAAAATGTCGATGAACCCGTTCGACGAGATCGCGCTGGAAGAAGCCACGCGCCTCAAGGAAGCCGGCAAGGTCACCGAAGTGGTGGCGATCTCGTGCGGCGTGGACAAGTGCCAGGAAACCCTGCGCACCGGCATGGCCATCGGCGCCGATCGCGGCATCCTGGTGCAGACCGACGTGGAACTGGAACCGCTGGCAGTGGCCAAGCTGATCAAGGCGCTGGCCGACAAGGAGCAACCGCAACTAATCATCCTGGGCAAGCAGGCCATCGATGACGACTCCAACCAGACCGGCCAGATGCTGGCAGCCTTGCTTGGTTGGCCACAAGCGACGTTCGCGTCGAAAGTGGTGCTCGAAGACGGCAAAGCCACGGTCACCCGCGAAGTGGACGGCGGCCTGGAAACCCTGGCGCTGACCCTGCCGGCGATCATCACCACCGACCTGCGCCTGAACGAGCCGCGCTACGTGACGCTGCCGAACATCATGAAGGCCAAGAAGAAACCGCTGGACGTGACCACGCCGGCAGACCTGGGCGTCGATGTGACCCCGCGCCTGAAAACGCTGAAGGTTGTCGAGCCTGCCAAGCGCTCGGCCGGCATCATCGTGCCGGACGCCGCCACCCTGGTCGCCAAGCTGCGCACCGAAGCCAAAGTCATCTAAAGGAATCATCATGGTCGCATTAGTTATCGCAGAACACGACAACGCCAGCCTGAAAGGCAGCACCCTCCACACCGTGACCGCAGCTGCCCAGTGCGGCGGCGACGTGCACGTGCTGGTGGCCGGTTCCAACGCCGGCGCCGCTGCTGCGGCTGCCGCGCAAATTGCCGGCGTATCGAAAGTCATCGTGGCCGACGCGCCGCACTTCGCCGACGGCCTGGCTGAAAACGTCGCCGAGCAAATCCTGGCGCTGGCCCAGGGCGACGCCTACAGCCACATCCTGGCTCCGGCCACCGCCTACGGCAAGAACATCCTGCCGCGCGTCGCTGCCAAGCTGGACGTGGCGCAGATTTCCGAAATCACCAAGGTCGATGCGCCCGACACCTTCGAGCGCCCGATCTACGCCGGTAACGCCATCGCTTACGTTCAATCGTCCGACAAGATCAAGGTCATCACCGTGCGCGCCACCGGCTTCGACGCTGCAGCCGCCACCGGCGGCACGGCTGCCACCGAGACCGTGACCGCCGTGGCCGATTCCGGCAAGTCGAGTTTCGTCGGCCGCGAGCTGGCCAAGTCCGACCGTCCCGAGCTGACCGCCGCCAAGGTGATCGTTTCCGGTGGCCGTGGCATGGGCTCCGGCGAAGCGTTCAAGGTGCTCGAGCCGCTGGCCGACAAGCTCAACGCCGCCATGGGCGCCTCGCGCGCTGCGGTGGACGCCGGCTATGTGCCGAACGACTGGCAAGTTGGCCAGACCGGCAAGATCGTCGCGCCTAACCTGTACATCGCCGTCGGTATCTCGGGCGCGATCCAGCACCTGGCCGGCATGAAGGATTCGAAAGTGATCGTGGCGATCAACAAGGACCCGGAAGCGCCGATCTTCTCGGTGGCCGATTACGGCATCGTGGGCGACCTGTTCGACGTGGTCCCGCAGCTGGTGGCCGAGCTGGGCTAACGGTTAAATACCAACGTAACAAACGAGCCACGCTGGTTGGGGTAGATGCCTGGCCACCGTGGCTTTTTTTAAACCCGCAGCCAGCGCTCCGTCACCGAACACTACCAACGTCATCCGCGCGAACGCGGGGATCCGTGGTGCGCGTGGACGATGTTGGCGCATGCGGCAGCAAACATGGCTCACAGGTCCTTTGGATCCCCGCATGCGCGAGGATGACGGATTTAGTGCAAGTAAATACGGAGACAACATGCCCTACCAAGCCCCCCTCAAAGACATGCTGTTCGTCATCAACGAACTGGCCGACCTGGCAGCCGTCACCGCGCTGCCCGGCAATGAAGACGCCACCCTCGACACGGCCGAAGCCATCCTCGAAGAAAACGGCAAGTTCGTCAGCGGCGTGATCGCGCCGCTGAACCATGCCAGCGACAAGGAACCGAGCTACTGGCACGACGGCCAGGTAACGACCTCGAAAGGCTTCAAGGCTGCCTTCAAGGCGTTTGGCGAGGCGGGCTGGCAGGGCGTGCAGCATCCGGTCGAGTTCGGCGGCCAGGGCTTGCCCAAGCTGCTGGCCACGCCGTGCATCGAGATGCTCAACTCGGGCAGCATCTCGTTCGCGCTGTGCCCGCTGCTGTCGGACGGCGCCATCGAAGCGCTGCTGACCGCCGGCAGCGACGAGCAAAAAGCGATCTACCTGGAAAAGCTGGTCTCGGGCGAATGGACCGGCACCATGAACCTGACCGAGCCGCAAGCCGGTTCCGACCTGGCCGCCGTGCGCACCCGCGCCGAGCCGCAGGGCGATGGCACCTATAAAGTATTCGGCACCAAGATCTACATCACGTACGGCGAGCACGATTTCTCCGACAACATCGTGCACCTGGTGCTGGCGCGCACGCCCGATGCCCCGGCCGGCGTCAAAGGCATTTCGCTGTTCATCGTGCCGAAGTTCCTGGTCAATGCCGACGGCACGCTGGGCGCGCGCAATGACGCCCACTGCGTCTCGCTCGAGCACAAGCTCGGCATCAAGGCCAGCCCGACCGCCGTGCTGCAATTCGGCGACCACGGCGGCGCCATCGGCACCCTGGTCGGCGAAGAAAATCGCGGCCTCGAATACATGTTCATCATGATGAATGCGGCCCGCTTCGGCGTCGGCCTGCAAGGCATCGGCCTGGCCGAGCGCGCGTACCAGAAGGCGGTGGCGTTTGCGCGCGAGCGCGTGCAGTCGCGCGACGTGGCCGGCTCCGCCGGTCCGGTCGCCATCATCCACCACCCGGACGTGCGCCGCATGTTGATGAATATGCGCTCGCAGACGGAAGCTGCGCGGGCGCTGGCCTACGTGGGTGCCGGCCTGTCCGACATCGCCCACAGCCACGCCGACGAAGCCGTGCGCAAGCACAACCTGGCGGTGTACGAATACCTGGTGCCGGTGATCAAGGGCTGGTCCACCGAGATGTCGCAGGACGTCACGCGCGACGGCGTGCAGGTGCACGGCGGCATGGGCTTCATCGAAGAAACCGGCGCCGCCCAGCATTACCGCGACGCCAAGATCCTCACCATCTACGAAGGCACGACCGCGATCCAGGCCAACGACCTGGTCGGCCGCAAGACCGTGCGCGACGGCGGCGCCGTGGCCAAGGGCCTGATCGAGCAGGTACGCGCCACGCAAGCCCAGCTGGCCGCCTCCGGCGATGCACACTTGCAGGCGATTGCCAAACAACTGGCCGCTGGCGCCGACGACCTGGCCGCAGCGGTGGACTTCGTGGTGACCAACGCCAGGAGCGACGTCAAGGCCGTGTTTGCCGGCAGCGTGCTGTACCTGAAACTGGCGGGCGTGGTGCTGGGCGGCTGGCAGATGGCGCGCGCCGCCGCAATCGCGCAGCAGAAGATCGCAGCGGGCGAGGGCGATGCGGCGTTCTACAGAGCGAAAATTGGCACGGCGCGCTTCTTTGCCGACCACATCCTGTCGCAATCGTCCGGCCTGCGCACGGCCATCGTTGACGGCAGTCCTGGCGTACTGGCGCTGGACGAAGTCCAGTTCTAAAGCGCCATGATGCCGGGTGCCATACGCGCACCCGGCATGATTCCTTACTTCACGTCGATTCGACCATACAGTCCATGCGTGGTGCCGTTCGGACCGGCCGTGTAGAACAGCGTATTGGTCGGCTGGTTGTTGACGCCATTGCCAAACGCCAGCCCCCACAAGCCATCGACGACGATGTTGCTGCCATCGGCCTTGCGCAGCATGCCCAGCGCTGCGCCCGTATCGGGGTCGTAGGCCTGGATCAGGCCATCGCCGAAGTTACCGACCAGCAGTTTGCCGCTCAGCGTGCCGAAGTTGGCTGGCGCCTGGGCGATGCCCCATGGCGCGTTCAAGGTGCCGCCCGCCACCAGTTGCTTGACCAGGTTGCCGGCCGTATCGAACACGCTGATGATGCCCGATCCCACCGCGTGCTCGGCGAAGTTGCCGGCATGCTTGGCATATGCCACGTAAATGCGGTTGCCGATGGTCTGGATGTTGTACGGGCCATAGCCCGCCGGCACCTTCGGGTCGGTGAAGTTGCCGGGCAGGGTGGCCTTGGCGAACTTGGCGTCGAACACGTCGATCTTGTTGTTGGCGAAATCGGCGGCGTAGATGTAATTGGCGCCATTGTTGCTGGCAATCGCCAGGCCGATGTACGAGGTGCCGCTGGCGCTGCCGTCGAACACGGTGGCGGCGTTGGCCGGATCGGTGGCTGGCGACCAGGCGGCAATCGCACCGAGCGCGGTGCTGAAGATGAACGGACTGCCGTTGAAGTCGGTGCTGCCGTTGAAGACGATGCCGATCGGCGCCGGTGGTGTTTTTACCACCAGTGTCTGGCGCACGCCGTTGCCGTCGTACAGGGTCGAGGTGGCGGTGGCGGTATTGGCTACCCACACGTAGCCGGTGGGGTTGAAGGCGATGCCCCAGGCGTTGATCAAATTGGGATCGGTGTTCGGCGCGGCGCCGGCCAAGTCGCCGACCAACTTGGTGTCGGCAAACACGCTCGCTGGTGCGCTGGGTGCGCTGGGTGCGCTGGTAGCGGTGGAGCTGCCACCACAGGCGGTCAGCAGGCTGGCCAGGACCAGCGGCAGCACGGCGGCGAGTTTGAATTTATTGCTTGAGATGAATTGCATGACGGGCCTTTGAGAGGAAGAGGAAACTCTTAATCCGCACTGGCCGTCCGCAGGTTTTATTGTTTGTTGTAACAAACTTGATACATCAAAAAGCAGTCCAAAAAAAACAGCCCGCAGGCTGTTTTCTGAAATGCTTAGCGGCGTACCAGCGTGCCGTTCTGCTTTTGCACCCGGTCGCCATTGGCCATCTGCGGATCGTTGTCGTAGACGAAGCTGTCCTGCTTGCCGTCGTCGTAGCGCACGTGCACGGTCCACTGCTTGCTGGTGCGTGCGTGTTCTTCGACTTTCTTGCCCGCGTAGGCGCCACCGGCAGCGCCGGCCAGGGTAGCGAGCTTTTTGCCGCCGCCGCTGCCCACCTGGTTGCCCAGCAGGGCGCCAGCCACGCCGCCGGCGATCAGGCCCACGGCGCCGCCTTCACCGGCTTTTTCACCGACCACCACCGAGGTCACGCGGCCGCAGTCGCGGCAGGCGGAGGCCTTGGTGTTGTAGCTGGCCTTGGCATTGGCGTTGTGCTGCGTGAATTCGGTCTTGGCGTCGCGCAGGCACTGCATGCGCGCGGTCGAACTGCCTTCTTCGGCGCACAATTTCTTGTCTTCGGCATAGCGGTTGGCGATGCGCTTGGTTTCGGCGTTGTATTCCGACTTGCTCATCTGGGCGTAGGAGGTGGAAGTCAGGGTGGTCATTGCCACTGCCACTGCCAGCAGGATCGAGTGCTTGTTCATATTATTTTTCCTCTTGGAGAATGTTAGCCTGAATGTTAGCCATAAGTTAGCCATAAGCGCCGCCAGTGTATAGCAGATCGAAAAAACGTGAGATTGTGGCAATCAAGCTCGCGGCCCCGATGGTCATGGTGGCGATCAGCACCACGGCAATCGGCCAGCGCGTGTTCGATTGCTTGCCGGAGTGCGGGTTGAAGCGCGCATCCCATTGCTCGTCCGGCATCAGGCCCAGCACCAGCGCTTCGAGGAAACCGGCCAGGCCCGAGAGCATGATCGGCAGCAGCTTGTAAAAGCCATCGGCCTGCGGCGCCAGGGTGGCCACCAGCCAGGCAGCGGGCAGGGCGGCCAGGTGCAGCCACAGCCATGGATCGCGCCAGCCGCGCAGGTACAGGCGTTGCAACCCGAGGCCGCCGAACAGGAAGGCGAGCACGGTGGCGATGGTCTTGCTTTTGTGGCGAGCAGTCATGGGAATGCGGCAAAAAAGTCCTGGGCTGGCCAGTATCGGTCATAATGTCGCCCCCGGCCTACTTTTTTGGCAAGAACCTGGGCAACATCGCGTCTCAGCTATTGCCCCGTTGGCCGGAACGGGGGATAATCTTCGATTACCCCAATCTGCCCGATTATTTCATTAACGCTTGCTGCTTTGCGGTCAGGCGCGCTATAATTTGCGGCTTTTTCCGTCCTAGCACACTTTTTGGAAATATTATGGTCGTTATTCGTTTAGCTCGTGGAGGCGCCAAGAAGCGTCCGTTCTTCAACATCGTTGCAACCGATTCGCGCAATCGCCGCGATGGCCGTTTCATCGAACGCATCGGTTTCTACAACCCGATGGCGCAAGGCGGCGAAGTGCCACTGCGCATCACCGCTGACCGTCTGGCTCACTGGCAATCGGTCGGCGCACAACTGTCGCCAACCGTGGCTCGCCTGGTAGCTTCGAACAAAGCAGCGTAATAGGTTGCTGGTTTGACCGATAAGCAAGCATCCGGGGTGCAAGTCCCCGACGATCTGGCACAGGTAGGCTTTGTCTTCGGTGCCTATGGCGTCGCTGGCTGGGTGAGGATCCGTCCTTTCTCGGAAGATGCGGATGCGCTGCTCTCGGTAAAAACCTGGTGGATCGACAAGCCCACCTTGCACGATGTCGATGTCAAGCAGTGCAAGCTGCATGGCGGCGACGTGGTCGCGCAGCTGGTCGGCGTCACTGACCGGAATGTCGCAGAAGCGCTCAAGGGCGCCGCTGTTTCCATTCCGCGCAGCCGCTTCCCGGTATTGTCGGAAGACGAGTTTTACTGGACCGAGTTGATTGGTCTGGATGTAGAGAATCTGCAAGGTGAGTCGCTCGGTACGGTGACTGACATGATGAGCAACGGTCCGCAGTCGATCTTGCGCATCAAGCCAGCCGAATCCGCAGAGGCAGCACCCGACGACGCGGCGCAAGAGCGCCTGATTCCATTTGTCGAAGCGTTCATCATCAAGGTGGACAAGGCGGCGAAAAAGATCACTGTCGATTGGGGCCTTGATTACTAGTGAACATAAGGGCGGCCCGCCATGCAATTCGATGTCGTGACCCTGTTCCCCGAAATGTTCGCCGCACTGACGCAGTCTGGGGTCACCCGGCGTGCGTTCGAACAGAATAAATGTGGCTTGTCGTTGTGGAATCCGCGTGATTTCACCACCGACAATCACCGCACTGTGGATGACCGCCCTTACGGCGGCGGCCCCGGCATGGTGATGCTGGCCAAACCCCTGGAAGCGACGATCAACGCAGCGAAAGCGCGGCAGCTCGAAGCCGGTTTGCCGGCGCCGCGCGTGGTGTTCATGTCGCCCCAGGGCAAGCAGTTGACGCACGAACGCGTGGTCCAGCTCAAGCAGGAACCCGGCCTCGTGATCCTGTGCGGCCGCTACGAGGCGGTGGACCAGCGCCTGATCGATCGCTGCATCGACGAAGAAATCAGCCTTGGCGATTTCGTGCTGTCGGGTGGCGAATTGCCGGCGATGGCTTTGATGGATGCCGTGATCCGCCTGATTCCCGGCGTGTTGAACACGGATGCCTCGGCCGTCGAAGACAGTTTTGTCAACGGCCTGCTCGATTCGCCGCATTACACGCGGCCCGAGACGTACGAGGGCGTGGCGGTACCGCCGGTCCTGATGGGCGGCAACCACGCCGAGATCGGCAAGTGGCGCCGCCAGCGCATGCTGGAAGCGACCGCCCGCAAGCGACCCGACCTGCTGGTCAAGGCGCGAGCGGCAGGGCAGTTGAGCAAGATCGATGAAAAGTTTTTGGCAGGTTTATAAAAACCTGTTGTAGTTCCCGGCAGGCAGTTGTGTGGCCTGCTTAATTATCGTAGTGAACCCATCCTCTACCGGGCATCGAATTTTCGAATTGACAGCGCGCCGGCATGATGGCTTTTGGAGTGTTTAAAATGAACTTGATTCAACAACTCGAGCAAGAAGAAATCGCTCGCCTGGGCAAAACCATCCCTGATTTTGCACCTGGCGATACCGTCGTCGTGAACGTTAACGTAGTCGAAGGCACCCGCAAGCGCGCCCAGGCATACGAAGGCGTCGTGATCTCGCGTCGTAACCGTGGCCTGAACTCGAACTTCATCGTTCGCAAGATCTCGTCCGGCGAAGGCGTAGAGCGTACCTTCCAGCTGTTCTCCCCGCTGATCGCTTCGATCGAAGTGAAACGCCGCGGTGACGTACGTCGCGCTAAACTGTACTACCTGCGTGATCGTTCCGGCAAATCGGCACGTATCAAGGAAAAACTGCCAAACCGTCGCCCAGCGGCGAAAAAAGCAGTCGCCGCTTAATAGCAGCGATTGTGTTTGGAGAGAGGGGCGCCAACTTGGTGCCCCTCTTTTTTTAGTCGCTTGCTTAATTCTGGAGGAGCCTTGGCCAAGCTGCTGTTCGACCCCCGTTCATTACCCATCGACGCCATCGCCGGCGAACCCGGTCTTGCGCTCGAACGCCTCAACGCCGGCTGGCTGCGCCAGCGCTTCGCCGAGCAGCCCGAGTGGTCGCCCGAAGCTGCCGAAACCAGCTACGCGGTGCGGGCAGACGGCTCGCCCGCCACCGCCGCGTCGGTCCTGATCGCCCTGGTGCAGCGCCCCGAGGGTTTGAGCCTGGTGCTCACCCAGCGCAACGCCGACCTCACCGACCATCCCGGCCAGATCAGCTTTCCCGGTGGCCGCGCCGAAGCGTACGACGCCAGCCCGGTCGAAACCGCGCTGCGCGAAGCGGAAGAGGAAATCAGCCTCGATCGCACCCACGTGGAAGTGATCGGCACCTTGCCCGACTATTACACCGGCACCGGCTACCGCGTCACGCCGGTGGTGGCGCTGGTCACGCCGCCGGTCACCATGCAGGCCGATCCTGGCGAGGTCGAAGAGATTTTCGAGGTGCCGCTGGCGTTCCTGATGGATGGCTTGAACCACCAGCGCCTGTCGATCGAACTGCCGTCGGGCCGGCGCAGCTTCTACGCCATGCCCTACGGGACCTATTACATCTGGGGCGCCACCGCCGGCATGCTCAGGAATTTATTCCACTTCCTGCGCGCCTAATAAGTTTGATTCTGTTACTTGAGTGAGTTATCGTAACGGGCATCGAGGTATGGCTGCACGTAGTACCGACCAAAAGGATTATTGATGACATTTCTTTCCATTCTGTGCGCGCTGCTGATCGAGCAAATGAAACCGCTGCGGGCGGATAATTTTATTTACGCGGAGATCAAGGCCCTGGCATTGCGAATGGAGACCTGGTTCAACGCCGGCCAGGCCACGCACGGGCGCATCGGCTGGTTCCTGATGATGGCGATCCTCCTGGTGCCGGTGGCCACCATCTCGTGGGTGCTGCACTACTACGACTGGTTCCTGGCCTCGTTCGCGTGGAACGTGCTGATCGTCTACCTGACGCTGGGCTTTCGCCACTACAGCCACTATTTCACCTCGATCCAGCTGGCACTGAACGCCGGCGACGAAACCGCCGCGCGCGTGCTGCTGGCCGAATGGACGCGCCAGGACACCATCGGCATGGACGCCAACGAGATCTCGCGCGTGGCCGTGGAAAAAGCCCTGATCACCACCCACCGCAACGTCTTCGGCGTGTTCTTCTGGTTCCTGATCCTGGGGCCGGTGGGCGCCATCCTGTACCGCGTGTCGGAATACGTGGCGCGGGCCTGGAACGAGCCTGAGCACATGCGCAACGAAGCCTTCGGCCTGTTCGCCGGCCGCGCCTATTACTGGATCGACTGGCTGCCGGTGCGCCTGACTGCCGTGGCGTTTGCCGTGGTGGGCAATTTCGAGGATGCGATCTACGCCTGGCGTAATTTCTCGCGGCGCTGGGCCGACGAGGCGATCGGCATCATCCTGTCGGCCGGCGGCGGCGCCATGGGCGTGCGCCTTGGTTCCCCGGCCGAACACGCGGTCCGCGTGACCCTGATCGACTCGGCCACGGTGGATATCTCCGATGTCGAAGCCGACACCCTGCCGGGTGAAGAGCCGAGCGTGCGGTCGCTGCAAAGCACGGTCGGCCTGGTGTGGCGCGCGCTGCTGCTGTGGATGATGTTGCTGCTGCTATCCGGCGCAGTCTGGCTCGGCGCGACTCCTTAGAGCGCTCAACACCTGGCGATAGCGCGGTACAATAGCGGTGTTGCGTGGTGCAGAGCGCAGGTTTTCTGCACCATTATGGATGTTTTGAATAAATATCCACGTAAAATCAAGGGCTTACGTATCCAGGTCTTCTATAAGATATAATACGTAAGTTCCTCACCCACATGTCTCATCGCAGAGCAGCCGCCCATGGCAGAGTCAGTTCAAAAACCGGTAGAACAGCAGGATTCGTTCTTCATCCTTGGCCAAACCAGCAATGGCAGGGCGTTCCGTCCCAGCGACTGGGCCGAGCGTCTGTGCGGCGTGATGGCTTGCTTCAAGCCGCCCGGCATCGGTGGCGGCCGCGATTCCCACCTGCAGTTCTCGCCGTATGTCACGCCCACCGTGGTCAATGGCGTCAAGTCGGTGGTGGTCAACGGCAAGCTGCGTGACCTCGAGCCGATGGCGTATCACTTCGTGATCTCGTTCGCCAAGGATAACGACCTGCAAGTGGTCGATGCCTGCCTGGTGCCCGAAAAGAAATAAGCTTAAGTTCTTCCTCAGTAAATTATCTTGCTGGTGACTAGCGGGTTGCGCAGGCCAGGGCGTATGCTGTGCTCTTCCGTATTTACGCGAGACACCATGAACGCCAGCCGTCTGAAACACCTTGCCGCTGCCAGCATGCTGCTGTGCGGTCTCTCCTTCGTTGCCACCGGCACCGCCTGGGCCGCCGCCAGTTTGCCGGCCGGCGTGGTGCAGGGCCCGGTCGTCGAAGGCATCACCGAATACCGCCTGCCCAACGGCCTCAAGGTGCTGCTGTTCCCGGATGCGTCCAAGCCCACCGTCACCGTCAACGTCACGTACCTGGTCGGCTCGCGCCACGAGAACTATGGCGAGACCGGCATGGCCCACCTGCTCGAACACATGATGTTCAAGGGCTCGCCGAAAAACCGCAGCATCCCGCAGCAATTCGCCAGCCGTGGCATGGAGTTCAACGGCACCACCTCGTACGATCGCACCAACTACTACGAAGTGTTCCAGGCCAGCCCCGAGAACCTCAAATGGGCGCTGGACATGGAGGCCGACCGCATGGTCCATTCCTTCATCGCCCGCAAGGACCTCGACTCCGAGATGACCGTGGTGCGCAACGAGTACGAGAGCGGCGAGAACAGCCCGTTCTCGGTCATGCTCAAACGCATGGACAGCGTGGCCTACGACTGGCACAGCTACGGACGCTCGACCATCGGCAACCGCAGCGACATCGAGAACGTGCGCATCGAGAACCTGCAGGCGTTCTACCGCACCTACTACCAGCCCGACAACGCGGTGCTGCTGGTGGCCGGCAAATTCGACCCGGCGCAGACGCTGGCGTGGATCACCAAATCGTTCGGCGCCATCCCGAAACCCAAGCGCGTGCTGCCGCCGTTCTGGACGGTGGAGCCGCAGCAGGACGGCGAGCGCAGTTTTGTCGTGCGCCGCAAGGGCGATATGCAGATCGTCATGCTCGGCTACAAAATTCCGTCGGCGCTGCACGCGGACGCCAATGCCTTGAGCGTGATGAGCGAGATCCTCGGCGACACGCCCTCCGGCCGCCTGCACAAGGCGCTGGTGGCCACCGGCAAGGCTGCCGAGGTGTTCGCGTTCGGCCAGGCCGGCTATGCACCAGGACTGGAAATCATCGGCGCCGTGGTCAAGGCTGGCGAGCCGATCGAGCCGGTGCGCGCCGCGCTGATCGAGGCAGTGGAAGGCTTTGCCACCACGCCGCCCACGGCGGAGGAGATGGAGCGGGTGCGCCTCAGTTACAGCAACAGCGTGGAAAAGTCGCTCAACGATCCGCAGCAGGTGGGCGTGGCGCTGTCCGAGGAAATCGCGCTGGGCGACTGGCGCCTGCTGTTCCAGAACCGCGACAAGCTGCCTGCGGTGACCGCCGAACAGGTCAGCGCCGCCGCCGGCCGCTACCTCCGGCGCGACAACCGCGTGGTCGGCACCTTCATTCCCGACGACCAGCCGCGGCGCGCCGAGATCACGGCCGCGCCGCCGGTGGCCGAGGTGATGAAAGACTTCAAGGCCAAGGCCAGCGTGCTGACGTCCGAGGTGTTCGACCCGAGCCAGGACAATATCAACGCCCGCACCGAGATCAAGACCATCGGCGGCCTGAAAGTGGCGCTGCTGCCCAAGAAGAATCGCGGGCAGGCGGTGTCGGTCGACCTGCAACTGCACTGGGGCGACGAAAAAAACCTGTTCAAGCAGCACATGGCCGCGGCCTTTGCCGACGAGATGCTCACGCGCGGCACCAGCAAGTACACGCGCGAGCAACTATCCGATGCGTTTGCCAGGTTGAAGATCACCGGTGGCGTGTATGGCTTCCAGACCACCGGCCCGAACCTCGACGCGGCGCTGCGCCTGGTCGCGCACGTGCTGCGTGAAGCGAACTTCCCGCAGGACGAATTCGAGCAGCTGCGCCAGCAGTGGATCGTCGGCATCGAGTCGTCGCGCAACGAGCCGGAGTCGCTGGCTCATAATGCCATCGAAGAATATTTCGACACCCATCCGAAGGGCGACTTCCGCGCCGCCATGACGGTCGATGAGCAACTGGCGGCGATCAAGGCGCTCAGGCGCGAGGACGTGGTGGCTTTCCACCGCGACTACTTTGGCGCCAGCCATGGCGAACTGGCCATCGTCGGCGACTTCAACAAGGCAATGGCGGAGAAGACGATCGCCGAGAGCTTCAACGGCTGGAACAGCAAGGTGGCGTACGCGCCGCTGAAGGACACTCCGGTGGACAAGCCGGCCGTACACCGTGTGATCGACGCGCCGGAAAAGGAAAACGGCATGTTTGCCGCGCGCCTGAACCTGGACCTGAACGTCAACGATCCGGCCTATCCGGCGCTGGACCTGGCCAACTACATCTTCGGCGGCGGCAGTTTGAAGTCGCGCCTGATGGACCGTATTCGCCAGAAGGACGGCCTGTCGTACGGCGGCGGGGCGGCGATCCACGCCGGCGATATCGACCGCGCCGGCAACTTCACCATCCACGCCATCGCCGCGCCGCAGAACCTGAAAAAACTGGAAGCGGCGATTCGCGAAGAGCTGGGCCGTGCGGTCAAGCAGGGCTTCACCGCAGAGGAACTGGCGCAGGCCAAGTCGGGCCTGATGCAGCAGCGCGTGCAGAACCGCTCGCAGGACAAGGTGGTGGCCGGCGGCTGGACCCGCAACCTGTACCTGAACCAGACCTACAGCTGGAGCAAGGACTACGAGGCCAAATTGCAGGCGGCGACGGTGGAGCAGGTCAATGCGGCGTTCCGCAAGGCGGTTGATCCGGCCAAGCTGACGGTGGTGGTGGTTGGGGACGAGAAGAAGGCGGGCGCGAGATAAAAGCTGGAGCTGCCCGGATGTTCTATGGATCCCCGCGTCCGCGAGGATGACGAATTTACCGTCGCAGGCTTAAACTCCGTCATCAAGGCGGCGGGCTGTCGGCCACCTTCACCGGCCGCATCCCCAGCGTATCATCCTGCGGCCCAGGTGAATCGAGTACAGGCCGCAGGCGCGGCAGCGAATCGGGGTAGTTGGCCGCCACGAACGCAATCATCGCCTCGCGGATCTCGCAGCGCAAATCGAACGCCGTGCCGGAATCGACCGCACTGACCAGCAGGCGCAGCTGCATGCCTTTCTCGTTGGCGTCGGTCACGTGCAATACGCACACGCGCTGGTCCCAGCGGGTGGACGCGTGCGTGATGCGTTCGAACTCGGTGCGCACTTTTTGCACCGGTACGCTGAAGTCCAGCCACAGGAACACCGTGCCCAGGATGCTCGACGACGTGTGGGTCCAGTTCTCGAACGGGTTTTCGATAAACCATTGCAGCGGCACGATCATGCGCCGCTCGTCCCAGATGCGCACCACCACGTAGGTGCCGGTGATGCGCTCCACGCGCCCCCATTCGCCCTTGACGATCAAGACGTCGTCGATGCGGATCGGCTGCGAAAACGCGATCTGCAAGCCGGCGATGAAGTTGCCCAGCACCGGCTTGGCGGCGATACCGGCCACCAGGCCCGCCACCCCGGCCGACGCCAGCAGACTGGCGCCGAACTGGCGCGCACCCGGCAAAGTCAGCAGCATGAAGCCCAGGCCCAGCAACACGATGATGGCGTTGGCGCTGCGGGTGAGCACCGAGGTTTGCGTGAGCACGCGGCGCGCGCGCATATTGTCGAGCACATCGACCGGGTTGAGGTCGGAGATGGTCTTGTTGATCGAATTGACGCAGGCGATCGCCAGCCAGGTCAGGCAGATGATCAGCAACACGCTGACCACGCGCGAGAACGAGGTGAGGAACGGCGTGGTTTCCGGCGCGCCGGTCAGCACCAGCCGCAGCGCGAACAGCACCGCTGCGACCTGGCTCGGACGGAACGCGTACTTGATGGCGTTGGTGGTGTACGGCCGGTGGCGGGCGATGCGCTTGAGCAGCTCGATACCGGCGCGGTGCAGCACCAGCGCGATCGCCACGAAGATGACGGCCGAGATGGCGACCGCTGCTGCGGCGCGCCACGGTCCCTGCTGTAAATCGGTAAAATATTCTATTTCCATGAGTAGAGATTTTAGAGAAACGGCCCATATTGCGTCGCACAATTAGGCTTATGCGTGCGCTAACGAACAAATGCTTTCCCGTCAATAATGAAACAATAGACGAGCTGAGGTCGATTGTACGCATCCATCCGAAGATGTCGCGATTCACTGCCACTCTGCAATCTCCTGAGAGGATTTCTTCATGTTGTCACGCTCTGTAAAACTATCCCTACGCTTCATATTGCCCCTCGCGATACTGTTGTGCCTGTTTGCCTATATCGTCGTACCACTGATGGACAAGCTCACGCTGCGCTGGTCGCTGCGCGACCTCGACAACCGCTCGCAGCTGCTGGCTACCACCTTGCAGGTGCCGCTGCGCGAGGACGTGCTGCTCAACGACAGCGCCCACATCAAGCGCCTGTTCGACGGCGCCATCGAGGACGAGCGCCTGTTTGCGCTGGGCTTCTGCGATGCGTCGGGCAAGCTGCTGTACAAGACCTACACCTATCCACAATCGCTGGGCTGCTGGAATGCGCCGGCCGACGGCACCGCGCGCAAGTCGCTGGTGCAACTGCCGCGCGGCCCGGTGCACGTGGCCGAAACGCCGATCATGGACGCCGGCTCCGAGCTTGGCCGCCTGATCCTGGTGCACGACATGAGCTTCATCGAGCGCCGCAGCGCCGAGACCACCAAGTACGTGCTGGGTTTCTTTGCACTGCTGGCGGCGGCGATCGCTTTCATCACCTTGCTGGTCTCGCACCTGAGCTGGCGCGGCTGGCTGGCCAGCCTCAATGACGTGCTGCGCGGCCAGCTGATTCCGCGCGCCACCGCCAAGCCCGATCCCGATGCGCCGCCGCCGCCACCGGAGATGGAGCCGCTGATCGGCGAGTTGCGCAGCCTGCTCGAGGAATATCACCAGGAGCGCCAGCACAGCGACGGCGGCAGCTACACCGCCAACGGCTCGGACTGGGCCCCTGAAAAACTCAAGGCGCTGCTGCAGCAGGACCTGGCCGGCGACCAGGTGCTGGTGGTGTCCAACCGCGAACCGTACATCCACGAAAAAGCCGCCGACGGCACCGTCAAGGTGCGCCGTCCGGCTTCTGGTCTCGTGACCGCGGTGGAAGCGGTGATGCGCGCCTGCTCCGGCACCTGGATTGCCCACGGCGCCGGCAGCGCCGACCGCGAAACCGTGGACAAGAACGACCATGTACCGGTACCGCCAAAAAATCCGAGCTACACGCTGCGCCGCGTATGGCTGACCGAAGAAGAAGAGAAGGGCTACTACTACGGCTTCGCCAACGAAGGCCTGTGGCCGCTGTGTCATATCGCCCACGTGCGCCCGGTGTTCCGCTCGTCGGACTGGGAAGAATACGTCAAGGTCAACCGCCGCTTTGCCGACGCCGTGATCAAGGAAGCGCGCACCGACAACCCGGTGGTGCTGGTGCAGGACTACCACTTCGCCCTGCTGCCGCGCATGGTGCGCGAGGCGCTGCCGAAAGCGACGATTATCACGTTCTGGCACATCCCATGGCCCAACTCGGAGTCGTTCGGCATCTGCCCGTGGCGCGAAGAGATCCTGGAAGGCATGTTGGGCAGCACCATCCTCGGTTTCCATACGCCGTTCCACCGCAAGAACTTCCTCGACACCGTGGACCGCTACCTGGAAACCCGCATCGAGCCGGAAGCGTCGACCATCTCGTATGGCAATGAACTGACGCAGGTGGAAGACTACCCGATCTCGATCGCCTGGCCCGACTACCCGGACACCGTGCCGGTGGATGTGTGCCGCACCGAGATCCGCCAGATCCTGGGCGTGCCGCAGGACCACCTGCTGGCGTTCGGCGTCGATCGCCTCGATTACACCAAGGGTATCCTCGAGCGCTTCCAGGCCGTGGACCGCATGCTGGAAATGCATCCGACCATGGTGGGCAAGTTCAGCTTCGTGCAGATCGCCGCACCGAGCCGCTCCGATCTCGAGGAGTACATGAACTTCGAGCAGCGCGTGCGCAAGCTGGCCGACAAGATCAACGACCGTTACGGCAAGGACGGCTACCTGCCGATCATCCTGAAGATCGAGCACCACGACCAGAACGAATTGCAGCGCTATTTCCGCGCCAGCGAAGTGTGCATGGTGACCAGCCTGCACGACGGCATGAACCTGGTGGCAAAAGAGTTCATCGCCGCCCGCGATGACGAGCACGGCGCGCTGGTGCTGTCGCAGTTCACCGGTGCCGCGCGCGAGCTGCACGAAGCGCTGATCATCAACCCGTACCACATCGAGCAGGGCGCCGAAGCGCTGTATCGCGGCCTGACCATGCCGTCGGTGGAGCAGGTCGAACGGATGCGCAGCATGCGCGACCGGGTACGCCGCTTCAACGTGTACCGCTGGGCGGGCCACATGCTGCTCGACGCGGCACGCCTGCGCAAGCGCGAAAAAGTGATGCAGAAGATCCGCGCGCACAGCCGCACCAACCTGCGCCGGGTGGGCTGATGATGAGTACAGAAGTGGAAAAGTTCGACCTGGCAGAATGGCTCGATGGCGCGGTATTCCTCGACTTCGACGGCACCCTGGTCGATCTGGCGGAAACGCCCGATACGGTAATGGTGGCGCCGGGCCTGGTGCAGGTGCTGGCGACGCTGCGTGAGCGCCTGCAAGGCCGGCTGGCGATTGTCAGCGGCCGGCCGATCGCGCAGATCGACGCCATGCTGGCGCCGTTGAAGCTGCCGGTGGCCGGCGTGCACGGCGCCGAACGGCGCGACTACAACGGCCAGCTGCACATCGCCAAGGCGCCATCGCTCGACGCCGCGCAGCTGATCCTGCGCGCGCTGGTGCTGGCGCACGACGGCCTGCTGCTCGAAGAAAAACGCGGCGCGCTGGCGCTGCATTACCGCCTGGCCCCGGACCTGCGCGTGCAGTGCGAGCAGGCCATGGAGGCGGCGCTGATCGCCTCTCCCGGCACCGTGCTATTGCATGGCAAAATGGTGCTCGAGCTGAAACCGGCGACCGTCAACAAGGGCAGCGCCGTTGCCGAATTTTTGCAGGAAGAACCGTTCAAGAATTGCCTGCCGGTGTTTGTCGGCGACGACACCACCGACGAAGCAGGCATCGCCTACGCCCAGCAGCTGGGCGGCGTGGGCGTGAAAGTGGGTGCGGGACCGAGTGCGGCGCGCTGCCGCCTGGACTCGCCGCAGGCGCTGCACGTGCAGCTTGCCCATGCAGCCCAATCCAACCATAGCACCAGCACAGGAGACACGCCATGACCGCAGCTACCGGCACCCCCGGCATCCCCGTCACACCCGGTATCCCCGTCGCCCCGACCGCGCTCGGCCCCGTCAATACGCCCGTCACGCCCGAAGCGTCGCTCAACTGCGGCGTGATCGGCAACTGCTCGTACAACGCCATGGTCGACAAGAGCGGCAACATCGTCTGGTGCTGCCTGCCGCGCTTCGACGGCGACCCGGTCTTCAACGCCTTGCTCGATAATTCGGATAACGGCAGCGTGTGGAGCGTGGAGCTGGAAAACTGCGTCAAGACCGAGCAGTTCTACGATCCCAACACCGCCGTGCTGCGCACGCGCCTGACCGACGCCGACAACCACGGCATCGAGATCACCGACTTCGCGCCGCGCTTTCTGAGCCGCGACCGCATGTTCCGCCCGCTGATGCTGATCCGCCGCATCCGCATCCTCAACAGCGCGGTGCGTATCCGCGTGCGCGTGCGCCCGCGCTTCGACTGGGGCCGCGTGACGCCGCAGATCACGCGTGGCAGCCACCATATCCGCTACGTGGGACCGGAGCAGACGCTGCGCCTCAATACCGACGCGTCGCTGAGCCACCTGCTGTCGGAGTCGTGGTTCCTGGTCAATAAATCGCTGAACTTCACGCTGGGTCCGGACGAGACGCTCAACGAAGGCATCGAGGATATCTGCCGCCGTTTCGAAAAAGAGACCATCAACTACTGGCGCAACTGGAGCCGCCGCCTGGCGCTGCCGTACGAGTACCAGGACGTGGTGATCCGCGCGGCGATCACGCTCAAGATGTCGCTGTACGAAGACACCGGCGCCATCATCGCCGCCATGACCACCAGCATTCCCGAGGCGCCCGGCAGCGAGCGTAACTGGGACTACCGTTTCTGCTGGCTGCGCGACGCGTTCTTCGTGGTCCGTGCTTTGAACAGCCTGTCCGAGGTGGGCACGATGGAAGAGTACCTGCGCTGGCTCTCCAACATCGTGGCAAGCTCCAAGGGCGGCCATATCCAGCCGCTGTACGGCATCGGCCTGGAAGAGCATCTGCCCGAATCGACGCTCGACCACTTGCCCGGCTATCGCGGCCACAAGCCGGTGCGCGTGGGTAACCAGGCGCAGGAACACTTCCAGCACGACGTGTATGGCAACGTGGTACTGGGTGCGGCGCAGGCCTTCCTCGACCATCGCTTGTTGAATCGCGCCGGCGTGGCCGAATTTGCGCTGCTCGAAGCCGTGGGCGAACAGGCCTTCCGCGTGCACGACCAGCCCGACGCCGGCATGTGGGAGCTGCGCACCCGCGCCCGTGTGCACACGTCGTCGATGCTGATGAGTTGGGCCGCGTGCGACCGCCTGTCGAAAATCGCCAACGTACTGGAACTGCCGGAGCGCGCCGCGTACTGGCAGGGCCGCGCCGACCAGATCCGCGAGCCGCTGTTGCGCGATGCGTGGAGCGAGGAGCGCCAGTCGTTCGTCGAAAGCCTCGGCGGCCGCGACCTCGACGCCAGCGTGCTGTTGATGGCCGAAGTGAACTTCATCGACCCGATGGACCCGCGCTTCATCAAGACCGTGGAAGCGCTGGAAAAAACCCTGTGCGACGGCCCGTACATGCGCCGCTACGAAGCGCCCGACGATTTCGGCAAGCCGGAAACCGCGTTCAACATCTGCACCTTCTGGCGCATCGACGCACTGGCGCGCATCGGCCGCAAGGAAGAAGCACGCGAGATCTTCGAGACCATGCTCAAGGCCCGCAATCACCTGGGCCTGCTGTCGGAAGACACGCACCCGGTCACCGGCGAAATGTGGGGCAACTTCCCGCAGACGTATTCGATGGTGGGCCTGATCAACTGCGCGATGCGGCTGTCCGCCCCCTGGGACAGCGTGATCTAGCACGCCGGAAAAACCTCCATGGCGGCGTTGCAGCGCCTCGCCGTGCATTCGTACTGTCTTCGGCACCGCACCTTGCCCTGAAGGTTTTGTCAGGCGCTTTTATTAGATTAACGGTTGGCGTGCACGATCTCGTTTTATGTACTATCATTAGTTACATGAGACGAGACAGCAAACTATCCTCCATCCTGCACGTGCTGCTGCACATGGCGCAGGCCAACCGCCCGTTCACTTCCGAGGAGCTCTCCAGCTTCCTCGATACCAACCCGGTGCTGGTGCGGCGCGTGCTGGCCGGCCTGCGCGAGCGCGGCTATGTCGGTTCCGGCAAGGGCCACGGCGGCGGCTGGGTCATCACCTGCGACCTCCACACGGTCACGCTGCGCGACATATACGAGGCCGTGGGTTCGCCCACGGTGTTCGCCATGGGCAACCGCAGCGAGCAGCCGCAGTGCCTGGTCGAGCGGGCCGTCAACCAGGCGCTGGCCAGCGCTTTTGACGAGGCGGAAGCGTTGCTGATCGAGCGTTTCAAGGACGTCACGCTGGCCGACCTGTCGGCCAGCTTCAATCGCGATTACGCCAACCACCGGGGAACCCTGCATGAGCATCCAAAACCTGTCGACTGAGTTCGACGTCATCGTCGTGGGCGGCAGTTATGCCGGCCTGTCCGCCGCCACCCAACTGGCGCGCGCGCGTCGCCGCGTGCTGGTGATCGACGCCGGCCAGCGCCGCAACCGCTACGCCCAGCACTCGCACGGCTTCCTCGGTCAGGATGGCCGCGAGGCGGCGGCGATTGCCGCCGAGGGCAAGCAGCAATTGAGGAAGTATCCCACCGTGCAGTGGCTCGCAGGCGCGGCCGCCCAGGCCACGCGCCTGGGCCAGGGGTTTCGCGTCACCTTGAGCGACGGCCGTGGCGTCGATGCGCAGGCGCTGGTGCTGGCCACCGGCGTGGTCGATGAACTGCCGGCGCTGCCGGGCCTGGCCGAGCGCTGGGGTACGAGCGTGTTCCACTGCCCGTACTGTCACGGTTACGAATTGATGCAAGGGCATATCGGCGTGATGGCGGTCGGGCCGCTGTCGATGCACCACGCCATGATGCTGCCCGACTGGGGCCGGGTCACGCTGTTCCTCAACGAGGCGTTCGCGCCTGACCCGGAACAGCTGGCAGCGCTGGCTGCGCGCGGCGTGACGATCGAACCTGCGGCAGTCAAGCGGATCAGCGGCCACGCCACGGTGGAACTGGCCGATGGCCGCGCGCTGGAGATGGCCGGCCTGTTCGTAGTGAGCCGCACCCACAGCGGCAGCCCGCTGGCCGAACAACTGGGCTGCGAGATGGAAGAGGGCCCGACCGGCCTGTTCGTGCGCACCGACGCCATGAAGGCCACCAGCGTGGCCGGTGTCTTCGCCTGTGGCGACTCGGCCCGCGCCGCCGGCAACGTCGCGATGGCCGTGGCCGACGGCGCCATGGCCGGCGTCGCCGCCCACCGCCTCACCATCTTCGGCGCACAAGCCGCCTAACTTCGGGGTCAGTGCCGACATTCGGACACGCACTCAACCATATTGCTGTTGGGCCCGTGTCTAAATGTCGGCACTGACCCCGAAGTAGACCCGAAGTAAGGGCGAAAAAAAAGCCGGCGCTGAGCCGGCTTTTGTTTTGCTGCGCGCGCTTATTTTGCGGCTGGTGCTTGTGCTGGTGCTGCTGCCGGCTTGTTCTGGTAGATGATCCAGAAGCGGGCCAGGTCGCCGCGGCCGTCGTCGCCTTTGATGGTTTCGAGCAGCTTGATCGATTCGTCCTTCTTGCCGGCCATGGCCAGGGCATAGCCCAGGCGCAGTTTGGCGTCTTCAGGGTTTTTCGCCACGCCCTTGGCAATACCTTGCTTCATCAGGTCGATACCCTTGTCGAACTGGCCCAGGGTGATGTAGTTGTAACCGAGGTTGACCAGGCCGATGCCGTCTTTCGACTTCTGGGCGGAGGCGATGCCCGAATCGATGTTCTTGGCATCGTCGGCAGCGCCACGGGTGGCGGTGTCGCGGATCTTGGTGATCGCTGCCTTGTCCTTGCCGGCCGGAATGTTGCCGTTCGGGTAGGCCTTGTCGATGGCGATCTTCGCTTCGGTGAAGAAGCCGCCCAGCGAGGCCAGTTCGGCTTGTTCCAGGTAGTCTTCGGTTTCCATTTTGCTCGGGGCAGCCACCATTTTCAGGCGGGCCATGTCCAGGTCCAGGCGCTGGGCATAGGTTTTCTTACCGCGCGTGCGGTTCAGCAGGTCGAACCAGTAGTCTTCGCTCGGGTAGTAGCGTACCAGTCCTTCCACGGCGGAC
The DNA here is from genome assembly GCF_001758785.1 of Duganella phyllosphaerae. Taxonomy (GTDB): domain Bacteria; phylum Pseudomonadota; class Gammaproteobacteria; order Burkholderiales; family Burkholderiaceae_D; genus Rugamonas; species Rugamonas phyllosphaerae. Next base: position 63,346 of record NZ_LROM01000112.1, read on the forward strand.
AGGTACAGGTCGGTGTCCTTGAGCTTCAGGCCGATGTTGCCGAGCAGGTTGAGCGTGTCTTTGGTTGGCGCGGTGCCGGCCTGCTTGGCAGCTTCGATGTCTTTCAGCACTTCGGTCTTGGCGCTGGCGAAGTCATCTTTCAGGTAATACGAGCGGATGATGAACTGGCGCTGCTTGGTGGTATCGCCCGACTCCTTGCCATAGCGATCGAACCACACCAGCGCCTTGTCGTAGTCCTTGACGTTGCTGTAGTAGATGGTGCCGATGGCGTCGATGAAGCGCAGCTTGACGTCCTGCGTCAGGCGGCCCGAATCGATCATCGATTCCAGCGCCGCGATGGTCATGGCGTTGTCGCCCATGCCCTGGCCTACCTGCACGCGCATCTGGTTCAGCACGAAGGTTTCGTACGGGGTCAGGTTGGGCATGGCCGCGGCGGTGTCGATGCGGGTTTTGACTTCGGCGTAGTTCTTGGCGTCGAGCAGCGGCTTGACCTCTTTCGGGTCGATCAGCTTGAAGATCTCGGGACGGACCGTGTCTTTCGGTGCTTCGGCAGCGGCCTTTTCCTTGTCCTGGGCGTGGACCATGTTCATGCCCAGCATGGCGGGAGCGGCGTTCAGGCCGATGGCGGCCAGGATCAGGCTAATACGAGCGAGACGAATGTGGGACATGTGTAATCCTTCAATCATAGACATTGGTTTTCTCAAGGCCGCAGGCGCAGGCACGGCGGCCAAACGCGCGTATTGTTACATAAAATACGCCATTTGCGCCGGATTCAAGCGTGTGCCGGCAGTGTCAGGTGGCGAAGCCCGGCACCGGCGCGGTTCCCGCCGCGGGCAGTTCACCCGCCAGCCAGGCGTTGACGGCATCGAGCGCCGGCGCCGCAAAGCCATACGTGAGCAGGGCCGGGGCGGCGATGTCGAGCGCCTGGTACGGGTTCCACAGCGCCAGGTGCAGGTCCGGGCGCCAGGTGCTGCGCGCATGGGCGCCGTAGCGCAGGCGCGAGGTGGACGCCAGCACGGTAAAGCGCCCGTCCTGCGGCAGCGCGCACCAGTCGAAGCTGTCGGCGTCGGCGTACGTCAGCAGCTCGACGTCGTACAGGCGGCGCAGCGAGTCGGCCACCCGCGCCGCCGGCACGCCCGCTTCCGACACGCCGTCGCTCACCACGTCCTGCCGCACCACCAGGCGCAGCCTGGCGCCCGGTGCCGGGCGCTGTGGATTGCCGTGCGCGGTCAGCGCCCGTTGCCAGCCTTCGGCCATCACCGCGCGGTCGGCGGCGTCGTCCAGGTAGGGTGGTTGTGCGCACGGGTAGTCGCGCGCCAGCGCCGCCAGCCGATCGAGCCGCTGCTGCACTGCATCGACCGGCAGCTCGCCCGAGGCGATGGCGGCGGTAATCGCCTCCACGGTTTCTTCCTGGGTTTGCGGGGTGCCCAGCGCCATCACCATGTCGGCGCCGGCGGTGAGCGCGCGCACTGCCGCGTGGCCCACGCCGTAACGGTGCGCGATCGCGTGCATGTCCATGCCGTCGGTGATGATGATGCCGCGATAGCCCCACTGCTCGCGCAGCAGGTCGTGCAGGATGGCGCGCGACATGGTGGCGGGATTGTCGGCGTCGAGCGCCGGATAGACGATGTGCGCGGTCATCAGCGCCGGCGCCGCCCGGTCCCCCGACGCGGCGGTGCGAAACGGCGCCAGCTCCAGCCGTGCGAGCTCGGTCACCGGCTTGTCCACCGTGGGCAGGTCGCGGTGCGAATCGACGTTGGTGTCGCCATGGCCGGGGAAGTGCTTGACGCAGCAGGCCACGCCTTGTGCGTGGCTGCCGTCCATCCAGGCCAGCGCCAGCTCGGCTGCGCGCTGCGGATCGGCGCCAAACGAGCGCTCGGCGATGACCGGGTTGTACGGGTTGTTGTTGAGGTCCAGCACCGGCGCGAAGTTCCAGTTGAAGCCCAGCGCTTTCACCGCGCGCGCCACCGCCGCGCCGGTGCGCCGCGCCAGGTCGACATCGTCGGCCGCACCCAGCGCCATGGCCGACGGCGGCGCCGGCACCCAGGTGGCGCGCACCACGGCGCCGCCTTCCTGGTCGATGGCGATCAGCGACTGCGGCCCCATCACCGCGCGCAGGTCGGTGGTCAGTTTGGTCAGTTGGGCGGCGTCGGTCATGTTGCCGCGAAACAGGCACACGGCGCGGATGGCATTCGCCTTGATGAAGTCGGCTGTGGCGGCATCGAGCTCGGTGCCGGGGAAGCGGATCATGATCAGCTGGCCGGCCAGTTTGCGTAAATTGTTTATATCGTTCACAGTCTTTCGCCTTCCAGGTACACGGCTTTCAGTTGCAGGTCGCGGTCCAGAACGACGACGTCGGCCCAGGCGCCGGGGGCCAGGCGGCCGCGGTCGGCCAGACCCAGGTAGTCGGCCGCATAGGTGGACACGCGGGCCGACGCATCGGCCAGATCGAGTCCGATGCCCACCAGGTTGCGCAGTGCCTGGTCCATGGTCAGCGCGCTGCCGGCCAGCGTGCCGTCGGGCAGGCGCACGCCGCCCAGGCATTTCATGACCACCTGCCGACCCAGCATGTATTCCCCGTCCGGCATGCCGGTGGCGGCGGTGGAATCGGTCACGCAGTAGAGCTTGGGGATGCAGCGCAGCGCAGTGCGGATCGCGCCCGGGTGCACATGCAGCAGGTCTGGGATCAGCTCGGCGTACTGTGCATGTGCCAGCGCAGCGCCCACCATACCGGGTTCGCGGTGGTGCAGTCCGGTCATGGCGTTGAACAGGTGGGTAAAGCCGTGCGCGCCATGCTCGAGCGCTGCCTTGCCGTCTTCGTACGAGCCGGCGGTGTGGCCGATCTGCACGCGCATGCCGGCGTCGGCCAGTTCTTTCACCAGCGCCAGGTGGCCGGCGATTTCGGGCGCCACCGTGATCAGTTTTAACGGCGCCAGCGCTGCCAGCGCGTGCACGTCCGCCAGCGTGGCCGCGCGCGCGTAGTCCGGTTGCGCGCCAAGCTTGCCGGGGTTGATGTACGGTCCTTCCAGGTGCGCGCCCAACACACGCGCCTCGCCCTTGCCGCGCCGGGCGGCGGCGCTGCCGATGGCCGCCAGCGCCAGCTTGATGTCGTCCGCCGGCGCGGTCATGGTGGTGGCCAGCAGGCTGGTGGTGCCGTGGCGGGCATGGATGGCGGCGATGGTGCGTACCGCGTCGCCGGCTTCCATCACGTCCTTGCCGCCGCCGCCGTGCACGTGCAGATCGATAAAGCCGGGCAGGATGTAGTCGTCGCCGTTCGATGTCGGATCGACGGCGCAGCCGGAAATCGACGCGATACGCGTGTCGAAGCCGATCTCGCCGTGGACCCAGCCTGCGGGAGTGAGGATGTTGCCGGTGATTGCAGCACGCATGGTGCGACTCCTCTAGGTGCGCTGTTGTTGGTCGAGATGCTGGCGGATCAGCCGCAGCGCGCCGGCCGCCGAATCGCCGCGCGCCGGCACCACGCGCGCCAGCAGGGCCGGTGGCAGGTACGGGCGCAGTGGCGTGGCCAATCCGCCGCACAGCGCAATCGGCAGCGTGGTGCCGGCGTCCAGCGCCCGGGCCAGGCGTTCGACCTGCAGCCCCGCCGCGTGCACGATGGCGCGCGCGGCGTCGTCCGAGGGCGCGTGCCGCAGCACCACCGGCGCCAGCTGCGCATAGCGGGTTTGCGAGGCGCCGGCCAGCCATTGCTGGAGCACCTCGCGCGCGGCCGGGTCGCGCAGGCCTGCGGGTGCGCCGCAGGCCTGCGCCACGTCGTCGGCAAAGGCATTGGCGGGCAGGCGGCCATCGAAGCTTTGCTGCATGTGATTAATCGCGTGCAGGCCGATCCAGGCGCCTCCGGCCTCGTCGCCGGACGGGAAGCCCCAGCCGCCCACTTCCACGTGGCGGCCGTCGGCCAGCTTGGCTTCGCCCACGCTGCCGGTGCCCAGCGCGATGATGGCGCCGGGCTGGCCGTCGTGCGCGCCCAGCACGGTGGTGTGGCCGTCCGACGCCAAAGCCAATGCGGCATAACCGGGGTTGGCGGCGATGAATTGCGCCGACCACTGGCGGTTGTGAACGCCGGCCAGGCCCAGGCCCAGCGCGGTTGCCGCGCGCGGGGCCACCGGCAGGCCGGCGTTCACA
>NZ_LROM01000113.1 GCF_001758785.1 Duganella phyllosphaerae
CGCTGCTGGGGCTGGCGCTGGGGCTGGCGCTGGGGCTGCTGGTGCCGGGGCTGCTGCTGCGGCTACCGGCGCATCGGCCTTGGCCTTGCGCTTCGGCTTGGCCGCTGGCGCGGCGGCGTCCGCCAATGCTGCGGCGGCAGCTGCAGGCGCCGCATCGGCAACACCGCCGGCTTCCGCTGCGATCTGGGCCTTGGTACGGCGCTTGGGCTTGGCGACCGCTACTTCGGCGGCGTCGTTGACTGTCTCTGGGGATTTAGGTTTGTTCATTATTCGTTTCTTGCTTGTGCTCGTCGACCGTGACATCGGGACGATGTACAGGATCTTGATTAACTTCTTGGCCGGAGTCCGGGCTAGTCGCGGCTGCTGTAGCCACCGGCACCACCGTGCCATCGTCTGCTTGCGCGGCACGGTCATCGTGCGCGGCTTTTTCAAAGTTCTGTTGCAAGGCCGCTTCCAGCGCGGCCATATCGGGACCACTGCCCTGCGTTTCGCTCATTTGCTGCAACGGCGGCAACTGCGACAGCGAATTCAGTCCCAGGTCGTCGAGGAACTGGCGCGTAGTGCCCAGCAACGACGGCCGGCCCACCACGTCGCGGTGGCCCACCACGTCGACCCAACCACGGTCTTCCAGCATCTTGATCGTTTGCGAGTTCACGGCAACGCCGCGGATTTCCTCGATATCGCCACGCGTGACAGGCTGGCGGTAGGCGATGATGGCCAGCGTTTCCAGCGTGGCCCGCGAGTAGCGCGGCAGCTTTTCGGGGCTCAGGCGGTCGAGATAGTGCTTCATCTCGGGCCGACTCTGGAAGCGCCAGCCACTCGACAGGCTGACCACTTCCACGCCCTTGCCGGCCCAATCTCCGGCCAGCTCTTCCAGCAATTGCCTGATCTGTTCGGCGCCGACCACGGCGTCGTTTGGGCCCGGCGGTTGCTCGTCGTCGACAAACAGTTTTTTCAGACTGTGGAGGGTCAACGGCTCACGGGCGCACAGCAAGGCGGTTTCGAGGACTTTTTTGGCCTCAGCATTATCCATAGCAATCTTATGGCTGCATGCTCTACACATGCACAGAATGACATCAATTACATTCAGTGAGTCGTTGAGGAAGGCGCCGCATCCATGATGCCGCCTGCCGGAGTAGTCGCTGAAGCTGTTTTTTCCGACGCCGAAGCGAGTCGCCTGGCGGGAGAGAGAGAATTGCCGCGACCGCCGAAGCGATCGCATTTACATGAAACACCAGCATCTCGGCGCCGTTTTCGAGCGAAAACAAGCATGACCTGTCCAGGAAGTTTCATCCAACGTGTGAATTGTACCTGATAAAACCACAAAACGCGCAGTCACCGCAGCGAAATGTAACGTGACTTACACAGAGGCTAGCCTTTCGGACAAGATTGCAGAAACTCCAACGAAGGCCGGGTACTGCGCCGTGATCACCCATGTAGGCACTTGCGCCAGGTACTGGAAGAAGCGGCCCTTGTGCTCGAAACGGTTGCGGAAGCCGGAGCGGTGGAAGCGGTCGCCGAGTTTCGGCACGATGCCGCCGCCGATATAAATACCGCCCTGCGCGCCCAGCGTGACCACCAGGTTGCTGGCGATGGTGCCGAGCATGCAGCAAAATACTTCGATCACCTCGTCGCACAGCGCGCACTCGCCGGACAGCGCGCGGCGCGAGATGTCGGCCGCAACCAGCGGCTGGGCCACCACGCCGTGCCGCTTTGCCAGCGCGCGGTAAATCAGTTCGATACCGGCGCCGGACATCAGGCGCTCGGCCGAGACGTGTTCGAATTCGGTCCACGCATATTGCAGGATTGCCACTTCAACCGGGTTGGCAGGCGAAAACGTCACGTGGCCGCCTTCGCTGAGCAAGGCAGTCCAGCCGTCCTTGCCGGGAATCAGGCCCGACACCCCGAGGCCGGTACCGGCGCCGATCAGGCCCAGCGGCGTGCCAGGCACAGCCGCGCCCCCGCCCACCTGGCGCTTCTGTTCGGATGACAGGAAGGGCAGCGCGCTGGCCAGCGCGGTGAAGTCGTTTACCACCAGCAAGGTGTCGAAAGCGACTTCGCAGCGCAGCGCCTCGATCGAGAACGCCCAGTGGTGATTGGTCATGCGCACCATGTCGCCGATCACCGGGTTGGCAATCGCAATCGCGCCGTGGCGGATGCTGCCCGGCTCCACCCCGATGACCTCTGCCACCAGGGGCGAGCCCAGGTAGGACAACAGGGCCGCAGCCAGGGTTGGGTAGTCGGCGCATGGCAGCACGTCGATCGCCACGATCTGGCCCGGGGCGGTTTCCAGTGCGAAGCGCGCATTGGTGCCGCCGACATCGGCCAGCAGACGCGGCCCACCTGGGAAATCGTTGATCGGAGAGGATGGCGGTGGGGTAGCTGTCATGGTCGGCGAAAAATAGTTGAAGCCTAAGCTTAAGGTATTTTTACCAAGACTGGCAAGAAATTTGTAGTTTTAGTACAGTGAGGCGTGTAACTCGCGGGCCTACCCATTTTTCGCTCGTAGTATGACTACCCCAGGCTATGCCGTTGCGGCGTGCTCATCGACCACCGGCCGTACGCCGAACGCCGCGTTCCAGGCGTCGAGTCCGCCGTGCAGCGGACGCGCCAGGGTGAAGCCATGCTGCTTGAGCTCCTTGGCGACCTGGGCAGCGGTCACATCGTTGGGGCAGCTGCAGTAGACGATCACGTGGCGGTCGCGGTCCACCGCGATCAGTTCCGGCGCTGGCTGGCCGCCGTTGAACAGCAAGGCGCCTGGCACCGCCGGCTCCAGCAACTGCGCCGTGACGCTGCGGGCATCGACCAGCACGGGGGCTGCGCCCTGTTCGAGCAGCTGCTTGATTTCGTCGATGGTCACGCGGTCGATCTGCACCGACTGGCGGAAGCGCTTGCGTTCGAGATACTTGTAGCCGATAAACAGCGCCAGCAAGATCAGCAGCACGGCCAGCGCGGTACTGCCCATGGTGCTGAGCGCAGTGAGCACGGTATCGATACTGGCGTGGAAGAAGGCGCCGATGGCAATCCCGGTGCCGGCCCACAAGATGGCGCCGAGCATGCTGTAACCGACAAAAGTGCGGCTGTGCACGCCCATCGCGCCTGACAGCGGTGCGGCGATGGTATTAAAACCGGGAATGAACTTGGAGACGATCAGCATGCGCGGACCCCAGCGCGTAAAGCTGTCCTCGGTCTGGCTTACGCAATAATCGGGCGACAGCGAAATGCGGCAAAGCAGCTTGAGGATGCGCTTGCCGTACAGGCGCCCCATGCGGAACCAGAAGCCGTCGCTGAGCATGCACGCGCACACGGCTACCGCCAGCACGGCGGGCCAGCTGAAATCGCCATCGACGGACAAGGCACCGGCGACGATCAGGACGGGATAGGCGGGAATTGGCAGGCCGATCTGTTCGATCAGCACGATCGCAAACACGATCAGCACGCCATATTCCTGCAGCAGGTGGATAAAGTTCGGCATACGGATATCTTAACGTAAAAACCGCATGCCCACGCCGTGGCAATCGCGTTGCACCATCCCCTGCGCAAAACGAACATTCGCTGCCACAAACGCGCTTTTGTCGTCAAACCGTCACAGAAGTGGCGATGGTTACAGTTTATTTTTGATCAGATTTTGTGCTTTTTCCATATTTTACACCGTTGATTTTTTGATATATGAAATATGGCTTTACAAGCATCTTTGCCGACGTTATTTGCATTTAGCGCGACGATCTGGTCGGCCATGTCCGCCGCCCTGCCTTGTTGCAGACGTCTGCAACATCATCTGCTGCCCCGCCCGGTAAACATTGGTCACATTGACACAGGTACTGCTGGAATGTTTTTATAAAAAGCAGGGAGGCCAAGACGCCCCTGCCAAGCCGTTCAACCAGCATAGCCAGTTCAGTGGAGAGTTTCAGCATGATGATGGAAAGAGTATTGTCCCGTTCGGTTCGCCTGATGTTCTCGGGCAGCGTTGCCGCAGCCAGCCTGCTGGCCGTGCCAGCCATGGCGCAAAACACCCAGGACCAGTCGGCCGCGCCGATCCAACGGGTGGAGATCACCGGTTCCAGCATCAAGCGCGCCAGCGCCGAGACGGCATCGCCGGTGCAAGTCATCAGCCGCGACGACCTGATGAAATCGGGCAAGGGCACGGTAGCCGAATACCTGCAAACCCTGACCGCCGACGGCGCCGGCTCGCTGCCGACCGGCTTCGGCAACGGTTTCGCCGCCGGCTCCACCGCGATTTCGCTGCGCGGCCTGGGCGCGACATCGACCCTGGTGCTGCTCAATGGCCGTCGCATGGCGCCGTTCGCCCGTGCCGACGATGGTCAGAAAAGCTTTACCGACCTGTCCACCGTGCCGATGCAGATCGTCGAGCGGATCGAGATCCTGAAGGACGGCGCTTCGTCCACCTACGGCGCCGATGCGATTGCCGGCGTGGTCAACATCATCCTGCGCAAGGACTTCGAGGGCCTGCAACTGAAAGCCGACACCGGTTTCTCGCGCTACAGCGATGCCAAGCAGAACAAGGCCGCCGTTACCTGGGGCAAGGGCAACCTCGATGAAGACAAGTTCAACGTCGTCTTCAACGCCGAATATTTCCAGTCCGACAGCCTGAAAAACAGCGACCGCAAGGACCGCGCCTATATTGGCAAATCCGACCTGCGCGCCTATGGCTACCCGGTAGGCACCCAGTTTGCCGCCGGCTACATCGCTGGCAACAACACTGCCAGCCCGAGCCCGACCGGTTCGATCCGTAACCCGCTGACCAACGACTACGTCTCCCTGCCAGGCTGCTCGACGCTGTCGGCCACCACGGACCAGACCGGTTCGGGCGGTGGTTGCCTGTGGCATAACGACCAGTTCCGCGACATGCAGCCGGAAATCGAGTCGATCAACTTGTACACGCGCGGCACCTGGCAGATCAATGACGACACCCAGGCTTACGCCGAACTGGGCTACTCGAAGCGCGACACGTCGTTCATGATGATTCCACCATCGGTGACCCCGACCGTGGCATTCCCGCGCAACGCCACCACGCCACAGGGCTTCATCAACTACGGCAACCTGCCGCTGCTGGCCGCTACCCATCCGCAGAACCCGTACGGCGTGGCCACCCGCCTGCGCTACTCGGCGTTCGACGTCGGCCCGAGCACCCGCAGCGCCAACAACACTTTCAAGCGCGCGGTCATCGGCCTCAAGGGTTCGGCCATGGGCTGGGATTACGACACCGGCATTACCCACTCCGAGTCGGCACTGGACCTGGGCTACAGCAATATGCTGAACATGAACGTGCTGCGCGCGGCCCTGAGCGACCGTACCTCGCAGTACTTCCCGTACTACATCGGCGACCAGGCCTTCCGCAATCCGGCGTCGCTGTATGCGGCATTGCGCGTGAACGCCGGCTCGCACTCGACCACCAAGCTCGACATCGTCGACTTCAAGGCATCGCGTGAACTGTTCGAGCTGCCAGGCGGCAAAATGGGCCTGGCGCTGGGCGGTGAATACCGCAAAGAGCAACTGTCCAACCCGTCGCTGGCCGGTTCCGAAAACGGCTCGATCAACTCGAGCTACGTGGCCGCCTTCGGCGACTCCAAGGTCAAGGCCGTATTTGCCGAGATCCTGGCGCCGATCGTGAAAACCGTCGAGCTGTCGGCTGCGCTGCGCTACGACAAATACGACCGCTTCAGCTCGTCCACGCCAAAAGCCGGCATCAAGTGGACCCCGGTCAAGACCTTCGCCTTGCGCGGCACCTACACCGAGGGCTTCCGCGCTCCGGGCGCGGCCGAGAGCAACGTCGGTTCACAATCGACCGGTTCGGCGCCAGTACGCGATCCGGTACGCTGCCCGGGCGGCGTGCCGGCTGCCGGCGGCGCCACCTCCACCGACTGCGCGATCACCATCGCCGCCGTCAAAGTTGGCGACCCCAACCTGAAGCCGGAAGAGTCGAAAGGCAAAACCCTGGGCCTGGTCTGGGATCCGCTGGAGGGCACCAGCCTGTCGCTGGACGCCTGGAAAATCAAGCGTACCAACGAAATCAACTCGCTGCCGTACGACCAGGCCGCAGCACTGCCAACGGCTGTACGTAACGATAACAACCTGGTCGTCAACGGCGCCGCCATTGCGAACACCGGCACCCTGGTGCTGACCCAGGCGCCTTACCGTAACTCCAGCTTCACGGAAGTGTCGGGCGTGGACCTGGACGTCAAACAGCGCCTGCGCCTGGGCGAGTACGGCCGTGCAGTGATCGGCCTGAACTGGACCCACGTGGCGTCGTGGGTACGCAGCGAGTCGGCTACCGTGCGTTACCAGTACGCTGGCACCCACGGCAACTGCGACACCTCGAACTGCGCCGGTACGCCTAAAAACAAGATCAACCTCAATACATCGTGGGATCTGGGCGACCTGAACGTGACCGGCAACGTCAACTTCCGCAGCAAGATGGACAACACCGCGTACGCCGGCGCACTGTGCGCAAGCACCTTCACCGCCGCTTTCGGCGGTGGCAACGCGCCAAACGCCAAGTGCGAAATCTCGTCGTTCACCACGCTGGACCTGTCGACCCGCTACAACATCAGCAAGCAGCTGACCCTGTTCGCGTCGATGAACAATGTGTTCGACAAGCTGGCGCCACTCGATCCGCAAACTTACGGCGCCATGAGCTACAACCCGATGGACGCTTCCGGCGCCATCGGCCGCTACATGAAACTGGGCGCTAGCTACAAGTTTTTCTAAGCATCTGACGATGTAATACAACAAAGCCGGGCCTGCTTGACAGGCAGCCCGGCTTTTTCAACTTTACTAATTGCAATAATGATTCCCTGAGGCTAGCATATTGATTTTTAAATAATCAGGAACATCACCATGTACCAGGGTCGGAACAATGCGGTTTGGACGGGCGGCTTGCTCGCAACTTTAATTCTTGCGGGTTGTGGCGGCGGCGGTAGTGATTCGGTAACGCCAGCACCGGCCCCTGCCACGCCTACTGCGCCTACCACCCCCACTACCCCGACCGCGCCACCGGCGGCGACCATGACGGTGCAGTCCGGAACCATCGCGCGCGTGATGGCCAGCAACGTGGGCGTCAACCTGGTGGTGACTGCCCAGGCCGCCAATTTCACGCCAACCGGCACCGTGTATGCCAGCGCCAGCGACGCTGCCGGCGTGTTGCAAGCTTCGGTGCAAGTGACGGCAGGCGCCAACGGCCTGTACACCTTCTCGCTCGACACTGCCACTGGCGTGGCGCCGGGACGCTACAAGGGCAATGCCACCATCAAGCTGTGCAGCGATCAGGCCTGTACGACCGCGCAGTCGGTAGCGTCCATCAGTGTGCCATACGACATCACCATCGTCGGTGCCACGACAACCTGGCCTGGCGACAACCTCACCGCGCTGTCGGCCATGACAGGCGCCAACGACTGGTCTACCTTCCAGGGCAACAACGCCCATACCGGCTATGTGCCGATCGACATCAAACCCGATCAGATTACCTTGCGCTGGAAACGTGGCCTGCTGAACAACCCGTCCGGTTCGAGCAGCACCGCGCTGGCGTCGCAAGTGACCGCCAACGGCCTGCTGTACATGACCGACACCACCTCGCTGTACGCCTACAAGGAAACCGACGGCGCCCGTGCCTGGAAATATGACTTCGGTGCCGGCTCTGGCTACCCTGGCAACCCGCCGGCAATCGCCAACGGCGTGGTCTATGCCGTGGGCAGCGTGTCCGATGGCAGCTATATGTTCGCCTTCGACGCGGCCACCGGCTCCGTGCGGTTCCGTGCGCGCGTAGGTTCGTCTTATTATGACCGGCTGTCCGCACCGGTCATCCAGGATGGCGTGATCTACACCAACGGCAGTTCGTACGCTGGCCTCTACGGCTTCAGCACCACCGGCGAAACGCTGTTCAACACCACCGCCATCTCGTCGGCGGCGCAATGGGCGCCTGCGGCAGATGCCAACGGTGTATACGTGTATGCCGGCGACGCGATTGTCGTCGTCAAACCAAAAACCGGTGACAAGCTGGCGACCATCCGTGACAGCAGCAACAATGGCAGCTTCTACAACCAGGGCAGCGGCGCGCCCGTCATTGGCGCCAACGGCGTGTATGCCACCACCCCCATCTATAACAGCAATACCGGTAGCACCAGCTTTGGCCTGACCCGGTTCGATATCGCCAAAAGCTTCGTCGATTGGCGCGTCACCGGCGGCTATGGCATCTCGCCTGCCTACGCCAGCGGCGTGCTGTACGCGCTCAACACCAATCCGTTCCGGGTAGAAGCGCGCGCCGAAGCCGATGGCGCACTGCAGTGGTCATGGACGCCGCAGCTGAGCACCGAGTCGGTCTTCTACGGCCCTGCCGTGGTGACCAGGAACCTGCTGTTCGTCAGCACCAACCGCGTCACTTACGCCATCGACCTGGCCACGCGCAAAACCGTGTGGAGCTATCCGATGGCAGGCCTGCTGTCGATCAGCCAGAATGGCGTGCTGTACATCCAAGGGGCAGACGCCACTGTAGCCGTCAACCTCAAGTAAGCCGCACAGCGCAGTAACAAGCCGGGCCGCCTTGCAGTGGCCCGGCTTTTTTTTGTCGCAAAAAAGTCACCACGGCCACAGCCCTTGTACTTGTTTCATGCATTCGAATACAGCAACAGTGTGGCAGCAACACCACAGCAAGGCCACCCTATCAGCGGTGGTTCTGCATTCCCAGCCAGCATTCCCATCCCCGGATCCAGGGACGACCAAATATCCGCCTGACTTGTCATACAGATGTCATCCGACAAACCAGGCACAAAGCTGCCCAAATCGCACGATTTCCAAACTTCCAACGTTGACAGGAATTTCATGCCAATGATTTGATGAACGCAGTGCAAGTCCTTTACAAAACGCAGGGTTCATTTGGGAGAGTGAAATGATGGTTGTAAAAGTGTTGGCTGGCAGCATACGCGCAGGCTTCGCCGGCGGCGTACTGGGACTGGGACTGATCGGCACTGTGCAGGCGCAAACCACGGAGCAGCCGATGCAGCGCGTGGAAGTGACGGGATCGTCGATCAAGCGGCTGGTGTCGGAGACGGCCAATCCACTGACCGTGTTTCGCGCCGACGACTTCGTCAAGCAGGGCCTGACCACGGCCCAGGAAGTGCTGGACCGTATCCCTTCGAACAGCTCGAGCTTTGGCGCCGGCAACGCCGTGGGCGGCAACAGTTCCGGCCTGCCCACCGGCGGCCAGGCCAGCGCCGACTTGCGCGGCCTGGGCGGCGACAAGACCCTGGTGCTGCTCAACGGCCGCCGCATCGCCAACCATCCTTACGACGGCGCCAGCGTCGATCTGAACATCATTCCCGTCACCGCGCTCGAACGCGTGGAAGTGCTGCGCGACGGCGCCTCGGCCATTTACGGCACCGACGCCATCGGCGGCGTGATCAACTTCATCACCAAGCGCAACGTCAAGACCACCACCATCACCGCCGAGGCGATCGCCCCGCGCAAGCCGGGCGCCGATGAAAAGCGTTTCAATATCTCGAGCGGCTTCGGCGACCTGGAACAAGACGGCTACAACGTGTTCGGCGTGTTCGATTATCACAAGACCGATATCCTCAACTCGCAAATGCGCGAGTTTTCCAAGACCGGCGTGATCCCGTCGCGGGGCCTGAACCTCACTTCCGGCACCACCTTCCCCGGCAACTACTTCGACCCAGGTTCGGGCGCCACCGGCAACCCCGGCTTTGCCACCGGTTGCGACGCCCCGCTGTCGGTGCCGCGCGCCAGCAACGGCACCTGCCGCCAGGACTACACCCGGCAAATCGACAACCTGCCCGAGCAGGAACAGAAAACCTTCTTCGGCAAGGCCACCTTCAAGATCAACAACGACCACCAGGCCTCGGTCGAATACCTGCACGCCGAAAACGACGTGCTGTCGCACACGGCGCCGCCGCCGCAGGCCAACCTGGTCTTGCCCAACACCAGCAAATACTATCCGGGCAATGCCGGCGGCACGCCGGCCATGCCGGGCCTGTCGGGCCAGCCGCTGTCGGTAAACTGGCGCCCCACCGAGGCGGGACAGCGCGAAATCGTCTCCAAGGGCCAGGCCGACCGCCTGTCGATCTCGGTCGAGGGCTTGCTGCGCGGCTGGGATTACAAGACCGGCTTCACGCTGTCGGAAAGCCGGTCGGCTGAATACTTCACCGGCGGCTATGTGCGCGACGCGTCGTTCGCGGCCGGCGTACGCGACGGCATCCTCAATCCGTTTGCCGCGCAGGACGCCACCGGCAAGGCGTACCTGGAGAGCACCGCCCTGCGTGGCCAGGTTCAGAAAGGCAAAACCCGCAACACCGGCATCGACGCCAAGGCCAGCCGCGAGCTGTGGGATATGCAAGGCGGCAAGGCGGCAGTGGCCATCGGCGGCGAACTGCGCCGCGAGGAAGCGGACTTCTTCGTCAATCGCGAGATCGCCAGCCAGGCCGCCAGCTCGGGCCTGTCCGGTTCGCAATCGACCGACGGTTCGCGCACCATCAAGGCCATTTTCGGCGAACTGAACCTGCCACTGCTGCAGGACCTGGAAGTGCAACTGGCCACCCGCTACGACAAGTACAGCGACGCCGGCAACACCACCAATCCGAAAATCGGCGTACGTTACCAGCCGACCAAACAGCTGCTGCTGCGTGGTTCGGCCTCGACCGGCTTCCGCGCGCCGACGTTGTTCGAGAAGAACGCACCACTGTCGCGCAACGATACCAACAACTCGTACAACGATCCGATCCTGTGCCCGGGCGGCACCATCGCCGACAGCCCGATCGCCAATCCGCTGCGCGACTGCGACCTGCAGCAGTACAAGCTGCAAGGTGGCAATCCAGCGCTGAAGCCGGAAAAATCGAAGACCTTCGCCTTTGGCGTGGTGCTCGAGCCGGTCTCGCAGCTGACCGTCTCGGCTGACTACTTCAATATCCGCCTCAAGGACAAGATCAATGCGCTGCCCGAGGAAACCATCTACGGCAACTTCGAGAAATACCGCGAGCGCTTCCTGCGCAATGCCGACGGCACGCCGAACGCGATCCTGGACCTGAAGGAGAACCTCGGCAAGGTCAACACCGATGGCGTCGACTTGAGCCTGACGTTGCGCTCGAGCGCCAGCGCCTACGGCAACCTGACGCTGACCGTCGATGGCACCTGGGTGCACAAGTATGAATACCAGGATGAGCGCGGCGGCGCCTACACTCAGAACGTGGCCCGCTACGCCGCCAACAACCCGGTGTTCCGCTGGAAGCACAATGCCGCGCTGAACTGGCGCCTGGCCAGCTGGAGCGCCACCCTGGCGCAGTCGTACAAGTCCGGCTACATCGACCAGAACCTCGACATCGAGGACGCCTTCCTCAACCGCGTGCCGTCGTACAGCCTGTGGAACCTGTCGGGCACGTACACCGGCTTCACCGGCCTGGCGCTGACGGCCGGCGTGAAAAACCTGCTGGACAAGGAGCCGCCGTTCTCCAACCAGGGCACGCTGTTCCAGAAGGGTTACGATCCACGTTACACGGACCCTGTGGGTCGGGCCCTGTATGTGCGGGGTAGTTACACGTTCTGATAGCAAGGTCCGGACGCCAGCACTGGCGCCTGATCACCCTGCAAGCCGCATCGCGCCCGCGATGCGGCTTTTTTTTTCGTACTGTCTGACCGACGCCACGGTTATGTTCGTTACCTCACACAATCCGGAATTGCGACTTGAGGCATTGCTCTTTTTAAAATACTGTTAATTTTTAGGAACTACAAAAAGAGGAATTTATCATGAGCATCAAACCTTGGATAGCAATCGTCATCATCGGATCGGCAGTGTCGGGTTGCGTGGTGGACGGCGGGGAAGTGACGGGTCTGTCGGATCCGGCGTACGCCGCGCCAGCCGAGGTGGCCGATGGTGCCGACCCCGGCGTTCTATATGTCAAGGTTGCCGGCAATGGCCAGGTTCAGCTGGCGCCGGCGCTGGCCGCTGCGACAGCCAACGGCAAGGTCGCGCTGGCACCAGCGGTCGATTTCGCTCCGGAACAGCATTATGGCAACGTCACCATGAAGCTGTGCGGCGCCGACTGCTGACCCGACCGGCGCTGCGTCCAGGCGATTGACTTACTTGGCAGCGGCTTCCGCCGCCTGCGTCGCCAAGCGGCGCTGGCGCACAGCGGCGGCCAGGCCCTGCAGTACCTGCACGCTGCTTTCCCAGTCGATGCAGCCGTCGGTGACCGACTGGCCGTAGGTCAGTTCCTTGCCCGGTTCGAGATCCTGGCGGCCGCCCACCAGGTGCGACTCCACCATCACGCCCACGATGCGGGTGTCGCCACCAGCGACCTGGCCGGCAATGTCGGCGCAGACCGGGACCTGGTTTTCCGGCTTCTTGGAGCTGTTGGCGTGCGATGCGTCGATCATCACGCGCGGCGCCAGGCCCTGCGCGCCGATCGCCTTGCACGCTTCATCGACGCTGGCAGCATCATAGTTGGGCGCCTTGCCGCCGCGCAGGATGATGTGGCAGTCCTCGTTGCCGGCGGTGGAGACGATGGCCGAGTGGCCGCCCTTGGTCACCGACAGGAAATGGTGCGGCTGCGAAGCCGCCTTGATGGCATCGACCGCGATCTTGACATTGCCGTCGGTACCGTTCTTGAAACCGACCGGACAGGACAGGCCGGACGCCAGCTCACGGTGCACCTGCGACTCCGTGGTGCGCGCGCCGATCGCGCCCCAGCTGATCAGGTCGGCGATGTATTGCGGGCTGATCACATCGAGGTACTCGGTGCCGGCTGGCAAGCCCAACTCGTTGATGTCGCGCAGCAGTTCGCGCGCCATGCGCAGGCCGTCGTTGATGCGGAAGCTGCTGTCCATGAACGGGTCGTTGATCAGGCCCTTCCAGCCCACGGTCGTGCGCGGCTTTTCGAAGTACACGCGCATGACGATTTCCAGGTCGCCCTTGAGCTCGTTACGCAGCTGCACCAGTCGGTGCGCGTATTCCATCGCCGCGCGGGTGTCGTGGATCGAGCATGGGCCCACCACCACCATCAGGCGGTCGTCCTGGCCGTGCAGAATGCGGTGCAGCGCGATGCGCGCGTTGGCGGCCGTGTTGGCAGCCGTTTCCGTGCACGCATACTCGCGAATCAGGTGGGACGGTGGCGTCAATTCCTTCATTTCGCGGATCCGTAAATCATCGGTGCGGGGCATGCTGTTCTCCATTGTTTCAAAAAGTCGGGGTAAAAAAAAACCGCCTGGGGAGGCGGTTTTTTCAGGATTTGCTGGAACTCGTTTGACTGCTACGTGCACCGGCCGCTACTCCACCGCCTTGGGGTTGGAATTGCTAAAGTAAAAGTAGCCGGTAAAGAAGAAGCAGGTCATGGAACGAATTCGTGGTGTATTGGGTAGTGTGTTTTAAAAACAGTGGATTGACTATACGCCGATCAATGCACGCTTGGCAAGCCCTGCCCTGCAAAAATTTACACCTGCCCATTTCTCTTTACATCGCGCGCAATGTGTCCAGATGTAAGACCAGCGCATGCGGCCTGCCGGCCCACTGCCGCCCTTTAACGAAGAAAACTGCCTTTACAGCTGTGATGCTTGGTGACTGTTGGTAATTTGCAGTCTTAGCTAAACCGCATTGTTTCCACCTGCCGCCAGGTGATTTGATGGGTCGTCTTCACGACAAACCCACCCATCTCATGCACAGCAGGAGCAAATAAAAATGATGATTGAAAGAGCGATGTCCCGGGCCCTGCGCCTGGTGTTTGCCAGTACCCTGGCAACTGGCATGCACGGCGCCATGGCGCAGACCGACGACGCTGCGATCCAGCGCGTGGAAGTGACCGGCTCGAGCATCAAGCGCCTGGCCAGCGAAACGGCGCTGCCGATCACGTCGATCAAGGCCAGCGACTTCGTCAAGCAGGGCCTGACCACCGCAGCAGAAGTCCTCAACACCATCTCGATGAACCAGAGCTCGACCGGCAGCAGCCAGTCGGTGGGCTCGGGCACCGGCGGCATTGCCACTGCCGACTTGCGCGGCCTGGGCAGCAACAAGACGCTGGTGCTGCTCAATGGCCGCCGCATTGCCAACCATCCGTTCAACGGTTCCAGCGTGGACTTGAACATCATTCCGCTGTCGGCGCTCGACCGGGTGGAAGTGCTGCGCGACGGCGCCTCGGCCATCTACGGCACCGACGCCATCGGCGGCGTGATCAATTTCATCACCAGGCGCGAAGTACAAGGCGCCACCGTGAGCGTGGAGCGCTACCAGCCGCAGGCCAGCGGCTCGGGCGGCGAATCGCGCCTGAACCTGGCGGGCGGCTTTGGCGACCTCGACAAGGATGGCTACAACTTCTTCGGCGTGGTGGACTGGCACAAGCAGACCGCGCTGGCTGCCACCGAACGCGATTTCTCCAGTACCAGCGTGCGTCCGGACCGTGGCATCAACAACAGCAGCGGCACCTCGCAGCCAGGCAATTTCTTCTCCGACAACGGTATCACCGGCAACCCGTACTACGCCAGCGGTTGCGTGGGCAAAGGGCTGCTTACCGCCACCAACGGCACCTGCCGCACCGACACCACCGCCTACATCCAGGCCATACCGACGACGCAGCAGGAATCGTTCCTCGGCAAGGCCACCTTCAGGCTCGGTGGCGAGAACCTGGGCACGGTCGAATACCTGCACAGCCGTAGCACCAATACCAGCGCAATCGCGCCGTCGCCGCTCACCGGCATCACCATGAACGCCACCAGCCCGTACTATCCTGGCGGCAGCGCCGGCGTGCCGGCCGTCGCGGGCCTGACCGGTGAAGACCTCACCGTCAACTGGCGCACCGTCGCTGCCGGCAACCGCGTCGGTTACGACACCAGCATTTCCGATCGCTTAGTGCTCGGTTCCGAAGGCGTGGTGGCCGGCTGGGACTACAACGTGGGCCTGACCTACGCTACCAGCAAGGCCACCAGCGCGTTTGTCGAAGGCTACACCAACGACTCGCTGATGAAAGCCGGTGTACTGAACGGCATTTTGAATCCCTTCGGCGAACAGTCGGCCGACGGCGCGGCATACCTCGATGCGGCCCAGCTGCGTGGCGAGTACCTGTCGGCGCGCATGACCAGCGTCGGCGTCGACGCCAAGGTGAGCCGCGAAATCTTCACCGTGCCGGCCGGCCCGGTGGGCTTTGCGGTCGGTACCGAATTCCGCCACGACAAGGCCACCTACGACGTCAACACCGACCTCGCTTCGCAGGCCTCGAGCTCCGGTTACGCGGACGCCCAGGACCAGTCGGGCCAGCGCAATATCGCCGCGCTGTACTCCGAGCTGAGCGCACCGCTGGCCAGGGACGTGGAACTGTCGGTGGCCGCCCGCTACGACCACTACAACGACGTCGGCGGCAGCTTCAATCCCAAGATCGGCCTGCGCTGGCAGCCGAGCAAGCAGGTAATGTTGCGCACCTCGTACAACACCGGCTTCCGCGCGCCCACGCTGTACGACCTGCACGGCCCGGCCACGTCCACCTTCACCGGCAACTCGTACGATGACCCGGTGCTGTGCCCGGGCGGCACCGTGGCCGCTGGCGCCAATCCCAACGTGGCCTGCAACCAGCAGCAGACCATCCGCAGCGGCGGCAACCTGAACCTCAAACCGGAGAAATCGAAGACCTTCGCGCTGGGCGCCGTGTTCGAGCCGACCAATGCGGTGAGCATGTCGCTCGACTACTTCAACATCAAGATCCGCAACAAGATCGGCACGGTGTCGGAAACCACCATCTTCAACGACTACGACAAGTACGCCAGCTACTTCGTGTACTCGGCCGACGGCAAGACGCTGCAATACGTCAACGCCGTGCTCGACAACCTCGGCGAAGTGCACACGTCGGGCATCGACACGACCTTGCGCTGGAAGCTGCCCCGCAGCGCGGCCGGCGACTTCGCTTTCGTGTTCGACGGCACCTGGGTGCACAGCTACAAGTACCAGAACGAGGCCGGCGGCGTTTTTGTTGAAAACGTCGGCGTGTACGCCGACGACAACCCGGTATTCCGCTGGAAGCATAACGCCACGCTCAACTGGAAGAACGGCGCGTGGAGCGCCAGCCTGTCGAACAAGTTCATGAGCGGTTACGTGGACCAGAACGACGTGGCCGATGACTACGTCCACAAAGTGCGCGCGTATTCGACGTTCTCGCTGTCGGGCAGCTATGCCGGCTTCAAGAACACGGATTTGACGGTGGGCGTGAAAAACCTGTTCGATACGGCGCCGCCGTACACCAACCAGGGCACGACGTTCCAGAGCGGTTACGATCCCCGCTACACGGACCCGCTGGGCCGCACGTTCTACGTGAAGGCGACGTACAAGTTCTAAACGCCGTTGTCAGTCGCTCCGTCATCCGCGCGCAGGCGGGGATGACGGGGTCAACTGTCAGCAACGTTGGCCATTACGCCGTGCCGCCAACGGTCACGCCGTCGATGCGCAACGTGGGTTGCCCCACGCCCACCGGCACGCTCTGCCCTTCCTTGCCGCACACGCCCACGCCCGGGTCGAGCCGCATGTCGTTGCCGATCATCGACACGCGATGGAGCACCTCCGGACCATTGCCGATCAGCGTGGCGCCCTTGACCGGGTAAGTCACCTTGCCGTTTTCGATCATGTAAGCCTCGCTGGCCGAGAACACGAACTTGCCGTTGGTGATATCGACCTGGCCGCCGCCGAAATTGACCGCATACAGACCGTTTTTCACCGACGCCAGGATCTCGCCCGGGTCCTGGTCGCCGCCGAGCATATACGTGTTGGTCATGCGCGGCATCGGCAGGTGGGCGAACGATTCGCGGCGGGCGTTGCCGGTGACCGGCATCTTCATCAGGCGCGCGTTCATGGTGTCCTGGATGTAGCCGGTCAGGATGCCGTCCTCGATCAGGGTGGTGCACTGGGTGGGATTGCCCTCGTCGTCGATATTGAGCGAACCACGGCGATCGGGCAAGGTGCCGTCGTCCACCACGGTGACGCCCCTGGCTGCCACCCGTTCGCCGATCATGCCGGAGAACGTGGACGAACCCTTGCGGTTGAAGTCGCCTTCGAGGCCGTGGCCGATCGCTTCGTGCAGCAAAATCCCGGGCCAGCCCGGTCCCAGCACCACGGTCATGGGACCGGCCGGCGCCGGCCGCGCATCGAGGTTGATCACGGCGCCATCGACCGCCTCGGCCGCATACGATTCCAGCAAGGCATCGCTGAAGTAGTCGTAGCTGTAACGCCCGCCGCCGCCCGACGAACCGGTTTCGCGGCGGCCGTTCTGCTCGACGATGACGGTGAGCGACAGCCGTACCAGCGGCCGGATGTCGGCCGCCAGCACGCCGTCGCTGCGCGCGACCAGCACCACGTCGTATTCGCCGGCCAGGCCTGCCATTACCTGGACCACGCGCGGGTCGCGCGCGCGCGCCATCTTTTCCACGCGCTCGAGCAGCGCCACCTTGGCGGTCGCATCGAGCGAGGCCAGCGGATCGTGCGGCAGGTACAGCGCGCGGCCACCGACCGGCGTGATGGCGCCGGCCACCTTGATCTTACCATTGCCCGCGCGGGCAATGGTGCGGGTGGCAGCGGCCGCCTCGCGCAGCGCCACCTCGGAGATATCGTCCGAATACGAGAACGCCGTCTTGTCGCCGGAAATGGCGCGCACACCCACGCCCTGGTCGATGGCGAAGCTGCCGGTCTTGACGATGCCCTCTTCCAGGCTCCAGCCTTCGCTCTTGGTGAACTGGAAATACAGGTCGGCGTAATCGACCTTGTGGGTGAACATCGACCCCAGCGTTCTCAACAGCTTGTCCTCGTCCAGGCCGAACGGCGTGAGCAGGATGTCGCGGGCGACCGCCAGGGTGGCGAGGTTGGCTTCGAATGGCTTCATGATGGTTCTCGTACTAGCAATGGATTACATGGTCCGGTGTTTTAGCGCCGGCAGACTCTGACGCACGCCTTCCATGAAGGCCGGGTCGATCTCGCCGGCCACCACGCCCTCGCCCTCGGCCAGCATCGACTTGACCGTGCCCCATGGGTCGATCAGCATGCTGTGGCCCCAGGTGCGGCGCCCGTTCGGGTGCATGCCGCCTTGCGCAGCGGCCAGCACGTAGCACTGGTTTTCGATGGCGCGCGCGCGCAGCAGGATTTCCCAGTGGGCCTGTCCGGTAGTGTAGGTAAACGCCGCCGGCAGCACGATCAGCGACACTGGCCCCATGGCGCGGAACAGTTCGGGAAAACGCAGGTCGTAGCAGACCGACATGCCCACCTTGCCGAACGGCGCGTCGAGCACGCCAATATTTTTGCCCGGCACAATGGTCTTCGATTCGTTGTACGACTCGGCGCCCTGGCTGAAGCCGAACAAATGGATCTTGTCGTAACGGCCGGCCGACTCGCCTTGCGGGTTATAGACCAGCGTGGTGTTGACCACCTTGAGCGGGTCATCGGACGCCAGCGGCAGCGTACCGCCGATCAGCCAGATGCCGAGCTCGCGCGCCAGTTTTGCCATGAAGTCCTGGATCGGGCCCTGGCCCAGCGGCTCGGCCACGGCGACCTTGTCGCTGTCCTTGACGCCCATGATGGCCCAGTACTCGGGCAGCAGCACCAGGTGCGCGCCGTCGGCGGCAGCCTGGCGCACCAGCCGGTCGGCGGTGGCGATATTGTCCGTGACGGACGGCGAGGAAATCATCTGGATGGCGGCGACGGTATGGCGCATGGCAAGTCTCCCTGTCTTGGTTATTTTGCGCTCCTGGCCGCTGGCGGATCAGCCTTGGCGGCGTCGAGCTTGGTGACAACCGGCGCCTTCCACGGCCCGGTCACCTGCATATGATAGGTCAATGCCTTCATGACGGGGGCGCTGAGGAATAATTGCGCCAGAAAACTGCCCAGGCCGATCACGGGATTGACGGCCAGCGCGTACACCAGCGGCGCCGTACCGAGGTTCACTTCCGGTATCACCACCACGTGCAAATTGGTCAGCTCGTTGGCGATGTCGGCGCTGCCGTCCATCAGCACGGTAGCGGCCATGCCGTGCATTTTCAGGTTATCGGTGCGCACGATGCCGTGCTCGATGCTGGCATTGGCGGTCAGGCCGTCGAAGGCCAGGCCTTCGGAAAACACGTCGTGGAAGTCGAGCTTGAGCAGGCGCGGCAGCGCTTGCAGGCTGAGCACACCGAGCAGCTTGGCCGCGCCCGGGTCCTGCTTGATGAACTGGCCCTTCTCCACGTTCATGACGATCTGGCCCGACAGGCTGGGCAAGTCCATCGCGTACGGCAACCCGTTCCACACGACGTCGCCCTTGAGCGAACCCTTGCCGTTGCGCACGGTGCCGACAAAACCGAAACGGTCGAGCAGCTTGCCGGCATCAAAAATGTCGAGGTTGAAATTGAGATCGGTGGTGTGGGCATTGCCGCGCGTGGTCCACTTGCCGGTGCCGGTCAGTTCGCCGTCGGCGTTGGCCAGCGACAGCTTGCTGATGCGCCACACGCGCGAATCGGGCAACTGCACATTGCTCGCTTGCAGGTCGAGCTGGCCCAGCGGCTTGTTGAACAGCTCGAAGCGGTCGATCTTGATGTCCAGCGCCGGAATGGTGGCGGCGGCGCTGCTCTTGCCATCAAGCAGGTCGGCCACTTCGTTCGAGGCCGAGGCCGGTATCACCAGCGACGACAGGCGCGCCGTCACCTTGCCCAGGCCGTGGCCGGTGGACGGCTCGCTCCAGGTCAGGTGGCCATTGGCCTGGGTGGAATCGATATTGGCTTGCCAGATGCTTTGACGGCGCGTCACGCCCACCACCACGTTTTGCAACTTGCGCGCGCCGATCAACAGTTCGCCGGTACGCGCAGCAATCGCGTCGGGCACCACGTACTGGCTGAAGTCGGCGCTGTCGGCGTCGCCCGTGACGGCAGCCGCAGTGCTGTCGGTGTTGTTGCCCGGCCGGTCACCAGCGACGGCCTTGCCGAAGTCGAGCCAGGCGTCGGCATTGAACACGGGCAGGCTGATGTTGAGGGTCAGGCCGCTCTCCGGTTCCGGCGCCGGGGCATTGATGCCGATACCGCCGCGCACCAGTTGCCACGGCGTCTTGCCGCTGGCGGTCGTCAGTTTCTGGCGCTGGTAGTGGGCGGCCATGCCCGAACCGAGCGCGATACGGATGTCGTCGTGCAGCGCGCCGCCTGCATCGGCCGTCAGGCCGCTATTGAGCACGAAACGCAGCGGCATATTATCGAGCGCCGGCTTACTCAGCGGCGCAGGCAGGTCCAGCGCCAGCCCGGACAGGCTGGAATCGACGGCAACAACGAGCTGATGGTCGCGCACGGTGACGGTGCCGGTGTACTTGGCCGTGCCCGAGAAATGGCTGGCCAGGCGCTGCATCACCGGGGCGGTATAAGTCTTGCGGAAGCCGTCGGCGGTCAGCATGCCGCCAAGCTTGATGACGATGGCATTGTCGCGCTGGGTGCCGCCGGTAATCGAGACCGGACCGTCGAGGAAGGTGCCGGACAGCTGGTTGAGGTTGACGCCGCGCTCGTTGAATTCGATCTTGCCCTGGGCCGCCTGCACCACCGGCAAATCCTTCAGCAGCACGATGTCGTTGTTATTGAGTTGCAGCGTGCCGTCCACCTTGGCATCGAGCAGATGCGCCAGCGGCAGGCGCAGCTTGAGCGCCAGGGTGGCGTTGCCGGTCGCTTCGGTGTCGTCGGTAAAGTGCGAAATCCATTCCAGCACCGGGCTGTGGTCGACGTACCGGAGGAATTCCTGCATCGGGCCGGCGGCATTGCCGTCGATTTCCAGCATCGAATCGTGGATCGTCAAATCGGGAATCACGGCCTTGACGTTGGTGAGCGCCACGCCGGCGGTGGTGGCGGTGTCGCCGCGAATTTCCATGCGGCCGCGCTCGAACACGAAGCTGCCCTTGATGTGTTCGGCCTGCGGCCACTCGGGCAGCGGCTGGCCGTCCTTGCCCAGCTCTTTCCCCCCGCGCAGGTAATGGCCGGGCGCGTAATTGAGCTTACCCTCGGTCAGCTTGCCGGCCACCTTGAATTCGCCGTGCGGCGCGTGCTCGCCCTGGAACGGAAAATGCGCCAGGTCGCCGCGCACCCGCACGCTGACATCGCTGGCGGTGCCGCCCTCGAGCGCGCCGGTCAGCCAGGTGTAAAGATCATGCGGGGTCTGGAGCGGCAGGTAGCGGTTGATGCGGTTGATCTGGAAACCGTCGAGCGCGCCGGTCAGGTCCACCGTGCCAGCGCCCTTGCCCGACAGCGGCATGGTGTGGCTGCCGCTCAGCGTACCGGACAGTCCTTCCTGCAGGAAGTCCATGCTGTCGATCTTGAGCAGCAATTGGTCCTTGGGCAGGAACGACCAGCGCGCCTTGAGATTGAGGCGGTCGAACGGCATGGCCGGATCGGTGAAATAGCCGGGCAGTTGCAACACCAGGTTTTCCGAAGCCAGCGCGAAGCTGCCGCCCTGGTCGGTGGCGTCGATCGCGCCGGTCAGGTTGTCGAAGCCCGGGATCGCCGGCACTGCCGCTGTGGCCGGGATCTTGCCGTTTTTGGGCTGGGCCAGGCGCGCCGGCTGCGGTTTCAGGCCCAGGCCCACCAGGTCGCCTTTGACCCGGTACGATTGCAGTGCCGGAAACTTGCCCTGCCACTCCGCCGAGAAATTGCGCAGCAAGCCGCTCGGCGAGGTATCGGCCAGCAGCGTGCGCTGCTGCGGCGTGAGCGGCAGGCGCGAGGCGATGCCGGCCAGCGTGCGCAGGTCCAGTTGCGGTGCGCGCACTTCGTACTTTTCCGGCCGCGGGCCGGCAGCAGCGGTGAATTTTTCCGACAGCGAGGTTGGCGCCATCACCAGTCCGTCGCTGGTGGTGAGCGTGAGGCTGGTGATCTCGAGGCTGTGGCCACGGGCACCGAATTTTCGGGCGTCAGGGCTGGCGCCGGTTACTGGGCGAGCGTGGTTGGACACCAACGGCGGCAACTCCTCGCGCGCGGCAATGCGGCCGGTCAGCTGTTGCAGGTCGAGCACAGGTAAATCGTTGGCCAGCACGGCCGAGACGTCGCGCAGGCCGAGGTCGGCGGTAAAGCCGGTCAGGCGCTGCTGGTCGAAACTGAGCCAGGTGCGCAGCGAACCGCCACCGGAATTCAACGCGAACGGAAAGTCGAGCCACGCCTTCCAGGCCGCGACATCGGTATCGCGCAGGTCGGCGTACAGCTCGCCCTTCCACATCGACGTGTTCGATACTCGGGCGCCAAAGGCCGGGTGGGCAAAGTCGGCGCGCACGTCCAGCGGACCTGCCAGCGTGGCCGGCGGCGTGGCCTTGACCGCCAGCTGGTGATGCAGCCACTCATTGCGCAACCGGGCGGTGACGCCGGTGAGCGCCAGCGGAGGCGCACCGCGCTGGTCGTCGGTCCAGCGCACGCGGCCGTCGCGGATGACGATCTCGCGCTGCGCCAGCAGCCATTCCAGGCCACGGCCATCGGACGGCTGGCCGGGATCGAGGTACAGGCCCGCCACGACCAGCTTGCCATCGGCGGCGCGGCGGATATCGAGATCGGGTTGTTTGAGCGACAAGGCGTGGAAGCGCGGCTCGGCAGTGACCACGGTCATCCACGACAGCGTGGCGGCCACCTCGGGCAGGCGCAGCGCGGCCTGGCCCTGGCGGTCGCGCAGCACCACGTCGCCCAGGGTGAGCGTGGGACGAAAGCCGGTCCAGGAAGCGTCGATGCGGGCGATGTTGACCGGGTTGCCGGCGGCGCGGCTGGCCAGCCGTTCGATGTCGTCGCGGTAATGCTCGATATTGGGCAGCACCGCGTAGCGCAGCACCAGGAACAGGATGGCAAACGCGAAATAGCCGAGCAGCGCCAGCTTGACGGTGAAGCCGAGGACGTGATGGGTGGCCACGTTGCAGACCCGATAGGCGGCGCGCAGCCGGTGCCAGCGCACGGCCAACGGCCCTTCGGCTGTCGCGGTCTCCTCTTCTGTTTTCTGCATCTAGTAATTAAAAATTCGGTTCAAAGCCTGGCCAGGCATACAATTATCGCTAAATCACTGCCACATCGGGTTCAAGCCGGTCGTGCTTGCAGGGATTCTACCGCATCGGGGAGACCGCACAGCGGCGGCAGGCCGCGCGAACCGGTGTTTTTACACGCATTTTCCCGATTAATTTCCAACGGAGCCATTGCCAGTCCATGATCGCCCCTACCGTTTCCCGTTTTTACCAGCGCTGGCTGGCCGCGGCACCGGACCGCGCCGCCAAGTCGGACGCCATCGCCCTGCTCAACCTGGCTGAAATCGACCTCGACGCTTACCTGGCGCAGGAAGCCGTGGCCGGTGTGGGTACCAGTGCGGAGGGTGCGCCGCCGCTGCCGCTGGTTCGCGCCATGCGGCGCCTGCGCAACCTGCTGGTGTGCGGCCTGATCCGGCGCGACCTCGAAGGCCGCGCCGACCTCGGCGAAGTGGTCGAGGCGATGACCCGCTTTGCCGACTTCGCCATCGCAAAACACGTGGCGGAAATCGACGCCGAATTGCGCGCCAACCACGGTGTGCCGATGGGCCGCGAGTCGGGCGTGCCGCAGGAACTGATGGTGCTGGCCATGGGCAAGCAAGGCGGACGCGAACTCAATGTCTCGTCCGACATCGACCTGATCTTCGTGTATCCCGAAGATGGGGACACGGCTGCCGGGCCCGGCCAGCGCGGTTTGTCCAACCACGAGTATTTCATTCGCCTGGGCAAGAAGCTGATCGCCGCGCTAGCGGAGATCACCGAAGATGGCTACACGTTCCGCGTCGATATGGCGTTGCGGCCAAACGGCGGCTCCGGCCCGCTGGCCGCCAGCCTGTCGATGGTGGAGAACTACCTGATCGTCCAGGGCCGCGAATGGGAGCGTTACGCGTGGGTGAAAGCGCGCGCCGTCACCGGCCGCGCCGAGGACATCGACGCGCTCGACGCCATCGTGCGGCCGTTCGTGTTCCGCCGCTACCTCGACTTTGGCGTGATCGACGCCATCCGCACCATGCACGCCCAGATCCGCGCCGAAGTGAACCGCCAGGAGCGCCTGCACCCGGACCGCAGCAACAACGTCAAGCTGGGCCGCGGCGGCATCCGCGAAATCGAATTCCTCACCCAGGTGTTCCAGCTGATCCGCGGTGGCCGCGACGCCGCCCTGCGCGAGCGTTCCACCCGCAGCACCTTGCGCATCGTCGCCGAAAAAGGGCTGTTGTCGCACACGATCGTCTATCAACTGCTCGCTTCCTACACGTTCCTGCGCAACCTCGAACACCGCCTTCAATACCTCGACGACGCCCAGACCCATACCCTGCCCGCCAGCGACGCCGATCGCCAGCTGGTCGCCGACATGATGGGCGCGGCCGACGTGCCGGCCCTGCTGGCGCAGCTCGAGGCGCACCGCCAGTTCGTCGCCGGCCAGTTCGACGAGATGTTTGCCGACAAGACCAGCGAGAACGAGCACCAGATCGAACTGCAATCGAGCAACGACTGCGCCGATCCCGACAATTTCGAAGCCATGGTGGCGCAATTCACCGCGCTCGGCTTCGCCGATGCGGCCGGCGCGGCCAAGCGCCTGGTGGCCACCTGGCAGGCGCCGCGCCTGCAATCGCTGCCCGAGGCGAGCCGCAACCGCCTGCAGGCGCTGATCAATACGGCGGCGCCGCTGATCGTCGCCTGCGCGCGCGAGTCCGGCGGCGACCAGCACGCCACGCTGGGCCGGCTGCTCGACTTCCTCGAGGCCATCGCCCGCCGCTCGGCCTACCTGTCGCTGCTGACCGAGTACCCGCACACGCTGGTGCGCGTGATCCGCATGGTGCATGCGAGCGGCTGGGCCGCCAAGTTCCTCAGCCAGCACCCGATCCTGCTCGACGAACTGCTCGACGACCGCGTGCGCAACGCCGTGTTCGATCCGGTCAGCCTGGCCGCCGACCTGCGTTTGCAACTCGACGCCGCCGCCGGCGACACCGAGCGGCAGATGGACATCCTGCGCGAAATCCACCACGCCCAGCTGTTCCACCTGCTGGCCCAGGACCTGGCCGGCGACCTGACCGTGGAACGGCTGGCCGACCACCTGTCGGCGCTGGCCGACACCATCGTCGATGCGTCGATCCAGGCGATCTGGCAGACCGTGGCCACGCGCCATCGCGAGGTACCGCAGTTCGCGGTAATCGCCTACGGCAAGCTGGGCGGCAAGGAGCTCGGCTACGTGTCCGACCTCGACGTGATCTTCCTGTTCGACGACACCGACCAGGACGCGCCGGCCCAGTACGCCAAGCTGGCGCAGCGCTTCATCACCTGGATGACTTCGTACACCTCGGCCGGCATCCTGTTCGACATCGACACCGCGCTGCGCCCCGACGGCGCCTCCGGCATGCTGGTCTCGAGCGTGGGTGCGTTTGAAAAATATCAGACCAGCTCGGCCTGGATCTGGGAACACCAGGCCCTCACGCGCGCGCGCTTTTGCGCCGGCGACACCGCCATCGGCCAGCGCTTCGACCAGATCCGCGACACCGTGCTGCGCAAGGAACGCCCGGCCGACAGCCCGCTGCGCACCGAAGTGGTGGCCATGCGCAAGCGCATGGTCGACGCCAAGCCCAACACCACCGCGCTGTTCGACCTCAAGCAGGACGCCGGCGGCATGATCGACATCGAGTTCATGGTGCAGTACCTGGTGCTGCAATATGCGCACACCTATCCGGAACTGACCGTCAACATGGGCAATATCGGCCTGCTGAAAATGATGGCCGGCCTCGGCCTGATCGACACCGACCTGGCGGCCGAAGTGGGCAATGCCTACCGCAAGCTGCGCAAGCTGCAGCACCAGTTGCGCTTGCAAGGGCAAGACCTGGCGCGGGTCGAGCCGGCACTGGTGGCAGACGAAGTGCGGCGCGTGCTGACCTTGTGGGAGCAGCTGTTCGGTCCGCGTATGGCGACTTGATCCCACCTGCAAACCAGCGCCGCAGCCGGGACTTTTTCCGGCTTTTTTACGCCTGTTGCAACCATTGTGGAGCTAACTCTGCTGTAAAAATAACATTGTTGCTTTTTTGAGAATCCTGGCGTGTGCTCGTTTACACAGCCGTACTCCGGTGCGAAATTAGTTGATCACGCCGGGCGGTTTGCCGCCAGCGGCCACCGCCAGGCGGTGTCAACCACTCACGAGGAGTCGCAATGTTCACAGAGAAAAAGCTGTACCGTTTGCTTCGATTCATCCCCTGCGGCGCTGCCCTGGCGCTGCCGCTGATTCATGCCCATGCGCAGGACCAGCCTGCCCCGGCCGGACCGGTGCAGCAGGTGCTCGTCACCGGCTCGCGCATCGCCTCGCCCGGCGCCGAATCGCCGTCGCCGCTGCAAGTGCTGGGCGCGGCCGACATTGCCGCATCGGGCGCCACCAACCTGCAGGAGCTGCTGCAAAAAAATCCCACCATGGGCACGCCGGCGCTCAGCCGCACCAACTCCAACTTCCTCACCTCGGGCGGCGGCGTCACCACCGTCAACCTGCGCAACATGGGCGACTCGCGCACGCTGGTGCTGGTCAACGGCCGCCGTTTCGTTTCCGGCGTGCCCGGCGACACGGCGGTCGATCTCAACACCATCCCCACCGACTTCATCGAGCGGGTCGAACTGCTCACCGGCGGCGCTTCGGCCACGTACGGGTCCGACGCCGTGGCCGGCGTGGTCAACATCATCCTCAAGCGCAATTTCGAGGGACTGGTGATCGACGCCCAGGCCGGCCAGAGCCACGAGAGCGACGACGACAAACGCAAGCTGTCGATCACCTTCGGCACCACCAGCGCCGACGGCGCCAGCAACCTGATGGGCCACTTCGGCTATACCAGGCAGGGCGCGGTGTACTCGCGCGACCGGCCGTTCGCGGCGGTGGACCAGACCTCGGCCATTACCCGCGGCCGGCCCGACCTCGCCTTCACGCCGATTCGCCCCTACTACTCCGGCTTTGCACCGGCCGGCCGTTTCATCGGCGACGGCGACACCGATTTTACCTACGACGCCAATGGCAACGTCATCCCCTGGGACACCAACGGCGAGAACGGCCCGGCCACCGGCTACAACCGCTCGGCGCTGCGCGCCATTGCCGTGCCCACCGAGCGCTACCTGTTTGCCCTCAACGGCACCCGCGCCCTGAACGAAAACCTCAGCGCCTTCTTCGAGGGCACGTATGCCGCCACCAAGACCACCACCAATATCGAGTCGTTCCCGCTCGGCGCGGACGACGTGTTCAAGGGCAGCGGCCAGGTGCCGGCCGGGGCGCTGGTCAACGGCGCGCTGGTGAAAAATCCGCTGGTGCCGCAGTACCTGTGGGACCGCATCAGCGACAACGACGGCGACGGCATTCCCGATTACTACTTCCAGCGCCGCCTGTCCGAGTTCGGTCCGCGCCGCGCCCAGGCCGACCGCGACACCTTCCGCCTGGCCACCGGCCTCAAGGGCAATGTCCGGGACTGGAACTACGAGGCGTTCGTCAGCTACGGCCGCACCAAGGAAGCGCAAAACTCCACCGGCCAGGTCAACGTGCCCAACCTGCGCTACGCGCTCGACGCCGTCCCTGGCGCCAACGGCGCACCGGTGTGCCGCGATGTCAACGCGGTGGCCGAGGGCTGCGTGCCGATCAACATTTTCGGCCTCAACACCATCACGCCAGACGCGCTCAAGTACGTCACCGCGCCCGGTTCGCTGCTCACGTCGGTCACCCAGAAACTGGCCGGCGCCTCGGTCAACGGCGAGTTGTGGCAACTGCCGGCCGGCAGAATCGGCCTGGCGGCCGGCTTCGAGTGGCGCAGCGAAGAATCGGAAGCGGTGCCCGATCCACTGACCCAGGCGGGTCTGAACGCCGGCAACGCCACGCCGCCCACCTACGGCAAGTACCAGGTGCGCGAGGTATTCGTTGAAACCCGGGTGCCGCTGCTCAAGGACCGGCCGTTTGCGCGCGACCTGTCGCTGCTGGCCACGTTCCGCCACGGCGACTACTCCACCGTGGGCAGCACCAACAGCTGGAACGCGGGCGGCGAATGGACGGTGACGCCCGACATCAAGTTGCGCGCCACCCGCGCCCAGTCCACCCGCGCGCCCAATATCAACGAGTTGTACCAGTCACCCACGCAGGACTTCCCCACCGGCCTGGTCGACCCGTGCGAAGGCGTCACTGCCGGCATGACCTCGCCACTGGCGGTCAACTGCATGGCCGCGCCCGGCGTGCAGGCCAACATGGCTGCCAATGGCGGCGTATTCACCTTGCAGCAGGCCGACCGCCAGGGCATCAGCGGCTACAACTCGGGCAACCCTGACCTGAAAGCGGAAAAAGGCCGCTCCACCACCGTCGGCCTGGTGCTTACACCGCGCTCGATCCCGGCACTGGCCGGTACTACCTTCACCGTCGATTACTTCAAGATCGACATTGCCGACGCCATCGTCTCCACTGAGCGCCAGTACGCGCTGGACCAGTGCTACAACGCCGGCAACCCGGTATTCTGCTCGTTCGTCACGCGCCGCCCGGTGGCCGTGGGCAACCTGGCGGCCGGTTCGATCGAGTACAGCGACACGGCGGTCACCAATAGCGGCGGCCTTGGCACCGAGGGCATCGACCTCACCGCCGCGTGGGCCGGGCGCGTGGGTCCGGGCCGGCTGAGCACGCGGCTGGCCTATACCCGTCTGCGCGAACTGTGGACCCAGGCCACGCCCGGCCCCGAAGACCAGCGCAACAACGATGTCGGCGAAGTCACGTCAAGCCAGGTCAATGCGCCGCGCAACAAGGCCGTACTGAACGCTGCCTACAAGTGGGGCGACTTTGGCCTGAACTGGAGCGCCACCTACAACGGCCCGGTCGCGCTCGACGACCAGTTCCTCAAGAGCCTGGACATCGCACCCGGCGCAGTCAAGATCGGTTCGCGCACCTACAACGATTTCCAGTTCACCTACGACCTGCGCAAGTCGGTGCAGTTCTACCTGGGCCTGGACAACGCCTTCAACGCCAAGCCGCCGCCAATCATCAGCGGCCTGCCCGGCAACACCACCGGCGCCGAAACCGATGCGTCCACCTACGACCCGATCGGACGGCGTTACTACCTGGGCTTGCGGGTCAGCTTGTAGGCACTGGTTTGGTGCATAAAAACAACGATTGCCGTTAGAACATTACAGTTAGGAAAGGAAATAGTGTTGTATTTGCATGACTTTTCATTCAACTAATCGCGGCGCTCCTATACTAAAAATGCACTGCACGGACAACACTTGCAGGCATCCTAAAAAAACATACCCGGGAGTTGCAATGAAGAAGATTGCTTTAAAAGCCGGCGTGACTGCAGTTGCGCTCACGCTGGCCTCGTCTCACGTCGTCGCGCAGGAAGACAGCGCCAGGTCCATGGAAAAGGTCGTCATCACTGGTTCCAACATCAAGCGTCTCGACGTCGAGACGGCAACCCCGGTCGAGATCCTGCGCCGTGAAGATATCACCCGGCTTGGCGTCAATTCAGTGAAGGAAGCGTTGGAAACGCTGACCTCCTCCACCGGCGCGTTGTCCGACATCGGCGGCTCCAACTCATTCGCCAGCGGCGCTTCGGCCGTTTCGCTGCGCAATCTCGGCAAGCAGTCGACCCTGGTCCTGCTCAACTCGCGCCGCGTGGCGCCGTATGCGTTGGCCGACTACAACGAAGTCTTCACCAATCTCGATTCGCTGCCGATCGACGCCATTGAACGTATCGAAGTGCTGCGCAACGGCGGCTCGTCGATCTACGGTTCCGACGCCGTGGCCGGCGTCATCAACATCATCACCCGCTCCGACTTCCAGGGCGTGCAGGCCAGCGCCAGCTATGACCAGTCGGTCAAAAATGAACAATTCAAGACCAAGAAAGCCAGCATCACGGCAGGCTTCGGCGACTGGGTCAACGACAAATACAATGTGCTGGCCAACGTCGAAGTCTTCAAGCGCGGCGAAGTGCTGTGGCGCGACGTGGTGGACGATATCAACCCTGGCTATGGCAAGCAGTTCTCGGCGGTGGCCCCGGGCAGCGGCCTGATGTTCGGCAACCTTGGTGCGCCGTCCACGTATTCCTATCCGGGCAACCTGATCGGCCAGGGTGCGGTGCCCGGCTGCGCCACGGTCAACTCCGCCGGCCTGTGTGTGTATGACCGTTTCAGCCGCTTCGAGGCTGTGCCAAAGGCGGATCGGGTCAATGGTCTGCTGTCCGCCAAATTCGACCTGGGCGGCGGCACCGAAGCATTTGGCGAGGCGCTTTACTCGCACACCAAGACCAGCTACACCAGTGCGTTCAATACCTATGGCTCGACCAATCCCAATGCGATCTGGGGCGACCCGCGCACCGGTGGGGGCAAGAGCTTCATTTACCAGTATCTGCCAGCTACGCATCCGCTCAACACCACCGGCGAAGACGTCGAATTCCGTTACCGTTTTGCCGATGCACCGTCGTACCAGGACGCTACCAGCGACCAGTACCGCGTGCTGGGCGGTGTCAAGGGCAACTGGCGTAGTTTCGACTGGGAGTCTGCAGCGGGCGTAATGGGCAGCAAAACCAAGTTGCGCAGCGCTGGCGCGATCAGCGACAGCGGCTTCAAGCAGCAGGTCGGCGACTACAACAACTTCGACCCAGACACCTTCAGCGTACGCGATCCGAATTTCTTCAACCGTGGCTACCAGATCGGCAAGGTCAACAGCCCGGAAGTGCTGAACTCGCTGTTCCCGGTCAACGGCTATGACGGCAAGATCACCCAGTACTTTGTCGATGCCAAGCTCACCGGCGAAGTGGGCAAGATCGCCGATCGCGCCATCAACATTGCTGCGGGCGCGGAACTGCGTCATGAAAAATTCAAGATCATGCCGACCGACAATCTGCTGCAAGGCGATATCGTCGGCTACGGCTCGGCCACGGCCAACGCCTCGCGTAGCACCCAGGCTGCGTTTGCCGAAGTAAGCTTGCCCGTGACGTCCACGCTCGATGTCACCGCCGCAGCGCGCATCGACAAATTCCCCGGCTTCAAGGCGCACACGTCGCCCAAGCTGGCAGCGATCTGGAAGGCAACGCCAGCGTTCGCACTGCGCGGCACGCTGGAATCGGGCTTCCGCGCGCCCAACCTGACCGAAAGTGCGCAGTCGAGCAAATTCGCCTTCGACAACGGCGTCGTCGATCTGAAGCGCTGTCCGCAGGCCCGCGCCCTGGCCGATGCCTTGCGTGCCCAATCCGACGCGCTGCCCGACAGCGATCCCAACAAAGCTTTGGGGCTGGCGCGCGCCGATACGGTCGAGGGTAACGAATGTGCCGCCGGCGTGCCCAGCGTCGTGCGCAACAACCCCAACCTGAAGCCCGAAACCACCCACATGGGCACGGTCGGTTTCGTAATCGAGCCGGTCAAGAACACCAATTTCTCGCTCGACTACTGGCGTATCGAGCGCAAGGACGAAATCGGCATCAAGACTACCGCCGAACTGCTGGCAGCGGAAGCCGATCAGGCGCCAGGTACGATCGGGCGCGCCGACCTGAGTGCCGACAAGACCTTCACCGCTGCCGAACGGCAAACCTATGGCGTGACTGCTGGCGCCCTGACGTCCACCAACGGCTCATTCCTGAACGTTGCCCGCACCAAGACCAGCGGCGTGGACGTCTCGGCCAACACGCGCTTCAACACCGGTATCGGCCGCCTCGACCTGGGCGCGAACGCCACCTACCTGCTTGAATTGAAAAACTTCAGCAGCTCGCTCAATCGCTACGGCGATAACCTGGCCGGCCGTTATGGCTATTCCAAAACCGTTGCCAACGTGACGGCCGCGCTCAAGACGGGCGACTTCAGCAACAGCCTGCGCCTGATTTACCAGAGCAAGACCGCGCTCAACGGCGATTACTTCGACGAGACTTACACCGCTGCGGGGTGCGCCGACCTCGGCTGGTCGGCCGACGAGTGCCGCATCAAGGCCTATGGCCGCCTGGACTGGAACGTCAGTTACACCGGCGTGCGCGACCTCACCGTCAGCATGTTCGTCCGCAATATCACCAACCGCCGGCCGCCGCTGGACTTGCGTGACTTCGACTCCGCAGGCGGCGTGATTCCTCAAAACACCGCCGATGTTACCGGCCGCTCGGTCCGCATTACCGCCGAGTACAAGTTCCGCTAACCCGGCTCAGTTTTGGCAGGCGTAAAAAAACCCGGCAAGCCGGGTTTTTTTACGTGCAACGAATTACTTGGCGTTCATCAGCGCGACGGTGGTGTCGAGCATGCGGTTCGAGAAGCCCCACTCGTTGTCGTACCACGACGAGACTTTTACCAGGCGGCCCGAGACCTTGGTCAGGGTCGAATCGAAGTTCGACGACGCCGGGTTGTGGTTGAAGTCGATCGACACCAGTGGTTCGGTCTGGTAGGTCAGCACTTCTTTCAGCGCGCCTTCGGCAGCCGCTTTCATCAGTGCGTTGACTTCGTCAACGGTGGTGTCGCGCTTGGCGATGAAGGTGAGGTCCACCAGCGAGACGTTGATGGTCGGAACGCGGATCGCGAAACCATCGAGCTTGCCGTTCAGTTCCGGCAGCACCAGGCCAACCGCAGCGGCAGCGCCGGTCTTGGTCGGGATCATGCTCATGGTGGCCGAACGGGCGCGGCGCAGGTCTTCGTGCATCACGTCCGACAGTACCTGGTCGTTGGTGTAAGCGTGCACGGTGGTCATCAGGCCGGTTTCCACGCCGATGGCGTCGTTCAGTGGCTTGACCAGCGGCGCCAGGCAGTTGGTGGTGCACGAAGCGTTCGAGATCACGGTGTCGGTGGACTTGAGCACGTCCTGGTTCACGCCGTACACGATGGTGGCGTCAACGTCCTTGCCGCCTGGTGCCGAGATGATGACTTTCTTGGCGCCGCCCTTCAGGTGGGCCGAAGCTTTTTCCTTGGTGGTGAAGAAGCCGGTGCACTCGAGTACCACGTCCACGCCCAGGTCGCCCCATGGGATTTCTGCCGGGTTACGCTGCGCGAACACGCGAATCACGTCGCCGTTCACGATCATGTTGTCGCCGTCCACTTCCACGGTGCCAGGGAACTTGCCATGCGCGGTGTCGTAGCGGGTCAGGTGGGCGTTCGACTTGGCGTCGCCCAGGTCGTTGATCGCAACGATCTGGATGTCCTGCTTTTTACCGCCTTCGTAGAAAGCGCGCAGTACATTGCGGCCGATGCGGCCGTAGCCGTTAATTGCAACTTTGATCGTCATACTCTGCTCCTGATTAGAAAAAATTTTGTACTAAACAAGCAATTATAGATTAAGCAATGACCAGTTTGGCTTTCGCGACAACATTTTCCACGGTGAAGCCGAAGTGCTTGAACAGCACGCTCGCTGGCGCGGACTCGCCAAAACTGTCGATACCGACCACGGCGCCTTCCAGGCCCACGTACTTGTACCAGAAATCGGTGACGCCGGCTTCGATCGCCACGCGTGGCACGCCCTTGGTCAATACGCTGGCTTTGTACGCTGCGTCCTGGCGGTCGAATACGTCGGTCGACGGCATCGACACCACGCGTGCAGCGATGCCTTCAGCGTTCAGCGCGGAGGCGGCAGCCACGGCCAGTTCCACTTCGGAACCGGTGGCGATCAGGGTGACCTTGGCGTCGATCACTTCCTGCAGCACGTAGCCGCCCCGGGCAATCGCCGCCACGGTTTCGGGCTTGCGCTCCTGGTACGGCAGGTTCTGGCGCGAGAAGATCAGGGTCGATGGACCGTTCTTGCGCTTGACCGCCTCGCCCCACGCCACCATCGATTCGGTGGTGTCGCATGGACGCCAGTTGTCCAGATTCGGAATCAGGCGCATCGACGAGATGTGCTCGACCGACTGGTGGGTAGGACCGTCTTCACCGAGGCCGATCGAGTCGTGGGTGAACACGAACAGCGAACGCTGTTTCATCAGCGCGGCCATGCGCAGTGCATTGCGGCTGTAATCGGAGAAGGTCAGGAACGTCGCGCCGAACGGGATGTAACCGCCGTGCAGGGCCACGCCGTTCATGATGGCAGCCATGCCGAACTCGCGCACGCCGTAGTTGACGTGGTTGCCCGGCTTGCCCGAACGCACGGCCACCGACTCTTTCCAGTTGGTCAGGTTCGAGCTGGTCAGGTCGGCCGAACCGCCCAAAAATTCCGGCAGCACCGGCGCCAGCGCCTGGATGGCGTTCTGGCTGGCCTTGCGGGTGGCGATGGTTTCTTTTTTCTCGACGGTGGCGGCAATCGCAGCAGCCAGGGTCGATTCGAACGCGGCTGGCAGGTCGCCGGCCATGCGGCGCGTCAGTTCGGCAGCTTCGGCCGGGAACTGGGCGCTATAGTCGTTGAACAGCTTGGTCCAGGCGGCTTCCTGCGCGGCGCCCGCTTCTTTGGCGTCCCACGCGGTGTACACGTCGGCCGGGATCTCGAACGGCGCGGCGGACCAGCCGAGGTACTCGCGCACATTGGCCACTTCCTTGTCGCCGAGCGCCGCGCCGTGCACCTTGTCGCCGCCTTGCAGGTTGGGCGAGCCCTTGCCGATCACGGTCTTGCAGCAGACCAGGGTCGGCTTGGTGGCGGTCTTGGCAGCGGCAATCGCGGCCGAAACGGCAGCCACGTCATGGCCGTCCACGTCGCGGATCACGTTCCAGCCATAAGCTTCGAAACGGGCCGGGGTGTCGTCGGTGAACCAGCCTTCCACTTTACCGTCGATCGAGATACCGTTGTCGTCGTACAGGGCGATCAGCTTGGACAGGCCCAGGGTGCCGGCCAGCGCGCACACTTCGTGCGAAATACCTTCCATCAGGCAGCCGTCGCCGAGGAATGCATAGGTGTAATGGTCGACGACTTCCAGGCCCGGCTTGTTGAATTCGCTTGCAAGCAGCCATTCGGCCAGCGCCATGCCGACCGCGTTGGCCAGGCCCTGGCCCAGCGGACCGGTGGTGGTTTCCACGCCGGGCGTGATATCGACTTCGGGGTGGCCCGGGGTTTTCGAATGCATCTGGCGGAAATCGCGGATGTCATCCATGGTCACGGCATAACCGGACAGGTGCAGCAGCGCGTAGTGCAGCATCGAGCCGTGGCCATTGGACAACAGGAAACGGTCGCGATTGACCCATTTCGGATTGGCCGGGTTGTGGCTGTAATGCCCACTCCACAGCGCAACAGCGATCTCTGCCATGCCCATCGGCATGCCTGGGTGGCCGGAGTTGGCCTTCTGGACGGCGTCCATTGCCAGCGCGCGGATCGCGTTGGCCATCTTGGTGGTGGGGAGCGTAGAAGTCATCGTAGGTCAATCGCGAAAGTATGAAAACTGAGTGCAAGGTGTGCACTAACCAGACGCGCACGACGCTTGCTGAGCCCATTATTTTACCAGACGATGACACCCACCATTTAAAATTGCGCTTTTATCCCACTCCCGACGGTTGCCATGCCCCGCTTCTTTTGCCCCCAGCCACTGGCCATCGGCCAGATTGTTTCCCTGCCCGACGCCGTGGCCCACCATGTGCAGGTGCTGCGCCTGGCCCAGGGCGACCTGGTCACCCTGTTCAACGGCGAAGGCGGCGAATATACGGCCGCGCTGACCGAGCTGGGGCGTCGCAGCGCCAGCGCCGAAGTGCGCGGCCATGCGCCGCGCGAGGCCGAGCTGCCGTTCGCGCTGACCCTGGTCCAGGGCGTGCCGGAAGGCAGCAAGATGGACTGGATCGTGGAAAAGGCGGTGGAACTGGGTGTCACGGCCATCGTCCCGCTGACGGCGCGCCGCTCGGTGGTGCGGCTGTCCGGCGAGCGGGCGGAAAAGCGCCTGGCGCACTGGCAGGGCGTGGTGGTGAGCGCGTCCGAGCAATGCGGACGCAACCGGCTGGCCACGGTGGCGCCGGTGCAGGAGTTCAACCGCTGGCTGGCGGCGCCCGCCAACGGCGCACGGCGTATCCTGCTCAGTCCGCGCGCGGAGCAATCGCTGGCACAGTGGGCGCGCGACACGCCGCCACGCGCCGTGGATTTGCTGGTGGGCCCGGAAGGCGGCTACAGCGACGAAGAGGAAGCGGCGGCAATCGCCGCCGGGGCCGTATCGCTGTCGATGGGCCCGCGCGTGCTTCGCACCGAAACGGCAGGACTGGCGGCGCTGGCGATCCTGGCGGCCGCCTGGGGCGGCATGTAATTTCCGCCGCGCCCAATAAAAAAAGGGCAGGATGACGACGTCATCCTGCCCTTTTTACGTGGGCGGCATCGCTGCCGCCCCGTGCCTTCTATTAGAAGGTGTAGCCCAGACCCAGGCTGAAGAAGCGGCCAACAGCACCTGCCTGGTGCAGCGAAGCATTGTAGGCGGTCTGTACACCCGAGTTGCCGTAGGTGCCGACGTCGATCGGCGGCGCCTTGTCGAACACGTTCAGGATCGTGCCTTTCAGGGTCAGGTTCGGCGTGACCTTGTATTGCAGGTTCAGGTTGGTCGTGGTGAACGAAGCAACGCGGCAGTAGCTGGCAGGCTGGCCCCCATCGATGCTGGCGAAGTAGTTACGGCCGCCAACATCGGTACCGGTCGATGCGCAATTGGTGCCGCCCACGGATGGGTCAAGCGACGAGAACGAGCTGGTGTAGTTGACACTGGTGGTGACATCCAGCGGACCACGGGCCCAGGTCAGCGAGAACTGCGCGCGATTTTTCGGATTGCCGGTAGCACCGCCAACGCCCGACGGACCTTGCGTGCCAGCCAGCTGGTAGCTGACGCCATTGACGCTCTGGGTGTAGTCGAACGTGTGCGCAGCACTCAGGTCGGTACGCAGGGAACCCATGCCGTCTGGCAGGTTAAAGCGGTAGTTGATGGCCGCTTCGATACCGCTGGTGGTAGTTTTACCGGCATTGATATAACCCGACGTGGCATACAGTGCCGGGCCGACTGGCGACAGTACCGATGCGATCGAGCCGTCAGCTTGCACGGTGTCCATCTGGACCGGTGCGCCACGAACGAAAGATGGCACATAGTTAGGATCGCTGGTAGCAGCGCTGACGATCTGGTTGCTCAGTTCAATCTTGTAGTAATCGAACGTGATGCCCAAGCCCTGGATCGGTGCCAGCACGATGCCCAGGTCATACGACTTGGATTTTTCCGGCGACAGGTCTTTACTGGTCTGTTGCACGAAGACCGGGGTAAATTTGCAATAGATCGGTACGCTGCCTGGTGCCGTGATATTGCCGGTTGGGCACAGGACAGGATCGCTGATTGCATTGTACGAGAAGAACGAACCTGCGCTGCCCGATTCCGCCGGGTTCGGTGCACGGAAGCCGCGTGCGAAGTTACCGCGCAGGGCGAACTGCTTCGATGGCGTCCACTTGAAGTTGGCAGCCGGGGTGAACGAGTGACCGTAGGTGTCGAAGCGGTCATAACGACCGGAGATGCTGGTTTCGACGTTCTTGATCAGGGTCGCTTGCAACTCAGCAAATGCTGCGGTATTGGTTTCCGATCCGAACACGAACGGCGAGGTACTGGCGACCTGACCGTTGGCGGTCAGGGCCGACGGTGGCGCATCCCATTCACGTTTGTGCCAGTGCAGACCGGCTGCGAAGATCAGCGGACCGGCGCCGAGCTGGGTCAGCTCGCGGCTGGCAGTCGCGTCGGCGTAGTTGAGCTTGGACGTGTTGGTGTTCGAGAAGCGTGGCGAGATGGTGTCGGTCAGCGCTTGCGAGTTACCGCCCAGCACGTTGAACGTACCGCTGCGCAGCGAGTTGTACAGTGCATTGCGGTCGATGTAACCGCTGTAGTCGATCTCGACTTTCGATTCAGTCAGACCACCGGCCAGGCGCATGTCCCAACCGTATGCCGTACCGTTCAGATCCAGCGCCAGGCGGGTAGCCGTGGCGGTGTTGTCCGAGGTGCTGGCTGCGGCCGTGCCTGGTACGTAACCGTACAGACGTGCGGTACCCGGCAGATTATTGGTGATGCCTGCGCCCACAGCCGAACCGGCAGGGAACGTAGTGGCGCCAAGGGCCCCCACGCGAGGGGTCAGGGTGCCGTCCGGGCTCAGCGCAGTGTTACCCGCAAAGCTGGTGGGAGAGAACACTGGTGGCACGCCGCGGT
Source organism: Duganella phyllosphaerae (assembly GCF_001758785.1). Taxonomy (GTDB): domain Bacteria; phylum Pseudomonadota; class Gammaproteobacteria; order Burkholderiales; family Burkholderiaceae_D; genus Rugamonas; species Rugamonas phyllosphaerae. The sequence continues at coordinate 38,009 of NZ_LROM01000113.1, forward strand.
TGTTGGAGCTTTCACGACGGAAATACGAGCCCTTGACGCCCATTTCCCAGTCGCCAGCGAGCTTCTTGGTAAAGCCGGCCAGCACGTTGACGTTTTCGGTTTTTGGCTGGATGAACGACGAATTGTCGGCCACTGCGCACTGCCCTGCACGGTACCTGGTGAAATCGCAGTTCGAATTCAGGAATTGGTAGTTGACAGGGTTATCGGTAGCGCTGTACGGCTGATTGGTCGCAGGATTGGTACCTGGCAAGGCCGGTCCCGACGGATTGAACAGGTACGGCGTGTTAGCCTGCGTCAACATGTTATTCAACGACGTCGGCACGCCCAGGGTCAGGTTGTTACCGCCACGGGCGGTCCAGTCGCGGTCATTCCAGTCATTGCCCAGACGGTCGGAAATCTTGATACCGCCTTGACGGCGATATTCTGCGGTCACGAAGGCGTTGTAACCGTCGGCATCGAGGTCACCAAAGCCGGTCGAGAACGACGCGCGCTTGGTGGTGCCGCCGCCGTGCTGGGTGGTGCCGCCTTCAGCAGACAGGCGCGTACCGTTGTAGCTCTTTTTCAATTTGATGTTGACCACGCCGGCCACAGCATCCGAGCCGTACAGCGACGATGCGCCAGCTTTCAGGACTTCGATGCTTTCAATGGCATCGAATGGAATGTTCGAGACGTCGACGAACGAGCGCTGGGCATCGTCACCGATCGCGTAAGGGGCCACGCGGTGGCCGTCGAGCAGTACCAGGGTCGCACCGACGCTCAGGCCGCGCAGCGAAATGCCCGAAGCGCCGTTGGCAAACGCGCCGGAAAAGCCGGTGCCCAGGGTACCAGCGCCGTTGGAAGCCAGATCGCTGAGCAGTTCAGCAACCGAGGTTTTACCGCTGCGCTGGATATCAGCGGCGGTGATCACTTGGACCGGCGTTGCGGTTTCGGTATCGGTGCGGCTAATCAGCGAACCGGTCACAACGACGCGTTGTACGGGCTCGGTGCCGCTGGCCTGCTGGGCCATCGCTGGAGTGAGTGCTGCAACGGAGAATGCGCCGCTTGCAATCACTTGCAAGATCGCGACAGGCATAGGTTTGATACGCAACTTCATGAAAAAAACTCCTTCTGGGTGTGTATCTGAATTTTTTTATGGATCCGCCGGGTAAGGTGATCCTGATCAGTGTGTCAACAATTACAAATGTGACTCAACGGTTACATAAAACCATGCCGGCTTGAATCATGTCAATTCAACTGCATGTAGATATCACCGTAAAACAACACATTAATTTTTCTAATATTATTTTTCGCCATAGCTTATTCGGAAACGGTGCGCAAACCTCCCACTTTAGTGCGGGGCCGCCCATTTTTGGTGCAACAACATTTTTACGGCGGCGCAACAACACTATTCGAATGCCCGGTACGCAAACCGGTCAGCGCCACTGTGCGGCATGGCAATTGTGCTAACGCAGCAAAATTCTGTGTATAAAAAAACCCGCGCTGCACATGGTGCAGACGCGGGTTTTTTGTGGCCCTGCCAGGCCAGGAGCCTGGCCCGTAAGTTCAGCTTAGAACTTCAGGTTGGCGCCGAAGGTGACGTAACGGCCAATGGCATCGTAGGCGCTCGGGAAGGTGTTACCACTATCCATGGCGGTGGTCGAGACGTTGGCACCAACGATTGGTGGTTTCTTGTTGGCAGCGTTGTTCACGCTGACGTTGAAACGCAGGTTCTTGCTGAAGTTCCACACACCCGACAGGTCCACGTAGCTGTGGGCCTTGATATGCGAGAATTCCGGCAGGTAGGTGCCCGAACCTGGCTCGACATCGGTCGAGCTCAGGTAGCGCCAGTTGTAGCCGAGCGCGAAGTCGCCCACGTTCCAGGTCAGGCGCTGGTTGAACTTGCGCTTGTACACCGGTGCGGTGCTGCCGTTGATGCTGTTACATGCCACCGAGTAGTAACCGAGGCAATCGCGCTCGCCCAGTTTGAACGATTGCACCTGGGTCAAGGCGAAGCCCAGGTCGAACATGCCGAACTTCGGATCGAGGTTGATCTGGCTGGCGCCGAGCTTGTAGTTCACGTTCAGGTCGTAGCCGCTGGTCGATTGGCGGCTCGAGTTCGACAGTGGCGTGGCAACACCGCTCGAACCGGCGCCGTTGAAGGTGCCGTTGGCAGGATTGCGGCCGATGGCGGCGCACGAGTCGTTAAAGGCCAACGATGGATTGAACTGGGTCTGGTAGCAGCGATCCAGGATATCGGTCGTGCTCAGGCTGGCAATTGCCTTCTCGAGCTTGATCGAATAGTAATCCACCGAGATGGCCAGTTTTGCAACTGGTTCCCAGACGAAGCCCAAGGTCTTGGTCTTGGCTTCTTCAGGCCCCAGGGCTGGGTTGCCGCCGGTGAGGTTGTTGATCTGGCCCGACGATGGTGCCGGCAACGAACCGATTTCGCTGACCGGCACGCCGGTCAGGCGGCACAGGTTCGACAAGGTGCCTGCGGTATTGGCTTGACCCTGGTTGATCAGTGCCAGCTGGCATGGATCGACCGCGACGTTGGACAGGCCGGTGATCAGCGGCTGGAACAATTCGTTCACGTTTGGCGCGCGGGTAGCCTTCTGGACAGAAGCACGGAAGCGCAGCGATTTGACTGGCGACCAGTCGCCGCCACCTTTCCAGCTGCCGTAGCTCTTTTCTGCCCCGGCGACGCTGAATTCGGTGCGGCGGTAGCCGAGCTCACCGTTCAGTTCGCGTACGAACGGCAGGTTGCGGATCAGTGGTACTTGCGCTTCGGTGTAGTACTCACGCATGCGGAAGCTGCCGCTGCTGTCCGGGGTCGGCGCGCCGGTACCGAGCACTTCGGCCTGGATTTGCGAGGCAGCGTCGGACTGGGTGCCGGCGGTCACTTTGCGCTGCTCGGCGCCGATCGCCATGGTGATCGGTTCGCTGGCAAACGGGCTCACAAACGTGCTGCCCAGGCTGCCCGAGAAGTTCACCGACGCGACGTCTTGCTTGACATTTTGCAGCAGCAGCGCGCTGGAATTGATGAAGCCCAGTTGCGCGGGGGTAATGCTACCGGCGGCGCCGAACACATTGAGCGGCACGCAGTTGTTGGCGGTGTTGACGCAAGTGGTGGTGTTCAATGCGTTGAGCGCCTGGGTCACTTTCGACAGCGAACCCCAGTTCTGGCGGGTCTGGGTCTGGTCGGCCGAACCACGGGTCCAGTTGGCGTCGTAGGTCCAGTCGAAGGCGACGTCGCCTTTTACGCCCAGCGTGTATTGCAGGCTCTTGTTGTCGAAGTTGTTGAGGCGCGGTCCCAGTTCGACAAAGCGGCGGTTGACGGTCATCGGCACCATGGTGGCGTTGCCCGGCACGCAATTGGCCGCAGTAATGCCACGGCGTTCGCAGATCTGCTGGCGCGCTGCGGCAGGAATGTACGGGTTGCCGATCGGTACGTTGAAGACGTTGCCGAAAGTACCCGTTTCCGCCAGCGTGGAACCGACTTTGCTGGTGGTGTAGAACAGCTCGGCGTACACGTCGGCATGGTCATTCACACGGTAGTTGGCCAGCGAGGTCGCTTGCGTGCGTTCCAGGCCGGTCGCGTAGTAATTGAGCGGATTGGTGTTGTATTGCACCAGCGGCTGCACCAGGCGGCCGCTGGCAGGATCGATCTGCCAGTTGCCGGACAGCGTGCCGGTACCGCCAGGTCCCTGCGAGACAGCGAAACCGCTCGGAACGGTGGTGCTGGAGCCGGTTGGACGGCCGGTTACCGAGCTCAGGCTGGTAACGCCGTAAGGACGCGAACCCTGGGTGACTGGATCGGCACTGGTTTTGCCGATGCTCAGGACCACGTTGCCGCGGCCTTCGTCCAGGCTGGCGCCCATGGTCAAATCGGTGCGCTTGCGCTTGCCGTCACGGTCGCCGGTGGTGCTGCCGTACGAGGTCGATACGTCGAGACCGGTGAAGTTACGCTTGAGGTTGAAGTTGACCACGCCGGCGACCGCATCGGCGCCGTACGACACCGACGCGCCACCGGTCAGCAGATCGACGCGGTTGAGCAGCGCCAGCGGGATCGAGTTCGTATCGACCGCGCCGCTCAGGTTGAACGGCACCAGGCGGCGACCGTTGATCATGACGAGCGAGCGGTTCGGGCCCAGGCCGCGCAGGTCGATGGTGGCGCCGCCACCGGAACCGTTGTTGACGCCAGCGCCGATGGCAGGCACCGCTGCAGGCAGGCTCTTGAAGAATTCTTCGACGGCCACAGGCTGGGAAGCGCGAATTTCTTCCGAGTTCACCGACGAGATCGGGCTGGTCGAGGTCGTGCCAGGCGTGGTGATACGGGTACCCGTCACCTGCACCTGTTCGATCCTGACAGGCGCGGCTTCTTGCGCTACCGCGTTGTGCATGACCGCCGACGCGCCTACCAGCATGCCGCTGGCGAACACGGCACGCATGGCCAGTGACATCTTTTTCTCTTGAATCATTCTGAAGCTCCCGTAGTTGAATTCCCGTTGCCGGGAAATACCTGAATTACGCCCCTTTTCGAGGCGCTTATTACCATCTTTCGCAGGCACCCGGCCGGACGCCTACGTTTGTAACGTTCTGTATCTGAGTCCACAGCATCAAAACATTTGGCGTTTGTTTTGTCTATATACGGGTGGAAATTTCTGCCCTGACAAGGCGCATCCCAAAATGGTGCGACGCGAAACGGGTTGGTGCATCGGGTGCCGGAATAAATCCTGCAAGAGCCATTGGCGTCAAGCCAGGTAGATGACAAATATGGAATTTTATTCGTTGAAATTTATTTTTTCCAAAATAAATATTGATGAAAGAACTTTTTTTTTGCTTTCATGCTGCAATGCAGCGGCTGAGCGCTGGCCAAGAAAAAACGATTCTCATTAATCGGTGCCACCGTCCTGCACAATAAATGAACATTTAAACTGCTCGATCGGTTTAAAGACGAACTCAATATTGTTTTCATCCTGTGTGGTTCGTTGTTCCTTAACAACGCGAATGCCAGCGATATTTATTACACAAATAAATAACTCATCTATTTAATGGCGCGTTTTCGTGTCGATGGCGATACCGGCAGCTGGATGCGTTGCCGTCAGGAAGGGTAAAATAGCGGCCTGCGTTCGCGCCATGCGCGGCCGCACCGCTCTCCGCTAGATACGGAGCCCTGCACTTTTCGGAACTACACCATGTTGCGTCTCAATGAAGTCAAACTCCCCCTGAACCACACCGAAGCCGAGTTGCCGGCCGCCATCCTGGCGCGGCTCGACATCGCAGCCGAAGACCTGCTCGGCTTTACCGTCTTCAAGCGCAGTTACGATGCCCGTAAAAAATCGGCCATCGTCCTCATTTATTCGCTCGACATCGAGGTCGCGGACGAAGCCGCCGTGCTCGCCCATCGCCGCCACGACACCCACCTGATGCCGTCGCCGGACATGGCCTACAAATTCGTTGCCGACGGCGCACAGCTGGCGGCGCACCCGGACTTCCAGCGCCCTGTCGTGATCGGCATCGGCCCGTGCGGCCTGCTGGCGGCGCTGCTGCTGGCGCAAATGGGCTTGCGGCCCATCATTCTCGAGCGCGGCAAGGTGGTGCGTGAGCGCACCGTGGACACCTTCGGTTTCTGGCGCCAGCGTAAGCTCAATCCCGAGTCGAACGTGCAGTTCGGCGAAGGCGGGGCCGGCACTTTCTCGGACGGCAAGCTGTACAGCCAGATCAAGGATCCCAAGCACTACGGCCGCAAGGTGCTCACCGAGTTCGTCAAGGCCGGTGCTCCCGAGGAAATCGTCTACGTCAGCAAGCCGCACATCGGCACCTTCCGCCTGGTCAAGATGGTGGAAGCGATGCGCGAAACCATCGAGGCGCTGGGCGGCGAATACCGCTTCGACAGCAAGGTCACCGACATCGATATCGAAGAAACCGCCAACGGTCGCCAGGTGCGCGCGGTGATGCTGGAAAGCGGCGAAAAGGTCGTTACCGACCACGTGGTGCTGGCGATCGGCCACAGCGCGCGCGATACGTTCCAGATGCTGTACGACCGTGGTGTCTATATAGAAGCGAAACCGTTCTCGATCGGCTTCCGGGTGGAGCACCCGCAATCGCTGATCGACGCCTGCCGCTTCGGCCCCAATGCCGGCCACCCGATCCTCGGCGCGGCCGATTACAAGCTGGTGCATCACGCGTCCAACGGTCGCGCCGTGTACAGCTTCTGCATGTGCCCGGGCGGCACGGTGGTGGCGGCCGCATCCGAGCCGGGCCGCCTGGTCACCAACGGCATGAGCCAGTATTCGCGCAACGAGCGCAATGCCAACAGCGCCATCGTGGTCAGTATTTCGCCCGAGGTCGACTATCCGGACCACCCGCTGGCCGGCATGGAGTTGCAGCGCCGGCTGGAAGAAAAGGCGTTCGAGCTCGGCGGTGGTACCTATAATGCGCCGGGCCAGCTGATGGGCGACTTCGTCGCCGGCCGTGCCTCGACCGAGTTCGGCGCCGTGGTGCCGTCGTACAAGCCGGGGGTGCACCTGACCGACCTGGCGCAGATCCTGCCGGAATACGCGGTGACGGCCCTGCGCGAGGCCTTCCCCGCGTTCGACAAGCAACTCAAGGGTTATTTCCGCCACGACGCGGTGCTGACCGGGCTGGAAACGCGCACCTCGTCGCCGATCCGCATCAAGCGCCGCGACGACACCCTGCAAAGCCTGAACACGGCCGGACTGTTCCCGGCGGGCGAAGGCGCCGGCTATGCGGGCGGGATCCTGTCGGCAGGCGTCGATGGCATCAAGGTGGCGGAAGCGGTGGCGCTGTCGATGGCGGCGGCGCAGGCAAGTCTTCTATCTCGATAGTTAGAAATTTGGCGTCACTAGCACAGCTGAGCAATAATTTACGAAAATTTTTGTATTTCTTTGTAAGAAAGGCGGTTTTTGTTGTAAATGCCGAGAAAAGTGTTGTTTATTTCAAAGTTGTTACAGTGATCGCATTGACCACTTCAGTCCGCAATGGTTTGATACTCCCCTTCGGCAAATCTCGCCATAGATTCGCCGGGCAGAGCAAGTTTTTCTAAAAAAAGTCACCAATCCTGGGAGTTGTAACAATGATGATGGAAACCGTAATTTCGCGTTCACTGCGCCTGATGTTTGCGGGCAGTGCCGCACTCGTGCTGGCACAACCAGCCTTGGCCCAACAGGCCGACGCGCCTATCCAGCGCGTAGAAATCACCGGTTCATCGGTTAAGCGTGTTGATGCTGAAACCGCACTGCCAGTACAAATCATGTCCAAAGCGGAAATCGAACGCACTGGCGCTACCAGCACCCAGGAACTGCTGCAATCGATCTCGGCCATTTCGTCGGCCGGCAGCGTCACCAACGCCACCGGCGCTGGCTCCTCCACCGGCGGTCTGTCGTCGATCTCGCTGCGCGGCCTCGGTTCGACCCGCACGCTGGTACTGGTCAACGGCCGCCGCCTGGCAGCCTTCGCCGGCAGCGACGGCGCCTCGGTCAACGTCAACGCCATTCCACTGGCAGCCATCGAGCGCGTGGAAGTTCTGAAAGACGGCGCCTCGGGCGTTTACGGTAGCGATGCGGTGGCTGGCGTGGTCAACTTCATCCTGTCAAAGCGCGTGGACGGTGTCGAAATCACCGGCGGTTACGGTACGCCCGCTGAAAGCGGTGGCGGCCAGAACAAAAAAGCATCGATCACCGGCGGCTACAACACCGACAAGCTGAGCGTTGTCGCTTCGGCATCGGTTGAACGTGAAGAGGCGCTGTTCGGCCGTGACCGCGACTACGCGAAGTCCGCCACCCGCCTGCCCTACTACAACAGCACTGCAACCGGCCAAGGCAATATCCAGGGTGCCTTCATTCCAGGCACCGGTCCAAGCACCGACTTCCGTGCTGGCGGCGCCGCTTACGGCAATCCGCTGGCAGCGAGCAACAACTGCGCCACCATCGGCATGATCGGCTCGACCACCGCCGGCGGCGTGCCATACTGCCCGTACGACAGCGGTCCCGATGTTGGCCTGACGCCGAAACGCGAACTGTTCAACTTCACCAGCAACCTGAGCTACCAGATCAACGACAACCACCAGTTGTTCGCCGACCTGTTGTACTCGAAAAGCAAGATCACCCAGACCTACCAGTCGTCGCCAGCGCGCTCGGACTTCTTCGAGACCGATGCCGAGTTTGACAAGCAAGGTGTGGACAAAGCCCTGCTGCTGTTCCCGTCGAACCCGGTCTACCAGTCTATCGCCGTACCTTACCTGCAAAGCCGTGGCTTCAATTCGCTGATCGGCCAGCCATTGGCGATCACCTCGCGCGTGATGGACTACGGTCCGCGCCAGAACGTCGACACCGGCAAACAGTCGCGCGCCGTGATCGGCGCCAAGGGTTCGCTCGGTCCTGCCGACTACGAAGTTGCCTACAGCCACAATGAATCGAAGCTGGAAAGTGCTGTCACCAGCGGATACTTCTCGCAAGTGGCTTATGCCAACATCATCAACCAGAGCAACTGGAACCCATGGGCGGCTGGTGGCGTGCAAACTGGCGCCCTGGCTGATCAGCTGAAAGCTGCGCAGTTCAGCGCTACTTTCCTGAATGCTAAATCGGTCAGCGACAGCTTCGACGCCAAGCTGACCGGCGAGATGGGCACCATCGCCGGCTTCACCCCTGCTTACGCCGTCGGCCTGCAATCGCGCCAGGAAAAATATGAAACCAACCCGAGCGCGGCTTACCAGTCAGGCGACATCTCCGGCCTCGGCGGTTCGGTGGTGCCGATCGACCGCAAGCGCAAAGTCAATTCGGCTTACGGCGAGTTGAACCTGCCGGTGCTGAAATCGCTGGAGCTGAACCTGGCGGTGCGTGACGACAAGTATGATGACGTCGGCAACACCTTCAACTGGAAGGGCAACGTCCGCTGGCAGCCGGTCAAGGAACTCGTGCTGCGCGCTTCGTACGGTACCGGCTTCCGCGCACCGTCGCTGGTGGACCTGTGGACTCCGCAAACCCTGGGCACCTCGGAAGGCTTTACCGATCCTGCGACCCCGCAAGACACCGGCCTGCAAGTCAATTCGCTCACTGGCGGCAATCCGAACCTGAAACCGGAAGAGTCGAAACAGTACTCGTTCGGTGCGGTATGGCAGGCAACGAACACGGCCAGCATCGGTCTTGACTTCTTCAACATCAAGATTACCGACATCCTGGCCACGCCTTCGGCACAGGAAGTGGTATCGCGCTTCCGCGCTGGCGACGCAGCCTACGCCGGCCTGGTCACCCTGCAGCCTGGCACCAACGTCATCCAGAGCATCCGCCAGACCCTGGCCAACACCGGTGACGCCACCGTGCAAGGCATTGACCTGTTCGCCAACTGGAAAGACAACTTCAGCTTCGGCAAGCTGGAAGTCAACCTGAACGGTACCTACATGGACAAGTTCAACCAGACCAGCCCTGGCGGCGACGTATCGCACAAAGTTGGCACCATGGTTGATTCGGTCGGCACCCCGGTCATCGGCGCGCAAAACGGCGGCGTGATCCTGAGCTGGAAACACCAGTTGGCCGCCACCTGGTCGCAAGGTCCATGGGCAACCACCCTGGTGCAGAACTACCGCGACGGCTACCGCGTCGGTAACGACCTGAACGACAACGAAGTGCGCATCCGTCCGGAAGCGATTTACGATGCCAACGTGACCTACAAGGGCTTCAAGGGGGTTACTCTGGCGCTGGGCGTGAAGAATCTGTTCGACAAGCAGCCTGACCCTATCGGCAGCGCAGTCTCGAACCAGTTCCAGGCTGGCTACGACATCTACCAGTACGATCCACGCGGACGCTTTGTCTACGTGACTGCCGGCTACAAGTTCTAAGCTTCAGCCGTCTGTAATAAAGCCCCGGTGCGCAAGCGCCGGGGCTTTGTCGTTTACAACCACCCGGCCCGCTTGAAGCGCCGATGCAATATCCAGCACACGAAGATCATGATGGAGAGCGCCATCGGATAGCCGTACTTCCACTCCAGCTCGGGCATGAACTTGAAATTCATCCCCCACACGCCGGCAAACGCGGTGACGATCGCGAAGATCGCCGCCCAGGCCGCCAGCCGCTTGTTCACTTCGCTCTCTTCGATCGCGGTCATCGACAGGTTGACCTGGATGGCGGTGGCGATGGTGTCGCGGATGGTGTCGAGCGCGGCGCTGATGCGGTGCAGGTGGTCGTGGACGTCGCGGAAATAATCCTGGGTGTCGAGGCACATCGACGGCACCCGGCCGCCGTACAGGCGCCCTACCGCTTCCATCATCGGCACCACGGCATGGCGCACGGTGGTGACTTTTCCCTTGAGTTCGTACAGCCGTTCGATATTGTCGCGCTGCTTGCCTTCGCTGAAGATCAGTTCCTCGATTTTTTCCAGCTCGGTTTCCAGCATTTCCAGCACCGGGAAATAGCGGTCGACAATCGCATCCATCAGCGCATACAGCACGAAGGCCGGGCCCTTGCGCAACATGTGCGGTTCGCGCTCGGCACGCGCCCGCACGCCGAGGAAACCCTTGGTGCTCTGGCCGTCGCGCGAGGACAGCACGTAGTTCTGGCCGACGAAAATATCGACCTCGCCCAGCACCACCTCCTCTTCACGCCATTCGACGGTCTTGACGACCACGAACAGCGAGTCGCCGTATTCCTCGATCTTGGGGCGCTGGTGGCCTCGGCTGGCGTCTTCCACGGCCAGCTCGTGCAGGCCGAATTCGTGCTGCATCACCGCCAGTTCTTCGGGCGTGGATTCGTGCAGGGCCACCCAGACAAAGGTCTCGGGCTTCTCCATGTAATCACTGATTTCTTCGACCGGGATATCGGCCAGTTTTTGCCCATCCTCATAGGCGACACAATTGAGCAGCATACGTCTTCCATAAAAAAAATAAGCCCTTGGCTTTGCAGCCAAGAGCTTACCTGAAAGTAGCACAACAGTACGTGCGACCGGCGCGTGAGACCGCGCGTGTGGCCGCCCTGTCAGTCGTCCTTGGCGCCGTCAATGCCGAGTTCGGCGATCTTGCGGGTGATGGTGTTGCGGCCGATGCCCAGGCGCACCGCCGCGTCGTTCTTGCGGCCGTGCGTGTGCTTGAGCGCGGTGCGGATCAGCGCCGATTCGAATTGCCGGCCCAGCACCGCCATCACTTCCTGCTGGCCGCCGCTGAGCATGGACGCGGCCTGCATTTCCAGCAGGCCCAGCCAGGCTTCCGGCGTGGCCGGCGCCGCTGCAGCCGAAGCTGCCGCTGCGGCCTCCTGCACGGCCATCGGCATCACAGTGCCGTGGTGCTGGATGGCGCTGTAGCCCTCGAGCGGCGCCGGCTGTCCAGCGGAGGCCGGCTGCTCCTGGGTCAGCTCCAGCGGCAAGTCCTTGACCTCGACGGTCTGGCCCGGCGCCATCACGGTAATCCAGTTGCACAGGTTTTCCAGTTGCCGCACGTTGCCCGGCAATTCCAGGCCGCACAGGAACGTCAAGGCAGCGTCGCTCATGCGCTTGGCTTCCACGCCCAGCTGCTTGGCGCTCTGCACCAGGAAGTGGCGCACCAAAATGGGGATGTCTTCGCGCCGTTCCCTCAAACTGGGCAGGCGCAGGCGGATCACGTTGAGGCGGTGGTACAAGTCCTCGCGGAACAGGCCTTCGCGCACGCGCTGTTCGAGGTTCTGGTGGGTGGCGGTAATTACCCGCACGTTGGCCTTGATCGGCTGGTGGCCGCCGACGCGGTAGAAATGGCCGTCGGACAGCACCCGCAGCAGCCGGGTTTGCAGGTCGAACGGCATGTCGCCGATTTCATCGAGGAACAGGGTGCCGTTCTCGGCCTGCTCGAAGCGGCCGCGCCGGGTGGTCTGGGCGCCGGTAAAGGCGCCGCGCTCGTGGCCGAACAGTTCGGATTCGAGCAAGTCTTTCGGAATCGCCGCCGTATTCAACGCGATGAACGGCTGCGCCGCCCGCGGGCTGTGCTTGTGCAGCGCGCGCGCGACCAGTTCCTTGCCGGAACCCGATTCGCCGGTGATCAGCACCGTCACGTTCGACTGCGACAGGCGGCCGATAGCGCGGAACACTTCCTGCATCGCCGGCGCCTGGCCGAGGATTTCCGGGGTTTCCGCCGGGCCCGATTCGACGCTGGTCTCGCGCAGGCTCTCGTCGAGCGCGCGCCGTATCAGTTCGACCGCCTTGTCGATATCGAACGGCTTGGCCAGGTATTCGAAGGCGCCGCCCTGGAAGGCCGCCACCGCCGAATCGAGGTCGGAAAACGCCGTGATGATGATGACCGGCAGGCCGGGGAAGCGTGACTTCACCAGTTGCAGCAGGTCGAGGCCCGAGTCGCCCGGCATGCGGATGTCGGACACCAGTACTTGCGGTGTCTCGTACTCGAGTGCGGCGATGGCGTCGCGCGCATTGGCAAAACTCTTGGTGGCCAGGTTTTCCCGGGCCAGCGCTTTTTCCAGTACCCAGCGGATCGATTCGTCGTCGTCTACTATCCAGATTGGCTTCATGTGTTGTATGTTTCCCGCGTGGATCGTCTATCGAGGGAAGTCGCACCTGACTGCCACGGCTTATGGCAATGGCAGCAGGATGCGGAAATCCGTGTATCCAGGCCGGCTATCGCATTCGATCACGCCCATGTGCTGTTGCACGAAGGTTTGCGCCAATGTCAGTCCCAATCCGCTGCCGCCTTCCCTGCCCGACACCAGCGGGTAGAAAATGCGGTCACGAATCTGGGGTGCGATGCCCGGCCCATTGTCGATGATATGCAAGTCTAATGCCAGCCCGTAGCGAACCTTGGCCAGGGTCACCTGGCGCGCCACCCGCGTCTTCAAAACAATCTGCGCGTCGCCCTCTTCCATCTGCGCCGCCAGCGCTTGCGCAGCGTTGTGGGCGATGTTGAGCACGGTCTGGATCAGCTGCTCCTTGTCACCGCGGAACTCGGGGATCGAGGCGTCGTAGTCGCGCAAGATGGTCAGGCCGGACGGGAACTCGGCCAGCATCAGGCTGCGCACGCGTTCCAGCACCTCGTGGATGTTGACGTCGCCGACGATGTGCGGACGGCGGTGCGGCGCCAGCAGGCGGTCCACCAGCGTTTGCAGGCGGTCCGCTTCCTTGATGATCACCTGCGTGTATTCGCGCAACTGCACCGCGTGCAGCGCCGGCAGTTCCATTTCCAGCAGCTGCGCGGCGCCGCGGATGCCGCCGAGCGGGTTCTTGATTTCGTGCGCCAGGTTGCGGATCAGTTCCTTGTTGACCTGGCTCTGGTCGAGGATGCGCTCCTCGCGGTCGAGTTTTAAATGCTGCAAGTGTTCGCGCAGCTCGATCAGGATGTGGCCGGGCGGCTCGTCGAGCGCCGAGACGATGCTGTGCACGTGCAGCGGATCGCGGCCGGCGCGCTCGAGCGCCAGGTCCTGGCGCAGGTCGGAGAACTTGTGTTCGCGTGCCTGGGCGCAGATGTGGTCGAGTTCATCGGGGTTGAGGAACTGGGCGGAGAGCTTCTGGCGCGAGAGCGCTTTGAGCGAGCTGGCCAGCAGGTTTTCGGCCGCCGCGTTGGCGTAGGCAATATGGCCAGTGGCGTCGAGCATGACGACGGCCGAGGCCAGCAATTCCAGCCCGGCCAGCGTGGCCGGGCGCAGGGACGTCGTGGGGGTGACAGGACTCATCTCAAACTCATCGGAAGGGGGTTGGGTTAGCGAATATTGCCGATTTCACGTTTCAGCGCTTCGACATTCTTTTCGGTGCGGCCCACGCTGTCGCGCAGCGCGGCCGTGCGCTCCTGGTACTTGGCATAGTTGCGCTCGTCGCCGCGCCGCTCGGGTACACCGTTGTTGTACTCGGCGCGCAACGCGGCCAGCTTTTGCTGCTCGCTTCTCAGCTCGTCTTCGAGGATGGCGCGGCGGTCGGCGTCACGCGCGCGCTGCTCGGCATTGTCCACGCGCGGGAAGGCGCCCGGCACTGCGGTGGCAGCGGCGGGCTGCGCTGCCTGCGGACGGGCGGCCCCAGGTGCGGTGCGGCGCGGCGGCGCGGCGATCACCGTGCCCGGCAAGTCCATCGCCGTGCAGTACTTGCCGCGCTTGATGTCGGTGTACTCGACACTGCCGCCCGGTGGCGTGCACTTGTAGATCACGCCCTGGGCGGCAGCCGTGGCGCTCACCAGCGCCAGCACGACCGCTGCCAGCAAGCGTTGCAAACTCAAAATCATTGTCATTCCGTGGGTGGTGGGTCCATCCGACTATACAACACCACAAACAAAAACGCGGGGAAAGCCTGCGCCTTCTTCCGCGTTTTTTATGAAGGGCGCCGGCAACCGGCACCCTGCTTGTTGCTATTACAGCGAGTAGTACATGTCGAACTCTGCAGGGTGAGTCGTCATGCGCATGCGCTGAACGTCCTGCATTTTCAGTTCGATGTAGGCATCGATCATCGAATCGGAGAACACGCCGCCACGGGTCAGGAACTCGCGGTCCTTGTCCAGGTTTTCCAGTGCCTCTTCCAGCGAAGCGCACACGGTCGGGATCAGTGCGTCTTCTTCCGGCGGCAGGTGGTACAGGTCTTTCGACGCTGCTTCGCCCGGGTGGATCTTGTTGGCGATACCGTCCAGGCCGGCCATCAGCAGCGCGGCGAAGCACAGGTACACGTTGGCCAGTGGATCCGGGAAACGGGTCTCGATACGACGGCCTTTTGGATTGGCCACGTGCGGGATGCGGATCGATGCCGAACGGTTTTTAGCCGAGTACGCCAGCTTGACCGGGGCTTCGAAGCCTGGCACCAGGCGCTTGTACGAGTTGGTGCCAGGGTTGGTGATCGCGTTCAGCGCCTTGGCGTGCTTGATGATGCCGCCGATGTAGAACAGCGCGGTGTCCGACAGGCCGGCATAGCCGTCACCGGCGAACAGGTTGACGCCGTCTTTCCAGATCGACTGGTGCACGTGCATGCCCGAACCGTTGTCGCCAACGATAGGTTTCGGCATGAAGGTGGCGGTTTTGCCGTAGCTGTGAGCCACGTTCCAGACCACGTATTTCAGGTTCTGGGTCCAGTCGGCGCGCTCGACCAGGGTCGAGAACTTGGTGCCGATTTCGTTCTGGCCGGCGCCGGCCACTTCGTGGTGGTGCACTTCGACCGGGATGCCCAGCGATTCGAGGATCAGGCACATTTCCGAACGCATGTCCTGGAAGCTGTCCACTGGCGGCACCGGGAAGTAGCCGCCCTTGACGGTTGGACGATGGCCGCTGTTGCCGCCTTCGATTTTTTCGCCGGTGGACCACGATGCTTCATCGGAGTCAATCTTGACGAAGCAACCGGACATGTCGATCTTCCAGCGCACGCTGTCGAAGATGAAGAATTCTGGCTCGGGACCGAAGTAGGCGGTGTCGCCCAGGCCCGACGATTTCAGGTAGGCTTCAGCGCGCTTGGCGATGGAGCGTGGATCGCGGTCGTAGCCCTTGCCGTCGGCAGGCTCGATCACGTCGCATTGCATGAACAGCGTGGTCTCTTCCATGAAGGGATCGATGTTCGCGGTGTTTGGATCAGGCATCAGGATCATGTCCGATGCTTCAATACCTTTCCAGCCGGCGATCGAGGAACCGTCGAAAGCGTGACCCGATTCGAACTTGTCGATGTCGAAGTGCGACACTGGCACGGTGACGTGCTGTTCTTTACCACGGGTATCAGCGAAACGGAAATCAACGAATTTTACTTCGTTTTCCTGGACCATTTTCAGAACTTCTGCGGCTGTCATTGCCATGCGTCTCTCCTAAGATAATTTGCGGAACTGGTGCACCTACACTAAGCAGTATCCATGCCAGCCGATCCGGCGTTGCGATTATGTTGATAGCGTCCTTGAACTTGCCGCCAAGTGCGTCCAAAATCGGGCGCGCGGTGGCACAACACAAATCTGACGCCGGTCAACATAGCACCACAACGGTGCATTATCAAGAAATCGCACCATGTTTGTGCAATTCGAAATTTCTGCTTGAAAATGCCTCGCTTTGGTGCGCACCGCCTTCGGCCCGCACAGGAGGCCTATAATAATCGCAAACGTCTACGGGAACATGACATGAGCAAAATTGATGAGATCCTGGCCACCGCGTGCGGCCGCAACAAGGACTGGGCCTATGCCGGCGCGGTCACGCCCGAGGAAGCGTTCGAGCTGCTGTCGCTCGACAACGCCGTCAAACTGGTGGACGTGCGCACCAACGCCGAGCGCGACTGGGTGGGACGGGTCAAAATCCCCGAGGCCCAACATGGTGCGGTACAGTGGACGACTTACCCTGGCGGCAACACCAACCAGGAATTTATCGAGCAATTGAACTCGGTGGCGCGCAAGGACCAGGTGTTGCTGTTCCTGTGCCGCTCCGGCGTGCGCTCGCGTGGTGCAGCCAAACTGGCAGCCGAACACGGCTACCAGCACTGCTTCGATATCCTCGAGGGCTTCGAGGGCGAGAAGGATGAGCATACCCACCGCAAGAATTTGAATGGGTGGTGCAAGGCGGGATTGCCGTGGACCGGCGCCTAAGCCGGGACCGCCTCCGCCCCCTCCACCATCAAGAACTGTATCCGCTTGCGCACAAACTGTATGTGCGAGCGCAGGCCATACAAACCGTCGGCAAACGACAGCGGGATCGAGATCTGGTTGACCAGTTCCTCGATCTCGTCGAGCCGGCGCAACTGCGCTTCATACACCTGCATGCGCGCGCCTTCCGGCGCCTCTTCCACCTTCTGCTCCACCGTGCGCAACTGGCCATACCATTTGTACACGCGCGAGCGGATGCGCCACACGTACAGCGGCGGCACGATCTTCGATAACGGCAGGATCAGGGCGCTCAGCGCCAGCATCACCACCCACATGCGGTCGAGGAAGTTGGCGGCCCAGAACGGCATGTAACGCTGCAGCAGCGGCGGACCGTTCTTGTAGAACTTGGCTGCCTCGGCATCGACCGGGATCTCGGTGTACTTGGCCGACGGGAACTGGCCCTGCTGCTGGAACCAGCCGGCGCCGTTATGGATGGTGCTGGCGCCCTGCACGAACAAATCGATCAGCGCCGGATGCAGGTCCTCGCGCGCCACCAGCGTAGCGGTGGGCGCAATCAGGCTGTACTCGCGTGCCGGAATATCGCGGCCAAGATCGACGATACCCTGCGGCAGCGTCACATGGGTGAGGAACGGCAGCTTGCGCGCATAGGCCTCGGCCTGGGTAAAGTCGAACAATTGTATGCCCGGCGTTTGCAGCAGCATCTGGATCAGCGGCGCTTCCGGCGCGGACGTAAATACCAGGCCATCGATGCGCCCTTCCAGCAGTTCCACCACGGCTGGCGTATTGGCCAGCGAAAAGCGCTGGACATCGCCCGTCTCCAGGCCATTCAATTCCAGCACCTGGTGCAGCAGGCGCGGCGCGCCGGCGCCCTTGGGACCGTAATTGATCTTCATGCCGCGCAGCTGGCTCAGCTGGGTGATCGGTTTTTTATCCTTGGGCTCGCGCAAGAACAGCCACAGCGGTTCGACGAACAGGCTGCCCAGCGACGTCAACTGCTCGCGGTCGGCCGCTTCTTCATTGGTGCTGCCGCTTTGCACAAAGGCGATATCGACCTTGCCGTCGCGCAGGTTGCGCAGGTTTTCGCCGGACCCGGCCGATGGCACCAGGGTGACCTTGACGCCGTGCTTGGCGAGGACTGCCGCGTATTTTTTGCCGAACTCCTCGTAGGCGCTGTTTTCCTGGCCGGTGCCGAGGCGCACCGTGCGCGGCGGCGCCGGATCGACCAGCCAGTACGCCAGCAGGCACACGCCGACGATCAGCAATACGGTGGGCGCGGTGGACGCGAGCAGGTCACGCAGCGAGAACTGCGTGAACTTGAGGATTTTGGACATGTGGTGGCGCATCGGTTTCATGGGGTGCTACAGTGCCAACAATTGGCACTGCTTGCAAGTGAAACCCGATGCAGACGGGGTCTTTTACCCCCGAGACCCATGGGGTCGGACCCCGTACGGGCGCTTTTTACCCCTGACACCCATAGGGTCGGACCCCGTACGGGCGCTTTTTGCCCCTGACACCCATGGGGTC
>NZ_LROM01000114.1 GCF_001758785.1 Duganella phyllosphaerae
GCTGGCTGGTCAGTACGCCAGCCTGGGTGGTGGTCAGCGCGATGATCTGATCGGTCGTCAGCGCGGCAGCACCGACGGTGGTCAGCGCGACGATCTGGCCAGTGGACAGGGCAACCAGCTGGTCGGTGGTCAGCGCAGCCACTTGCGCCGTTTTCAGGGCGGCGATACCGGCGGTGGTAATACCGGCCAGGTCGGCCACTTCGATGGCGACCAGGTTGCTGGTCGACAGCGCGCCAACTTGCGCGGTGGTCAGGCCGGCGATCTGGTTCGACGACAGCGCGACGATCTGGTCGGAGGTCAAACCGTTGGCGATGTTGGCGGTCGAGATGGCCGACAGCGATGCGGTCGACAGGGCTTGCACCTGGCCGGTGGTCAGGGCAGCGACTTGCGACGAAGTCAGGCCGGCAAACGCGGCGGTTTTCAGCGCAGCCAGGTCGGCCGTTTCCATGGCGACGATGGCGTCGGTGGTCAAGGCCGCGACTTGCGCAGTGGTCAGCGCGTTGGCGCCGGCGGTGGTCAGGGCCACCACCTGGTCGGTCGTCAGGGCACGGACCTGGTTGGTGGTCAGCGCGGCCAGGCTGGCGGTTTTCAGCGCAGCGAAGTCAGCGGTTTCCAGCGCGACGATGGCGTTCGTCGACAGGCCGGCCACTTGCTGGCTGGTCAGTACGCCAGCCTGGGTGGTGGTCAGCGCGACGATCT
>NZ_LROM01000115.1 GCF_001758785.1 Duganella phyllosphaerae
CCCAGGCCCAGGCCGCGTTGCAAGCCGAACAACAACGCGCCGCCGACGAGCAGCAGGCGCTGACCGCCTTGCGCGCCAGGCTGGAAGCCGAGCAGGGCGCGCAGGAAGCCGCGCGCGAGCGCACGACCGCCGAACAGCAGCAGGCCGCCGCATTGCAGGAACAGCAGGCCGCCGAACAGCGGCTGGCGGCAGCTGCGGAGGCCGAAGCGCAAGCCGCACGCCAGATGGCCGCGCAAGTGGCGCTGGAAGCCGACCAGAAAGCAGTAGCTGCCCGCGCGCTGGAAGCGCAGGCGCACCTGGCCGTGGAACTGGGCGTGGCGCACGCCGAGCGCGCCCGGGTGGAACAGGAAAAAGCGGCCGCCGCCCAGGCCTTGCTGGCAGCGGAGCAGGACTTCGTGGCGGCGGAGCGCGCATCGCTGGCGCTGATCAACCAGAAACTTACGCAGCAGCGTCTCACCACGGCAGCGGAAGCGAAGGCCGCGCAAGCGATTGCTGGCCGCCTGGAAGCGGAGCAGGGCGTGGCTGAAGCTGCGCGCCAGCGTGCCGATGCCGAGGAGAATCAACTCGCTGTCGTGCGCGAGCGCGAGCAGCAGGAACTGGCCGCGCTGGCGGCCGTGGCGGAAAAGCTCGCGGCGCAGCAGGCCTTGCTGCAAGCGGCCAAGGCCCACGCCGAGATGCAGCGCAAGGTAGCCGACACCACGGCCGCCATGACGGCAGCCAAACAGCAGATGGTGGAACTGGAAACGCGGCGCTATGGCGCCGCGCAGAAGGTGCTGGCCAAATTGACCGTGACCGAAGGTGGGGTAGTGGAAACGCTGGATGCTGCCCGCGCCCGGAAAGAGGCGCGGATGGTGCAGCCGGTGTGGCGGTCGCGGTAAACGTTGCCGCTCAGCTGGCGTTCTATGGATCCCCGCGTTCGCGGGGAGGACGGATTTCAGGTCAGTGAACGCAAGGATGTCCGTGAGCCGGCAAACGTGATGCCGTCATCCCCGCGCAGGCGGGGATCCATGGACCGGTCGAGCAGAGCAACCGCTTACTGCTGTACCGTCACCTTGGTCACAAAATACTCACTCTCGCCAAAACACTGGGTCGGCACGCCGCGATGCTGCGCGTAACCGAGCACCACGCGCTTGCCGATCGCCGCCGACAGCTCCTTGGCCACCGCCTCTTCACGCGTGCTGAAGAAGAACTTCTCGGGGATCGCACCCGGCATCGACGTCAGCAGAATTTCACCTTCCCAAGTCTTGCAGAACCACCCCACGCGCGAGAACTTTTGCAGGTAGCCGGCCCGTTCGCCGTCCGAGTAGGACACGTTGAGCATGGTCCAGGTATAGGCGGCAAAAGCCAGCATGGCGACAACCACCAGGCCGATAAAGTACAGCAACACGCGTTTAGATTTCATGGATGGGCAGTCAAGTTATGCAAGATCGGGAATCTTATCACGCAGCGTGCCGCCGTTTATAACGGATTGAGGACCACAGCGAGATCAGGATGAACGCCACGCCCGACAAACCGGTAAACCACTCGGGAATATGGTATTTCACGCTGGTGAGCATGATCAGCGCCAGGATGCCGATCGCGTAGTGGGCGCCGTGCTCCAGGTACACGTATTCGTCCAACGTGCCCTTGTGCACCAAAAACACGGTCAGCGAACGCACGAACATGGCGCCGATGGCCAGGCCCAGCATGATGATGACCACGTCCTTGGTGATGGCAAAGGCGCCGATTACGCCGTCGAAACTGAACGAGGCGTCCAGTACTTCCAGGTACAAAAAACCGCCGATACTGCCGCGCGCAACGGTAGCAACCACGGCGCCTGCGCCACTCTTGCTGCCAACACCGGACTCGGTGGTGTCACCATCCTCGACATCTGCCGGTGGATCCTGCTCAAGCAGGTCGGACAGCCACGACACCGCCAGGTACACCACCACGCCGACCACGCCGGCAGTCAGCACGCTCAGCTTGTCTTTCTCGGGCACCATCGTCATGCAGCCGAACACGGCCGACAGGGTGAGCAGCACGGCCAGGCCGCCACTGCCGATCGAACCGAGTTTTTCCTCGATCCAGCCCAGCCAGTGATGTTCCTTGTCCTCGTCGAACAGGAAGTTGAGGAACACCAGCAGCAGGAAGGCGCCGCCGAAAGCGGCAACTTGCGCGTGGGCCTCGGTCAGGTGGCGCGAGTATTCGTCGGGCGTGGTGGTGGCCATGGTCCAGACATCGAACAGGCCCAGGCCGGTGGCGACCGAGACGATCAGCAGCGGAAACACCAGCCGCATGCCGAACACGGCCACCAGGATGCCGACCGTGAGGAACAGCTTGCGCCAGAACTCGTTCCAGTGGCGCAGGACGGACGCGTTGACCACCGCGTTATCGAACGACAGCGAGACTTCCATCACGCCCAGCACGGCGCAAATCCACAGCGCCGAGAGCATGCCGGCGCTGCCGCCGTGATTGAAACCCCACCAGCCGGCCAGGCCCATGAGGATGAAGGTGACTGCAAAGGAAACACCAAAGTGCCGCATATTGTTCTTCTTGGAAGTTTAAGGATGAAGCAATTTTAGCCCAGTTGTAGATGGTTAGGCATCATCGCTGGGCCGCCGTGCGCGGTTCTGCGATAATTGCGCCACAAAATTTGCGCCACAAAAAACTCAAGGATTATCGGATGGACATCGCATATCTCGTCACACCACTTATTACATGGATCACCGTTGGCCCGATCAAGTTCCTGATCAACA
Source organism: Duganella phyllosphaerae (assembly GCF_001758785.1). Classification (GTDB taxonomy): domain Bacteria; phylum Pseudomonadota; class Gammaproteobacteria; order Burkholderiales; family Burkholderiaceae_D; genus Rugamonas; species Rugamonas phyllosphaerae. The sequence goes on from NZ_LROM01000115.1 coordinate 2,736, forward strand.
GCGCCAAGGCGCGAAAATGGGCGTTCAACCTGGTCGGTAACGGCGGTTTCCCCAGCAACCATAGCGCGGTGGTCTCCAGCATGGCCACCCTGATCGCGCTGCGCGAGGGCATCGGCCACCCGGCTTTCGGCGTGGCGGTCACGCTGTGTTTCATCGTCATCATCGACGCCAACAGCCTGCGCCAGCACGTGGGCAAGCAGGCGGCGGCCATCAACCGGCTCGCCGGCAAGGATGACGGCCACCAGTGGCTGCGCGAGCGCATGGGCCACACCTTGGTGGAAATTGCCGGCGGCCTGTGCACCGGCATCGCCATCGCCCACTTCATCAACCACTTCTTCGGCCGCTGATTCGCAGTTGCGCCACCGATAGCCGGTTTCCTCCGGCTATCTCCCCGAACTACCGTTCATCCCCCGATTTCGCAATTCAGCCACAGATTCTGCCGTTTGTCGCAGGCGCATTGACCACTTTCGGTCACTCGTGGATACTCTGCGCGCTGTAGTCTGGCTAAAATTCTAATTAAATCTAATTACTGCTTGTCCATCATCCGGAGATTCACTATGTTGCGCAAAACCCTGCTCGCTATCGCCGTCGCTACAGCCTTGGCGGGGTGTAACAAATCAGACGAGGAGGCCAAGAAAAAGGAAGCGGCCGCCAAGGCCGCCAATATTACTTTGCAAGTTGCAAGCGAAGACACGCTGGTGGTGCAATCGACCGGACTGGCGTCCGGCCCGGTCATCACCGGTTCGATCCAGCCCGAGCGCCGCGCCGACCTGCGCGCCGAAGTGAGCGCCATCGTGCTGCAAGTGCTCAAGGAAAATGGCGAACCGGTCAAAAAAGGTGACGTGATCCTGCGCCTCGATGAAACCTCGATCCGCGACAACGTCAATTCGGCCGAGGAGGCTGCGCGCGCGTCGCAGCAATCGCTGGACCAGACCCAGCGCATGCTCGAGCGCCAGACCACCTTGCGCTCGTCGGGCATGGTGTCGTCGCAGGCGCTCGAAGACATGGAGCTGCGCCGCAACACCGCCCAGAGCGAGCTGGCTGCCGCCAAGTCGCGCCTGGTGACCGCGCGCCAGCAACTGGGCCGCACCGTGGTGCGCGCGCCGTTCGACGGCATCGTCAGCGAACGCAAGGTCTCCAGCGGCGACACCGCCCAGGTGGGCAAGGAACTGGTCAAGGTGATCGATCCGGCCAGCATGCGCTTCGAAGGCACGGTGTCGGCCGACAAGATCGGCGTGGTCAAGGTGGGCCAGCCGGTGCTGTTCCGCGTCAACGGCTACCCGGGCCAGAATTTTGCCGGCACCGTCAAGCGCGTCGATCCGGCCGCCAATGCGGTCACCCGCCAAGTGGAGGTGCTGGTGTCGTTTGCCGGGCCATCGCAGCCGCGCGTGGCCGGCCTGTACGCGGAAGGGCGGGTCGAATCGCAAACTAGTGCCGCGCTGACGGTGCCGCAGTCGTCGCTGGTGCAGGCTGGCGACATCAATTATGTGTGGCGCGTAAAAAACGGCGTGATGAGCAAGGCGATGCTGGGCATCGGCACCCGCGACGAGCGCACCGGCAACTGGCAGGTGCTGTCGGGCCTGGCTGCCGGCGACACCATCATGCGCGTGCCCGGCTCGAACTTCAAGGATGGCCTGAAGGTGGCGTTCATTGCCCCGAAAGTGGTCAAACCGGCCCAGGCCGTCGCTTCGGCGCCAGCTGCCACCGTGGCAGACAAGAAGGAATAAACAGCCATGTTCTTATCGAATTTCAGTGTCAAGAAGCCGGTCGCCACGATCGTGCTGATCGTGGCCATGATGTGCCTGGGCCTGATGGCCCTGAGCAAATTGCGGGTCAACCAGAACCCGGACGTGGAAATCCCGTTCATCATCGTCAGCATTCCGTACCCGGGCGCCTCGCCCGAGACGGTCGAGCGCGAGATCATCAACCGCCTGGAAAAATCGTTCCAGTCGATTACCGGCGTGACCGAAACCAACTCGACCGCGTCGGAAGGCACGGCGCGCATCCAGGTCAAGTTTGGTTTCAGCAAGAACCTGATCGAGGCGTCGGACGAGATCCGCAACGCCATCGCCTCGGTGCGCTACAAGCTGCCGATCGAGATGCGCGAACCGATCCTGCAACGGATCGACACGTCGGCCCAGCCGGTGATGCAGCTGGCGCTGTCATCGACCGCGCAAACCCATTCGGCCATTTCGCGCCTGGCCGAAGACAAGCTGGCCGACCGCTTCCGCGGCATCGACGGCGTGTCGTCGGTAAATATCGACGGTTCGCTCAAGCGCGAGCTCTCCGTGCTGCTCAAGGCTGAAAAGCTGCGCGAATACAATGTGTCGGTCGGCGACGTGGTCAACGCGCTGCGCAACCAGAACACCAATGCGCCGGTCGGCAAGGTGCGCGGCGAGCTCGACGAAAAGAGCATCCGCCTGGTGGGGCGCATCGAGCGTCCCGAAGACTTCCAGCAGGTGGTGATCAAGCGTAATGGCGACGACCTGGTGCGCCTGTCGCAGGTGGCCACCATCGAAGACGGCTTTGCCGAAATGAGCTCGCTCAGCGTGCGCTCGGGCAAACCCAACGTCGGCATCTCGATTTCGCGTTCGCGCGATGCGTCCACCGTCTCGGTGGCGCACGCGGTGCGCAAGCTCACCGCCGAAATCAACAAGGAACTGCCCACGGGCACCGCACTGGAAATTACCCAGGACGGCGGCGAAGACGCCGAATCGAGCCTGAACAACGTGATCGAGGCGCTGGTGTTCGGCGCCGGACTGACCATTTTCGTGGTGTACGCGTTCCTCAATTCGTGGCGCTCCACCCTGATCACGGCGCTGTCGCTGCCCACCTCGGTGCTGGCCGCGTTTATCGGCGTGTGGCTGTGCGGTTTCACGCTCAACTTCATGACCTTGCTGGGACTGTCGCTGGCGATCGGCGTGCTGATCGATGACGCCATCGTGGTGCGTGAAAACATCGTGCGCCACATGCAGATGGGCGCGGACCGTCGCACGGCTGCGCTCAAGGGCACGGCGGAAATCGGCATGGCGGTCGCTGCCACCACGTTCTCGATCATGGCCGTGTTCATCCCGGTTGCCTTCATGCCCGGCATTACCGGCGAGTGGTTTCGGCCGTTCGCGCTGACGGTGACCTGCTCGGTGGCCGTATCGCTGCTGATCTCGTTTACGCTCGACCCGATGCTGTCGGCCTTCTGGGGCGACCCGCCGGACCACCATACCAAGCCGCGCACCGGCATCAGCCGCGTGCTGGAACGCTTCAATATCTGGTTCGACCACCAGGCCGACCGTTATGGACGCGTGATCGCCTGGGCGCTGCGCCACCGTACCGCCATGGGCCTGATCGCCGTGGCCTCGTTTGTCGGCGCCCTGGCCCTGCAGCACTTCAAGGGTGGTTCGAGCTTCCTGCCGGCCTCCGACTTCGGCACCATCGCGGTCGATGTGCGCACGCCGTCGTCGTCCAGCCTCGAGTATGCACGCCTGAAACTGCAGAACGCTGCCGACATCGCCTTCACCATCAAGGAAGTCAAGCAGACCAATGCTTACGTGAATGTGGCTGGCGGCAAGATTTACGTGGACCTGGGCAAGAAGCATGAACGCAACCGTTCCTCGGCCGAGGTGGCCAAGGAGCTGCGCGCCAAGCTGGCCGGCCTGGTCGGCGCCGAATACACGGTGCAGGACGACCTGGCCAACGGCGGCGGCAAGCCGGTGCAGATCCAGTTCACCGGCGCCGATTCGCGCAAGCTGATGGAAATTACCACCGATTACATGGAGCGCCTGCGCAAGGTGCCGGGCGCAGTGGACGTCACGCTGTCCGAGCAGGATCCGAAGGACGAGCTGCAAATCGTGCTCAACCGTGGCCTGGCCAACTCGATGGGCATCGCCGCCGGCGACGCCGCGCAAGCGCTGCGGGTAGCCTTTGCCGGCATCGAAGTGGGCGACTGGGTGGATCCGACCGGTGAATCGCGCGACGTGGCGGTACGCCTGGCGCCGGAAGACCGCGCCAGCGCGGAAAACATCGAGCGCCTGCCGATTTCCGTGGTGGGTACCAACCAGATGGTGCCGCTCGACCAGATCGCCGCCGTCACCATGGGCAAGGGCCCGTCGACCATCAAGCACAAGGACGGCAAGCGCGTGATCACCGTCACCGCCAACGCCCAGGGCCGCTCGGACGGCGAAGTGACCAATGCCGCCAAGGCGCTGGCCGAGTCGATCGACTTCCCGCCCGGCTACGGCCTGTCGCTGGGTGGCGCCGGCAAGGACATGCAGGAAGTGTTCGGCGCCATGGGCATTGCGCTGCTGTCCGGCGTGGGCCTGATGTATTTGATCCTGGTGATGCAGTTCGGTTCCTTCATGGCGCCGATCGGCGTGATGTTGTCGCTGCCGCTGTCCTTGATCGGCGTGGTGCTGGGCCTCCTGATTACCGGCGGCACCCTCAACCTGATGAGCCTGATCGGCGTGATCATGCTGATGGGACTGGTGGCCAAGAACGCCATCCTGCTGCTGGAAGCGGCCCGCACCCGCGAGGAAGAAGGCCACAGCCGTGAAGAAGCGCTGATGTACGCCGGCCGCATGCGCCTGCGGCCGATCCTGATGACCACGTTCGCGCTGATTGCGGGCATGTTGCCGGTGGCGCTGGCGCTGGGCGAGGGCGGCGAGTTCTACCGTCCGATGGCGGTGGCCATCATCGGCGGCACCATCACTTCGACCGTGCTGACCTTGCTGATGGTGCCGACCTTCTACGACAGCATCGAGATCAAGCGGGAAAACCTGGCCAGCAAGTTCCAACGCCGCATGGCGTACTGGGGCGCGCGGGCCGGCAACTTCGGCCTGCCACTGGCGGTGATCATCACTGCCATCGAGATCTTGCTGTTCCTGATCCTGGTGCGCTTCGTCTACCGCATCGTGATGCTGGCGGTGCGCTTCTTGATCGATGGCACCCGCAAGGGACCGCCCGCTGACCACGTCGATCTCGACAAGAAAGTGGCGTAAATCCAGGCCGGCATCGGATAAGTGCTTGTTTCAAAAGGGACCGATGGTCCCTTTTGTTTATCTTCAGTGCAGAGCAAGCGCTCGGTTTCAAGCGGAAAATTAGGGGCTTTCCTCTAGTAACTTGACTTTCGTGCGCAGACTTCCATCAGGTAAGCTGCTGGCCTTCCAGCACCTTGTCGCCCAGTCCGGTTGACACGGCGCCGGAACATGACAACCCTACAAAAAAGAGACGACACCATGCAACGTAAGATTCTTCCCCTGGTCATTGCCGCCGCCGTCGGCGCGCTTTCGTTCAACGCCCACGCTTCTGGCTATCGCTTCGGTTCGCAGAGCGTGTCGGCGCAAGGCACGGCCGACGCCAGCGGCGCCGAAGCCAACGACCCGTCGACCATCTTCTACAATCCGGCCGGCCTGTCGCGCCTGGAAGGCACGCAAATCAGCGCCGGCGCCACCTTCGTGGTGCCGCATTCGACCTACAACGACACCGGCTCGACCCGCTTCGGGGGCAGCCCGACCGGCGGCGGCAACCCGTCCGATTACGTGCCGTCGGTAAAAACCGCGCCGTCGATCTACGCCAGCACGAAAATCAACGACCAGTGGACCGCCGGTATCGGCCTGTTCGTGCCGTACGGCTCCAAGCTCGACTACGGCGATACCTGGGCCGGCCGCTACGCGCTGACCGACGTAATGCTCAAGTCGGTCACCCTGAACCCGTCGCTGTCGTTCAAGGTCAACGAACGCCATGCATTCGGCTTCGGCATCTCGGCCGAATTCATGAAGGCCGAACTGGGCCAGGGCGTCGACGTGCGCGGCACCATCGGCCAACTGCAATCGCCTGCCAACGCGGCGCAGCGCCAGGCACTGCTGGCAGGCATCGTTGCCGCCGGCGGCAACCCGGCCTTGCTGGCCAACGCCGGTGACGGCCATGGCTCGAACAGCGTCAAGGACTGGGGCTACGGCTTCAACCTCGGCTACATGTTCACGGTCGATGAAAGCACCCGCTTCGGCCTGTCGTACCGTTCGTCGATTGCCCACAAGATGAAGGGCAGCACGGTGTGGGACTTCTCGAACTCGACCACCGATCCGGTCGTCAACGCCGCGCTCAAGACCGCGTCGCACCGTGTCAATTCGGCCGCGCTGGTCAAGCTGCGCACGCCGGAAACCATTTCCGGCAATATCTTCCACCAGTTCGATTCGAAATGGGCCGGCATGGCTGATATCACCTGGTCGCGCCACAATCGCCTGGGCGACCTGCTGATCGAATTCCCGGGCACGCCGGAAGGCGCCGAAGTGATCCGCCAGCAATGGAAGAACACCATGCGCCTGTCGCTCGGTACCAGCTACGCTTACAGCGACAGCCTGACCCTGCGCGCCGGTATCGCCCACGACGAATCGCCGGTGGTCAGCGCCGAGCTGCGCCACCCGGCACTGCCGGACAGCGACCGCATCCAGTACTCGTTCGGTGCCAAGTGGAAGCTGAACGACCGTTCGTCGATCGACATGGCGTACAGCTACCTCGACTTCAAGGATGCGCCGCTGAACTACACCAACCTGTGCAACACCTTGTCGCGTACTTGCACCGGCAACGGCGAAACCACCCGTGGCGTAGCGCAGACCCACATCTCGTTGCTGGGCCTGTCGTACAACTACAAGTTCTAAGCCGTTCCCGACGGTGTAGCACCAGAGGGCCCTGCGGGGCCCTTTTGGCGTTATTGGCCGCTGGTGGGAGGTGTGCCAGAAGTGCCTGAGCCCGTGGTACCGCTGCCGCTGCCGCCGCTGCTGGTACCCGCTGCTCCGGACCCGGACCCGGATCCGCTGCTGGTACCGCCGCCGGCCGCGCCGCTACCGGTGCCGGAAGTGCCCGAGCCCGAACCGGCATTGCCCGAGCCGCTGGTATCGGCGCCGCTGGTGCCCGAGCCGCTACTGCTGCCGCTACCCGGCGTGGTGCCGGAACTGCCTGTGCCTGTGCCGCCAGTGCCGGTGCCGCCACTGCCCGAGCCGGTGGCGCCAGGCGTGGTGCTGCCGGGGGAGGAGGGGGTGGGAGTGGCCGATTCGGGCGAAGCCGAGGGGCTGGCTGGCTGGTCGGCCGGGCGGCGATCGCAGCCGGCGAGGAAGGCTGCGCCCAGTGCCACGCCGAGCGCAATTTTGCCCAAGGTATGCAGGGAAGTCATGATTTTTTCCTTTCAAAAAAAGCAAGAGGAAAATTTAGACCAGCGCCACGCGGGCGCGTTCCCTGTTTTTTCGATCAGGCGCGCTTGCTGTTGTCCTTGTCACTGCTGTCGCTGTCGATCGACAGGTCGGCATCGCTGTTGAAGACGGCCATATCGGTCTCGCCCATCACCCGGCTGGTCAGCGTGCCGGCCGTGATCGAGCCGCTGACGTTGAGCGCGGTGCGGCCCATGTCGATCAGCGGCTCGATCGAGATCAGCAGGCCCGCCAGCGCCACTGGCAAGTTCATCGACGACAGCACGATCAGCGCCGCAAAGGTGGCACCGCCACCGACGCCGGCCACGCCCACCGAACCGATGGTGATAATGGCCAGCAGCGGCGCGATGAAGTTGAACGTGAACGGATCGATACCGACAGTCGGCGCGATCATGATCGCCAGCATGGCCGGGTAGATGCCGGCGCAGCCGTTCTGGCCAATGGTGGCGCCGATCGAGGCGGCAAAGTTGGCGATACCCTCGGACGTGCCCAGGCGCTGAGTCTGGGTGGCCACGCTCATCGGAATCGAACCGGCGCTGCTGCGCGAAGTAAACGCAAAGGTCAGCACCGGCAGGATTTTCTTCACGAAGCGCAGCGGGTTCAGGCCGGCGCCGGTGACGATCAGCAAATGCACCATGAACATTAGCAGCAAGGCACTGTACGAGGCCAGCACGAAGTCGATCAGGTGCAGGATGTCGGTCGGGCTCGAGGTGGATACCATGCCCGCCATCAGCGCGAACACGCCGTACGGCGTCAGGCGCAGCACCAGCGTGACGATGCGCATCACGATCGCGTGGGCAACCTTGACGAAATGGTCGAACGAGCTGAACAGCTCGGGCTTCTTGTCATGGATGCCGGTCGCCGCCACGCCGATGAAGACGGCAAAGATCACCACCGCGATGGTGGAGGTCTTGCGCGCGCCGGTCAGGTCCAGAAACGGGTTGGCCGGAAGGAACGACAGCAGCATATTGGGCAGCGAAATCGCCTGCGCCGTGCCGACTTTGCCTTCCAGGTACACGCCGCGCGCGACGTCGGCGGCCGAGGCGGTCAGGCCCACGGCAGTCAGGCTGAACGCCTTGGCCATCAGGATGCCGATCACGGCCGCCACCAGCGTGGTGAGCATCAGCGTGCCGATGGTCAGCGCGCTGATCTTGCCCAGCGAATCGATGCCCTTGAGCTTGAGGATGGCCGAGACGATCGACACCATAATGAGCGGCATGATGATCATCTGCAGCAGCTTGATGTAGCCGGAGCCGACGATGTCGAGGTACTCGTTGGTGGTGGCCAGTTCCGGTGCGGTCACACCGTAGATGGCCTGCAGCACCGCGCCCAGCGCCACGCCGAGCCCCATGCCGGTGAATACGCGCACCGAAAAGGACGCGTTGCGACGTTGCAGAATGTAGAGCACGCCCAGCAGCACGGCAGCCGCCACCAGGTTCAGTATCACGTTGATCGCCATATTGTTCTTCTTTCACTGCAATTAAATAAAGCCCGCCCATACGCTGCAGGTCCAGCCATTTTATAGGGGTTGATCATGCTGCGCGAGACGGAAAGGTTTCAAGGAACGAATAATTGCTTATATGCTCAGCATATTCCTTTATAAAGGTTTCGTGGTCAAATCGCCACGACACATAAAACTCCTTTTATTTTATTGCATTGAAGTAATCGCTTGCCAGTTAGAATCATCTTTCATCGGTATTTCGGAGAGTGAGCATGGCAATCAAACATATGAAGGTTGGAACCAAGCTGGGCTTGGGTTTCGGCCTGGTGCTGGTGTTGTTGTTGGCGATTTCGGCACTGGGCGTGTTCAACATGAGCACGATCCATGCCAAGCTCGACCGTGTGGTCAATGAAAACGCCGTCAAGAGCGACCTCGTGGGGCAGATGTCGGAGTCGGTGCACATCGTGGCGCGCGTATCGCGCACGGTCGTGCTGCTCGAGAACGATGCCGCCATCGTCAATGAAATGAACAAGGTCACCGCCGCCCGCAACGCCTACAACGAGGCGCGCGACAAATTGGCGGCCATGCCGGCCACGGCCGCCGGGATGGCCATCCGTGAACGCATCGCCGGCCTGCAAAACCAGGCGCGCGAGCTGAACAACAAGGTGTTCGAGCTGGCCCGCAGTCACCAGGACGTGGCCGCCACCGACTTGCTGATGAAGCAGGCCGGTCCGGTGACCCAGAAGTGGCAGGACGCCATGGATGAATACGCCGCCCTGCAACGCGCCACCAACCAGGCCGATGCGCAAGCTGCAGGCATCGCGCACGCGCGGGCGCGCACCATGATGCTGGCGCTGAGCGCGCTGGCGATCGCCATCGGCGTGGTGGCCGCAGTGATGATCGCCCGCAACCTGCTGCGCCAGCTCGGCGGCGAGCCCGGTTATGCGGCCGATATCGCCGGCCGCATTGCCGCCGGCGACCTGACGGTGGTGGTCGATACGCGCCGCGACGACAACCACAGCATGCTGCACGCGATGAAGATGATGCGCGATGCGCTGTCGGCCATCGTCACCGAAGTGCGCACTGGTACCCAGACCATCGCCACTGCATCGACCCAGATCGCCGCAGGCAACCAGGACCTGTCGTCGCGCACCGAGCAGCAGGCCAGCGCGCTCGAGGAAACCGCCTCGTCGATGGAAGAGCTCACCAGCGCGGTGCGCCAGAATACCGACAACGCCCGCCAGGCCAATGCGCTGGCCGACACCGCCACCACGGTGGCGCGCCAGGGCGGCTCGGTGGTGGCGCAGGTGGTCGATACCATGGGCGCCATCAACGAGTCCTCGCGCAAGATCGTCGACATCATTGCCGTCATCGACGGCATCGCGTTCCAGACCAATATCCTGGCGCTCAATGCAGCCGTGGAAGCGGCGCGCGCCGGCGAGCAGGGCCGAGGCTTCGCGGTGGTTGCCACCGAAGTGCGCAACCTGGCGCAGCGCTCGGCCTCCGCCGCGCGCGAGATCAAGGAGCTGATCGGCAATTCGGTCGAGAAGGTGGAAGTGGGCAGCCAGCTGGTGGCACAGGCGGGCCAGACCATGGAGGACGTGGTGGCCAGCGTGCAGCGCGTCAACGACATCATGGTGGAAATTTCCAGCGCCGGCAGCGAGCAGAGCGCCGGCATCGAGCAGATCAACAAGGCCATCACCGAGATGGATACCGTGACCCAGCAAAATGCCGCCCTGGTGGAAGAAGCTGCCGCAGCGGCGGAAGCCTTGCAGGAGCAGGCGGCCAACCTGGAGCGGATCGTCAGCGTGTTCCGCGTCGATGGCTTGCCGACTGCGCCGGTGGCGGCGAAATTGGCGGCGCCGCGCAAGGCGGTGGCGCGCCTGGCTGCGCAGTGACATTGGATTCCCGCCTGCGCGGGAATGCCGGATTTACCTTGCCTGGCCCGTGAATCGTTCTCCCGGTGCCGTTAAACTGCCTGCGCCATCATCTCGAACTGGGTGCGGCCGTCGCCGGTGGCGGCCAGCCGGTACTGAAAACCATGGCGGCCCATCACCTCGCGCACGAATAGCAGGCCGATGCCCTGGCCACCTTTCTTGGTGGTGAAGAACGGCGTAAACAGCTGCTCGGCCGGCACGCCGCCGAGCAGGTTGCCGGTATCGAACACCGACAGCCGCACCGCGCCGTCGTCGCACACCAGCACGAATTCGATGCACTGCGCGATCGATGGCCGGGCGCCGCGGGCCTGCTCCACCGCTTCCATCGCATTCTTGACCACGTTGAGCAGCGCCTGCTCCAGCAGTTGCCGGTCCAGCGGCAACAATGGCGCGTCGTCGCAGCGGCCCCAGCCGATCTGGATGCCGCGGCTGCGGCACGGTTCGCGGTACAGGTACAGGATGTCGTCCATGATGTCGCGCAGCGCGCACGGCCGCAGCTCGGGCGCCGGCATTTTCACCACGCGGGTAAATCGTTCGATGAATTCGCCCAGGCGCACGTTGCGCTGCTTGACGGCAGCGATCGCGGTGCCGAAGTCTTCGCCGTCGCGGTCGGCCAGCTGGCCGCGATAATAGAGCAGCGAATCGAGCACCGAGCCGGTGGCCGCCACCGTGTTGTTGACCTCGTGCGCCAGTACGCGGATCAGCTTGTCGTAGGTGGATTTTTCCGAGCTTTCCAGTTCCTCGGTCAGTTCCTCGACCAGCAAAAAATGGCGCGGAAAGCCGCGATCGTGGAATTGCCCGCGCTGGCAGCGGTAGCGGCGGCCATCGAGGGCGCTGATCATGCGGCTCTCGCCCAGCGGCACCGCGTCGAGCTGGTCCATCAGCGCGCCGCCGTTGTCCAGCAGCGCCTGGGCGCTGGCGTTGAGCAGGCTGATGTTGCCGTCGAAATCGAACACGATTACCGCGCTCGGGGTGGCCTCCAGCAGCCGGTCGAGGAAACCCTGCTGCTCGCCCAGTTGCAGGCGCTCGCGGTACAGCCGCTCGAGCATGCTGTTGAACAGCGCCACCAGTTCGCCCAGCTCGCCGTCGCTGCTGCCTTGCAGCCGCGCCGCGTAGTGCTGGTCCTGCAGCAGGTCGTGGAAGTGACGCGTGTAGCCAAGCGGTTCGAGCGCGCGGCGGATCAGGCGCAAGCCCAGGAACAGGCTCACCAGCAGCGCCGCCTCCAGCAGCAGCATGGTCTGCGGCGTCTCGCGCAGCAGCACCACCACGGCCACGATGACCAGCACGTGCATCGCCACCAGGTACGCGTACAGCTTGTGGCGCAACGTCATGCGCACCTCATGACTGATTTTCGAACTCTGCCGTGCCCAGGCCATGCCGCTCCAGGCGCCGGTACAGTGCGGTTCGACTGAGCCCCAGCGCCTTGGCCACGCGCGAGATATTGCCCTGGTGCTGGTCGAGTGCGTGGGCGATCATGTGGCGCTCCACCTGCTCGAGGGTCATGCCGTCCACGCCCAGGCGGCGGTTGGCCGACGCGGTGCCGCCGTGTTCATGCTGGCCGGCGGCGATGAAGTCGGCCTGTTTCAGTTCGGTCTTGCCAACCAGGAGCAGGGTGCGTTCCAGCGTCTGCTTGAGCTGGCGGATATTGCCGGGCCACGGCTGGGCCGTCAGCCATTCCAGCGCCTGCGGCGCCAGCGTGGCCGGCCCCAGGCCGTAACTGCGGGCGACGTCGGTGAGGATGTGGCGCGCCAGCAGCGCAATGTCGCTGCGCCGCTCGCGCAGTGCCGGCAGGCGGATGGTGATCAGGTTGAGGCGATAGAACAGGTCTTCGCGGAAGTCGCCGGCCGCCACCAGTTCGGCCAGCTCGCGGTTGGTGGCCGACACCACGCGGATGTCGGCGCGCTCGGTGCGGCTGGCGCCCACCGCCTGGTAGGTCTGGTCTTGCAGCACGCGCAGCAGTTTTACCTGGTCGGAGCGATTGAGTTCGCCGATCTCGTCGAGGAACAGCGTGCCCTGGTGGGCGCTGGCCACGTGGCCCTTGCGGTCGGTGCGCGCATCGGTAAACGCGCCGCGCACGTGGCCGAACATTTCGCTCTCGAACAGCGTGGGCGTAATCGCGCCCATGTTGATCTTGACGATGGCCTGCTGCGCGCGCGGGCTGTTGCGGTGGATGGCGTCGGCCACCAGCTCCTTGCCGCTGCCGCTCTCGCCGAGGATCAGCACCGGCGCCCGGGTGGCGGCCACCTGGCCGATGGTGGCCAGCACCTGGAGCAGGCGCGGGTGCTCGCCGACGATGCCGGTAAAATCGAAGCGGGCGTCGAGCGCGCGGCGCTCAGCGGTGTGCGACGCCGCAGGCGACGGTGCTGCTGACGTCGCCAGCGGGGCTGGCGGCGTCAGCGTATCGAGCGTCGCCCGTACCAGCTCGGCCAGCTGCGTGTTGTCCCACGGCTTGGTGAAAAAGTTGGCGGCGCCGGCCTGCATGCCGCGCACCGCCAGGCCGATCGACCCCCACGCCGTCATCAGCAGCACCGGCAGCGCGGGGTGGGCCTGCTTGATCGCGGCCAGCAATTGCAAGCCTTCGTCGCCGCTGGTGTGCAGCGAAAAATTCATGTCCTGCAACACCAGGTCGATGGGCTGGCGCGCCAGTGCCGCCAGGGCCTGGGCCGGGTCGTCGCTGCACACGGTGGCGTAGCCGGCCTGCTTGAGCAGCAGCGCCAGCGAGACCTGGACCGCGCTGTCGTCATCGACTATCAGGATGCAGTGCTTGCGGGGTGATTCCATGGATGCGACAGCCTTATTCGTGGTGCAGCGCCTGCACCGGACTCAGTTGCGCGGCGCGCCAGCCCGGGTACAGCGAAGACAGCAAGGATAGCAGATAGATCACAGCGGCCGATAGCGCCACCGCCGCCCAGAACACCGGCCAGTTCAGCGTTTCGCTCATCACGCCGGTGAGCGGCAGCTGCACCAGCAACAGCAGGCCCACCAGCATGGCGCCCGAGCTGAGCAGGAATTGTTCGGCGATGATCTGGCGGTAGATGCTGCCTGACGCGGCGCCCAGCGCGCGGCGCAGGCCGATTTCCGGCGTGCGCTGCATGGTGTTTTGCCACAGCACCCCGAACAGCCCGAACGCCACCATCACCAGCAGGAAGGCGGCAATCACGGCGCCGATCTTGAGCGGCACCAATTGCAGGCTCAGCATGGATGCGCGCGCTTCGGTCAGCGGCGTGATCACCAGCGACCATTGCGGCTGCAATTGCTTGATGCGGGTGCTGAGCGCGCTCTCGAACGCGCGCGGCGTGCCGGGCCGCAGCTTGAGCATGACGATCGTCATCGCCTCCTTGCCCACGCCGGGTCGAAAACGCGGCAGCATGAACGGCACCGGGTCCATCAACTCGCCCTGCGAGCGGAATGCGTCAACCACGCCCACCACGCGGTAGCGGGTAGGATTGTTCTCATCGCTGGGGTCGGAAAACAGTTTGCCCACGGCTGCTTTGACCGCACCGGGAAACAGGCGCTCGGCCGCCAGCTGGTTGATCACGACCGGCGTGGTGTCGGCGCCGTCGTCGGCGCTGGAAAACCAGCGCCCGCTGGCAACGCGCATGTCCATGGTCGGACCGTACTGGTCACTCGCGTCCTGGACGTCGAGGCGGATCGGTCCGGTACCGTCGGCGCGTTCGTATGTGCCAGAGCGGCGCGACATTTGGTACACGGGCAGGGCGGCAAACGCCACCTGCTCCACCTCGGGCAGGGCCAGCAGGTTGCGCTGCACCTGGTCGTAGACGGCAGCGTCGTTGACCAGCGGTTTTTCAGTGCGGATCTGCACCATCCACTGGTTGCGGTATGAAAAGCCGGTGGGCAGCTGTTGCAGCTGGACGTAGCGCGCGGCAAACGCCGCCACCGCGAACACCAGCACGAAGGCGAGCAAAATTTCCAGGCTCAGCAGCAGGTTGCGCGACTTGCGCCGCCAGATCAGTTTCAACAGTTGGCGCAGCATCATGCGGTTCCTTTCAGGGCTTGTACGGGCGCCAGGCGCGACATTTTCCAGGCCGGGATCACGCCCGACAGCACGCCGAACACCAGCGTGACCAGCAAGCCGTAACCGAACACCGCCAGGTTGAGTTGTACCCGCAGGTACGGTATCAGGCCGGAGTTTTCCAGCCACCACAGCACGCCGGCGGCCGCCGCCAGGCCGATCACGCCGCCCGCCAGGCACAGCAGCACGTTTTCCAGCACCAGCTGCGCCACCAGGTGGGCGCTGGTGGCGCCAAAGGCCTTGCGCACGCCGATCTCGCTGCTGCGCTCCAGGATGCGGCCCATGTTGAGGTTGACCAGGTTGAGCGCGGGCAGGGCCATGAACAGCAGCATCAGCACCACGATGGCGGTGAGCAGCTTGCCCACGCCGGCATCCTCGGCACGACTGGACGTGAGCGTGCGGGCAAACACCTCGAGCTTGGTATCGCCCCAGAAACGGTTGCGATCCATCTTGTTCGGATCGACCGGCGGCACGGTGCGGGCCACGCTGATCAGTTGCTGCTTGATGGCGGGCAGGTCGGCGGCCGTGCGGCCCAGCACCATCACGGTAAACATGCCGTATGTTTCGCCCTTGTATTCGGTGGAGGGCAGGGTGGTGATCGGGGTCCAGATATCGGCGTAGGCATTCAGGTGCAGCGCATCTTCGACCACGCCGATCACGGTAAACAGCTGGCCGCCGACGCTGACCTTCTGGTCCAGGTAGGGCAGTCCGGGAAACAGCCGGCGCGCGGTGGACGCGTTGAGCACGGCCACCATGCGGCCCTGGGCGTCATCGTCTTGCGTGGGCAGGCGGCCTGCCAGCAAGTTGAAATCGAGGATCTTCCAGTACTCGGCATCGACGCGGCGCATCATCACCTCGCTCACGCGGCCTTCCTGGTACACCGAGACCGACTGTGGAAACAGCGTGGCCGACACCGCCTCCACGCCGCCCTTGCCTTGCAGCGGTTTGAGGTACTGCTCGATCACCTTGTAGCCGAACAGGCCATTGCGGCGGTTGTCCTTGGTGGAATGGCTCGACTCCATCAAGATCATTTGCACGAAGCGCCCGCTCTTGCCTTCCACCCCGGTGGGAAAGAAGGTGTTTTGCAGCAGCGCCGTGACCACCATCAGCACCACCAGCGTGAGCACGATGCACAGCAGGTTAATCGCGGTAAACAGTTTGCGGCGCATGAACACTTTCCACGCCGTCAGCAGGTAATTCCTGAACATGGCGCCCCCTTACGCGACCAGCTGGCCGTCGAACACGCGCACGATGCGCGAAGCCAGGCGGGCGTCGTGTTCGTTGTGGGTGACCATCACCACGGTGGTGCCCTCGCGGTGCAGTTGCAGCAGGATGTCCATCACTTCGCGGCCCATCTGGCTGTCGAGGTTGCCGGTTGGCTCGTCGGCCAGCAAGACCTGCGGCTGGCCGACGATGGCGCGGGCGATCGCCACCCGCTGCTGCTGGCCGCCCGACAGCTGGTTCGGGTAATGGTCCATGCGCGCGCCCAGGCCCACTTTTTCCAGCGCCTCGCGCGCCATGCGGGTGCGCCGCTTGGCGGGCAGGTCGCGGTACAGCAGCGGCAGTTCGACGTTGTCGATCACGCGCAAGTCATTAATCAGGTGAAAGCTCTGGAAGATGAAGCCGAACGTGCTGTTGCGCAGCTGCGCCACGTGCTTGTCCTGGTACGACGCCACCGGTTGGCCGCCGACCGCGATGGTGCCGCTGCCCGGTACGTCGAGCAGGCCGATCAGGTTGAGCAGGGTGCTTTTGCCGCAGCCGCTGGGGCCCATGATGCTGACGAACTCTGCCTTGGCGATATGCAGGTCGATGTCTTTCAGGGCCAGGGTTTCCACCTTGTCGGTGCGGTAGGTTTTGCTCACTTGGTGCAGGCGTATCATATTGGTCCTCTTAGTTGTCGATGCGAACGCTGTCGCGATCCTTGTAGCGGCTGGTATCCGATGTGATCAGGCGGTCGCCCGCGCGGGCGCCTGTTAAAATTTCCACCGCCTTGCCGTCGCCGGCGCCGATGTCGAGCACGGTCTTGCGCGCCACGCCATCGCGGACCACGAACACGTCTTGCGGACCACGGCCGTTGAAGGCGGGCCCGGCGTCCACCAGCAGGGTGTGGTTCTTTTGCGCGGTAATGATGTTGACCTCCACTCGCAGCTTGTTGCGCAGCATGGCGTGGTGCGGTTCGTCGAGCACGACCAGCAGCTTGACGGTGCCGTTCTGGATCTCGGGCAGGATGGTCTGCACCACGCCTCGCAGTTTGACGTTGCCTTGCTCCACCAGCACGGCCTGGCCCGGATCGAGCGCGCGCGCATGGAAGTCCGACAGCGACGCCTCGACCTTGTAGTTGTTGGGTTCGGACACGCGCGCCAGCATCTGGCCGATCGCCACGCTGGCGCCTTCATCAGCCAGCAGCGCACTGAGCATGCCAGTGAACGGCGCCCGCACGGCGGTCTGCGCCAGCAACTGCTGCTGCTCCTGCAACTGCTTGTTGAGGATGTTCTTTTGCAGCCGGGCGCCGTCGATATTGGTGGACGTGGCGCGGCGGCTGTCCTCGATCAGTTCCTGCTGCTGGCGCAGGGAAATCTCGTTGCGCTGAACGTTCAGTTCGGCCGTCAGCAAATCCTCGGCCGACACGCCGCCCGCCTTTCGCAAGGTCTGGTAGCGGCCCAGTTTCACGCGCGTGTCTTGCAAGTCCAGCTGCAGCAGTTCGATGGCGCTGGCCAGTTGCTTGCGTTTCTGGTCGAGCTCCTGGGTCAGCGCGACGATGCGGTTTTCCTGCAGCGCCAGTTGTTCGCGGATGTTGTCGATCGCCAGCACCACGCTGCGATTGTCGAGCTCGAGCAGCAGGTCGCCGGTCTGCACTTGCTGGCCGAGCCGCGCATGGACCTTGCCCACCCGGCTCTGGATCGGGCTGGCCACCTGCTCCTCGTGCACCGGGATGACGATGCCGGACGCGTTGATGGTGTTGGCGATGCCGCCCGCGCGCACGGTGGCGATGGTGACGCTGTCGGCCGCAACGCTGGCGCCTACCGCGCGGTTCAGGCCCCACGCCGCCAGGCACACGCTGGCCAGCACGGCCGTAACCACCAGCGCGATGGTGGTGCGGCGGCGGGCGGTGAAGCGCGGATTGATCGGTTGGTCCATAAGTGTTCCGGCAAGTAAGTATGGCGGGAACTGGAGCAACCACCGTGCCAGCGGCTGTCATCATAAAAATACCTGTCGAATCAAAGTGTTAGATGGCGGCCAACATTGCAGTGCAGGCGCCCGTATGCCCGCCGCCGGGCACCACCGTCCGGATCCGGACACCTGGCTGCGTGTGGAAATTTACCAACCGTGGATTCAAAACAATGTGATACCGTGGGGACACAAAATCAACAATGCGAGGCGAGAAATGACTATCAAAAACTTCGCGACTGTGCCCGGCCTGCTGAGCGTGCTCACTGCGCTGATGCTGCCCATGCTGCCCGGATCGGCCATCGCCGGCGAGGACGACGACGCCATCGTCACTGACCGTCCCGACTTCGTCGAGTCGAGCGACGTGGTGGGCAAGGGGCGCTTCCAGATCGAAACCAGCGTTGCCGTCGAGCGCGACAAATCCAACGGTTTTAAATTGCGCACCGTCTCCACCCCCACCTTGCTGCGCCTTGGCATTGCCGAGGACTGGGAGTTGCGCGTGGAAACCGATGGTCGCATGCGCGCCACCGCCGACAACCAGGCCAGCGGCCAGCGCCTGCGCGAGAGCGGCTACGCCGACACCGCCGTCGGCGTGAAATGGCATGCGCTGGACGAGGAGGGTGCGCGGCCATCCGTGGGCGTGCTGGCGCACTGGGACCTCGATACCGGCTCGGCGCCGTTCCGCGCGCCCGGCAAGGGCGGCTCCCTGCGCGTGGTGGCCGAGTGGGAGCTGCCCGCCGACATGAGCCTGGGTGTGATGCCGGGCGTGGTGCGCCAGCGCAACGACGACGGCCAGCGTTTTACCAGCGGCATCTTTGCCGTGGTACTGGGCAAGGAGTGGAACGACCGCCTGCGCACATTCGTTGAATATTCCGCGCAGCAAGTCGCCCATGCGCGCGACGGCGGTTCGATCAATACGGTTGACGTGGGCGCCGCCTGGCTGCTGAGCAAATCGGTGCAGGTCGATACTGCTGTCGCGCGGGCCCTCAATAAAAACGCCCCCGACTGGAGCTGGACGGTCGGCTTGTCGCTCAAATTCTAGGAGTTCTGCATGAGCTGGACCATCAAGCGGCGGTTGCTGCTCTCTAACCTGGTGACGCTGGTGTTCGTGGGGCTGGTCGGCCTGGTCGGCTACCAGGCCGTGGCCGTAATGAGCGGGGCCATGGATGCCATCACCGTCAACGGTTCGGCCATGAAGGATCAATTGCAAGCTGACATGATGCACGACGCGCTGCGCGCCGACGTGCTGGCCGCGCGGCTGGCGGCGGACCGCAACGACGCTGCCGAAATCAAGGGCGTGCGCGAGGACACCGCCGAGCATATCGCGCTGTTTCGCAAACTCATCGACGACATGGGCGCGGCCACCACCGACGCCGAAATCCAGCAAGCCATGCGGCAAGTGCGCCCCGACGTTGACCGCTATCTGACCAGCGCCCAGCAGATGGTGACGTTGGCGCTGTCCGACAAGGACGCCGCCCAGGCACAGTTCGGCGCGTTCATGGAAAGCTTCCGCGTGCTCGAGAAAAGCATGTCGGGGCTGAGCGACGTCATCGAGAAGAACTCCGAGGCCACCAAGGCGGTGGGCGACGCGGCCGTCACCCGTTCGCGCTACCAGATCATCGGCTTCGCCGCGCTGGCGGCGCTGGTGTCGCTGGTGATGGGCCGCGCCCTGGCGCGCTCGATCCTGACGCCGCTGAACCAGGCGGTGGGCTTTGCCGCACGCGTGGCCCAGGGCGACCTGTCCGAGCGGATCGAGGTGGGCGACGACGACGTCTCCGAAACCGGTGTGCTCAAGCGCGCGCTGCGCGACATGAACACCAGCCTGCACCGCATCGTGAGCCAGGTGCGCGGCGGCACCGACGCCATCGCGCTCGCCTCGGGCGAGATCGCGGCCGGCAATATGGACCTGTCGGCGCGCACCGAATCGCAAGCGAGTTCGCTTGAAGAAACGGCCTCGTCGATGGAAGAGATGACCACGATGGTCCATCACAACACCCGCCACGCCAACGAAGCCAATACCCTGGCGGCATCGGCCACCGACGTGGCCGTGCGTGGCGGCGCCGTGATGACCGAAGTGGTGGCCACCATGGCGAAAATTAACGCGTCGTCGCAGCGCATCGTCGACATCATCGGCGTGATCGAGGGCATCGCCTTCCAGACCAATATCCTGGCGCTGAACGCTGCCGTGGAAGCTGCGCGCGCCGGCGAACAGGGCCGGGGCTTCGCGGTGGTGGCGTCCGAAGTGCGCGGACTGGCGCAGCGGTCGGACGCGGCTGCCAAGGAAATCAAGCTGCTGATCGACGCCTCCGCCGGCCAGGTGGAAGCGGGCAGCGCGCTGGTGGGCCAGGCCGGCGGCACCATGGACGAAGTGGTGGCCAGCATCGGCCGCGTCAACGCCATCGTGCGCGACATCGCCAGCTCCAGCCGCGAGCAGGAACTGGGCATCGACCAGGTCAACCAGGCCATTGTCAGCATCGACAGCGCCACCCAGCAAAACGCCGCGCTGGTGGAGCAGGCTGCCGCTGCCGCCGGCGCGCTGCAGGAACAGGCTGATCAACTGGCGGGCGTGGTGCAGGTATTCCGGCTGGCGTGACGGCAACATTTCTTGGTGTCATCGTAAGATGAGACCATGCTATGATTTGAGCAACCTCAACACGCGATCTGGAGCGCTCGATATGGAAGCCGGGACGGGGAAAAGGCTGGCGGGCCTGCAGTTGCTGCTGGTAGAGGACAATTTTCTCAATCAGCAAATCGCCTGTGAATTGCTGCAAGCCGAGGGCGCGGTGGTCACCGTGGCCAATGACGGCGCCGAAGGCCTGGCCTGCGTCGCCGGTTGCGGCCCCGGCGGGTTCAATGCGATATTGATGGACATGCAAATGCCGGTGATGGACGGCTACGAGGCCACGCGCCGCCTGCGCGCCCAAGGCTACACCAGCCTGCCGATCCTGGCGCTGACCGCCCACGTGCTCGACGCCGAGCGCGAGGTATGCCGCGCAGCCGGCATCGACGATTTCATCGCCAAACCGATCGACTTCGATGAACTGATCGGCACCGTGGCGCGCCACTGCGGTTGCGCGTGAGGTAGTTTAGATATCGCAAGAAATCGTTTTCATATAAGCTTGGCATTTTTGCCAAGGATACGCCGACCATGAACGCGCCTTCTTCCCGCCTGGACCTGCTCGACGCCCTGCGCGGCTTCGCCATCGTCTCGATCATGCTGCTGCATAATATCGAGCATTTCGATCTCTATTTCACGCCGCAGGGCGCGCCAGCCTGGTTGGCAGCGGTCGATAAAGTGGTGTGGGACAGCATGTTCTTCCTGTTCGGCGGCAAATCGTACGCGATCTTTGCGCTGCTGTTCGGCGTCACTTTCTATATCCAGTTCCAGCATCGCGCCCAACGCGGCGAAGATTTCCGGCCGCGCTATGCGTGGCGCATGGTGCTGTTGCTGGGCTTTGGCCTGTTCAATTCCATGGTGTATCACGGCGATATCCTGAGCCTGTACGCGGTGCTCGGTTTGGCGCTGATTCCCGTCGCACGACTGCGCAGTGCATTGGTTCTGGTCATTGCCGTGATATTGCTGCTGCAGCCGTATGCGTGGCTGGAGTGGTATATGGCTTTATCGGCGCCGAATGAAAAACTGGCCGATCCGGCATCGTGGGCTTATTTTGGCCGCGCCAACGACTATATGAAACACGGATCGATTGCCGACGTGTGGATCGGTAATCTCACCAACGGCAAGACCGGTGTGATTTTATGGAGCTGGGAGAATGGCCGTCTGTTCCAGATTCCCGCGCTGTTCATGCTGGGAATGCTGGCCGGCAGGGCAGGCTGGTTTGCGTTGTCGGAAGAAAATAAACGGCGCTGGTGGCGCGTGCTG
The DNA here is from genome assembly GCF_001758785.1 of Duganella phyllosphaerae. GTDB lineage: Bacteria > Pseudomonadota > Gammaproteobacteria > Burkholderiales > Burkholderiaceae_D > Rugamonas > Rugamonas phyllosphaerae. The sequence goes on from NZ_LROM01000115.1 coordinate 24,391, forward strand.
TTTCTGGCGGTGGTGGCGTTTATTCCCTTGTATTTGATCAAGTCGTCGTCCGGCAACTGGAATGTCGGTCCGGCTTTGGAACGGCCGTTGCTGATCATTATTACCTCGTGGTCAAACCTGGCCTTCATGGCGATATTGGTCGCCTGTTTTAGCCTGGTATTTTATGCCCGTCCCGCGCTGGCATTTTTCTCGCCCCTGGGCCGCATGAGCTTGACCAGTTATGTCGTGCAATCGGTGGTCGGCACCGCGCTGTATTACGGCTATGGGCTGGGACTGTACCAGCACACGGGAGCCACCCTGGCGCTGGCGGTCGGCATCGTGCTGGCGCTGGCCCAGCGCCAGTTCAGCGTGTGGTGGCTGCGTTCCCATGCGCAGGGACCACTTGAAGCGTTGTGGCATCGCGCGACCTGGGCAGGACAGACGCGCCGGAAATTGGCGTGAACGGACTGCTTTTGAGCGTGCCTGGAGCCGCTGGCAGCACTGCCGGTCTGCCGGGTTTACTCGTCGTCGGGAGCCATCCAGCTAATGCGACCGTGGCCTGATTCGTTCAGGCGCGCTATCAGCGCTTGAGCACCGGTATCGGCCATGCTGAATTCGAAACGGACATCGTTGCCATGGGCGACATTCTCCAGCACGGCGGCGCTTGACTCCAGTTCGCGCCGTATCATGCCTTCCAGCGCATACGGCGCGGTGCAGATTAAAAAGCGTTGCTTGATAATGGCGATTTTCTCGGCTTTTAATAAGGCCTGGGCCACGCTGTCGGTATAAGCGCGCACCAGGCCGCCGGCGCCGAGTTTCACGCCGCCAAAATAGCGCACCACTGTTGCCAATACGCCTTCGAGATCCTGGTGTCTTAATACATCGAGCATGGGCCGGCCGGCGGTACCACTCGGTTCCCCATCATCGACTGCCGCCGATTGGCCACCGGCCAATAATGCCCAGCACACGTGCGCCGCTTGCGGATGCTGCGCCCATAACTGCGCGACGATCTTTTGCGCAGCGGCGCGATCGGTCATGGGCTGTACGCAGGCAATAAAGCGGCTTTTCTTGATCAGCAATTCGTGCTGGACGGGATTGATAATTGTTTGGGGCATATTCGGCACAGCAACGGTAAACCGGGCCATGGTGCCAGAAACGGCCGGGAAAGACAAAAAACGCGGCAGTGGCGGCGCGATATAATAATGTTTCCAGAAACCGGAAGCGACCATGAGCGAATTAGCAGACCAGGAACACGACGACCAATTGATGCGCGAGCTTGGCCTGGCCGACCTCGGCTTCTCGCTGATGCGCCTCGAAGGCCGGGTGTTCCTGCGCCTGACCGGCGTGGTGCATTACGGCGGCCGCAGCTACCCGTACGACCTGGTGCCTGCGCAAGGCGTGCTGGCCAAGCCGTCGAAGTGGCGCAAGCTCGACGCCGACGCCCGCGCCGCCGTCCTGCGCGAACGCGCCAGCCCGGCGGTGGTCGAGGAACTGCACGGCCACGTGCAGGCATTCGTACAGGAAATTGCCGACGCCAGCGACGATTGCGACCTCGATCCGCAACCGTTCCTGCAAGGCCTGGCCGATATGCAGATCTCGGAGCCGGCCGGCATGGTGTTCGACCGTATCCGCCAGCGCCTCGAGCACGCGGTCGAGCGCGACATGGAAGAGCAGCATGCCGAGCGCACCCGCCAGAGCATCAACCTGGCCGAGTATCCGGCGTCGTTCGAGGTGGCACGCCGCCTCAAGCGCAAGTTCATCGCGCTGCTGGGCCCGACCAACTCCGGCAAGACCCACCAGGCCATCGAAGCGCTGGCCAAGGCGCCCAGCGGCGTGTACCTGGCGCCGCTGCGCCTGCTGGCGCTGGAAAACTACGAACGCCTGCAAGCGATGCAGCAGCACGGCCGGCCGCTGGCCGTCAGCCTGGTCACGGGCGAAGAACGGCGGCTGGAACCGGGCGCCACCCACGTCGCCAGCACGGTCGAAATGCTCGACACCCGCACCCCGGTGGACGTGGCCGTGATCGATGAAATCCAGATGCTGGCCGACCGCGACCGCGGCGCCGCCTGGACCGCCGCCGTCTGCGGCGCGCCGGCCCACACCGTGTACCTGGTGGGCGCGCCGGAAGCGCGGCGCGCCATCGAAGTGCTGGCCGCGCGGCTGGACTGCGAGCTGGAAGTGCATGTACTCAAGCGCAAGGGGCCGCTGTCGATGGAAGAGAGCCCGGTGCGCAAGCTCACCGGGCTGCGCCGCGGCGACGCCATCATCTGCTTCTCGCGCCGCGAAGTGCTGATGTGGCGCGACAACGTCACCGAAGCGGGCCTGTCGGTCGCTACCGTGTACGGCAACCTGTCGCCGGAAGTGCGGCGCGCCCAGGCCCAGCGCTTTCGCGACGGCGCCGCCGACGTGGTGGTGGGCACCGACGCGATCGCCATGGGCCTGAACATGCCGATCGCGCGCATCGTCATGACCACCAGCGTCAAGTACAACGGTGTCGAAGAGGAAGAAATTCCGGCCGCGCTGGCGCGCCAGATCGCCGGCCGGGCAGGGCGCTTCGGCGTCCATGAAGAAGGCCTGGTGGCCGGCTTCGACGCCGAGACCCATAACGTGATGCGCTCGCTGCTGCGCGAAAAGCCGGTGCCACTGAAGACCACCGGCTTTGCGGTCGCGCCCACGCTCGAACATTTGCACCGCATCTCGGCCGTGACCAACGAGCACGGCCTGGCCAAGCTGCTCAAGCGTTTTGTCCACAACATCGACGTGCCCGATGGGTTTTTCTACCCGCGCATCACCGAGGACCAGTTCGAGCGCGCGGCCTGGCTCGACATGCTGCAACTGTCGGTGGCGGAAAAGTTCGCGCTGTCGCTGGTGCCGATCTCGGCCAAGGTGCACAGCCTGCAACATGCCTGGGAAAGCTGGGCAACGGCGCTGGCGCACAAGAAAATCACCCACCTCAAGCCGGAAAACAACCCGCTGCACTACATGAACTTGCAGGAAGCGGAAGACGCCTGCCGCCTGTACTCGGCTTACGCCTGGCTGGCCTACCGCCAACCCGAATATTTCCCCGACACGGTGCTGGCGCTGCGACTGTCACGCGAAGCGTCGGAGCGTGTCGATGCGATTTTGCAGGATCAGAATTCGGCGGCGCGCAAGCGGCAGCCGAAGAAGTTCAGGCGTCGTTAGGATAGAGTGGGGCGCATGAAGCCATTTGCCGTGCGCGGAGCACGAGGGCGTCGATCAATTGTCGGGCGAGATGATCGCCGGGGCCGGGCGCCGTGATACCACGAGCCTGATCAATATGCCTGGGCGGCAAGGAAGAACTGCTTGGTCATCGTCCGCCTTCTTTCGTGAGTACACCGATTGTGCACTCACGCGAACGATATTTGCTACGGTTATTCGTGTTGCTGGTACGACTTACAGCGGCTGGTAAGGACCGTGGCTGTACGGCTCGGCCCACAATTCGAAGATGCGGCGAACGATGGCTTTCCACGAACGGCGTGGGGCTTTGGGGGCAGCGGCGATGGTGTTGATGTTGGCGGTAGCGGTGGTCATGATGGGCTCCTGTGAACTGCATTCAATGTGTCGATGAATGAATCTTACCGAAGTCGCAGATATAAAGATAATTTCAATTTGCGATAAATGACATTCTTAAATTGAATTTCTTGGATGGAAGAGATGTGTCTTCTGGTGATATCTGTTATGCCAGGGGCATGGACAAAAAAAAACGCCAACCGGACTGCCGGCTGGCGTTTTGACGATGTCTTGGTAGGCCGTGCGGGATTCGAACCTGCGACCAACGGATTAAAAGTCCGCTGCTCTACCAGCTGAGCTAACGACCCAAGGGCGCGAATTTTACAGGCGGCGGGCGAAAAATTCAACCCTGCGGCAAAGATTTTGCGACCCGATGCTGGCGTGGCCGGATCGTCCGTGCGCCCCCGATTCCCCGACCTCCGCTATGATAGCGACCTTGTTGGCAAGCTTGTCAGCGTATCAACGACAAGTAGGACAAGGAATCACATGACTTCTGCTGTATTAAAAAAACAATATGCGCCATTGCAGTTCGGCTATATCAACCTGCTCAAGGTCGCAGCCGCGCAACTGATCGTGCTGCACCACCTGGCGTTCTACGGGCCGATGGCCGACTACGTGCGCCCGGTATTTCCCGACCTGATCGGCTTCCTGGGCGACAGCGCCCGCATCGCGGTGCAAGTGTTCCTGGTGATTGGCGGGTTCCTGGCGGCCAAGTCCTTGTCGCCTGCCGGTCTGCCGTCGCACGCCCACCCACTCGGCGCGATCTGGCACCGCTACGCCAAGCTGGCGCCGCCGTTCATCGCCGCCACCCTGGTGGCCGCTGTCGCCTCGGCCCTGGCCAGCCGCTGGATGGTGCATGACTCGATCTCGGAACCTGCCACGCTGGCGCAACTGGCCGCCCACGCGGCGCTGCTGCATGGCGTGCTTGACTATCCGTCGCTGTCTGCCGGCGCCTGGTATGTCGCCATCGACTTCCAGCTGTATGCGGCGCTGGTGTTGCTGCTGTGGAGCGCTGGCGTGCTGGTCGGCAAGCACGCGGTGCGCTGGCTGATGCCGCTGCTGGTCGCCGTCGGCATCATCGTGTCGCTGCTGCATTTCAATCTCGATCCCGCGTGGGATTCCTGGGCGCCCTATTTCTTCGGCAGTTATGGCCTGGGCCTGATGGCGTGGTGGGGCAGCGATCCCGAGCGTAAGCCTGGCGCCGCCACCCTGATCATGCTGGCGGCGCTGTTGCCGGCGCTGGGCGCGCTGGTGCTGGAATTTCGCAGCCGGATTGCGCTGGCGCTGGTGGTCGCAAGCGTGCTGTTCGTTTGCGGCCGCATCAAGACTGCCTCAAACGGCCATGGCTGGGCGGCCATCAACCAGCTCGGCAAAATTTCTTACGCGGTTTTCCTGATTCACTTCCCGGTGTGCCTGCTGGTCAATGCGGCATTCACCCGCTTCGTCGAGCCCGAACCGGAATTGCAAATGCTGGGCATGCTGGTTGCGTGGAGTGGCAGCCTGCTGGCCGGCGCAGCCTTCCATCGCTGGGTGGAACTGCCGCTGGGCCGTGCCGTACAGCTGGTCAGCGACAAGATCGACACACGCGACTGGTTCAAGCCGGACAGCAGCCGCACTGGCGTGGTGACGCTGCGATAAGGACATCGATTGTAGATTTTCAGCAAAACGCCGGCCTCGCGCCGGCGTTTTTCATGGTGTTACTTATATGATTTTGGAATATCAGAACACAAATAAATGATAGCTTGCCATTCCGGTCACAGGCGTAGTATTTCCGTCGTGCAGTCACAATAATTACACAAGCCACTGCGCCGGAACTGCCTGTCACAACAATATCAACAGGCAGTCATCCATGTCATTTCTAAAAATACAAAGATGGAGACTAAATGGCAATGCAACACTCGACCCTGCGCAAGACCCTCCTGGCCGCGCTGATCGCCGACATCCTGTTGGCGGCCGGCGCTCAAGCCCAGACGCCCGATCAACCCGCCGTCGATGCCTCCGCCCAGGTGGTGGTGAGCGGCATCCGGGCATCGCTGTCGTCGTCGCTCAACACCAAGCGCATGCAAGATGGCGTGGTGGACGCGGTGTCGGCCGAAGACGCCGGCAAGTTCCCCGACACCAATATCGCCGAATCGCTGCAACGCGTGACCGGCGTGCAAATCCAGCGCAACGGTGGCGAAGGGCGCTACATTTCCGTACGCGGCCTGGGGCCCGAATTCAACAACGTGCTGGTCAACGGCCGCACCATGACCAGCGATACCGGCGGGCGCGAGTTCTCGTTCGACCTGCTGTCGTCCGACCTGATCTCGAAGGCGCTGGTGTACAAGACCTCGCAGCCGTTCCTGCCCGAGGGCGGCATCGGTTCCACGGTCGATATCCAGACCGCGCGGCCGCTGTCGGGCAAGATTGGCCACAGTTCGGTGGTCAATGTCTCGAGCTCGTGGGATTCCAATTCGAAGAAATACACGCCCAACGCCAGCGGCATGTATTCGTTCGCCAACGCCGATCGCACCTTTGGCGTGACCGGCTCGCTGTCGTACACCGACCGCGCGTCCAAGCAGAACAAGGCCATCAACGATGCCTGGAATTACCGCGACGTCTCGATGATCAATGGCGACCTCAACTCGCGCGGCCTGACCATGGCCGATGTCACCACCCGCAAGCTGTATATGCCGCAAAGCTACGGCTTCCAGCAGGAAGACGAAAGCCGCAAGCGCGTGGTCGGCAATCTGACCGTGCAGTACAACCCGTCGCCGACCTGGAAGATGACTGCCGACGGCCTGTACTCGCGCCTCGACCAGAACAACAAGATCATCGCCTTCAGCGACTGGAACAACCCTGCCCAGCTGGCCGTGAAGTATGACCAGAACGACCAGGTGACCAGCTTCCTGCGCCCCGGTTCCACCTTCTACGCCAACAACCCGGCCTTGGCCGGTCCCGGCACGCTGCTGGGCGAGGCCAATTCCAACGACATGATCGCCAAGGGCGGCGACCGGCTCTCGATCACCAAGGCCTTCGGCCTGAACTCGAAGTGGAAAGTGGGCGACGAGTGGCGCATCGAAGCCGATATCTCCACCTCGCGCACCACGTCGGACTCCAACGACATGTGGGTGGTGGCCGGCATGATCCCGAAGAACGGCGACACGCTCACCTACGGCAGCACGCCCACCATCACCTTTGGCGACAACATCGCCGATCCGAACAACGTCAGCGCCCACGCCGTCTCCAACGGCGACATCCGCAATACCGACAAGCTGCACGAGGGCCGCCTGAGCGCCGCCTGGGAACACGAGATCGGCTACTTCAAGGGCATCGACACCGGCGTGGCCCACTCGCAGCGCAAGGTCGATCGCACCAAGTGGGGCAACGATGCCTGGAACGCGTTCAGTGGGTACCACGTGAAATTGCCGTCATCGCTGTTTACGGTAAAGCAGATGGACGACTTCATGAACACCGGCGGCAACATCCCGAGCCAGTACCTGAGCTTCGACCCGTATGCGTACATGAACTACCTGAACCAGCCGTCGCTGCTGCCGCAGTCGAACGATCCGGCCTACTACTCCGACCTGACGCGCTTCCCCAACGGCCCGATGGCGATCGACTACACCAAGCCGTCGATGTGGGCGGTGAAGGAAAAAGTGACCAGCATGTACCTCGACTCGAAGTGGGAGGGCAGCGGCTGGTCGGCCAACGCGGGCGTGCGCCTGGTGCGCGTGAAATCGTCGTCCACCGGTATCAGCCGCGAACTGCTGTCGGCCGTGAAAAGCCCGAACGACACCACCTTCATCCAGGTATGGGGCCCCAACCAGGTCACCACGGTGGACAACAGCTATAACAGCGTGCTGCCCTCGGCGAACATCAAGTTCGACCTGCGTTCCGACATGCTGCTGCGCCTGGGCGCCTCCAAGACCGAAACCCGTCCCACGCTGAACCAGCTGGGCGTGGACAACTGGTACGGCGGCCGTTTCGGCGACGTGCAGACCGGTGGCGGCAACCCGTACCTCAAGCCGATGCAGTCGAAGAACTTCGATGTCTCGTACGAGTGGTACCTGTCCAAGACCAACTACGTGAGCGCGGCCGTGTTCATGAAAAAGGTGTCGGACTTCCTCGAGACCACCATCGTCGACATGCGCATCCCGCAGTTCAACGAGATCGTCCACGACTCGCGCGTGCGCAACGGCCAGAAGGGCAAGATCAAGGGCGTGGAGATCGCCGGCCAGTACGCGTTCGACACGTCGGTCGGCTGGCTGCAGGGCTTTGGCGTATCGGCCAACTACACCTACGTGGACGCCAGCGCCCAGCGCGAGACCGACAACGTCGCCACGCCGTCGTGCGGCTATCCGGGCTTGTCGCCGCAGTCGTATAACGGCTCGGTGTTCTACGAGCGCGGCGACTTCCAGGCGCGCGTGAGCTACAACTGGCGCAACCACTTCTCGGTCGATTGCGGCGGCGGCAGCACCCAGGCCCGCAACCGCTCGGCCTATGGCCAGACCGACGCCAGCCTGCGCTACAACCTCACGCCCAACCTGGCGATCTACGCCGACGCAATCAACATCGCCAACTCGCGCACCCACGAGTACGCGGTCAACGAAAGCCAGTTCCTGACGCTGGAGGATGTGGGGCGGCGCGTGAGTGTGGGCTTGCGGGCGGCGTTTTAAGTGTGGCGGGCGGGAGCGTCACCAATGTGGTGGCGCTTCCGTTTCCGGTAGCGGCTGGACGCCGAGGCGAAACCTGCAGGTCCACTTGAACGGGCGCCGGATGAAGGCTGGATCGGAGAAGAAAGGTAGTGCGAACGATGGCTTCGGCAACAAGGTCAATGTGTGGGCCAGACCGCCGAAAAAGCGGAAACGCACCGTGTTCGCCCCCGCCGCATCGAGATCCGAGAATATACCAGTGCAGTACATCGCCCCGAGCCACGCCGTGTCCTGCGTGTTGAGATCCTTGTCCAGCATGTAGATGTGCAGGATCTCTTCGTACGGAACATCATCGGTGACGAACAGCAGCAGGTATGGCCCCCACGTCAGCGCAGCCTCCAGGATGACGCCGTCGAGTACCTTGCCCGTCGGCGCACCGGCCATCATCAGTTCGCTGTACGCTGTCTGGTCCGACGTTGGCGGCTGTATGGTGCGCAGCGTGTAGTTGCAAGATGGGGTGGCGTTCATTCGGGGGAACTGGAGGGTTGGCGCAAGGTTGAAGTGATTGCCAGGAATTATAAGGGAACAGCGCTATTCACCGCATTGGGGTTGGCGATCCGTCCCGATGCGATTACCATGTGCAACCCTGAGGTTCCCTGTATCAATCGCATCAACAAGAGAGGACGGTCGCATGACCTACGAAGAATACCTGGATGAGGTCACCACGCTGATCTTCGAAAAATTTGGCGTGCCGGAAGCGGCTGCCGTGAAACTGGTGGTATCGGCGCAGGACAAGGAGTTTTTTGTCCGGCACGACGAGAACGAAAGCCTGCGCACGGTCGAGCAGGCGCACCAGGATGCCAAGGCGATTTACGAAGCGTCGCAACTCGGCGTTGGCAAGAAGGTGGGCAAGCCGAGGTAGTATTGTCGGACGACGCCGAGCGCTCTCAGGTACGAAATAGCTAGCTGCGGCCACTATCCATTACTACAATCCTCAAATGAGGATTACTTTCGACGCAGCGAAACGACAGAAAACTCGCGTTGAGAGAGGCCTTGATTTCGCCCTTGCGGGGGAAGTTTTTGCGGGGTTGAACGTTACCGCGAGCGACGATCGTAAAGAATATGGTGAGCTGAGATATATAACGACCGGCTTTCTCGGTGGTCGGGTTGTAGTCTGGACGCCGCGTGGCCGGGCTAGACGAGTTATCAGTATGAGGAGAGCAAATGAACGTGAAATTGCAAAATTCTCCCGCGCTGTGGGTTGACCCCGACGATGCGCCCGAACTGTCAGACGAATTTTTCGATAAAGGAACCTGGCGGGTGGGGGAGCAGGTGGTATCCCCTCACGAAGCGTACGCACTTGTCGGTCAGCAAGTAGCGCAGCCGTCCGCAATCAGCGCCACAGTGAGTACGACGCTGCGACTCGACGTCGATGTCCTGCAAGCCTTTAAAGCGACTGGAGAGGGCTGGCAGTTACTGATGAATATCGCCTTGAAGGAATGGCTCTCGCAACGGAAGCAGTGACCTCGGTTATTTTGTAGCACGATCGTACTGATCGAGTGGTTTGCACGGCAATCTAAAGTCTACGTGATAGTGCTCGTCGTGCCTGATCCACGGCGTCGCCTTCATGAACGTGACCGACCTGCGCAGGTAGTCACCGCGCCTGGTCCGGTACAGTTGTGCCACCAGCTCCTTCTGGAAGATCACGCGGTCAATCGGCGCGCCGTGCTTCTTCGCCGCCTCAGCCAACTGGTACAGGTGTTCTGCCACGGCTTCAAAATCGATCCGTAAATCATCGAGCTTGCCGTTGGCGTCGAATTCCAGTGCGTAGCCAAACTTGTTGAGCGCATTGGACGGCAGCGGCACCGATATTCCTTTGCCATCCAGCACCGGCACCATGAAGTCGACCGAAGTGCCGTTCTGGTGGGTGCGGTGAGGCTTGAAGGGGCCGCCGGTGGACAGGCCGGTCTCGCCGTAGACGAAGCGGGTGTCGGGCATGGTGCGGTAGGTGGCGGCATACGCATCGACCACGATAGCGCGCACGGTCTGGTGCACCTGGGTTCTGCCGAGGGTAATGCCCAGGCTGGTATAGGGGTCGTAGTTGTCGCCCCCGGCGGGCAGTGGCGTGCCGCCACTTAAGCGCCCGTTTGCCGACGTGCCGTGGCAGACGCTGGCGCTGGCTGCGTCCTGTGCGGCGGTGAGCAAAAAAATCCCGGAAAGAAAAAGAGAGCGGAAGGATATATTCATCTATTCCAATCGTTTGCATTAGCGGGGTTTCTGGCGCTCGGCAAGTTTGGCATGTGATTCATCGCGAATCGCCTTCCAGTCTTCCGCAGTCAATAGGGATTCTTCGCTACGCAGGCCTTCCAGAAGCGCATCTTCCAGCTTGTCTCTTGCGGCGGATCGTGCGCTTTCGGGCTGCGGCTTGCCTTCCACTCGGAATTGCCTGAGGAACTTGAATGGTCGATGCACCCCGCTGGGATCGGAAAGACAGGGCAGGGCGAACTCCTGCTCAGTGAGCAGCACCATGCGCCAGATGATGCCTCCAAAAAAGCGAAAAGTGACGGCATTCGGCGGTTGAAGCTTCAGTTCAGCAAATGTGCCAGTAGAATACATAGCGCCTAGCGAAGCAGTATCCACGGTTTTAAGATCCGAGTCGAACATGTAAATCCGCAGCGTCTCTTCAAAAGGGATGTCATCGGTTAAAAATGCGAGGCGATAGTTGTGCCACGCCAGTGCAGCCTCCAGCACCGCTCCCGTCACGACAATACCGGTGCGCTTGCCATCGATCACAAGTTCGGAACGAGCCAATTCCGACTCGGAGTAGGGCGACGCCAACTCCGCCGCGAATTCTGAGGTTGAAAGTAATCTCACGATCTTGCTCTACCATATGTATCCGGCACCAAAAGCTGCCAAAGCACCGCCAGCGAAAGCTCCGATTGTCACACATACTGGGGCGCCCGGACCACACGCCAATCCGGCAAGCGCGCCGCCAGCTATGCCGCCACCAATTCCGGCGGAAGCCGTCAACAGTTCCCGCTTGATCGCGGTGGATTTGCTACGAGCGGTAAGGACGTTGTAAGTCGATAAGGCCAACGAAAAAAGGATGAGCCCCCGGCCCAGGCGTGACATTCGCTGCACATTGCGGGTGTAGTCTTGGTTGGATCTGCCGGCCGAACGGACAATTTCGGCGAAGACTTGATTCTGCTGCAATGGAGTGAGCTTCGCAAAGACGGCCGGCTTTCCAAAGAGCTTCACCGTTTTTTCGGCGACGAGCGCATTCAGCCCTCGGCCTTCAGCTTTTTTATGCTCGGCGAAAGCCCGAGCTACAGGTGTCGTTTGCGATCTGATGAGCTGCATGATGGCATTGCGGGTGATTTGCGCCTGCTCTGCCGCCTGCGCCCAAGTCAACTTTCCCTGCGCCACTTCCCGGCGCAAGTTATCGGACATGTTTTTTATTTCCAGCGAATACGTCCTGCGTGCAGTGGCGTCAATTTCGAAGTGCACGCCTGCGCTGGCGGCAGTTGCCTCGAGCGACCTGATGGCATTTTCGAATGCTGCTTCGTCGGATGTTTGCATAAGCGGCTCCCGTTGAGATGTCTGGGGAGCGTACAGTTCTGCTCGTTGTCATGCCTTGAAAGGGCGCAAGTTGTTGTCCTGGTGTGCGGTAGTCTGCGACTCAAAACAAAAACGCCCACAAACCGAAGCTTGTGGGCGTTTTTGATGAATCTTGGTAGGCCGTGCGGGATTCGAACCTGCGACCAACGGATTAAAAGTCCGCTGCTCTACCAGCTGAGCTAACGACCCCCGAAGAAGCGAGATTATAGGATGTTTCAGCACATCCTGTCAAATGCCTGCCGGACAATTTATTTGTCCGGCTGCCTCACAGCACCGGTTTATTTCCCGCCCAGGCGCTGCTTGGCCGTCGCGGCCGCTTGCGAGTCCGGGAACTGCTTGATCAGGTCCTGCAATGTCTTCTTGGCCGCTTTGTCTTTCAGCTCAGTCTGGCAGCTGGCAATGTTGAGCATGGCGTCCGGGGCCTTGGGGCTGTCGCCGTAGTTCTTCAGCACCACTTGCTGGGCCGCGATGGCGCTCTTGCAGTCGCGCTGGGCGTAGAACGAGTTGCCGAGCCAGTATTGCGCGTTGGGCGTGTACACGGAAGCAGGGTACTGGCGCACGAAGGCAGCCAGGGCGTCGCCGGCGGCCTTGTAGTCGCCGGCCTTGAACTGGGCCATGGCGGCGTCGTAGCTGCGCTCTTCGTTCGGATCGACCTGGGCGGTTTTGCCGTCCACGTTCACTTCGCGCGGCTCGAGCTTGCGCATGCGTGTGTCGAGGTCGGTGTACAGGTCGCGCTGGCGCTTCTGGGCCATCGAGACTTCGTTGGACAGTACTTCGATCTGGCCGCGCAGCTTGGCGATCTCCTGCAGCGTGCTGTCGTTTTGATTGATCATGTCCAGCGTGCTGGTCTTGTCGGACTTGGTTTCGAGGCGGGCATTGGTGTCAACGCGCAGGGCTTCGAGCTTGGCGCGCAGGTCCAGCAGCGCCTTGCGGGCTTCGTCGTCGTCGAACAGGCCGGCATGGGCTTGCAGCGGCAGCCAGGTCATCGCAACGAGCACGGCGGCGGAGACGCCGGATTTGGAGAGTTTCATCATGTCGGGCGCTTTCAACAAATCTAAATGGAAACGGGGCGGTGCCTGGACTTGGCAACCAAGTCCGGGTACCGCCCCGTATTATGCCTGTGACCAGGCAAAAGCGAAATTACTTGTAAACGATGTCGGCGCGGCGGTTTTCAGCGCGTGCGGCTTCGTCGGTACCGGCAGCTTTTGGCTTTTCCTTGCCCAGCGAGACCGCTTCGATCTGCGAGTCCGACACGCCCAACGTGGTCATGGCTTTACGCACGGCTTCGGCGCGCTTCAAGCCCAGGGCCAGGTTGTACTCGGAACCGCCGCGGTCATCGGTGTTACCCTGGATCAGGATCTGGCGCGACTTGTTTTTCGACAGGTAAGCCGAGTGGTTTTCCACCACTGGACGGCCATCGGCGCGCACGCTGTAGCTGTCATAGTCGAAGTACACGCTGCGGTTGGCCAGCACGCCTTTCGGATCGTCCAGCGGATCGAGCGACTTGGTTTCAACCGGGGCCACGGTGCGGGTATCCGACTGGGCCGGCGCCTGGCCGGTGGCTGGACGCTCCACCACTGGTGGTGGGGTGTTTTCCTTGATCGGGGTCGACGAGCAGGCCGACAGGATCGCTGCCGTGGTCAGGACGAGGGCTAAGCTGCTGATTTGACGCATGAGTTTCTCCTAGTAACGTTAGATTTTGATTGTTTTACTGCATGAACGGACCCCAGGTGGGCTCCTTGATGTTGCCCGCCTGAGTCGTCAAGCGTTGCTTCACACGGCCATCGACCGAGACCACGGCCAGCGATTTGCGGCTGCCTGCCGTGGTGGCGTACATGATGTACTTGCCGTTCGGGGCAAAGCTCGGCGATTCGTCGCTGGTGGTATCGGACAGGCGGGTTTCCTGGCCACTGCCCAGGTCCAGGACATACAGCTGGAAGTTGCCGTCGCGGCGCGAGATATAGGCCAGGGTCTTGCCGTCGGACGATACGCGCGGGCTGGTGTTGTAGGTGCCGGAGAAGGTCACGCGCTTGGCGTCGCCGCCGCTGGCGCTCATGCGGTAAATTTGCGGGCCGCCGCTGCGGTCGCTGGTGAAGTAGATGCTCTGGCCGTCGGCCGACCATTGTGGCTCGGTATCGATGCCGCCGTTGCTGGTCACACGGCGCAGGTTGCTGCCGTCGGCGTTGACGGTGTAGATCTCGTAGTTGCCATCCTTGGACAGCGCCACGGCCAGCTTGTTGCCGTCCGGCGCCCACGAAGGCGCCGAGTTGTTGCCTTTTTCGTTGGCGACCACGGTGCGGGCGCGGGTGACCAGGTTCTGGATGTAGACCACTGGCTTTTTCTGCTCGAACGATACGTACGCGACCTTGGTGCCGTCCGGCGACCACGATGGCGAAATGATCGGTTCGTTGGAGCGCAGCGCCAGCTGTTCGCCTTCGCCGTCGGCATCGGCAATCATCAGCGTATAGCTGCGGCCTTGCTCCTTGACGTAGGAAATGCGGGTGGAAAACGCCCCGCGCACGCCGGTCAGCTTGAAGAACACGTCGTCGGCAATCAGGTGGGCCGACAGGCGCGTGAACTGGGCGGTCACAGCCTTGTCCAGGTTGGATATCTGCGACTGCTTGACGGTGTCGTACAGTTTATAGCGCACGTCGTAGCGGCCGTCGGCCATGGCGTTGACGGTGCCCACCACCAGCGCATCGGCGCCCTTGGCTTTCCAGCCGCTGTAGTCGACGTTGTTGACATCGCTGATCACGCCGGCGTCTATGATCTTGAAGGCGCCGCTACGCTCGAGGTCGGCCTTGATGATGGCCGACACCATGTGCGGGGCCACGCCTTCGTTGGCGAAGCCGGCGACGGCGACCGGGATCTGGTTGCTGCCGGCGCCGGTAATTTCAATGCGCATCTGGGCCTGGGCGCTGCCCATGGTGGCGGCGATGGTGAGGCCAGCGTAGAGGATGACGTGTTTAAAATTGGTTTTCATTAATGCATTTCCTTCATGTTGAAGACGAGTTCGATTTCGCGCTCTACCGTACCATCTTTTTTCTTGGGTAGCGGTGACGATTTGGCAATTGCGTTCTCAATCGCACTGTCGTAAGCAGGCGAGGCGCTGCCCTTGACCTTGCGCACGCCGATAATTTCACCGGTCGGCAGCTGGGTGATCTTGTAGGTTGCCGTCAGACTGTCGTCGGTGCCGCCATAGACCAGGTTGTTCTTGACCTTGGTGCGGATGGCTGCCGCGTAGCCGCCATCGACCTTGCCGCCGGTCGATTGCGCAGCCGTGCCGGTGGAACCCTTGGCGGCCGATCCGGTAATCCGGCTCATTTCCGCTGCAAACGCCTTGTCTTTCGCTGCCTTGTCGGCCTTATCCTTGGCTACCTTTTCGGCCGCGGCCTTTTTCTTGGCCTGCTCGGCGGCGAGTTTCTTTTCTTTCTCTTGTTTCTCTTCCTGCTCTTTTTCTTCCTCTTCCCGGGCTTTTTGCTCGGCGAGTTTTTTCTGCTCAAGCTTCTTCTTGGCGTCGAGCTTGGCTTGCTTCTCGTCCGCTTCTTTCTTCAGCTGGGCTTCCTTGAGCTCTTTGGCTTCGGCGATCTTCTTCTCTTCCTCGAGCTTTTTCTTCTTTTCTTTCAGGCGCTCGAGCGCGATGTCCGGCGCCTTGGGCGCAGGGGGCACTTCCACCGGCGGTGGCGGTGGTGTTTTGACCACGGGCGGCGGCACCGGTTCCGGCTCGGGCGCCGGCTCGGGATCGGGTTCTGGTTGGGGCTCCGGCGGGGCGGCGGGGGCGGCGTCCTGCACCGTCATGTCCCAGATTTCTGCCTGGACTTCGGTCGGTTCGGTGTTCTGCCAGCTCACGCCCACCCACAGGAACAGCAACAGCACCGCGTGCACCGATACGGCAAGTATCGTTGCGCGCCAGCCGTTGTGTTGTCGCGGCACCTTGTACGGGCCGCCTGCGCTAGGGGGATTCATCTATTCAACGTTCTTATTGAGTGGCCAAACCCACGCGGGTAATGCCCATTTTCTTCGCTTCCGAGATCAGCTGGATCACGTCGTCGTATTTGCTTTCCTTGTCGCCCGAAATCAGCACCGGGTAGTCGGGATGCTCTTCGTGCAAGGTGCGCAGCTTTTTCACCAGCGCATCGCGGCTAGGCGCCGTTTCCGGCGCATCCGCATCCTTGCCCTTGACGCCGATCGACAGCGCGCCGTTGGGCTTGATGACGATCTGCACGTAGTCGCTCGGCGGCTTGGTCGATTTTTCCGCGTGCGGCAAGTCCACCACCGACGCATCGTTAGCCGATGGCATGACCATGAAAATGATCAATAGGCACAGCATCACGTCGATGTACGGCACCACGTTGATTTCGGACTTGAGCTTGCGGCCACGGCCGCCGCGCATGCTGCTGTTAAAAGAAGAACCCATGATTGCTCTGCCTTATGAAATGACCCGCGCTTAGCGCGACTGGCGTTGCAGGATGTTGGAGAACTCTTCGACAAAGCTTTCGAAGCGGATCGCCAGGCGATCAATGTCGTGCGAGAAGCGGTTGTACGCGACCACCGCAGGAATCGCGGCAAACAGGCCGATGGCGGTAGCGATCAGCGCTTCGGCAATGCCGGGCGCCACCGCTGCCAAGGTTGCCTGCTGCACATTGGCCAGGCCACGGAACGCATTCATGATGCCCCACACGGTACCGAGCAGGCCGATGTACGGCGACACCGAACCGACCGATGCCAAAAAGGCCAGGTGCGATTCCAGGACATCCATTTCGCGCTGGAAGGCGGCGCGCATGGCGCGGCGGGCACCGTCCAGGATGGCGCCGTGGTCCATGGTTTCACGGCTGGCGGCGTAGGCGGCCTTGCTCTTGATGAATTCGCCCATGCCGGCTTCGAAGATGCGGGCCAGCGGGCCGCTGCCGGCGCGGTCCTTGCCGGCGTTCTGGTGCAGCGCGTGCAGGTTGCCGCCGGCCCAGAAGGTTTTTTCGAAGTCCACGGTCTGACGTCGGGCGGAACGCACCGCGAACAATTTGCTGAAGATATACGTCCAGCTGACCAGCGAGATAATGAGCAACAACGCCATGATCAACTGCACGATCAGGTGGGCATTGGTGATGAGGGAGATGAAAGAGAGGTCTTGGGTGACGTTCATTGTTTATCAGTCTGATCAGTCGGAGATTACGTAGTGACGCATTTTTTCGGCCACGGCAGGCGGTATGGCGCGCAAGCGCATGGCCGTATCGACACAGGCGATGGTCACCTGGGCCGAGTTCAGCAATTGCTCGCCGCACCATGCTTGCTGCTGGAAAGCAACCGATGCACGGCCTAATTTTTGTATAACAAGGGTTAATTTTATTACGTCGTCAAGCTTTGCAGGCGCATGATACTCCGAGGTGACGCTTTTGACGACGAACAACACATCATGTTCCTGCTGCAATGCGCGCTGGTTCACATTGAGATGACGCAACCATTCGGTGCGGGCACGCTCGAAGAATTTCAGGTAATTGGCGTAATAGACAATCCCGCCGGCGTCGGTGTCCTCGTAGTAGACCCGGACATTCCAGTCGAACCGTGCTGGCATGTTGTATTGACCGTATATAAGATTGTGCAATATTCTACGCGAATTTATTGCACTGGTAGAAGGAAGTGCGGGCAATTCCGTCCTTCCCCCGCTAAATTCAGCGCCAATTAAGTTTGGCGCCGCCAAGGTGCACCTACAAGGTGCGCTTGATGTTGAGCGGACCATACCCCTGGCACGTGGGCATCATCTCGATGCGGTTGATATTGATATGCGCGGGCAGGGTGGCAATCCAGTACGCGGTATTGGCGATATCGTCGGCAGTGAGCGGCGTGGTGCCTTCGTACACCTTGGCTGCGGCCTCGTCGTTGCCCTTCATGCGCACGTTGGAGAACTCGGTGCCGCCGCACAGGCCCGGAGCCAGGTTGGTGGCGCGTACGCCGGTACCCACCAGGTCGGCGCGCAGGTTCAGCGTGAACTGCTCGACGAACGCCTTGGTTGCGCCATACACATTGCCGCCCGGATAAGGCGTGTCGCCCGCCACCGAGCCGATATTGATGACGGTGCCGCTGCCGCGCTTGACCATGTCGGGCAGGATGGCGCGGGTCATGGCGACCAGGCCGCTGACGTTGGTGGCGATCATGGTGTCCCAGTCTTCCAGCGACGACTCTTGGGCAGGGGTCGTGCCCAGGGCCAGTCCGGCGTTATTGATCAGCACGTCGATCTGGCGCCAGGCTTCGGGCAGACCAGCGAGCACGGAGGTGATCGAAGCGCGGTCGGTCACGTCGAGCACGACCGGCAGGGCGGCGTCGCCCAATTCGGCAGCCAGTGCCTGCAAGCGGTCGGCGCGGCGGCCGGCGATCAGCACTTGGTGGCCGTTTTGCACGAAGATGCGCGCCATGGCGGCGCCGAAGCCGGCAGAGGCGCCAGTGATGAAGACGATCATGGTGATTCCTTGGGTGAGTGGGAGGGTGGCAAAATTGTAGCTGAAATGATCAAAGTGGCTTGGTGTACAGCGAAAAAGCTGCCGCAGCCATCGAGCGGACGATCCGTCATCCTCGCGAACGCGGGGATCCATAGGCCCGTGGTACCGCCAACTCGGCATGGGTCCCCGCGTTCGCGAGGACAACGCGCCCACAAATTTGCTCAAATCTGGCGCATAAATTACAATCCCGGTTCCATTACGTCTCACGTAACTGGCGAAAAGCTGCGATCAGCCCCAAAATGGTGCGCTGTTTTAGCGGCGAAAGATGGGCATCCATCGGGAAACGTGAGATTTCAACAGCCGTTCGCCTGGGCAGCCCATCGATGGAATGCACGAAAGAGGCTGCCTGTCCGCTTTGGCTTCCCTCATTCGATCCAGCCTGCCAGCAATAACGTCACTCATTATTGGAGTTTTTCATGTTCGCAAAAGATCACACCCTCGCCAACGTTGACCCGGAACTGTTCAGCGCCATCCAGAACGAAAACACCCGCCAGCACGACCACATCGAACTGATCGCTTCCGAGAACTACACCTCGCCAGCCGTCATGGAAGCGCAGGGCTCGCAGCTGACCAATAAGTACGCCGAAGGCTATCCAGGCAAGCGCTACTACGGTGGCTGCGAATACGTGGACGTCGTCGAGCAACTGGCGATCGACCGCGTCAAGCAGCTGTTCGGCGCGGAAGCGGCCAACGTGCAGCCCAACTCCGGCTCGCAGGCGAACCAGGGCGTGTTCTTTGCCGTCCTCAAACCGGGTGACACCATCATGGGCATGTCGCTGGCCGAAGGCGGCCACCTGACCCACGGCATGCCACTCAATATGTCCGGCAAATGGTTCAACGTGGTGTCGTACGGCCTGACGGCCGAAGAGGACATCGACTACGAAGCCATGGAAGCGCTGGCCAAGGAACACAAGCCAAAGCTGATCATCGCCGGCGCCTCGGCGTTCTCGAAAAAGATCGACTTCGAGCGTTTCGCAGCCGTTGCCAAGGCAGTGGGCGCTTACTTCATGGTCGACATGGCCCACTACGCCGGCCTGATCGCCGCCGGCCTGTACCCGAACCCGGTGCCGCATGCCGACTTCGTCACCTCGACCACGCACAAATCGCTGCGCGGTCCGCGCGGCGGCATCATCCTGATGAAGGCCGAGCACGAGAAAATCATCAACTCGGCCATCTTCCCGGGCATCCAGGGTGGTCCGCTGATGCACGTGATTGCAGGCAAGGCCGTCGCCTTCAAGGAAGCGCTGACGCCTGAATTCAAGGCCTATCAGCAACAAGTGGTGATCAACGCCGACGTGCTGGCCAAGACCCTGATCAAGCGCGGCCTGCGTATCGTTTCCGGCGGTACCGAGTCGCACGTGATGCTGGTGGACCTGCGTCCGAAGAACCTGACCGGCAAGGAAGCCGAAGCGATCCTGGGCACCGCCCACATCACCACCAACAAGAACGGCATCCCGAACGACCCGCAAAAGCCGTTCGTGACGTCCGGCATTCGCCTCGGTTCGCCAGCGATGACCACCCGTGGTTTCAAGGAAGCCGAAGCGGAAGAAGTGGGCAACCTGATCGCCGACGTGCTGGACAATCCGCACGACGCCGCCACCATCGAGCGCGTCAAAGCTGCTGTTAAAGTGTTGGCCGACAAGTACCCGGTCTACGCCAAGTAATTCCCTGGCGCGCCGGCGGTTACCCCCGGCGCGCCGTTACACCATTCAGTGGCTCATATGAAATGTCCGTTTTGCCAGCATGACGATACCCAGGTTCTCGATACGCGTGTATCGGAGGAGGGGGACGCCATTCGCCGTCGCCGTCGCTGCACGAAATGTGATAAACGATTTACCACGTACGAGCGCATCGAGCTGGTGATGCCGGCCGTGGTCAAGAAGAACGGCAGCCGCACCGAATACTCGTCGGACAAGTTGCGCGGCAGCCTGTCGCTGGCCTTGCGCAAGCGCCCCGTGGCGGCGCCTGCCGTCGATGCGGCGGTCTCGTCCATCAAGGAAAAACTGCTCACCAGCGGCCTGCGCGAAGTCGACACCGGCTACATCGGCGAACTGGTCATGCAGGAATTGCAGCGCCTCGATACCGTGGCCTACATCCGCTTTGCGTCCGTCTATAAAAACTTCGAAGACCTGGCCGAGTTCCAGAATGCGATTGCCGAAGTGGGCGGGGAAAGCAAGCCGCGCAAGGACTGAGCGGACCCGGAGTCTCTCAGTCGCCGCCGCCGCCGCCGCAACCGCCGCCGCCGCAACCCCCACCGCTGTCGCTGTCACCGCTGCTGTCCCCGATGCCGTCGCTGCCGTTGCTGGCCCCGCTGGTGCCGCCAGAATCGCTGCCGCCCAGGTGGGCGCCGCAATAGGTATCGCCTCCGCCAGCACCGCCTTGCCCGCCCTTGCGCGCGACGCTGTCGCAGTCGGGCACGTACACGAAGCCGTTCGGGATCGCCAGTTTGCTGTCGAGCGCAAACAGCAGCGGCAGCCGTGATGGATTGCGTGGGTCGATATTTTCCTCGGCACACGCGAGACGCCAGCTGCGCCGGATGCCGTCGTTGCCCCGATGGCGCTGGTCGAGCGCGATGGCCGGGGTGTGGTGCAGGAGGCCGCCAAAAGCCTTGTGGCAAAACTTCTCGTAAGCGCGGGTGTACAGGATGAATTCGTGCCACAAGTCGTCAACGACCTGCGACGGCATCGAAACAAATTGCCTGCGACTTTTAAGGTGCACCAGGAAGAACTGGCGCAAGCCCTGCGCCACCAGGTGGCAATCTTTCGGAGTCAGCTGCGGATGATGCACGCGCAGCGCCTCGAACAAGCCATCGGGCAGTAAAAAGGTACGGATGTGGGCCTCGCGCCGGGTGCGTCGCTGGCGTTGCCAGACCGTGCCGGCACCACACGCAAGGAAAATGATGGCGACGATAAGGAAAAAGCTCATGCACGGCCCCCGTGAAGTGATGGCGCATGATTGCTTAAAAGTTAATCGAATGCAAGCGACTCACATGGAATTGTCGTGTCCGCCAGCTGTTGTCAACCGGCCGGCCACCAGCGCACGCTTGATCCATCGCAGATCTCAGCCATAAACCACTGCTAACGTCGAGTACTGTCCCGTTAGCGGAGGTGTGCGATGCACGCGCGCATAAAGTTGTGGTCGGTTGGTGGCTTTACCTTGCTCGAGGTGCTGATCGCCGTATTCGTGCTGGCGGTGGGCATCGTCGGTGGCGTGTCGATGCAGCTGGCGGCCATGCGCGCGCGGCACCAGAGCAGCTTGCTGGCGCAGGCGTCCATGCTGGCCACCGGCGTGGCCGAGCGCCTGCGCGCCAACCGGTCGCAGCTGCAATTGCCCGATGGCGCCAATCCCTATCTCTCCCTCGACTACGACGTGCTCGACCATCCACCGCCAGTGCCGCCGGCCATGCTGTGCTATGCCGACACCTGCGATGCAACCCAACTGGCGTGGTTCGATCTCTACGAAATCAAGATCGCGCTGCGCACGCAACTACCCAGCGGCCGGGTGGTGATCTGCCGCGATGCCGGCCTGTGGAGTGGCGGCACCTTGCTGTGGCCCTGCAGCGGCGGGAGTTCCGCCCCGCTGGTGATCAAGGTGGGCTGGCGCGGCAAGCGTGCGGACGGCACGCCGCAAGTCGATAGCGCCGGCCAGCCTGTACCCGGCGTGGCGCTGCCGGTCGGAGCACTGCCGGTCGGAGCACTGTGATGAAGCCCGTGCGCCAGCAGGGCCGGTATCGGAGCACGGTCACGAAGCCCGCGCGCCGGCAGGGCCGGTATCGGAGCACGTGCATGAGCCACATGCGCCAGCAGGGCTGGAGCCTGGTCGAGTTGCTGGTTGCTGCCGGCCTGGGCTTGATGTTGACGTTGTTGGCCGGCAGCCTGCTGCTGGCATCGGCCAGCAATTATCGCCACCACGCGGAAAGCGCCTGGCTCGACGATGGCGGCCGCTACGCGCTGGACATCATGGCGCAGGCCATTCGCCAGGGCGCCTACGTCAACTGGAACAGCACCGCTGCACCTGTCTCCCTCGCCGCCGATGCCCCGGCCGCCATCGGCGGCTGGGACGCGCACAGCCTCGGCAAGGCTAGCGTCGGCATCGCCACGCCGCTGCCCGCTGTCGCCAATGGCAGCGATGTGCTGGCCGTGCGTTTTGCCGGCCACGGCCAGGGGGCCAGCGGTGACGGGTCGAGCGTCAACTGCGGCGGTTTCGGCGTGGCCGCGCCCGTTGATGACGACGCGCTCGGCTGGAGCATTTTCTACGTGGCGCCCGGCGAGGGCGGTTACGGCGAATTGCGCTGCAAATACCTCGGCAACGGCAACTGGGGTGCGGACGCCATCGTGCGCGGGGTCGAGTCGTTCCAGGTGCTGTACGGCCTGGACACCGACCAGTCGGCCGATGGCGTACCGAACCGCTACCTGAACGCCACTGCCATCCGCGCGCTGGACGCCACGCTAGTGCCCGTGGGCGCCACGCCCGCAGCACAACAGCACGACTTGCAGCGGCGCAGCCACTGGAAGCGCGTGTGCACCGTCAAGCTGGCCCTGCTGCTGCATGGCGACGGCAATACCCGCAGCGACACGCGCGCCATGCAATTCGACCTGTTCGGGCCGGCGTATGCCGATGGTCACAGCCAGGACCAGGGCACGCGCATCATGGAAACGCAGATCCCGGAGGCGGACCGATGGCGGGCCCGGCGGCTAGTGCAGCTGACGGTCGCGCTGCGCAACAAGAGCGGGTGATGCCATGGCCACGGTCATGCGCGCGCAAAGCGGAGTAACGGTGGTGGTGTGCCTGGTCATGATGTTGCTGGTCATGCTGCTGGGCGCGTCGGCGGCACGCCTGGGTTTGCAGGGCGAGCAGGCTGTGCGCGGTGAGCGCGACCGCGAGATCGCCTTCCAGGCGGCGGAGGATGCCTTGGCAGATGCAGAGCGGGCGATCGACAACGGCAGCGCCATGGTGGCGCAGGGCAGCTGCGGCGTCGATCCGGCCTGGCAACGCGCCGACCTGGGCGGTGATGACGGCGGCGCCTGCACGGCCGAATACGGCGCGGCCACGGGCGCTGCGATGATCACCGGCATGGGCTTTTTGCCATTCAAAAAGCCGCGCTACGTGATCGAACGGCTCGAATGCCACCAACCCGGCACCGACGCCGCCGATCCGCAGAGTTGCTACCGCGTGACGGCGATCGGCTTCGGCCCCAGGCCGGGCGTGGAAGTGGTGTTGCAGAGTGTATTCATACCGAAATGAGGAGGAGATATGTGGACGCGGATGGTTGGCCTGCGCTGGTGCCTGATGGCGTGCGTGATGGCGTGCATGAGCTGGGGCGTGAGCAACGCCGCGCAGTCTGCGCCGCCGCTGTTGACGATCGCCGCCGGTCCGCTGGCATCGTCGTGTCGGTTTGATGGCACCGGGCAACTCGACGGTCCCGCGCTGGTGCGCACTCCAGCGAAGCCCGACCAGGCCAGCACCTTGTACCAGGCGGCGATGCAGTCTGCCGACTGGTCCGGCAGCTTCACCCGCTACGCCATGGCGCCCGGAGCTAACGGCTTGACGCAGGCGAAGCAGGCTGCCTGGGAAGCTGGTGGGCTGCTCACCGGCAGCGCCAGCCGCGCACCATCGCCGCTACCGGACCAGCGCGCGCTCCACACCGCCATCGTCCAGGCCGATGGCACGCTGGCCATGGTGCCGTTCGCCTGGGACGCATTGTCGCCCGAGCAGCGTGCCCAGCTCGATCCAGATGGCGACGGCAGCGGCCCGCAGCGCCTGGCGTGGTTGCGCGGAGAGCGCAGCGAGGAAGGCACGCGGTTCCGTACGCGTGGCAGCGTATTGGGCAATTCCGTCCACAGCACGCCGGTGTACGTGGGCCAGTCTGCACAATCCCAGGCACCGGCGCGGCCGGAGATGCTCTACCTGGGCGCCAACGACGGCATGCTGCACGCCTTCAACGCTGCCGATGGCGCCGAGCTGTTCGCGTACGTGCCGGCGGCGCTGTTCGGTGTTTTGCACTGGCTTGCCGACAAGGATTATGTCCACCGTGCCTATGTCGACGGTCCAGCCCAGGCGGGCGACGTGACCATTAATGGCAGCCAGCGGACGGTGCTGATCTCTGGCATGGGCGGCGGTGCGCAAGGCGTGTTTGCGCTCGACGTGACCGACCCCGCGCGCTTTGCCGAACAGGGCGGCGTGCTGTGGGAATTTACCGACCGCCACGATCCCCACATCGGCAACGTCACCAGCACGCCGCAACTGGCCAAGCTGCGCGTGGGCGTGCACGGCGGCGCGCCGGTCTATCGCTACTTTG
The DNA here is from genome assembly GCF_001758785.1 of Duganella phyllosphaerae. Lineage (GTDB taxonomy): Bacteria > Pseudomonadota > Gammaproteobacteria > Burkholderiales > Burkholderiaceae_D > Rugamonas > Rugamonas phyllosphaerae. The sequence goes on from NZ_LROM01000115.1 coordinate 48,942, forward strand.
CGGTCGTGGCCAGCGGCGTGAACAACTACGCTGCCGATGGCCACGCCAGTCCGTCCGGCGACGGCGCCTTGTTCCTGCTGGCGCTCGACAAGCCGCGCCACGCGCCCTGGCGGATCAACGACAATTACTACCGCTTGCGCACGTCGATCGCGGACGCCGCCTTGCCCAACGCCCTGCACGCGCCGGTGCTGGTCGCCGACCGCGAAGGCGCCATCCGCTACGCCTATGCCGGTGACCTGCAAGGCCATCTGTGGCGCTTCGACCTGGGCGATGGTGCGCTGTCCGGCCAATTTGACCAATCTGGGCCGCGCGCCAACAGCCCATCGCAGTCGCCATTGTTTATTGCACGCGATGCCAGCGGCCGGCGCCAGCCCATTGCGCAGCAGCCGCAGGTGGCTTACGCCAACGGTGGGGGCTACCTGCTGCTGTTCGGCACCGGCCAACTGATCGAGCAAGCCGACCGCGATGCCACCCGGTTCGCGCCGCAAAGCTATTACGCCATTCGCGACAGCCTGCGCACGCCGCTCGAAGCCGTTGCCGGCCGGCGCCAGCTGACGCGGCGCACGTTGACCGGCGACCCGCGCGCCGTCCGCCTGGATATCGAAGGCGAAGCGATGACGCCCGACAGCATGGGCTGGTACGTGGACTTGCTGGCCTCGTCCACCACGGGCGAGCGCAGCCTCGACAGCGGTGTCCTGGTGAACGGTGTGCTGGCCTTCAATACCATGCTGCCGGCCCCAGGGGTCTTGCAACCCGCTCAGCCGGGCCAGCCGGGCCAACCATCCACGCCGACGGCACCGGGCAATCCGGTCACGCCGCCCAGTCCCGGCGCAGCCTGCGCGCCTGCCCACGGCCGCACCTATGTGCTCAACGCTCTGACCGGCCTGGCAGCAGGCCAGAGCGTTACCGCCAGGCTGCCGCCAACGCCGGAAGCGCCGCGTCCCATCGTGGCCGAACGCACGACGCGCTACGTGCCCCGGCCGCTGTTGCTGCCGATAGCATCGATCACCCCCACCGCGCCGGCAGAGCCGACCGGCCGTATCAACCTGGCGCAGGACTTCGCCATTGGCATACCGGGACCGCAGGGCGAACCGGCCCTGGGCACGGTTCACACCAGCAAGCGCGCCGGTCGCCTCAGCTGGCGCGAGGTCGCCAACTGGCGCCAGTTGCACCAGTTGTACCAGTTGCACCACGCGCAGCGGGCGCAGCAGGCGAAACCGCCGCAACTGGAATCGCAATGAACGCGCCGCGCGGATTTTCCGTGATCGAACTGCTGGTCGTGTGCATGATTGCCATGGTACTGGCGGCGGTTGCCGCGCCGGCGTGGAACGACCACCTGGTGCGCACCCGCCGCTACGAGGCGCAAGCGACCATGCAGCGCCTGATGTTGCAGCAGGAGCGGTATTTCACCCAGCACGGCAGCTATCTCGCTTTTGGCGCCGAGGCCAAGGGCGACGATGCCGAGCAACGCCAGTTCCAGTGGTGGAGCGGCGCCACGGCGCCGGCCAGCGGCTACGAGATCGAGGGCAAGGCGTGCGACGGCTACACACTCGATATTTGTGTGCAACTGGTCGCCACGCCCGGTACGCGGCGCGTGGATGCGCGCTTCCGCGACGCTGACTGCGGCCAGCTGGTCTTGAGCAGCAGCGGACTGCGCCAGGCTGCAGGCCCGCAAGAAAATTGCTGGCGTTAGTTGCCAGGGAAACGACCAGGAAAACGACCAGGAAAACCATGGACACGACCCCTGCCGCTCACACGCTGCGCACCGAGCGAATCAGGCATACCAAGGGGACGCCGCGCCAATCCGGCGCCAAGCCGCCCAGGTCTGCAGCTACCGGCGTCACACTGGTCGAACTGCTGGTCGGGCTGGCCCTGGCCGGCATCCTGCTCGGTACGGCCGCGCCCGCTTACCAGCAGATGTTACAGCGCCAGCGGCTGCGCGCCGCCGTCACCGACCTGGTGGCCGCCATCGACCTCACGCGCTCGCAGGCCATCGCGCGCGGAAGAATCGTCATGCTGGCGCCGCTCGACCCTGGCGGCGTCGACTGGCGCGGCGGCTGGATCGTGTTTGTCGATGCCAATGGCAATCGCCGGCCCGACCTCGAAGAGACCACCGTCTTCCAGCGCGGCCCGCTGCCCGCCGGGTTACGAGTAAGCGTTTCCTTCTCTTCCAAAGCGCCGCCGAGCTTCGTTGCTTATAATGGCGCAGGACGCAGTTGCAGCGCGAGTAACAGCCTGGCCGCCCGCTGGGGCACGCTGTCGCTGGCGCTGGGCGATAACGCCCGCAATATCAAGATCAATATGCTGGGTCGGCTGCGCGTGTGCGATCCGGCCGTAGAGACTGCCTGCACGGGCACGTCAGATTAAGGACAGAGTGAGAATCCATAACGATACCGAGGGCATGACCCTGGCCCTGGCCTGGGCCGAGCGCGGCATGTACACCACGTCGCCCAATCCGCACATCGGCTGCGTGATCGTGCGCGATGGCGCCGTGATCGGCGCCGGTGTCACCCAGCAGGTGGGCGGCGACCACGCGGAAATCCAGGCATTGAAAGACGCCCAAGCGCGCGGCCATGACGTGCGCGGCGCCACGGCGTATGTCACGCTCGAGCCGTGCAGCCACCACGGCCGCACGCCGCCCTGTGCCGATGCACTGGTGCGCGCCGGCGTCGGCCGCGTGGTGGCCGCCATGGAAGACCCCAATCCCCTGGTGGCCGGGCAGGGCATGGCCAGGCTGGCCGCAGCGGGCATCGCCGTGAGCAGCGGCTTGCTGGCCGAGCAGGCTTATGAATTGAATATCGGCTTTTTCTCGCGCATGACGCGCGGCCTGCCGTGGGTGCGCATGAAAACCGCCGCCAGCCTGGACGGCATGACCGCGCTGCACAACGGCGCCAGCCAGTGGATTACCGGCGAACGCGCCCGCGCCGACGGCCATGCGTGGCGCGCGCGCGCGTGTGCCATCCTCACCGGCATCGGCACCGTCAAGGCCGACGACCCGCAACTGAACGTGCGCGGCATCGACACGCCGCCCCAGCCGATCCGCATCGTCATCGACAGCCGCCTTGAAATCGACCCGTCCGCCAAGATATTGCAGGGAGGCGGTACCTGGATCGTTGCCGCCGTGCGCGATGCGGAAAAAGGCGCCGCCTTGCGCGCGCTGGGCAACGAAGTGATCCTGCTGCCCAATGCCTCGGGCAAGGTCGATTTGCCCGAGCTGATGCGCGAACTGGGCCGGCGCCAGATCAATGAATTGCATGTCGAAGCCGGCAGCAAGCTCAATGGCTCGCTGATCCGCGAAGGTTGCGTCGACGAGTTGCTGGTGTACCTGGCGCCGCTGTTGCTGGGCGATGCGCAAGGCATGTTTGCGCTGCCGGCGCTCACGCACCTGTCGCAAAAAAAGTCGTTGAAATTCCACGAAGTAAAGCAGATCGGCGCCGATGTACGGCTGCTGGCCCGCTTTATTCACTCCTCCACTCCTACCTGAGAACCACTATGTTTACTGGAATCGTTGCCGCAGTCGGCAAAATCGCCTCGGTCACCCCGCTCGAAGGCGGCTCGTTTGCAGGCGTGCGCCTGGACATCCACGCTGGCGGCCTGCCGCTGGCCGACGTTGCGCTGGGCGACTCGATCGCCATCAACGGCGCCTGCATGACCGTGGTGGAAAAGGACGAGTCCAGCTTCCGCGTCGATGTCTCGCGCGAAAGCCTCAATTGCACCGTTGGCCTCGACACGCTGACCGAAGTCAACCTGGAAAAGGCGCTGACCCTGAGCGAGCGCCTGGGCGGCCACCTGGTATCTGGTCACGTCGATGGCCTGGGCGTGGTGCGCAAGTTCGAACCGGTGGGCGAGTCGTGGGAACTGGTGATCGAAGCGCCGCATGACCTGGCCAAGTTCCTGGCTTTCAAGGGCTCGATCGTGGTCAACGGCGTCTCGCTGACCGTCAACCGCGTCACTGATATCGGCGCCGGCGCCGACCTGGTGTGCCAGTTCTCGATCAACCTGATCCCGCACACCATAGCCATGACCACCCTCAAGCACCTGGTGGTGGGCGTGCAGGTCAACCTGGAGATTGACCTGATTGCGCGCTACGTGGAGCGCATGGTGTCGGTAGGCGCTGCCGGCAAGCTGTAAGCAGACATGCCAGACGCTGCCCAAGCCTGCTTGACGGGCCTGTTCGCGCAGTTGTGGCCAGATCAGCGTGAGCGCTTCCTTGACGACGGCCGGGTCGGCGCCGTAGTGCCAGCGCTCAAAGCGGTTGACGCCGTGCGTATCGACATGGTTGAAGTCGTGGGCGCCGATCACTTTCCAGATGTGCTTGTCCACATGCTGGAGCGGGGAACAAACTGCATGTTCAGGGATTGTTCCGGTAAGCCCATTTCATCACCAGCACGGAGCACGCCAACACTAGTGTGATGCCGTTGTTGATGGCGATGGGCCAAGCCTCGATGATCACGCCGTAGATCAGCCACAGCAGTACGCCGAAGCAGAACACGCAGTACATGCCGGTGGAAACCCCGGCAGCAGACTTGCGACGCCAGATCAGCAATACCTGGGGGATAAAGGCGACTGTGGTGCAGAAAGCGGCGATCAGGCCGAGCAGGGTGGCATCGAAGCGCATGGGGTTGTCCTTGTTGATTGATAAGTCAACTTGATTTATTAAATAAAAGGAAACTATACTACACATTTCCCCACCACCTAGTTCGCTATCCCATGTCATCGTTTTTACGCGCGTTAAGTCCCAACGAGCGCCTCATGCTGCACCATGTTCGCCGCCGGGGCAGTATGGCCAAGGCCGACCTGGCGCGTGCGACCGAATTGAGCACGCAGAGCGCGTCGGTCATCATCAACCGCCTGCTGGACGAGCAGCTGGTGCGCAAGCTAGGTGCGGTGCGTGGCAGGGTGGGGCAGCCATCGCAGCCGATCGCGCTCAACCCCGATGGGGCCTATGCAATCGGCGTCCATATCGGCCGCCGCAGCCTGGAAATAATGCTGCTCGACTTGACCGGCCAGCCGCGTTTCCGCGTGGAGGTGGCCTATCCGCATCCGGTAGTGGACGCCGTGTTCGCCGCCATCGGCGAACAAATCGGCGCCATTGTCGCCCGGCTTGGCGCGGATGGCGCAGCGCGTCTGTGCGGCATCGGGGTGGCCGCGCCGCTGGCGCTGGGCACCTGGCACCGATTGCTGGGCCAAGCGCCAGAGCAGGCGCGGCAGTGGGCCGAGATCGAACTTCGCACCCGCTTGCAGGCAATGACTACGCTGCCGGTTACCTTTGCCAAGGATACTGCGGCCGCTTGCGTGGCGGAGTTGCTGGCCGGGCGCGGGCGGGGCGTGCCCGATTACCTGTACGTGTATCTCGATGCACTGGCCGGTGGCAGTCTCGTGCTGGGCGGCCGACCGCACCGTGGCGCCAACGGCAACGCCGGCGCGCTTGGTTCCATGCCGCTGCCGCCAGCGATGGGCGTACCACCTGAACCAAGCGCATCAGGCCGGTCACACGAGCACGGCGCACACGTTGAGAACGCCGAGCAGCGTGGACCCGGCGCGCCGCCGGCGCAGTTGCTTAGCGTGGCTTCGCTGGCGATGCTCGAACAGCGTTATGCCGAGGCTGGCCTGGAAGCGGCAGCCGCGCGCGACGCGCGCGCACTCGATGCCCCTTGGCGCGACCTCACGCACGTTTGGGCCGGGCAGGCGGCCGATGCGCTGGCGTACGCGATCTGCAGCGCCGCCTGCGTGGTCGACCTGGACGCGGTGATTGTCGATGGCAAGATCGGGCGCGGCTTGCTGGCGCTGCTGCTTTCTCGCGTGGAAATAGCGCTGACGCGCTACGACTGGTCCGGCGCCAACCGCCCGCCAGCGCTGGCGTG
>NZ_LROM01000116.1 GCF_001758785.1 Duganella phyllosphaerae
GCGCACGTCGCCGGTGCAGGCGCTGCGCGATTGAACGCGGACGAAAAAAAACCGGTGGCATCGCTGCCACCGGCTTGTCGGCCACCTCGTGCCGCTTATTGCGTCACGAGCTCGATGTCGAAGATCAGCGTGCTGTTGGGCGGGATGCTGGCGCTACCGATCGCGCCGTAGGCGAGGTTTGGCGGAATCTGGACCGTCCGCTTGCCGCCCACGCGCATCGGTGAGACGAGCGGCGAAACCGGATCCGTTGCCGACTCGCCAGCATTGCCCTTGATGCCGTAGGAGAAACCAGGGATGACCGGCCCCGAAACTCCTGCGACCGTCGAGATCGAGGATGCACCAACCGCGCCAATTACAAGGCTCATCGGCACGGTGGCAGTGACATTGGTGTCAAAACGTGCGCCGCGCCGATCAGGACGGGTGCCGTCATACAGGTAGCCGGAATAACGTACCAGAACGGTATTGCCAGCAGCCACTACAGCGCCGGTACCCTCTACCGAGGACAATACGGTCAGCACCCGGACTGGCGGTACCGGTACGATATCGGGGATCTCGGTAATGGCGACCAGCTCGATGTCATAGACCATCGGCGAATTGGCGGGCAACGCAACAAATGACTTGTTAGCGGCGTTGGTTCTGGCGGGAATCGCGTTGAGACCATAGGCCAGGTTAGCTGGCAGCACGACCGTGCGCTTGCCGCCCACCTTCATGCCGAGCACGGCTTGGTCGAAGCCGATCAAGCTCGTGGAGTTGGCGACGGGCTGGCCAACACCGAGAGTAAACGGCTGCACCGCGCTGATCGATTCGCCGATTGCCGACGTCTCCACCACACCGCCCTTGCCGTCGGCCTTGGTGCCGTCATACACGTAGCCGGTGAAATTAATAGTCACCAACTGGGTACCTGACAAATAAGTGCCCACAACCGTCTTGCCATCGTTGGGATCGTAAAGGTTTTTCATCACGCCGAACTTGGCCTCTGCACCAGTGCCAATCAGCGTATCGGTCTGCTTGTACTCCGGCTGTACCACCACCACGGCCTCGGGCGGTTTGTAATGGCCGCCGCACGCGGACAGGGTTGCCGCGCCAATGACTGCGACGGCAATGAATTTCAACATCGATTTCATGATGACCTTTGAGGATAAGTTCGTATTCCTTGGCAGCTTTGCAGCTTTTCAGGAGCAGAAGTGTAGCAGACCGGGCACCCAGTGCCCGGGCCACAACATTCGGTTACATATTTCTGGCGGCCGGCGTGGCTAGATTTCCACCTGGGTACCGAGCTCGATCACCCGGTTCGGTGGAATCTGGTAGTAGTCGGCCGCGCCACGGGCGTTGCGCGACATGGCGACGAACAGGTGTTCGCGCCATGGCGCCATGCCCTTGTCCGGCGCCGAGATCACGGTCTGGCGCGCGATGAAGAACGAGGTTTCCATCATTTCGAACGGCAAACCGAGGCATTCGCACTGCTGCAGCACCTTCGGCACGTCCGGTTCGTCCTTGAAACCGTAGTAGACGTTGACCTGGTAGCACTGGTGGCCGAGGTCGGTCACCTTGACCTGTTCGTCGAGCGGCACATACGGTTCCTCGATGATGTGGACGGTGAAGAATACCACCCGCTCGTGCAGCACCTTGTTGTGCGACAGGTTGTGCAGCAGCGCGTGCGGCACGCCGTCGCTCTCGCCGCGCAGGAAGATCGCGGTGCCGTACACCCGGGTGGGGGGCGCGACGAACAGCGACGACATGAATTCCTCGAGCGGGATCGCATGCCGTTGCAGGTTCGAGAATACCAGCTCGCGCCCGCGCTTCCAGGTCATCATCACGGTAAACAGGATGATGGCCAGCAGCAGCGGGAACCAGCCGCCGTGGAACAGCTTGAGCGTGCTGGCCGAGAACAGCAGCACGTCGATGGTGATGAAGAAACCCGTGGCCAGCAGGCACACCCACAGCGGCAGATGCCAGCGGTAGCGGATCACGAAGAACGTCAGCACGGTGGTGGCCAGCATGGTGGCGGTGACTGCGATGCCATAGGCGCCGGCGAGTTTATCGGACGAACCGAAACCGACGACTGCCATCAGCACCACCACCAGTTGCAGCCAGTTCACGGCCGGAATATAGATCTGGCCGATCTCGGTGGCGGACGTATGGTTGATGCGCATCCGTGGCAGCAAGCCGAGCGCGATGGCCTGCTTGGTCATCGAGAAGGTGCCGGAAATGGTGGCCTGCGAAGCGATCACTGCCGCTGCCGTGGACAGCACCACCAGCGGGTATACGCTCCACGCGCCGAGCTGGTTGAAGAACGGGTTCGACACCGCTTCCGGATGGGTGAGCAGCAGCGCGCCCTGGCCCAGGTAATTGAGCGCCAGCGCCGGGAACACGATCAGGAACCAGGCCATGCGGATCGGCTTCTTGCCGAAGTGGCCCATGTCGGCGTACAGCGCCTCGGCGCCGGTAAATGCCAGCACCACGGCGCCCAGGGCAACGAAGGCGATCATGCGGTTTTCCAGGATGAAGTGGAACGCGTGCACCGGGTTGAGCGCGTACAGGATCTGCGGCGCGGCAACGATGTTGATTACGCCCATCACCGCCAGCGCGGTAAACCACAGCAGCATGACGGGGCCGAACCAGCGGCCAATGCCCGCCGTGCCCAGGTGCTGCACCGAGTACAGCGACACCAGCACGACGATGGTGAGCGGCACGATGTACTGTTCCAGCCCCGGCGCGGCCACTTCCAGGCCCTCGATCGCGCCCAGCACCGAAATGGCGGGCGTGATCACGCTGTCGCCGTAGAACATGGTGGCGCCGATCACGCCCAGCACCAGCAGCGGCACATGCCAGCGCGGCGCGGCCTTGCTGACCGAGTTGAGCGCCAGCGCCATCAGCGCCATCACGCCGCCCTCGCCGCGGTTGTTGGCGCGCAGCACCAGCGTGACGTACTTGAGCGAGACGATCATCGTCAGGCCCCAGAAAATCAGCGAAATGATGCCCTGCAGGTTGGCCTCGTTGAGGACCAGGCCGTGATCAGGGTCGAAAATGGTCTTGAGGGTGTAGAGGGGGCTGGTACCGATGTCGCCGTAGACGATGCCGATGGCGGCCATGGTCAGCGCGGCAACGCTGCTTTTCTTGTGTTGCTCGGTCAAGATTGCACCTGTTGTTGTTTTGTTGCATTGCACAGTAGGACAAGGTCCAACAAAACGCAAGGAGATTTTGGCTTAAGGGATGGCATCGGAGTCGTTCCAATTCGTCAATAACGCCAGTGTACGCCGCCCGGCAACGCGTGGGCGTCCTGCTTGCAGTGTGCCAGGCAGTTGAGGCCAGCAAGCAACGCCGGGATAGGTCATAATGTCAGACCGACCACACGTTTTCACGCCATTTCGCCGTCCCGCACCATGAACCCAGGAATTCTCTACGCCGCCTCCGCATTTATCTTGTGGGGAATTTTTCCGCTGTATTTCCACGCCATCCGCGCGGTGCCGCCGCTGGAAATCCTCGGCCACCGCATGTTGTGGTCGCTGCTCTTCCTGGCCATCGTGCTGACCGTGCGCCAGCAGTGGAAATGGTTGCCGCAAGTGGTGCGCCAGCCGCGCGTGCTGGGCGCCTTTGTCGCCAGCGCGCTGCTGCTGTCGTCGAACTGGTTCGTCTACATCTGGTCGGTCAACAACGGCCACGTGCTCGACGCCAGCCTCGGCTACTTCATCAATCCGCTGATCAACGTCATGCTGGGCATGCTGGTGCTCAAGGAAACCTTGCGCCGGGGCCAGTGGCTGGCCATCGGCCTGGCGGCCTGCGGCGTGGCGTGGCTGACCTGGTCGGCCGGGGAATTGCCGTGGATTGCCTTAATTTTAGGCATCTCGTTCGCCTGCTACGGCCTGCTGCGCAAGACCGCCGCGCTGGCCGCGCTCGAAGGCCTGTCGCTCGAGACCATGCTGCTGTTTCCGCTGGCGCTAGGCTATGTGCTCTGGCTGACCGTGCAGGGCCAGAACACTTTTATCAACACCGATACGGGCGCCACGCGCTGGCTGCTGGCGGCGGCCGGGCCGATCACCGCGATCCCGCTGCTGCTGTTTGCCGCTGGCGCGCGCAAGATTTCGATGTCGGCGCTGGGGCTGCTGCAGTACCTGTCGCCGAGCTTGCAGGCGCTGTTGGGCGTGTGGGTGTTTCACGAGGCGTTCCCGCCAGAACGGCTGATCGGCTTTGCGATTATCTGGACCGCGCTGGCGCTGTACGTGGCCGAAGGGCTGTGGGTCAGCCGGCGTAACAGGCTCGATACGCGCCCTAAATAGTGGGCGGAACATGGGATTTGTCGTATCCTGTCGTCCTTCCCCGGATTTCCACCGCGATTTTCACCTCATCATTTCACCGAGACACTGAATGGCAAATTACGTCTATACCATGAACCGCGTGGGCAAAATTGTCCCGCCGAAACGCCAGATCCTCAAGGATATTTCGCTCTCCTTCTTCCCGGGCGCAAAAATTGGCGTGCTGGGCCTGAACGGCTCCGGTAAATCGACCTTGCTCAAAATTATGGCAGGCATCGATACCGACATCCAGGGCGAGGCGCGCCCGATGCCGGGCCTGAACATCGGCTACCTGCCGCAGGAACCGCAGCTCGACCCGGAAAAAACCGTGCGCCAGGAAGTGGAATCGGGCCTGGGCGAAGTGTTCGAAGCACAAGCCAAGCTCGACGCCGTGTACGCGGCCTACGCCGAGGAAGACGCCGACTTCGACGCCCTCGCCGCCGAGCAAGGCCGGCTGGAAGCAATCATCGCCTCGTCCGACGGAGGCAACCTGAACCTGCAACTGGAAATGGCCGCCGACGCGCTGCGCCTGCCGCCATGGGACGCCAAGATCGGCGTGCTGTCCGGCGGTGAAAAACGCCGCGTGGCGCTGTGCAAGCTGCTGCTGTCCAAGCCCGACATGCTGCTGCTCGACGAACCCACCAATCACCTCGATGCCGAATCGGTCGAATGGCTCGAGCAATTCCTGCTGCGCTTCCCGGGCACCGTGGTCGGCATCACCCACGATCGCTACTTCCTCGACAACGCCGCCGAGTGGATTCTCGAGCTCGACCGTGGCCATGGCATCCCGTGGAAGGGTAATTACTCGTCGTGGCTGGAACAGAAGCAGGACCGCCTGAAGCAGGAAGAATCGACCGAATCGGCGCGCCAGAAAGCGTTGCAGAAGGAACTCGAGTGGTCGCGCCAGAATCCGAAGGCGCGCCAGGCCAAGTCGAAAGCCCGCCTGGCCCGCTTTAACGAGCTGAGCGAACACGAATACCAGAAGCGCAACGAGACCCAGGAGATCTTCATCCCGGTCGCCGAGCGCCTCGGCAACGAAGTGATCGAATTCAAGAACGTCTCGAAAGCGTTCGGCGAGCGCCTGCTGATCGACAACCTGTCGTTCACCGTGCCGCCAGGCGCGATCGTCGGCATCATCGGCCCCAACGGCGCCGGTAAGTCGACCCTGTTCAAGATGATCGCCGGCATCGACAAACCGGACAGCGGCGAAGTGGCGATCGGCCAGACCGCGCGCATCTCGCTGGTGGACCAGAGCCGCGACGAGCTGGCCAACAACAAGACCGTGTTCGAGGACGTGTCCGGCGGCGCCGACATCCTGAGCGTGGGCCGCTTCGAAATGCCGTCGCGCGCCTACCTGGGCCGCTTCAACTTCAAGGGCGGCGACCAGCAAAAGATCGTCGGCAACCTGTCCGGTGGTGAACGCGGCCGCCTGCACCTGGCCAAGACCCTGCTCAAGGGCGGCAACGTGCTGCTGCTCGATGAACCGTCGAACGACCTGGACGTGGAAACCCTGCGCGCACTGGAAGACGCGCTGCTCGAGTTCGCCGGCTCGGTGATGGTGATCTCGCACGATCGCTGGTTCCTCGACCGTATCGCCACCCACATCCTGGCCTTCGAAGGCAACTCGCAAGTGACCTTCTTCGACGGTAACTACCAGGAATACGAAGCGGACAAGAAGAAGCGCCTCGGCGAAGAAGGCGCCAAGCCCAAGCGTATTCGTTACAAGCCACTGACAACGTAAACCGCAGTACAGCGTCGGCCCGCCCCGGGCCGGCGCATCGCGCGGGCATGGTCACGTCGCCGTCCCGCGCCGCCGCACGGCGCTCGTGCCGCCTGGCTAGCATCACGCTAGCTTTGCTGTAAAGCAGCATCGGCCAACTTATCTTCCGCCAGACACTCACTGAAATTTCCGCCGCGCTACTATAAGACACCGCCGGCAGGATCCGGCATTCACCAGGAAAAGAACGTCATGGTCCAGCCCCGCCTGCTCGTTGCCGCTTCCGCCCTCCTGCTGTTGATGTCGTCGCCACAGGCCGCCGACGGCGGCGCCACCCGCGCCGATGCCGAAGCCATGGTCAAGAAAGCCGTGGCCCACATCAAGAGTACCGGCGACACCAAGGCCTATGCCGACTTTACCGCCAAGGCGCCGCAATTTGTCGACCGCGACCTGTACATCGTGGTGTACCGCAGCGATGGTACGGTGCTGGCGCACGGCAGCAATGCCAAGATGGTCGGCAAGAACCTGATCGAACTGAAGGACATCGACGGCAAGGCGTTCATCAAGGAACGCGTCGACATGGCCAAGAGCAAGAACAGCTTCTGGCAAAACTACAAGTTCACCAATCCGGAAACCAAGAAGATCGAGCCCAAGCAGATGTACTGCGAAAAGCTGACCGAGACCGTGATCTGCGGCGGCGTTTACCTGTAGTCCCCTCCTCATGCGGCTGCGGCCGCCAACCGGCACGCCTGGAGGGATCGTGAAGATCGCACACAAATTGCTGATAGTCCCGGCAGCCGCCATGGCGGGCCTGGTATTCCTCGGTGGCGTGTCGCATTTTGCCATGCAGGAAGACGAACGCCGGATGCAGGGCTTGAAGGACGTGACCTTCTCGGCGTTGCAGCAGGCCAGCCAGCAAAGTATCGCGCTGGGCCAGGTGCATGCCGCCACGTATGCCAGGATTGCCATCGCGGGCAGCCTGACCGAAACCGAACTCAAACAGTACGGCGAACAGGCCAACAGCAGCCTGGGCACGATCAGCAAGGCGCTCGACCAGTTGCGTGCCTTGCCGGGCGCTGCCGCCGCCGCGCAGGCCTTGCCGCTGGTGGACCAGTACCGCGCCAGCGTGGCGCAGGCGCTCGACCTGGCGTCGATGGATCCGAACACCGGCGTGGCGGCTATGCAGGGCGCTGACGGCCACTACCAGAAAGTACGGACGCTGCTGGCTACGGTGGTGGCCAATCTTGACCACGAAACCGACCAGGCGCTGCAACAAGGCAAGGACGCCAACCGCCGGGCCAACTGGATTACGCTGCTCACCACGCTGGTCGGCTTTGCCGCGCTGGTGGTGCTCACCAGCTGGGTCACGCGGAGCGTGCTGCGGCCCATCGCCGCCACCTGCGCCGCCGCCGAGCGGCTCGCTGCCGGCGACCTGGCCACCGACATCAGCGTGCAAAGCGACGACGAGCTCGGCGCGCTGGCACGGGCGCTCTCGACCGTGGTGGAAAACTGGCGACGCCTGCTGGGCGACATCCGCAACGTCGGCAGCACCATCACCCGGGAAGCGAGCGAAATTGCCCAAGGCAACGCCGACCTGTCGGCGCGCACCGAGTCGCAGGCCAGCTCGTTGCAGCAAACCGCCGCGTCCATGCACGAGCTGACCGGGGCGGTGCGCGAGAACGCCGGCCATGCGCGCCACGCAAACGAGCTGGTAGTGTCGGCATCTGGCGTGGCGCTGCAAGGCGGCCAGGTGGTGGGCCAGGTGGTCGAGACGATGGCCTCCATCAAGGCCAGCTCGAGCCGCGTGGGCGACATCATCGGCGTGATCGACACGATCGCTTTCCAGACCAACATCCTGGCGCTCAACGCGGCAGTGGAAGCGGCACGCGCGGGCGAGCAGGGGCGCGGTTTTGCGGTGGTGGCCACCGAGGTGCGCGCGCTGGCGCAACGCTCGGCGCAGGCGGCGCGAGAAATCAAGGGCCTGATCGAGGACTCGATGGCCGAGGTGGCCAACGGCAGCGCGCTGGCCGACACCGCTGGCCAAACCATGGACAACATCGTTGCCTCGGTACGCCATGTCACCGATATCATGAACGAGATCACGGTGGCCACCCAGCGCCAGACCAGCGGCATCGAGGAGGTCAACAGCGCCATCACCGAGATGGATGACCTGACCCAGCGCAACGCCGCGTTGGTCGAGCAGTCGGCGGCCGCCGCGCAGAGCATGCGCGACCAGGCACTCGACCTGCTGCGGGTGGTGGGCATGTTCCAGCTGCCGGGCACGGTGCATTAAGTCCGGCACCAAGTCCGCTCTGCACGCAAAAGCCCCCGGTTCAATCTGAACCGGGGGCTTTTTCTTTTCGAACTAGCCGGTGCTTAGAAAGCGTAACGCACGCCGGCAGTCACAGCACCGCTTTTACGACCGGTGTCGATGTCGTTCTTGCCGTAGTTCTCGTATTCCAGCGAGACTTTGACGTTGTTGTTCACAGCGTATTCAGCACCGACCGACGCGTACAGCGCGGTCTTGTTCTTGTCGCCGTTCACCGAAGCGATACCCGAGGTATTGACTTCGTTGGTGTTGCGAGCGGCGCCCAGTTTGCCGAACAGCGAGATCTGCTGGTTGATCGGCCAGGTACCTTTACCGGCCACGTAGTACGAGTGGGCATCGGTATTCACACCGCCTGGCAGGCCGCCGGACGTGTAGTTATACGATTTTTTGCCGAAGTCGGTGTAACCGGCTTCCACCGCCCAGGTAGGGTCGATGTTGTAACCGCCGTAGATTTTGCCGCCAGCCTTGTAGCCGCTGTGGTTTTCGCCACTGACTGCGCCGGGTGCGTTGAATTCGTATTTGCTGCCGACGGCGCCAACGCCGACGTAGCCGGTGCCTGCGTCATCGGCGTAGGCGGAGGTACCAGCCAGGGCGGCTGCGGAAGCAATAACGGCAAGGATAATTTTTTTCATGATCTCGATCTTTCAGCAAAAGTGGTGTAGGGCTTGCTTGGGATCGCAATTCTCTCTGTGTTGAATCGCGATGTGTTCAAGATACCACCACAAGTCGAATGCGTCACGACCGAATTAGTAATAAGTGTAACGAGATGTGAGCCGAACGAATGTCAGCCAATTCATGCCATGGCCAAACTTAAGAGAGGCTTAAGAGTTTGGCCAAAAACCCCTGCCAGAAGAGTAGACCGGTGCGCCAACTCACAGGATCAGCCTGAAAGTAAGGTTGATACGCGGGCCGCGCGCCGTGCGCTCCTTGTTGATGCCATGGGTCCAGTGCCGTTGCAAGGTACCGGCCATCAACAGCAGGCAGCCGTCGCCCAGCGCCAGCTTGACGGTCTTCGGCACGGTGCGGTGCTTGAGGATGAAGGTGCGCGGGGCGCCGAAGCTGACCGAGGCGATGGCCGGCTCGGGGCCGAGCTCGGGTTCGTCGTCGGCATGGAAACCCATGCTGTCGCGCTCGTCGCGGTAGTAATTGAGCAGTACGCTGTTGAAGCGGCAGCCGGTGGCCAGTTCGACTGCCTGCTTGATGTGCAGTTGCAGCGGCGTAAACGGCTGCGGCTCGAAGGTCTTGCCGGAATAGCGGTAGCGCGCCGTGCCATGCCAGGCAGACAGGCGCGGCTGCAGGTGCAGCTTGCCCCACACCTGTATCTGTTCGGCGCGCCAGTCGGTCTCGTCGCGCAGGCGGCAAAACACATCTTGCGGGGAAAGGTCGAGGTCGAGGCGCTGCTGGAAAGCGAGCCGGCCATCCTCGATCGGGATGGCGGTCAGTGCAGTGGCGTCGTCGAATAAATCCATACGCGCCATGATACTACCGGCACCTCGCCGGCACCGCGCCGGCAAGCTTGCGGATGACTTTAAGCGTACGCTTCGGCCAGCGACATCACGCGCGGGGTGATGGCGATGCCGATGCTCGAGAACAAGGCGGTGATCGCCGCCATATTGCCTTCCAGTTCTTCGGCTTTCCAGCCCTGGAACAGGTCGGTGCCGTCTTTCTGGAAATGCAGGTCCAGCACCTTGCCGCGGTCCTTGTGGGTGTAGCCACCGCTATAGGTATTCTTGAAACCGAGCTCGGCCAGCTTTTCCAGCACGGCGGTCGGTGGATGGTCGGGATCGGTGGCGATGAAGACGCCGAAGGTCTTGCCTGGCGGCTTGGCGGCGATATCGACGTCGTAAATGCCCGGCGCTTTCGTCACGGTGGTGCTTTTCAAAAATAACATGGTGTACCCCTATACAATTGACGCAAGCTCGGCATTTTTGTGAACTGCCTAATTTCTTAGAAAAAACATTCTGAGAATCAAGCTTATTGCTTATCAAGGCGTTTGTCGATCAATCCGGGTAGTTTCCAGCCGTTATTTCACAATTCGTGGCATTTCAACTGCAACGCCGCACCGTTCCGCCCTCAGCGGGATTTTCTGCGCGCCAGTGCCGTGGTCGGTTCGATCAGATTGCCATACAGTGCGCCGGTGGGCCCATCCCATGCCGACACCGCCTGCTGCTGGCGAGCGACGGTGGCCATGTCGCCGCGTGCAATCGGCCCGCTGAGCGCGGCTGCGGCGCCGAGCCGGAACACATTGGCCAGCGATTCGGCGGCCAGCGGCTGCGCCATGCGCCGCGCCACGTCTTCGGGCACCCCGGCCGCCTGGTAGGCGCGCAGGGCCGCATCGAGCACCGTCACCAGGTAGTTGCTGGCAAACACGGCCGCCGCGTGATACACGGTTTTGGCGCCGGCGTCGATCGGCACCGGCTGCGCCCCGATCGCCGTCAACATAGGCATCAACGCCGCCAGCGCGCCGGCATCGCCTTCCACGCCGCAATAGGTGCCGTCGAAGTGGCCGGCCACCGCCGCCGGATCGGCAAAGCTGCGGATCGGATGGACGCTGGCCACCAGCGCACCGGCGTCGCGCGCGGCCTGCAAGTGGGTCGAGGCCAGCGCGCCGCTGCAATGGAACACGATGCTGCCTGCCAGTGGCACCGCCGCCGCCAGCGCCGCGCAGGCGGCCCCCACCTGGTCGTCGCCCACCGCCAGCACGTGGATATGCGCCGCTTGCAACTGGTCGTAGCGCTCGACCGGCTGGCCGGCGCCGATGAAGCCCACCGCCTGGCGCGCCGAGGCGGGCGACCGCGTGAGCACCTGGCCGATGGCAAAGCCGCCCTGGCGCGCCAGCAAGCGACCCAGCACCCGGCCCACGTGCCCCGCGCCCACCAGGTTCAGCGTGGTCGCCATCAAAAACCGGCGCCCGGCTGGCGCAGGTATTCCTGCTCCTCCAGCGTGGACGGGCGGTCCAAAATGGCGTTGCGATGCGGGAAGCGGCCGAAGCGGGCTATCACTGCATGGTGCTTGTGGGCGTAGTCGAGCATGCCGGCGATGCCCTTGGCCAGTTCCGCCGAGGCGGTCACTGCCGGGTCGGCGGCCAGGCGCGCATACAGCGCCACCGCCAAATCTTGCTGCGCCAGGTCTTCGGCATGCTCGTACGGCAAATACACGAAGCTGCGTTGCAGCGGCGCCAGCGCCAGGTCCTGGCCGGAGGCCACGAGCGCCTGGGCGGCAGCCAGCGCCAGCGCATCGCCGGCAAACGCCTGCGGCGTGCCGCGGTAGACGTTGCGGGTAAACTGGTCGAGCAACAGGATGCGCGCCAGCGCGCCGGCCGGGTCCTGCTGGTCCCAGTCCTGCAAGCCGCCGCCGATGGCCTGGTCGATCAGTGCGCCGAAACGGTCACGGATCTTGGCATCGAAGGCGGCGTCCTTCTTGAACCAGGCGGTGCGCATGGCGTCTGCTGGCTGGCCGGGGTCGGGGGTGAACCAGAAATCCAGTACTTCCTGAGCCTGTGCTGTCACGTTAATTCCTTGCATGCGAGAGTTGGAAACTGTGGATGCCGTCGAAATCGGCCAGTTCGGCCGACAGTACCGACATCGGCGCGCCGCTGCGCTTGCTGAAGGCGATGGCAACAAAGCGCCACTCCTGCATGCCGCCGTCGCTGCCGATCATCAGCGAGCCGCCGGCGATTTCATAGCCGCGTTGCAGCGCCATGTCGCGCAGCGCCTGTTCCTGCGGCCGGTATCCGGCCTTGAAGCGCATGGTAATGGCGATCGCGTGGCGCGACGGCAGCCACGCCTCCACCCGGGTGAGCAGGATCATCGAGCCGGCGCACAGGATGGCCAGCCCGATCGCGCCCAGGTAAAAGCCCACGCCCACCATCACGCCGATCACGGCCGAGGCCCAGATCGACGCGGCCGTGGTCAGGCCGCTGATATTGAACCCTTCGCGCATGATCACGCCGGCGCCGAGAAAACCGATGCCGGTGACGATGCCCTGCACGATGCGGGTGGGATCGGAGTTGATCAGGTACTGCGACACGTGGCCGCCGAACCAGTGGCCCGGATAGCCGCCGATGACGGTGAGCGCGGCCGACGCCATGCATACCAGGCCATAGGTGCGCATGCCGGCCGCGCGGCCGTGGTACGAGCGCTCGTAGCCAACCAGCAGGCCCAGCGCCAGCGCCCCCAGCAGGTTGAGCAGGATCACCAGGTTGGTGGCCACCTGCAGCTGGGACCAGTACGCGCCCAGGAAATCGATTGCCGGCATGTGCAGCCTTATGAGTGAAGTGAGCTGGTTTAAGTGGAAGGCTTCTTGGTCAGCTGCTTTTCAAAAGCGATATCGAGCTTGCTCACCCGCCTGGGCGCCAGCGGGGCGATGCCGTTCACAAACGCGACGAAGTCGTCGAGTTCGAGCGGTGGGCACAGCGGCGGTTCGCCCGCCCCCTCGCTCAGCGTAAAGTGGCCGGCGCCGGTGCGCGCCATCGAATAGCGCGGGTTGCCGGTGCGGGCTTTCAATCGGTCGAGCGCCGAGGTGGCGCGGGTGGCGCGTCCGCTCATATAGTCTCCGTACGTAAGTTGAGCCAGGCCAGCGTGGCGCCCGTCACCAGCGGTGACAGGCGTTCGCGCACCATGGCGTGATAGTCATTAAGCCAGCGCCGCTCGTCGTCGCGCAGCAGCGCGACATCGAGGCAGCGGGTGTCGATCGGGCACAGGGTCAGCGTTTCGAACTGCAGAAAGTCGCCGAAGTCGGTGTGCCCGGCGGTGCGGTTGAGCACCAGGTTCTCGAGGCGGATGCCCCACTGGCCGGTGCGGTACAGGCCCGGCTCGATCGAGGTGATCATGCCCGCCTCCATCGCCGTGTGCGGCTCGGGCATGGCCGACGGCGAGATCGACTGCGGCCCCTCGTGCACATTGAGGAAGTAGCCGACGCCGTGGCCGGTGCCGTGGCCGTAGTCCAGGCCAGCCGCCCACAGCGGCGCCCGGGCGATGGCGTCGAGCATCGGCGACCTGGTCCCGCGCGGGAAGTGGGCCGACGACAGCGCGATCAGGCCCTTGAGCACCAGCGTGAAGTCGCGCTTGTGCGCGGCCGAGATGGCGCCCACGCCCACCACGCGGGTAATGTCGGTGGTGCCGCCCAGGTACTGGCCGCCCGAATCGATCAGCAGCAGACCGTCGCCTTCGATGACGGCGTGGTGTTCCGGCGTGGCGCGGTAATGCATGATCGCGCCGTTCGCCTGATACCCGGCGATGGTGGCGAAACTGGGGCTGACAAAGCCGGGACGGCGCGACCGGGCGGCGGTGATCTGCTCGTCGATGGTCAGTTCAGTGAGCGTGGCGCGCTGCGGATCGGCCAGGGTGGCGTCGAGCCAGCAGAAAAACTCGCACAAGGCGGCGCCGTCGTGTTCCATCGCCGCGCGCACGTGGGCCGCGTCAGCTTCGCTCTTGCGCGACTTGGCCAGCGTGGTGGGATTGGTCGCTTCCACCACCTTGACCTTGGCCGGGATGGCCTGGCGGGTGCCGTAGGTAATGCGGCGCGGGTCGATCAAGAGGGTGGTCTCCGGCCCCAGCGCAGCCAGGGCGGCGCCAAAACCGTCGTAACGGGCCACGTCGATATCTTCCTGCGCCAGCTGCTCGCGCAGCTCGGGCGAGATCTTGCCGTCGGCCACGAACAGGGTGGCGCGCGTGGCCGTGACCAGCGCGTGGGCCAGGAACACCGGGTTGAACGGCACGTCGGCGCCGCGCAAATTGAATAGATAGGCAATATCGTCGAGCGTGGAGATGACGTGGCGGTTGGCGCCCAGCTGCTGCATGGCGCTGCGCAAATCGGCCAGTTTGCCGCTGCGGCTCTTGGACGCGTACGGCGGCAGGTGCTCGTAGATCAGCGCTGGCGGCAAGCCGGGACGGTCGTGCCAGATGTCGTTCAACAGGTCGAGGTCGAAGCGCAGCACGACGTCTTTCGCATCGAGCGCCTGCTGCAACAGGCGGGCAATCGATAATCCCAGTACCGCACCATCGACCGCCACCGTTTGCCCCGCTTTTACGTGCGCGGCCAGCCAGTCGATATATTGCACGCTGGCGCCCGATGTTATCTTCATTAATTGAATGCCACTGCCGGCCAATTGCTGCTCGGCCTGGGTCCAATAACGGGCATCGGTCCAGATGCCGCTAAACTCCTGGGTAATCATGAAGGTGCCGACCGAGCCGGTGAAATGACTGAGCCATTCACGGCCCTGCCAGCGCGGCGGCAAATATTCCGATAAATGGGGATCGGCGGACGGCACCATGAGGGCGTCGATACCATGCTGGCGCATCGCGGCGCGCAATTGCAGCAGCCGCGCGGCGATGTGGTCGGTATTAGTCATCGGAGTAGGCATAGGCGTGGGGATCATTGCGCCGCAAGCGGCAATTCAGTGCCCCTATGATACCGCGATTGCCTAGGCACTGGTTCCCGCCTGGAATCACTGTCCCCACGCGGTCGTGTATTTTTTTCGGGCGTTTTGCATTCGTTTTTCGTCCATCCTATGCCAGTTATTGGCGCGTTTTTGCCAGATTCCGGCACGTGGGGCCTGCCCGGTATAATCGCCGGACTATCTGCCTGCGAGGAATGCGATGAAAATCCAACAAGCCAAGGCGCTGTGCCGCTCCTTGCCGGGCGCCACCGAAGACGTGAAATGGGAATCGACGCTGGTGTTTTCGGTGGGCGGCAAAATGTTTGCTGCCACCGATAACGGCCATCACGCCAGGCGCTTGAGCTTGAAAGTGGATGACGATTTGTTTCTCGGATTAACCGGCCGGGACGGTATTATTCCCGCGCCTTATCTGGCGCGCGCCAAATGGATACGTATCGAGGATATTCAAACCGTGAGCGATGCCGAGTTAATCGACTTGATTAAGCGGGCCCATCAATTGATATTGCATAAGCTGAGTAAAAAACTCCAACGCGAGATACTCGGCGACGCGCAGGCGTAATACGGCTAAGTTGCAGAGAATCAACTTCGTCGCAGGAAATCGCCAGATGGAGGATAATGACGGGCATCGTTGTTACCGAGAAAATCATGCAAGATTTCCACCACAATCGCGCCCGCGCGCTGCTGCAAAACGCGGAAGAACTGTTCACCAAACAGGACGTGGACACCGCCGTCACCGCCATGGCCGACAACCTGAACGCCCGCTATAACCACCCGGAGGCCGAAGCGTTTCCGCTGGTGCTCGGCGTGATGGGGGGCGCGGTGGTGTTTACCGGCAACCTGCTGCCGCAACTGACTTTCCCGCTCGAGTTCGACTACATCCACGTCAGCCGCTACGGCGACGAAGACAAGGGTGGCGAAGTGGTGTGGAAAGTGGTGCCGCGCTCCAACGTGGCGGGCCGCACCGTGATCGTGCTCGACGATATCCTCGACGAGGGCGAGACGCTGGCCCACGTCAAGCAGCGCCTGCTCGACATGGGCGCGGCCGAAGTGATCCTGGCCGTGTTTGCCGACAAGGCCATCGGCAAGACCAAGCCGGTCAATGCCGATATTGTCGGCTTGACCATTCCGAACCGCTTCGTGGTCGGCTTCGGCATGGATGCGTACGGCTACTGGCGCAACCTGCCGGGCCTGTGGGCGATCCGCCCGGAAGCGCTGCAAACCCCTGCTTAATCCTTAAGGCCGCACGCCGTATTTGTCGACAAACTTGCGGATGCCGCCCGGATGGTCGCGCTTCCAGGCTTCGAGCTCGGGGCGCCACGCTTCGCGGTAGTCGAGCAGCAGCAACGCTGTTTCGAGCTCGTCATCCTTGTTGAGCATCTGCATGGTTTTCAGCGCCGGCGTGGCAAGCCCCGGCTCGCCATTGGCCGTCACTTCATCGACTACCTTCAATCCCAGGCGCCACCTGGCCACTTCGGCTGCCAGCGTTGCAGGATCTGCCTTGCCTTCTTTTTGTGCACGCAGGTCGAGTACTTGCTGGGTGGCAAGCATCAACCAGAACGCGCCGTCGGCAGGCCGGCCCTTTTCCTTCGTCGCATATTCCTCGTCGAGATGGACCACGGCCGTGTCGTCGGGGTTCAGGCTACCCCACGACTTGCGCACCAGCTTGAGCGGGGTGACAGGATAGCCGGCCGCATCGCGCAACTGCGCCAGCTTGATCCAGTTCGGTACCTGGCTCGGCTGGGCGGCAATGCCTTCGAACAGCGCATCCTCGGCCGCGCCGCGCTTGCCCTGGAAGGCCAGCGCATCGGAGAGGTAGCGCCAGCCCTGGGAATTGAGCGGCTCGATCTCCACGCCCTTGCGGTAGCGGGTTTCCGCCTCTGCATATTTTTTCTGGGCATAGTAGCAATCGCCGGCGTACACCCAAGCCATCGAGTAGGCGGGATCGATGGCGGCGGCACGCTCGTAGTGAGCCAGCGCCACGTCCAGCTTGTTCTGGGCAAAGGCGGTTTCACCCAGGTCCATTTCCGCCTGCGCGGCGGCACTGGCCTGGTGCAGCGGCGGCGGCCGGTTGTCCCTGAGCTTGCGCTGCACCTCGTGGGCCAGCGGCTCGTCGGGGAACTTTTGCAGGATCTGGGACACCAGCGATTCCGCCTGCTGGCGCAGCTTGGCCTGGCGCTCGCCCTGGGCCTGCTCGGAGGCCTGGCGGAACAGCTCGGCGATATTGGACAGCGGGACCGACGACGACGGATCGGCCTTGGCAGCGTCCGAATACCTGGCCAGCGCCTCCTGCATCTTGCCCTGGCTCGACAGCACCTGGGCCTGGTCGAACAGCGCCTGAGCTTGCGCATTCATTTTCAATCCAGGCTGCGCCGCGCAAACGGTGGACACGGTGGACAGCAGCGCCAGGGTAATGGCGGCAATAACATGCGAAATGTTCAAGATGGTTTTCCCGGATTGGATGAAACCATCTTAGCTTAACGGCAACCGGAAAAGATTACCGTTGAGATAATTTACCTTAGAGCGCCAGCCGGGCGCGGGCGGCGTCGTACTCCTGCTTCAGGCGCGCGACCATCTCGGCCGTGGTTGGAATGTCATCCATCAGTCCCACGCCCTGGCCGGCGCCCCAGATATCGCGCCAGGCCTTGGCGCTGCCCGAACCGAAATTCATGCTGGTCTTGTCGGACTCCGGCAGCGCATCCGGGTCCAGGCCGGCGTTGACGATCGATTTTTTCAGGTAATTGCCATGCACGCCGGTAAAGAGGTTCGAGTAGATGACGTCGGCAGCCGTTGATTCCACGATCGCTTCGCGATAGTCAGCGCTCACATTCGACTC
Organism: Duganella phyllosphaerae; assembly: GCF_001758785.1. Lineage (GTDB taxonomy): Bacteria > Pseudomonadota > Gammaproteobacteria > Burkholderiales > Burkholderiaceae_D > Rugamonas > Rugamonas phyllosphaerae. Next base: position 17,572 of record NZ_LROM01000116.1, read on the forward strand.
CTGCGTGGCCAGCCAGCGCGAACCGATGTAGGCAAAATCGGCGCCCATGGCCTGCGCCGCCAGGATGGCGTCGCCGGTGGCGATCGAGCCCGACAGCGCAATCGGTCCCTTGAAGAACTTACGCACCTCACCCACCAGCGCGAACGGCGACAGCGTGCCGGCATGGCCGCCAGCGCCGGCCGCCACCAGGATCAGGCCATCGACACCGGCTTCCAGCGCTTTTTCCGCGTGGCGGATCGAGACGATATCGTGCAGCACGATGCCGCCGTAGCTGTGGATGGCGTCGAGCATCTCTTTCGGCGGCGCGCGCAGCGACGAGATAATGATCGGCACCTGGTGCTTGACGCACACCTCGACGTCGTGGGCCAGGCGGTCGTTGGACTGGTGGACGATCTGGTTGACTGCGATCGGGCCCACTTTTTTATCGGGGTTGGCCGCCTGGTAGTCAGCCAGTTCTTTTTTCAGGTCGGTCAGCCACACGTCGAGCAGCTCGGCCGGACGGGCATTGAGCGCCGGGAACGAGCCGACGATGCCGGCCTTGCATTGCGCCGCCACCAGCGCCGGACCGCTGGCGATGAACATCGGTGAAGCGATGACGGGAAGTGAGAGGTTTTGCAACACTGCAGGCAGGGCCATGGCGAACTCGCTGAGATGGGTTGATCGGTGAACACGTCAAACGATTATAGATCGAAAAAAGTACGATCGTGCCATAACTAGGGGCCGTGCTCTATTTCAGCGCTGGAAACCGTCTTCGTCGAACGAGACCGTGTCCCTGCGCCGGGCGATTTCCACCCAGACCGCCTGTTTATAGGCATCGTCGGCCTTGGACCAGGCCATGATTTCATCGATGGTGCGCAGGCACCCCATGCAGTACTGGCGTTCGACGTCCATCTTGCACAGGCTTACGCAAGGGGAAGGAATAGGGTTAGTTGGCGCACTCATGACCCACATTATGCACGCTTGCACCTTGATTTGCCGCAGATCGATCTTATAATACCATCCATGTAGATGGTAACCGGATGGAGACTATGGCCAAGCAAGAATTAAAATTGAAGACCGCCGACTCGGAAAAGATCACGATCAACCTCGGCCCGATCGACCTGGGCCAGATCGACCTGCTGGTGCAGGAGGGCTTTTATTCGAACCGGACGGACTTGATCCGCACCGCGATCCGCAACCAGCTGAACCAGCACGCCGACGTCGTCAAGCAGACGGTGGCGCGCAAGAGCCTGGTGCTCGGCATGCAGCACTACACGCGCGCCGACCTCGAAGCCATCCGCGAAGCCGGTGAGCGGCTGCACATCCAGGTACTGGGATTGGCCAGCATTGCCAGCGACGTCACGGTCGAACTGGCGCTGGCCACCATCGATTCGATTTTCGTTTTAGGTTCGCTGCATGCCAGCGCGGTACTGAAAACCGCGCTGGCGCCCCGCATCCACCATTAAGGGAACACCATGAAACTTCCATTCATGTCGCACATGCGACAGGCAGCACAAAAACTCGTCCGCAAGGGCGCCACCGCGATGCTGCACAAGGCTGTCGAAAGCATGATGCAACAGCAGCAAAAACTTCAGGAACAACGGATGAACACCCCACAACCGTCGCCCAAGGCGCCACCGGGCGGCATGCGCGACCTCAATCCCGCGCCCGACTACACCTCGGCAAAAGCCGCCTCCCCTGCGCAGGCGGAAGCCGCAGCCGTGGCGGCGCCTGCCGACGAAGCGCGGCACGCCTTCAAGCCGACGCCGGAGTCCAAGCCTGCAGCTGAGGCAGCACCGGAGGCTGCACCAAGACCGGAAGCGAAAGCCGCGCCCGCAGCCGACGCTGCGCCGGCCGCCGCCCCCAATCCCGCCATCAACCCGGCCGCCTACGCCCAGGACATGCTGGAAAAAATGGGTATCAAGATCGACTTGACCGCCAGCTTCGAGCGCGGCATCGACCTCGGCACCTTGCGCCACCCGGGCGTGCACACGCCCCAAGTGCCATTACCCGAAGGCGCGCGCTTCGAGACCGGCAGCTATGCCAATCACGCCGGCAGCCGCAACTACAAGCTGTTCATCCCGTCCACCTACAACGGCCAGCCGATGCCCTTGCTGGTGATGCTGCACGGCTGCACCCAGAACCCCGACGATTTCGCCGCCGGCACCCAGATGAACCAGGTCGCCGAAGAAGCGGGCTGCCTGGTGGTGTACCCGGAGCAGACATCGGGCGCCAACCAGTCCAAGTGCTGGAACTGGTTCAACGCCATCGACCAGCAGCGCGGTCAGGGCGAGCCGTCGATCATCGCCGGCATCGCCGGGAAAATCAGCGACGACTACGCGGTCAATCCGGAGCAGGTGTACGTAGCCGGGCTGTCGGCGGGCGGCGCCATGGCGGTCATCGTCGGCACCCTGTACCCGGAACTGTTCGCAGCCGTGGGCGTGCATTCGGGCTTGCCATTCGCCTCGGCCACGGATTTGCCGTCGGCGCTGTCGGCCATGAAGCGCGGCGCCAGCAACATCAACGTGCCCAAGGCGGGCAACGGTGCGCAGCCGATCATCGTGTTCCACGGCGACAGCGACACCACCGTCAACCCGCGCAATGGCGAGCAGGTGATCGCCCAGCATTTGCAAACCCAGGACGAGGATGGCGATCCGTCGGTGCAATCGGGCGCGGTACCGAATGGCTACCGCTACACCCAGACCACCCACACCAAGGCAGACGGCTCGCCGCTCGGTGAACACTGGGTGGTGCACGGCGCCGGCCACGCCTGGTCGGGCGGCAGCGAACATGGCACGTACACCGACTCGCGCGGACCGGACGCCAGCCGCGAGATGCTGCGGTTCTTCCGCACCGTCAGTTAGCTGGTGGGTTAGCCCGAGGCAGGCCGGCAATATGCTGTTGCAGGCACGCCGGGCACCAGCAGCCGACCTGGTCCGCCGCGTCGGCATTGTCCGGCACCGGCACCGCCGGCGGCAGGTAGGTGCACCAGCACGGCGCCGCCGGGGTAACCACAGCGGCAGCCGTATCGGCATCGGCCATGGCGCAGGAGAAGGTGGCGCCGCAGCGCGCGCAGGTGCTCATAGGTCAGTCTTGACAAGGGTGGCGGCCAGACTAGCCGATGAACGCTGAAAATACAACCAGATGGCCCTATAATGCGTGCTTGACCGCAGCCGCAGGCTGTAAAATTGCTGCACTTTCTTTACCGGACTCGCCATGACCCAATTTTCTCACCTTAACTTAGGCATGAATGACGATTTGACCGCGGTGTCCCCGCAGATCAAGGCGCAGATCCTGGCTGAGGCACTGCCGTACATCCGCAATTACCACGGCAAGACCATCGTCATCAAATACGGCGGCAACGCGATGACCGACGAACGCCTGAAACACGGCTTCGCGCGCGACGTCATCCTGCTCAAGCTGGTCGGCATGAACCCGGTCGTGGTGCACGGCGGCGGTCCGCAGATCGACAACGCCCTGAAGAAAATCGGCAAGCAAGGCACCTTCGTGCAAGGCATGCGCATCACCGACGAAGAAACCATGGAAGTGGTGGAGTGGGTGCTGGGCGGCGAAGTTCAGCAAGACATCGTCATGCTGATCAACCACTACGGCGGCCAGGCAGTGGGCCTGACCGGCAAGGACGGTGGCCTGATCCGCGCCCGCAAGATGGCCATGCCCGACAAGGACAATCCGGGCCAGACGCTCGACATCGGTTTTGTCGGCGAGATCGACGCCATCAACCCGGCCGTGGTCAAGGCGCTGCAGGACGACGCCTTCATCCCGATCATTTCGCCGATCGGTTTCGGCCAGGACGGCCAGGCCTACAATATCAATGCCGACGTCGTCGCCGGCAAGATTGCCGAAATCCTGAAAGCCGAAAAGCTGATCATGATGACCAATATCGCCGGCGTCCAGGACAAGCAGGGCAACCTGGTGACCGACCTGTCGGCGCGCGAGATCGACGAGATGTTCGCCGACGGCACCATTTCGGGCGGCATGCTGCCTAAAATTTCGTCAGCGCTGGACGCTGCCAAGTCGGGCGTGAACACGGTGCACATCATCGACGGTCGCATCGAGCACTCTTTATTGCTCGAAGTGTTGACCGAACAGGCATTTGGCACTATGATCCGGTCTCACTGAAAAAACGGCGACGCACTTCGCGCTGTTTCGAAGTGGGTCGCCACAGTAGTACGTCACACCAGTTTGCCCTTTTAGCTCAGTGGTAGAGCACTCCCTTGGTAAGGGAGAGGCCACGTGTTCAATCCACGTAAAGGGCACCACTCTCCGGCAGTACCCTCCCCCAGCTTTAGTAGATCCGCTCGACCTTCAGCCCGCGCTTGCGCAGCAGTTCCGGCACGCTTCCCTTGCCCACCAGGTGCAGCACGCCGATCGCCGCCACGCTGTTGTTTTCGCGCGCCAGCAGCTTCACCATGGCGTCCGCAAGTGCCGGGTTGCGGCCATCTAACAACACCTTCTGCACGAAGCGTCCCGAAAAACTGTCGTCGGTCGCGGACTTCTGCGCCAGCGCGTCGAGCGCTTTGACGTCGGCGTGGCGCCAAGCGTCGGCGATTTCGCGCGACTGGTCGGCCTGCTCCTTGTCTTCGATGCCGGCAATCGCCTCCTGCAAAAACACCAGCTGGTCGGCGGCCGACAGCTTGCCGAACAGGGACATCTGCGCTTCGGGCGATTCGAGCTCGATCACCTTCTTGCCGCTGTCGTGGGCCTGGCGCGACAGGTAGCTGTCCACCGCCAGCGCCGGATCGTAGCCTTGCGCGGCAAACTCGCTCACCGTGAGCATGCTGGCCAACATCCACGGCCGCATCATGGCCACCGCTTCCGGCGCGATCTGGTACTGCTTGAGCAGGCGGTCCAGGCGCGCCCGCCACTCGGGCGAGAGCGTGGCCATCGAGGCGCCGCCCTTCAAGGCCAGCCCATATTTTTGCAGCGCCCGCGCCAGGCGCTGCTGGTCGCCGAGCGGATCGATCTCCAGCGCCAGCACCGGCGCCTGTGTCAACGCGGCGGCCAGGCGCGGCTCGAGCGGATAGAAATCCCTGGCGCCCACGTGGATGGTGCCGAACAGGTACATGGTGCGCGCGCCCTGCTCCACCTTGAACAGCGCGCCGCGATTGGGGATGGTGGTGGCTGGCGCTTGCGCCAGGGCCGGGCCGGCCAAGAGGCAGATCAAACTGTAGAACATCACTATAATCAGGCGCATGGCTGTCTTGGCTCTCTTCGTCTTTGTAAAAATCGTCTCGTGAATACTACTCTTTCCTCGCCGGTATGGTTGTTTGATCTGGACAACACGCTGCACAACGCTTCGCACGCGATTTTTCCGGCCATCGTCGCCAATATGAACCTGTACATCGCCCGCGTGCTCGGTGACGGCATCACGCCCGCCAGTGACGCCGTGGTCGATGCCGCGCGCACCCAGTACTGGCGGCGCTACGGCGCCACCCTGCTCGGACTGGTCAAGCACCACAACGTGCAGGCCGCGCACTTCCTGCACGAGACCCACAGCATCGAGGACCTGGCCTCGCTGATCCGCGCCGAACGTGGACTGCGCCAGCTGCTGCGCCGCCTGCCGGGCCGCAAGATCCTGCTCACCAATGCGCCGCACCGCTATGCCACCCAGGTGCTGCGCCACCTTGGCCTGCATCGTTTGTTCGGCCACCAGGTGGCGGTGGAAGCGATGACGGTCAACCGCCAGCTGCGACCCAAGCCGTCGAAACTGCTGCTGCGCAAACTGATGCGCATGCACCGCTTGAGGCCAGCGAACTGCATCCTGGTCGAAGACACGCTGGTCAATTTGCGCAGCGCCCACGCGCTGGGCATGCACACGGCGTGGGTCACGCAGTACCTGACATTACGCGACACTGCCGGTCTCGCCCATCCACAAAAAAGGCTGATCCGCCCCGCTTACGTCGATGTCAAAGTAAAATCTGTCCGCAACTTGCCGGCGCGGCTGCATCGCCTGCGCTGACCACCTTCACTTCTACCCGCGAGATCACATGGCAAGCACACCGCCCGGCCAGCGCCGCCAGGACATCCTGCAAGCGCTGGCGGAGATGCTGGAACAGCCCAAGGGCGACAAGATCACCACCGCTGCGCTGGCGCGCAAGCTGGGCTTTTCCGAGGCGGCGCTGTACCGCCACTTCGCCAGCAAGGCGCAGATGTTCGAGGGCTTGATCGAATTCATCGAGTCCAGCGTTTTTGGCCTGATCAACCAGATCGCCGAGCGCCACGACGACGGCCTGACCCAGGCGCGCGACATCGTCGGCATGCTGCTGCACTTCGCCAGCCAGAACCCGGGCATGACGCGGGTGCTGATCGGCGAGGCGCTGGTCAATGAAGACGAGCGCCTGCAACTGCGCATGAACCAGTTCTACGACCGGGTGGAGCTCGCGCTCAAGCAGGCCTTGCGCGTGGCCGCCACCGAAGGCCACGGCCGCGAAGCGGAAGTGGCGCCGCGCGCGGCCATGCTGGCCAGCTTCGTCATCGGCCGCTGGCACCGTTACGCCAAGAGCGGCTTCAGTAACAACCCGACCCAGGACGCGGCGCTGCAGATCGCGCTGCTGCTCGGTTAACGATTGCGATGTCCATGACCGCCGAATGCTTCGCCCTGCTCGATGACGCCAGCCCGCTGCTGGACGGCGCCACCACTGTCACCACCACGTCGCGGTTATACACCGACCACGTAGCCACGCTGCGCTGCAACGCCATCGGCGACTGGCCGCAGGTGCTCGATACCATGCAGGCGGCGCTGGCGCGTGGCGAATACGCGGTCACGCTGTGCAGCTACGAACTTGGCGAGCAGCTGCTGGGCATCGCTGCCACGGCGCCTGCCGCGCCGCTGGCGCAGGTGCTGCTGTTTCGCCGCTGCGAACTGAAAACGGCGGCCGAAGTAGGCGACTGGCTGGCGGCGCACTCGTTTCCGATCGAGCGCCCGGCCGGCATCGCCAACGTGCGCGCCAATGTCGACCAGCCGGCGTTCGATGCGGCGCTGGCGCGCATCCATGCTTACATCGAAGCTGGCGACACCTACCAGGTCAACTACACCATGCGGCTGCGCTTCGACGCCTTTGGCGCCATCCACGCGCTGTATGCGCGGCTGCGCGCGCGCCAGCCGGTGCCCTACGGCGCGCTGGTGCAGCTTGACGATGGTGCAGCGGTGCTGTCGCTGTCGCCCGAGCTGTTCGTGCGCCACGCGGGCGGCCTACTGACCGCGCGGCCGATGAAGGGCACGGCGCCGGCGGCACAGCAAGCAGACGAGAACGCCGAACGCGCACGCGCACTGGCGGCAGATCCGAAAAACCGCGCCGAAAACCTGATGATCGTCGACCTGCTGCGCAACGATTTCGCGCGCGTGGCCACCACCGGCAGCGTGCAGGTGCCGGCGCTGTTCGACGTGCAGCGCTACGGCAGCGTGCTGCAAATGACCTCCACCATCACCGCCACCTTGCGCACCGACGCCACGCTGGCGCAGGTGTTCGAGGCGTTGTACCCATGCGGCTCGATTACCGGCGCGCCCAAGCGCCGCGCCATGGAAATCATCCGCGAACTCGAACCCGACCCACGCGGCATCTACACGGGCGCCATCGGCTGGTTCGATCCGGCGCCGGCAAACAGGGTCGGCGACTTCTGCCTGGCGGTGCCGATCCGCACCCTGGCATTGAGCGCCCCCGACGCTGCCACCGGCGTAGCGCAGGGCGAGCTGGGCGTGGGCGCCGGCATCGTGTACGACAGCGCCAGCGGCGACGAATACGACGAGTGCCGCCTCAAGGCGCGTTTCATGACGGGGCTGGCCAACAGCTTCGAGATTTTCGAGACCATGTACGTCACGCCTACCGAGGGCGTGCGCCACCGCGCGCGCCACCTGCAGCGCATGGCGGCGTCTGCCCACTACTTCGGCTTCGCGTGGGACGACAAGGCGGCCAACGCCTACCTGGACGCGGCGTGCGCCATGCTGGCGGACGAGGCGCAACACGGCCTGGCACCGGTGGCGGCATTCCGCCTGCGGCTGGCGCTGGCACAGTCGGGCGCCTTCACCGTGCAGCACGCGCCCCTGGCGCCGTTGCAGCAGCCGGTACGGCT
>NZ_LROM01000117.1 GCF_001758785.1 Duganella phyllosphaerae
GGCGGTGGCGGTGACGGCGGCAGTGTCCACGGCGCCCGCTGGCGCCACCGCCACCGCGCTGGCCGGGGTGGCCGCGCAGACCATCGCCTTCGGCTTCATCAAGGCCGACGTGCAGGCCAACGGCGCGGCATCGAGCTTCGTGGCGGCATCGGGCAAGCAGCAGGCGCTGGCGCCGTTCTTTGCGCGCTTCCTGCTCAACTGCGACCAGTGGGACGGCTACAACGGCGAGCGCAAGGCCTTGATGGCGCACCTGAAGTCCAACAACATCGGCAACGTGGTGGCGCTCACCGGCGACATCCACGCTTTCTTTGCCGGCACCGTCAACGACGACTTCGACGCGGCCGGCGGCGGCACGCCGGTGATGGTGGACCTGGTCTCGGCCGGCATCAGCTCCGATTCGTTCTTCAGCTACCTGCGCGATGCGGCGTCTGCGCTGGGCGACATCGGCACGCTGGTGTCGTACCCGCTGGCCATCCCGGTGCCGGGCGTGGGCACGGTAAGCCTCAACTTCAACCTGCTCGACTACACCATGGGCAAGGCCGCGCCAACGCTGACGCAGTTGCTCGAACAGTTGCGGGTGCAGCTGCGCGGCGCGCTGGCCGCGAAAGGCGTGGCGGAAAGCGCGCTGGAGGCCACCGTCACCGCCGTGATGGCGGGCCTGCAGGCGAGCAGCGACTTCAATACCAGCTTGCTGGCGCTGGCGCAGCAGCTCTCCGCGCTGGGCAATAACAACTGGCTCAAGCACGTCAATACCGACGCGCAGGGCTACACGCTGGTGACGCTCACGCCGGGCAAGCTGGTGGCGCAGTTCCGCCAGGTGAACAAGCTGGTGGGCGCCAGCGCGCCGGCCACGCTGCTCGCACGCACCACCACCGCCACCGTGACGGCCGGCGTGGCAGCGGTGGTGGTCAGCCAAGTGTAAAAACGGGCAATGCGGGCTGGTATCATCCGTCCATCATATCAACGGATGAACTCATGAAAACCCGCATTGCCCTCATCGCGCACGACAAGAAAAAAGACGACATGATCCTGCTGGCCGGCCAGTACCGCGACTTTCTGGCCTCCTGCGACCTGGTCGCCACCGGCACCACCGGCGGGCGCCTGGCCAACGAACTGGGGCTTACCGTGGACCGCAAGCATTCGGGCCCGTTCGGCGGCGACCTGCAGATCGGCGCCATGCTGGTGCAGGGCGAGATCGACTGCGTGATCTTCCTGCGCGACCCGATGACGCCGCAGCCGCACGAGCCGGACATCAACGCCCTGGTACGCGCCTGCGACGTCCACAACACGCCGTGCGCGACCAACGTGTCGTCGGCGCACCTGGTACTGTCGCAATTGCAGTTGCGCGCTACGGCCGCCTGAGGCGCGCTACACTGAGCAATTATGTCACCGGAGGTAGCAATGACGCAGTCAACAACCAAGGCAATCCGCATCGCTCGCAACGGCGGCCCTGAAGTAATGGAACTGGTGGACGTGGACCTGCCAGCACCCGGCCCCGGCGAGGCGCAAGTACGCCACGAAGCCATCGGCCTGAACTTCATCGACGTCTATCACCGCACCGGCCTGTATGCGCAACCGTTGCCAGCCGGGCTGGGCATGGAAGGCGCCGGCGTGGTCGAAGCGGTGGGCGAGGGCGTGACCGAAGTCAAGGTCGGCGACCGCGTGGCCTATGCCGGCGGCCCGATCGGCGCTTACGCCCAGGCGCGCAATATGCCGGCATCCAAATTGCTGGTGCTGCCCGAGAACATCGCTTTCGACACCGCCGCCGCCATGATGCTGCAAGGCCTCACCGTGCAGTACCTGCTGCACCGCACGGTGGCGCTCAAGGCCGGCGACACCATCGTCTTCCACGCTGCTGCCGGCGGCGTGGGCCTGATTGCGTGCCAGTGGGCCAAGGTGCTGGGCGTCACGCTGATCGGTACGGTCGGATCAGGCGAAAAAGCCGCGCTGGCCCTCGAACACGGCGCCGCCCACGTCATCAACTACAACACCGAGAACTTTACCGAGCGAGTGCGCGAGATCACCGGTGGCAAGGGTGTGCGCGCCGTGTACGACTCGATCGGCAAGGACACCTTTATCGGCTCGCTCGACTGCCTGGCGCCGCTGGGCACCATGGTCAGCTTCGGCAATGCATCCGGCCCGGTGGAATCGTTCGCGCTGGCCGAACTGGCCAAGCGCGGCTCGCTGTACGTCACCCGGCCATCGATGGCGGCCTACCTGTCCACCCGCGAAGAGCTGGATGCGGCAGCGCGTTCGCTGTTCGGCGTGGTGTCCAGCGGCGAAGTGAAGGTGGACGTACGCCAGCGCTACGCCCTGGCCGACGTGGCCCAGGCCCATCGCGACCTCGAAGGACGCAAGACCACGGGCTCGACCATCCTGCTGCCATGAGCAAGCAGATGTTCGATGAGCAGGAGCAGCGCCGCATCCAGGCGGACGAAGACGAGGACGACGGCGATTTCTCCGACATGCTCAGCGAAATGCGCATCCTGCTGCCAGGTGCGCAGATGCTCACGGCCTTCCTGATCATCCTGCCGTTCAACGGTGGCTTTTCACGCATCGTGCATAGCGAGAAATTGCTGTTCCTGGCCACGTTCGTGCTGGCGCTCACCAGCCTGGTGTTGCTGAGCGCCCCGGCGGTACAGCACCGCATGATGCGCCCTTTGAAAGACAGGGCACGCTTCAAGCGCGTGGCCACCAAGCTCATGGTCAGTGGTTCGCTCACGCTGGCCATTGCCCTGGTGCTCGGCACCAACCTGGTGATCTCTGAAGTGTTTGGCGGTACCGTGGGGCTGGTTACGTCCGGCCTGGTGGCGCTGCTGATCCTGGTGGTGTGGTGGTGGATGCCGAGGTACCTGAAAAAGCATGCAGGTGTGTAGCATGGATTTTTGTACGGAAGCGTACAGACGCGTTTGCTAGTGGGAAGTATTCTGATCTCAATGCAAAGCCATTCCGGCTGTTGCCCAGACAGGAGTCACATCATGAACAAAGACCAAATCGAAGGCAAACTGAAAAACATCGGCGGCAAAATTCAAGAAGGCGTTGGCGATCTGATCGACAGCCCTGAGCAGGAAGCCAAAGGCCTGGCCAAGCAAGGCGAAGGCAAGGTCCAGGAAAAAGTGGGCGACCTGAAAGAAGCCGCCAAAATCGCTACCAAGTAATTGGTCGGCAAAAGAAAAAGCGCCGGTGTGCAAACACCGGCGCTTTTTCTATTGTGGGCCCAAAACCGTCATCCCGCATCGGCGGACCGCCGCGCAGGCGGGGATCCAATCCAACCTCAATTCGCCTTGACCGCAGGCTGCCCCGCCACCACCGTATCCACCTTCGGATCGATGGTCACTTCCACCCGGCGCGGCACACCGCTCTGGCCGGGGAAGCCAGTAAAGGCGCTCTGCACCAGCGCCGGCATCACGTGCGGCGTGGCAGCGACGGTGCTGGTGTTTTGCACCGTCACGTCATACAGCTTGCGCCCGCTCGTGGTGTTGATGGTTACGCGCAGCTGGCGCTGGTACTGGTGGCGAATCCGTTCTTCCACGCCGAACGTGTTGTAGCGGAACGGATCGTAGAACGGGCTGTAAGCCCAGCGCGAATAGCCCCAGCCGTAACGGCCATAGCCCGGACGGCCCCAGTACGGGCTGCCCCACGGCGCGCCCATGAACGGATCTTCGCGGATCACGCGCACAGGCTGGTCGATGGTCAGGTATTTCATGCCGACCAGCAGGTTGGGCTGCTGGCCTTCGTCGGCCTGCTGGAAGCCCAGCTTGCTCAATTCATTGCTCACCAGAACCTGATAGCTGCGGTACTCCAGCGTATCGTCCACGCCGCGTGGCGCTTCGAAGGCATAGGTTTTGGCTTGCAGGTCCGCCGGCCAGGCGTTAAAAGCCGTAACGTCGCTGCGAATGGTGGTGGCGCAACCGGTCAACAGCATGACGGCGGCAGTCGCCAGGATGGCGAGATATCTCATGATAGGCCTCTTAGAAACAGGAAAAACGCGGGGAAGACGGTATGTCCAGAACTACAGTTTACGTCGCGCATACAGACTGCGCATCATTATTACAGAATGTTACGGCAGCGTGGAAATCAGCAACTTTCGACCTTCCTTGAGGAAAATCAAGCGTCGGCCGGGCGCTGGTATTGGTAAAATAGACTTTTGCCTAACGTCCAACACCATCCCATGCGCACCGATAGCAGCCCACTGAGCAGCCCACTGACGATTTACCGCAAAGATTACACCCCTCCGGCGTTCCTGGTCGATACGGTTGAACTGGGGTTCGACCTGGACCCGCACCGCACCATCGTGGCCAACCGCATCACCATGCAGCGCAACCCGGACGGCACCAATTGCGACATCGTGCTGCACGGCGAGGAAATTGAGCTGGTGCAACTGCGGATGAACGGCAAGGTGCTGCAAGCCGGGGAATATTCGATCGAGGGCGTGCTGCTGACGATCAAGAATGCCCCGGACCAGGTCGTGCTGGAAATCGAAACCGTGTGCGTGCCGGTGGAAAACACCACCTTGTCGGGCTTGTATGTATCGAACGGCAACTTCTTCACCCAGTGCGAAGCCGAAGGCTTCCGCCGCATTACCTATTTCCCTGATCGCCCGGACGTGATGGCCAAGTACACCGTGATGCTGCGCGCCGACAAGGCGACGTACCCGGTGCTGCTGTCGAACGGCAACCTGATCGAAGAGGGCGACCTCGGCGATGGCCGCCACTACGCCAAGTGGGAAGACCCGTTCAAGAAGCCGTCGTACCTGTTCGCGCTGGTCGCGGCCAAGCTGGTGTGCCAGGAAGAGACCTATACCCTGAACTCGGGCCGCGACGTGCTGCTGCAAGTGTGGGTGGAAGACGGCAACCTCGACAAGACCGACTACGCGATGCAGTCGCTCAAAAACTCGATCCGCTGGGACGAGGAGCGCTTCGGCCTCGAGCTCGACCTGGACCGCTTCATGATTGTTGCCGTGGGCGACTTCAACATGGGCGCGATGGAAAACAAGGGTCTCAATATCTTCAACACCAAGTTCGTGCTGGCCAACCCGCGCGTGGCCACCGATATCGACTACGCCGGCATCGAAGCCGTGGTGGGCCACGAGTACTTCCACAACTGGACCGGCAACCGCGTGACGTGCCGCGACTGGTTCCAGCTATCGCTCAAGGAAGGCCTGACCGTGTTCCGCGACCAGGAATTCTCGGCCGACATGATCGGCAGCGACAGCGGCCGCGCCGTCACCCGGATCGACCAGGTGCGCACCTTGCGCCAGGCCCAGTTCCCGGAAGACGCCGGCCCGATGTCGCACCCGGTGCGTCCCGACTCGTTCGTCGAGATCAATAATTTTTATACCGTGACCGTGTACGAAAAAGGCGCGGAAGTGGTGCGTATGTACCAGACCCTGGTGGGCCGCGACGGCTTCCGCAAGGGCATGGACCTGTACTTCGAGCGCCATGACGGCCAGGCCGTGACCTGCGACGACTTCCGCGCCGCCATGGCCGACGCCAACGGCCGCGACCTGCGCCAGTTCGAACGCTGGTACAGCCAGGCCGGCACGCCGGTAGTGACCGCGCGCACCCGCTACGACGCCGTCAAGCGCAACTTCGACATCATCCTGTCCCAGCGCAGCAACCACCCGGACCAGCTGCCGTTCCATATTCCCGTGGCCGTCGGCCTGCTGGGAGAAGATGGCCGCGCCCTGCCGCTCACGCTTGATGGTGGAACCCAAGAACAGGGCGCCACCACCGTGGTGCTGGAACTGACCGAGCAGGAGCAGATTTTCCGCTTCCGCAATATCGACGAGCGCCCGACGCCGTCGATCCTGCGCGATTTTTCGGCGCCGGTGATTTTGGAGTACGACTACACCGACGACGAACTGCTGCACCTGTTCCGCCACGACAGCGACCCGGTGAATCGCTGGGAAGCGGGCCAGCGCCTGGCCATGGCGCGCCTGCTCAAGCTCACCGCGCAGGTGGCGGCCAAGCAGGACAAGCCACTCAAGCTCGATACGACCTTCCTCGACGCCCAGCGCGCGCTGCTCATCGACGACACGCTCGATCCGGCCTTCCGCGAACTGGCCCTGATCCTGCCATCGGAAGGCATCATCGCCGAGCAGATGGATGTCGTCGATCCACACGCGATCCACACCGCGCGCCAGTTCATGCGCCGTACCATCGGCACCGAGCTGCGGGCCGAACTGCTGGCGCAGTACCACGCCAACCAGACCCCGGGCGAGTACAGCCCGGACGCCCTGTCGGCCGGCAAGCGCGCACTGAAAAACCTGTGCCTTTCGTACCTGCTGGTGACGCCCGACGCGGTCACGCTGTCGCTGGCGCAGCACCAGTGCGAACAGGCCGGTAACATGACCGACCGCTTCGCCGCGCTGGTGGCGCTGATCCACAGCGGGGTAGACGCCAGCGCCTACCTGCAGCGTTTCTACGATGATTTCTCCAGCGAAGCGCTGGTGATCGACAAGTGGTTTGCCATGCAGGCGGCCACGCCGGCCACCGACGTCGCCGCCGTGCGCAAGCTGATGGCGCACCCGGCCTTTACGCTCAAGAACCCGAACCGCGCGCGCAGCCTGCTGTTCAACTTCACCAACGCCAACCCGTCGCAGTTCCACGCGGCCGACGGCAGCGCCTACGCCTTCTGGGCCGAACACGTGATCAAGCTCGACGCCATCAACCCGCAAGTGGCCGCCCGCTTCGCGCGCAGCATGGACCGCTGGCGCCGTTACGCCCCGGCGCTGCAAGCGAAGATGAAGGCCGCGCTGGAGCAGGTAGCCGCCCAAACCAAACTCTCGAACGACGTGCTGGAAGTGATCACCAAGGCACTCGCCAATTAATCAAGAACCCGAAAGCCGGCCCGCGCCCGCCGCTCCGTCATCCTCGCGCACGCGGGGATCCATGGAGCGCCTGCGCAGCCCACACCCTCAGCCAGTTTAGAATTTCCACCAAAAAGGAACCCCATGAAACGCATCAGCCTCACCCAATACCTGGTCGAAGAACAGCGCCAGAACAATTCCATCCCCGCCGAACTGCGCCTGTTGATCGAAGTCGTGGCCCGCGCCTGCAAGACCATCAGCCACGCCGTGGGCAAGGGCGCGCTCGGTGAAGTGCTGGGCACGGCCACCACCGAGAACGTGCAGGGCGAAGTCCAGAAAAAACTCGACATCATCTCCAACGAGATCCTGCTCGAAGCGAACGAATGGGGCGGTCACCTGGCCGCAATGGCATCGGAAGAAATGGAAACCATCCACAAGATCCCGAACCGCTATCCGAAAGGAGAGTACCTGCTGACGTTCGACCCGCTGGACGGCTCGTCGAACATCGACGTCAACGTTTCGATCGGCACCATCTTCTCGGTGCTGAAAGCGCCGGAAGGCATGACCGAACCGACCGAACAGGACTTCCTGCAGCCAGGCAGCCGCCAGGTCGCCGCCGGCTACGCCGTGTACGGGCCGCAGACCATGCTGGTGCTCACCACCGGCAACGGCGTCAACTGCTTCACCCTGGACCGCGAAATGGGTTCGTGGGTACTGACCCAGCGCGACATGCAGATCCCGGCCAAGACCCGCGAGTTCTCGATCAACGCCTCCAACGCGCGCCACTGGCACGCACCGGTGCAGCGCTACGTGAACGAACTGCTGGCCGGCGAAACCGGCCCGCGCGGTTCGAACTTCAACATGCGCTGGGTCGCCTCGATGGTAGCCGACGTGCACCGCATCCTGAACCGCGGCGGCATCTTCATGTACCCGGCCGACACCCGCGATACATCGATGCCCGGCAAGCTGCGCCTGATGTACGAAGCGAACCCGATGGCCTTCATCGTCGAGCAGGCAGGCGGCGTCGCCACCGACGGCCAGCAGCGCATCCTGGACATCCAGCCGACCAAGCTGCACCAGCGCGTGCCAGTCTTCCTCGGCTCGCGCGAGGAAGTGGAAGTCGTGACCGGCTACCACCAGGGCTGATAGCGCCTGATCCGCACGGGGCAAGGCTATTTTTACATCACGGCCAAAATTTATTGGTTTTAGACTAGCGTGGTGCGAAGGTTCTTTGTTAGAATGCGGGTCGTCGCCGCTTTAGCTCAGTTGGTAGAGCAGTTCATTCGTAATGAAAAGGTCGCCAGTTCGATTCCGGCAAGCGGCACCAGAACTCAGCAGTAAAAAGTGTCAAGAAGTCTCAAAACCCGCCTCTCTCATAGGGAGCGCGGGTTTTTTGTTGTCTCGTGGTTTACCGAGGTGTAGCATGAAATCCAGGACCGGTGAGGGACAAATTGGCGCTTGTCCCTCACGAAAAAATTTGGTCCCTCAATCGGCGCCGCACTCGGAATGGGATTGCGCGATGACACTCACCGACCTTTTTATCCGGAAACTCAAGCATTCCGGCAAGCCCAGTGGCGACAAATACAGCGACGGCCGCTCGCTGTACCTGCTGGTCAAGGAGTCCAACAAGTACTGGCGGATGAACTACCGCTACGACGGCAGGCACAAGACGCTGGCCCTTGGCATCTACCCGGAAGTGTCGCTGGCCGAGGCGCGCGAGTTATGCGCCGACGCCCGCAAGCTGCTGCGCGCCGGTGTCGATCCGCGGGCGCCGGTTATCGATCCGTACGAGCAGCAGCGCCGCCAGGATTCGCAAAACACCTTTCGCGCACTGGCGCTCCTGTGGCTGGCGAAGATGGACGCCAGCCGCAGCACCGCCACCCAGGAGAAGGTGCTGGCGTGGCTGGAGCACGACGTGTTCCCGTACATCGGCAGCATGCCCGTGTCAAGCATCAAGCCGCGCGACGTGCTGGGCGTGGTGCAGCGGGTGGAGGCGCGTGGCGCCGTCGATTCGGCCCACCGCATCAAGCAGCTGTGCGGCCAGGTGCTGCGCCATGGCGTGGCGATCGGCTGGTCGGAGCGCGACGTCACACCCGATTTGAAGGGCGCGCTGATCGCCGTCCCGCGCACCAATTTCGCCGCGATCACGGAGCCGAAGGAACTGGCGGTGCTGCTGCGCGCCATCCATGCCTACAACGGCCATATCGTGCCCGTGTCGGCGTTAAAACTGACGCCGCTGGTGTTTGTGCGTCCGGGCGAATTGCGCGCCGCAGAGTGGCGCGAATTCGATCTTGACGGCGCCGCGTGGCGCATCCCGGCCGCCAAGATGAAAATGCGCATGGAGCACATGGTGCCGTTGTCCACCCAGGCGCTGGAGATTCTGCGCCAGCTGCGCCGCATCACGGGCCACGGCAAGTACGTGTTCCCCAGCCTGCGCACCGAGCAGGCCTGCATGAGCGAGAACACCATCAACGCGGCCTTGCGCGGCATGGGCTTTGCCAAGGAAGTGATGACAGCGCACGGCTTCCGCGCCACGGCGCGCACGATCATGGACGAAGTGCTGGGCGAGCGCGTGGACCTGATCGAGCACCAGCTGGCGCACCGCGTGATCGACCCGAATGGCCGCGCCTACAACCGCACCGCGCACCTGCCAGCACGCGCCGCGATGATGCAGCGCTGGGCCGATTACCTGGACAAGCTGCGCATCGGCGCCGACGTCATTCCCCTTCGCGCGGTGACCGGTCCCGGTCCGCAGTAGCAGCACTCTCCTTCGCCGCGCGCAGGTTACGGCGCGGCGCCGCGTCATACGCCGGTCCGCGCTGGGCAATGCGCGCCTCGAGCCACTGCGCCACATCCTCCTGCAACCACCCCACCGAACGCGCCGACAGCTTGACCGGGGCAGGGAAGGCGTGCAGCTTGATCTCGCGGTACAACGTGGCGCGCGATAGCCCGCACAGGTGCAGCACCTCGCGGATGCGCAGCAGGCGCGAGGTGCCGGGCGGGCTGTCGGTGTGTCTGGTGTTCATGCGGTGTCTCCTCGTCGCGGCAGGTCTAACG
>NZ_LROM01000118.1 GCF_001758785.1 Duganella phyllosphaerae
ACCAGGGACCTGCGGATTAACAGTCCGTCGCTCTACCAACTGAGCTATCAGGGAAAAGAGGCAACATTTTATACTGTTTGTCGTGCACTAACAAGAAAGAATTCTTTCAGTGCAATTCTTAACCGTACATCTTGTTGCCCTCTCGAATCACGTTGCCGCGATCCGAAGAAGCAAGATTTTAGAGCACTTTGGCGATGGCGTCAATAACGGTATCGATGTTGCGCGAGTTCAGTGCTGCTACGCAAATACGGCCCGTGTCGACGGCGTAAATCGATTGCTCGCGCAGCTTGCCCACCTGTTCCTTGGTCAGGCCCGAGTACGAGAACATGCCCACCTGGTCGCGCACGAAGTCGAAGTCGTGTGCCGGCGCCTTGGCCTTGAGCTTGGCGACGAATGCCTCGCGCATTTCCTTGATGCGCACGCGCATGCCGGCCAGTTCGTCTTCCCACAGCTGGCGCAGCCCCGGCGTGGTCAAGACGGTGGCAACCACCTTGCCGCCGTGGACCGGCGGGTTCGAGTAGTTGGTGCGCACCACGCGCTTCAGCTGCGACATCAGGCGCGCCGCTTCTTCGCCGCTGGCCGCCACCACGCTCAGGGCGCCCACGCGTTCACCGTACAGCGAGAACGATTTCGAGAACGAGTTCGACACCAGCAGCGGGCCGCCGGCATCGGCAAAGCGGCGCACCACGGCGCCGTCTTCGGCGATGCCTGCGCCAAAGCCCTGGTAGGCCATGTCGAGGAACGGCACCAGCCCGCCGCCGGTGACGGCTGCGATCACTTCATCCCACTGGCTTGAGGTCAGATCGGCGCCGGTCGGGTTGTGGCAGCATGCGTGCAGCAGCACGATCGAGCCGGCTGGCATGGCCCTGATGTCGGCGATCATGCCGGCGAAGTTGACGCCGTGGGTGGCCGGATCGTAATAGCTGTAGTTGTTGACGGTGAAACCGGCGCTTTCGAACAGTGCGCGGTGGTTTTCCCAGCTCGGGTCGCTGATGTAGACCTGGGCGTCGGGCGCGAAGCGCTTGAGGAAGTCGGCGCCGATTTTCAGGGCGCCGGTGCCGCCGATGGCTTGCACGGTAATTGCACGCTTCTCTTGAATTACTGCGCTGTCGGCGCCAAATACCAGCTCTTGCACCGCCTTGTCGTAGGCAGCCAGGCCTTCGATGGGCAGGTAGGTGCGCGGCGCCGGCGCGGCGATCAGGATTTCCTCCGCTTTCTGTACGCAAGCCAACAGCGGCACCTTGCCATTGTCGTCATAGTAGACACCGACGCCAAGGTTGATCTTGGCCGGGTTCTGGTCGGCGTTGAAAGCTTCGGTAATACCCAGGATCGGGTCGCGTGGTGCCATGTCGATGGCGCTGAACAAGCTAGGATTCGTCATGATAAGATTGGATTCGATTGAGAGCGGTTCGCAGTGGAAAATTTTGACAGCGCCCCTTGCGGCAGCCTGTCGAACTTGGGATCGTCAGCTGCAAAAATACCTGGATCGGTCCATATTTCGCCGCTTTCTCGGCCCATAGCCCGCTATGGGCACTGCGAAAGCGACAAAAATCTGTCCTCGACCAGCTATTTTTTCGCTCTGACTCCCCAAGTCCCACAGGCTGCTGGTACCCGAAAATTAGGCCGCTGGCAGGCCGTCATTCTAACAAAGGTCTGATCAAGATGGCTGAATTACCCGTAGTAGACAATTCCGCAGCAACCGTGGTCACCTTCCCCGACTCGCCCTACAAGCTGCACCAACCGTTTCCACCGGCCGGCGACCAGCCCACCGCGATCGACCAGTTGTGCGAAGGGATCAACGACGGCCTGTTCTACCAGACCCTGCTCGGCGTGACCGGTTCCGGCAAAACCTACACCATGGCCAACGTGATCGCGCGCCAGGGCCGCCCCGCCATCGTCTTCGCACCGAACAAGACGCTGGCCGCGCAGCTGTACTCGGAGTTCAAGGAATTCTTCCCCGAGAACGCGGTCGAGTACTTCGTCTCGTACTACGATTACTACCAGCCCGAAGCTTACGTGCCGCAGCGCGACCTGTTCATCGAAAAGGACTCGTCGATCAACGAGCATATCGAGCAGATGCGCCTGTCGTGCACCAAGTCGCTGATGGAGCGGCGCGACGTGGTGATCGTGGCCACCGTCTCTGCCATTTACGGTATCGGTAACCCGAGCGAATACCACCAGATGATCCTGACGCTGCGCGCGAAGGACCGCGTCTCCCAGCGCGACATCATCGCGCGCCTGATCCAGATGCAGTACACGCGCAACGAAGTCGATTTCGGCCGCGGCACCTTCCGCGTGCGCGGCGACACGCTCGACATCTTCCCGGCCGAGAATGCCGACCTGGCCGTGCGCCTCGACCTGTTCGACGACCAGCTCGAATCGATACAGCTGTTCGACCCGCTCACGGGCCGCGTCAAGCAGAAGATCCCGCGCTTCACTGTCTATCCCGGCTCGCACTACGTCACGCCGCGTTCGACCGTGCTGCGCGCGGTCGAGTCGATCAAGCTCGAACTGCGCGACCGCCTGGAATTCTTCCGCAACGAGAGCAAGCTGATCGAAGAGCAGCGCCTGGAACAGCGCACCCGCTTCGACCTCGAGATGATGCAGGAAATCGGGTTCACCAAGGGTATCGAGAACTACTCGCGGCACCTGAGCGGCGCCATGCCGGGCGACCCGCCCCCTACGCTGGTCGACTACCTGCCCAAGGACGCGCTGATGTTCATGGACGAGTCGCACGTGCTGATCGGCCAGTTGAGCGCCATGTACAACGGCGACCGTTCGCGCAAGACCAACCTGGTGGACTACGGCTTCCGCCTGCCGTCCGCGCTCGACAACCGGCCGTTGAAGTTCGAGGAATTCGAGCAGAAGATGCGCCAGACCGTGTTCGTCTCGGCCACGCCGGCCGACTACGAAAAGACCCATGCAGACCAGGTGGTCGAGCAGGTGGTGCGCCCCACCGGCCTGGTGGACCCGCTGATCATCGTGCGTCCCGCCAGCTCGCAGGTGGACGACCTGATGTCGGAGATCACCGACCGCGTGGCCAAGAACGAGCGGGTGCTGGTGACCACGCTGACCAAGCGCATGTCCGAGCAGCTGACCGAATACCTGAGCGACCATGGCATCAAGGTGCGCTACCTGCACAGCGATATTGAAACGGTGGAGCGCGTCGAACTGCTGCGCGACCTGCGCCTCGGTACCTTCGACGTACTGGTCGGGATCAACCTGCTGCGCGAGGGCCTGGACTTGCCCGAGGTGTCGCTGGTGGCGATTCTCGACGCCGACAAGGAAGGCTTCCTGCGCTCCGAGCGCTCGCTGATCCAGACCATCGGCCGCGCCGCGCGTAACCTCAACGGCGTGGCGCTGCTGTACGCCGATCGCATGACCGATTCGATGGAACGCGCGATCGGCGAGACCGAACGCCGGCGCGCCAAGCAGATCGCCTTCAATACCGCCAACGGCATCGTGCCGCGCGGTGTGCAGAAGAAGATCAAGGACATGATCGACGGCGTATTCAGCCCGGCCGAAGCGAAGGAAGAACTGGCGGTGGCGCAGGAATCGGCCAAGTACGAATCGATGAGCGAAAAGCAGATCGCCAAGGAGATCAAGCGCCTGGAAAAAGCCATGGTCGATCACGCCAAGAATCTCGAATTCGAAAAAGCCGCGCAAGTGCGCGACCAGCTCCATGGGCTCAAAAAGCAGCTGTTCGGCGCCCCGGGGGCCGACACGCTGCCGTCATAAGGTATTCAATGAATCCAATCTCATCTCCGATCATCAGCAGCGGCCCGCTGGGCATGCCCTGGGCCACCATGGACCCGTTTTTATTTTGCGTCCACCACGTCGATGGCTACCCGCACGGTAACGGCAAGTACGGCCCCGCCAAGCCGCTTTCGGGCCGCAACATCGGCCAGGATTTCGCCAACGTCGATGGCTGGAATATGTACCACGGCCAGCAGGTGCCGGGCTTTCCCGGCCACCCGCATCGCGGTTTCGAAACCGTGACCATCGTGCGCCGCGGCCTGATCGACCATGCCGATTCGCTGGGCGCCGCCGCCCGCTTCGGCGCCGGCGACGTGCAGTGGCTCACGGCCGGTCGCGGCATCGTCCACTCCGAGATGTTCCCGCTTTTAAAGACCGATGCCGACAATCCGCTCGAGCTGTTCCAGATCTGGCTCAACCTGCCGGCGCGCAGCAAGATGGTCGAACCGCACTTCACCATGCTGTGGTCAGAGGATGTGCCGCGCCAGGTGGTGACCGATGCTGGCGGCGCCCGCACCGACGTGCTGTGCGTGGCTGGCAAGCTGGCCGACATGACGCCACTGGCGCCACCGCCCGATTCGTGGGCGTCTGCCGAAGACAGTGACCTGGCGATCTGGGTGATCACGATGGAACCGGGCGCCGAGTGGACGCTGCCGCCCACGCGCGGTGCGCAGACCAGGCGGGCGCTGTATTATTTCGACGGCGACGGCGCCACCATCGGCGGCCAGGCCATTGCTGCCCGCAGCGCCAACGACCTGCGTACCGATGCGCCGCTGGTCATCCAGAACGGCGCCAAACCCGCGCAGTTCCTGGTGCTGCAAGGCCGGCCGATCGGTGAACCGGTGGCGCAAGCCGGCCCGTTCGTGATGAACAGCGAACAGGAAATTCGCCAGGCCCATGCCGACTACCAGCGCACCGGCTTCGGCGGCTGGCCGTGGCCCGACATGGCGCCCGTTCACGGCGACGATCCCACCCGCTTTGCGCGCCACGTCGGTGGCCGGGTGGAGCGCCGGGAGAGCTGAGCTTTAGCTCAACTTACAGGCCCTGCACGAAGGTGGCGACCGCATCGAGCAACTGCGGCGCCACCGGCAGCGCATTGCTGCCATACGATTTCACCTGCAAAGCCTGGTCGTCACCGACAATTTTCAGCAGGTGGTTCATGCCCTCGACAATCACCACTTTCGCCGCTGGCTGCGCCCTGGCCAGCGCCTCCGCGTCAGCCACTTTGACCTGGATATCGGACGTGCCCTGCACGATCAGCACCGGCATGGTCAAGGCGGCGATGGCGGCGCGCGGTTCGTGGCGCAGTGCTGAAATCAGGTACGGCTGCACCGACGGCCGGTACAACATCATCAGCTCGGGCGGCACCGCGTCGGCCAGCTTGCCCTCCTTGAGCGACGCCACGATGCGCTGATGCTGGGTAAACTGTTCCGGCGTCAGGTGCGGCTTCAACTGCTCGTCGAGCACTTCGTCGAGGCCGCGACCGATGCCGGCGATCTCCACGCAGCCATCAGCCGCGCCGCGCCGGCAGGCGCCAGCGGCGATCAGCGCGCCTTCGCTATGCCCGGCCACCACCACCTTCGAAAAACGCGGATCGGCTTTCAACTGGCGAATCCACGCCACGGCGTCGTTGACGAAATCATCGAAGCGCAGATCGGCCTCGCTCCATTGCGGTGAGACGCTGGCCGCGATCAGGCGCTTGTCGTAGCGCACCGAGGCGATGCCACGCGCAGCCAGTCCTTCTGCCACCATTTTCAGACTGTCGTTGGCGCCGGGCAGCGCGATGCTGTTGCCGTTGCGGTCGGTGGGGCCGGAGCCGGCGTGCAGCAGCACGACCGGCAGCTTGCCCTCCTCCGCCTTGGGCACGAGCTCGGTACCGCGCAGCGTGCCACCACCGACATCGAGCGTCACGTCGCGCACGACAAAGGGTACCGCAGGTGCAGCAGGGGCAGCGGGTGCAGCGGGTGCAGCGGGTGCGATAGGCATGGCGGCATTGGCCGTCCAGCAGAACAACAGCGTGCACATGGCCAGCGTCATACGCATCAACGATCTCCTTCGGTATGTAGTGGTTCAGTTCGATTCAAGAGTACCCGCTTTTTCCAGGCGCCTGTAGCACGCCAGCGAGTGCAGCACGGCCACCGGCGCCCACCAGAACATCAACAGCAGTAACAGCCAGGCCGGCGCGCCCACCAGCACCCCGATCAGGCCCATCACGCCACTGGCCACCATCAGCCGCGCGGCCAGGCGATGGGTGGCGTACCACACGCGGTCGCTGCTCAATGTCCACGGTGTGCGGATGCCGAGGTAGAAATTCTTGCGCACCTTGCCCAGCGGGTTACCGAGCAGGATCAGCACGATGCACATCCCGGCCGCTACCGCGCGGTCCATAGCCACCTGGCCGCCGGTGGCAGCGATCAGCACCAGCACGTGGATATATGCCAGCAACGCCACCACCACGCCGGTCGAATACAGGTACGTGGACTCGAACGCGGTCATGCCGTAGCGGCGCGGGGACAGCCATGGCAGCACCAGCCCGAGCAGCCCCACCAATGCCATCAGGCCGGGGCCCAGCAGCCAGAGCATGGCGCGCGGACCAACACCGTCAACTTCGCCGGCGGCATTCCAGTGCACCGGCACGCTCTCGGGCAGCGCCGGGTAAAAGTGCCAGGTAATGGCGCTGGAAACGGCGATCAGGACGAGGCAGACAACGATGAAACGGGCTTTCATTTTTTTCTCCCGGTGGGTTCGGTCAGGTCCATCATCCACGCGACGACGTCCTGCAACACGGTGGTATTGAGGCTGTACCAGATGGTCTGCCCTTCGCGCCGACGGGCGACCAGGTCGGCCTCCACCAGCACCGCAAAGTGGTGCGACATGGTCGGCTTGCTCGTGTCGAAATGTTCGGCCAGGTCGCCGGCCGTCATCTCGCCATCGCGCAGCAGCCGCAGGATCTCGCGCCGCGCCGGATCGGCAATCGCCTTGAAGGCACTGTTGTTGGCATTCATGTAGCGGCACTCGTATTAAGATAAACGTCTAATTAGACATCCATCGAAATATAAAGCAAATTGCCGGGAGCGGTCAATTCATTTCGACGTGGGATGGCAGCATCCGGGCAGGAACGCCCGGATGCGAGGTACAACAGGATCAGAACGCGTAACGCGCGCTGAATTTCACCGTGCGCATCGGGCCGCCCACCGAGTTCGGCACGCCCAGGTTGGCGTTGTCGCCGCCGAGGCGGTTGACTGGATTGCCCGGTCCACCACCCCAGCCGTCGTAGCCGCCGTAGTTGATGCTGTTGAACAAGTTGAGCACATCGGCGCGCAGCGACAGCGCACCGAAGGCGAACTTGACCTCTTTCGCCAGGCCCACGTCCACCTGGCGGAAGTTGCTGCCTTTACCCTCGGCCGCCACGCAGCTGGTGGAGCCGCGCGAGCAGTCGGTGATGCGGTACGGCAGGCCCGAGCCGTAGGTCATTTTCCCGGACAGCATCAGGCCGAACGGCAGCAAGCCATCGGACACGCCCGCCACCACCAGGCGGTGTTTCTCGACGTCGGTCGACGGATTCCAGGCGGTAGCATAGCGGCCGTAGGTCCAGTTGAAGGTGTTGTTGGTCCACTCGTTGTTGGTGGTCTCGCCGCGGCTATAGGTGTAGGTGGCGCCCAGGCTCCAGGTGGAGGCCTTGGTATAGGGCTTGTCGAGTTTCAGGTAGATGTTCTCGGCCTTGGCCTGGGTGATGAAGTCGCCCAGCACCAGGGTGCTGTAGCCGGGCACGGAACCGAACAGCGGATCGATCGGGCTGCCGTTGCCCCAGGTGCCGTTGACGTCGCGGTTGCCACCGAACCAGTTGAACTGATTGCGGCTGCGCGAGTTGGTGTAGCCCACTTCGCCATTCCAGCGACCGAGCGCCTGGCGCAGGCCAAAGCTGAACTGGTCGGTGTACGCCATCTTGTGGTTGTTCTTGATCAGCCAGATTTCGCCACCGGGCTGCGAATTCTTCTGCGCCTCGTCCAGTGCGTGGTTGGCGATGGCGCGGTCATACGCCCTGCCCCAGCCGGCAAACAGCACCGAGGCGCGGTCGCCGTTGATGTCGTACGACAGCCCCAGGCGCGGCGCCCACGCATCCTTGAACGGTTTGCGGCTGTTGCCGTCGCTGATGTAGTCGGCGATGTTGACACCGCCTCTGGCCAGCGACTGCGCATAGGTTTGGCCGGCCGGCGCGCCTTCGCGCGGATCCTGCCGGCCGAAGATGGCCACGCGGTCGGCCGGCGTGGCGTAGCTGTTGTTGAGCATATTGCTCTCGTAGTCGTAGCGCAGGCCAAGGTTGAGCAGCAGCTTGTCGGTGGCCTGCCAGTCGTCCTGGAAGTAGATGCCGTACTGGTTGTTGGAAAACGCCACGCCGGCAGCCGGTATCGCCAGCTCGGCGCGGATCAGGCTCGGTATGCCGGTAACGGTATCGATGCGCTCCCAGCGCTGCTCGACCGCGCGCGCGGTACCGGACAGGTTGTAGTCGATGCGCTTGACCTTGACGCCGGCCTTGAAGGTATGGCTTTCCAGACCGGTGTAAGTCAGGTCGTCCTGCAACAGCAGGCCGCGCTGCTGGCGGAACTGGTTGTTGGGCGAGCCGCCGGTGATCAGCACATCGACCACGTTGTTGTCGCTGTTGCTGGGCGAAACCTGGTAGCGCACGTACGGGTTGGCCGCGTCCGAGCGCGGGTTCCAGCTGTATTTTTCGTAGCCGAAGCGTGCTTCGTTCAAAAAGCCCTTGTCGCTCCACTCGTGCTTGACGTCGAACCGGTCTTCGTCGTTGGTCCGATCCAGAACGTTCTCTGCCACGCTGAGCTTGAGGTCTTCGGGGATCAGGTCCGACTCGCGGCGCACCCGGGCAGTGGCCTCCATGCGCTGATTGCGCGAAATCTGCGCATCAACCTTCACCAGCAGCAGGTCTTCCTTGAAGCTTGACACCTGCGAACCCTGGCGCGCCAGCAGCGACGGCACGATGCCGGCATCGGGCAGCAGGTCGGTGCGCTGGGCGATCACCTGGCGCGGGCTGTCGATCTTCTTGCCTTCGTACGCGATGAAGAAGTGCGCGACGTCTTCCTTGATCGGGCCGCCAAGGGTGACGCCGTACTGGTCCTGCGACGACGACGGCCGGCCCACGCCCTTGCGCTCCGACTCCTTCTGGAACGGGTCCTTGGCGGTGAGGTTGGTGCCGCTGTGGTCCCAGAACACGTCGCCGCTCAGGGTGTTGCCACCCGACTTGGTCACCGCCGTAATCGCCGCGCTCGACACCTGGTCGAACTCTGCCTTGTAGTTCTGCGCGATCACCTTGTACTCGGCCACGGCCGATTGCGGGAACGGGTTGCCCCGGCTCGAGTCGAGCCCGGAGACGCCGCCGCGCAGGATGTTGTTCTTCTGGCTGACGCCATCGATGAAAACGTTAACGTTGTCCTGGCTCTGCGAGCCGCTCTGCATCTTGACGTTGCCGGCAGTATCGACATTGAAGCGCACCCCGGGCGCCAGGTCGGCAAACGAGAGGAAGTTGCGGGTGACCTGCGGCAGCTTTTCGATCTGCTGGCGCGACACCGACGTGCCTACCTCGGAACCGGTCACGTCGCGCCGCGACGCCGAGCCGGTGATCACTACCTGCTGCACACCGGCCTGCAATTGCAGGTTGACCTGGCTGGTCTGACCGACGCTGACGGTGACCGGTTCGGCCTGCTGCTCACCCACGCGGATGCGGTAGGTGCCGGGCGCCACGCCAGTCAACACATAGCTGCCGTCGGCGCGGGTAGTGGTTTCGTACTTATAACCGTTCAATTCGTTGGTGGCGGTGACGGCAGCGCCAGCCGAAGGGGCGGCGCCGCTGGCGACCTGGCCCTGGATGGTGGCCGTACTGAGCTGGGCATGCGCCAGCGGGGCAATCAGCAACGTGGCGGCAAACGATGCGGCCACGGCGTTGGAAATAACGGACAGGCGAAGGGCAGGCGTATGCCGGGCAGAGCTTTTCATGGGTACTCCTGGTTTTGTCGTTCGGAAGAATCACCAGGCATGGCGCCGCAAGGGGGCGCCGATAATGCTGACAGTGGTGAGGCTGCGCGCCCCCGACTGGGAGACGGGGGCGCATCACTATGTAAATTGTTTACATTGTTGTTTCAGCCACTGTAGCGCCGTTGCTCGCGCACTGTACAGCGTTTTTTTCAATCGGGACGCGGTCCCGCCGACCTTACAAGGTCTTGACGAACTCGCGTATTCCGCTCAGCAACATCTCGATCGACATCGCCGTCAGGATCAGCCCCATCAGCCGCTCGAACGCGGTCATCACCTGCGGGCCCAGCACTTTTTGCAGCCGTTCGGCCGACAGGAACACGGCCAGCCACACCACGGCCACGGCCGCCAGCGCCGCCACGTGCACCAGCACCTCGCCGGTGCTCTCGCTCGAGAACAGCAGCACGGTGGCCAGCGCGGACGGGCCGGCCAGCGCAGGGATGGCCAGCGGTACGATGAACGGCTCGGCGCCGTCGGTGCGGCCCAGCACGCCATCAGGGTGCGGGAAGATCATGCGGATCGAGATCAAGAGCAGGATCACGGCGCCGCCGATGCGCAGTGCCACCTCGGACAAATGCAGCGCGGCCAGGAAGTGCCGGCCGAAGAACATGAAGATCAGCAGCAGGCCAAAGGCGATGGCGCACTCGCGTATCACGATGCGCGGGCGGCGTGCCGGCGGCACGGGGTTGAGCACGCTGGCAAATAGCGGCACGTTACCGAAAGGATCGGTCACCAGGACCAGCAGGATGAAGGTCTGAAAGAAATCTTGGGTCATGTTTTTGTTCTTGAATTAAAAAGGGAGCCGAAGCTCCCCTTGTGTCACCGATTACTGCGCGGTGTCGCCTTTTTTGATCCATGCCGCGAGTTGATGCGGACGCAGGCCGTCGTAGTCCTCGAACGGCTGGTGGATCCACGGATTGTGCGGCAGTTCTTCCATCTGGTAATCAGGACGGAAGGCCGAGCTGCCCTTGGTCCAGATCACGGCCGAACGCACTTCGGTCACGCCATCGAAGTTTTCCTTCAGGTGCTGCATGACCTTGATCAGGGTAACACCCGAATCGGCCAGGTCGTCGACCAGCAGGATCTTGCCCGACAGCGGGCCCTTGGTCATCGTCATGTACTTGGCGATGTCGAGGTCGCCCTGGGTCGTGCCCTTGTCTTCGCGGTACGAGCTGGTCGACAGGATCGCCAGCGGCACGTCGAAAATACGCGAGAACACGTCGCCAGGACGCACGCCGCCGCGCGCCAGGCACAGCACCATGTCGAATTTCCAGCCAGACTCATGCACCTTGAGCGCCAGGCGCTCAATCAGGCGGTGGTATTCGTCCCAGGACACCCAGAGGTGTTTTTCATTGGTTTGCGGGTTGTTCATGACATTCCTCTTATTATGCGAACGATTAGGCGAACGGGTGACGCAGCACGATCGTTTCTTCACGATCCGGCCCGGTCGAGACCATGTCAACTGGCACGCCGACCAGCTCTTCGATGCGCTTGATGTAGGCGCGGGCAGTGGCCGGCAGCGCTTCCATGGTCTTGGCGCCAACGGTGCTTTCGGTCCAGCCTGGCATTTCTTCGTAGATCGGCACGCAGCGGGCCGCTTCTTCGGCGCCCGATGGGAAGATGTCCACGGTGACGCCGTCGATGGTGTAGCCGGTGCACAGTTTCAGGGTTTCGATACCGTCGAGCACGTCCAGCTTGGTCAGGCACATGCCGGTCACGCCGTTGATTTGCACCGAACGACGCAGCAGCGCGGCATCGAACCAGCCGCAGCGGCGAGCGCGGCCCGTCACGGTGCCGAACTCGTGGCCCACTTGCGCCAGGTGGTGGCCAACGCCTGCATCGGTTGGCAGTTCCGACGGGAACGGACCGGAACCGACGCGGGTGGTGTAGGCCTTGGTGATGCCCATGATGTAGTGCAGCATGTTCGGACCCACGCCAGCACCGGCGGCGGCATTGCCGGCCACGCAGTTCGAGGAGGTGACGAACGGATAGGTGCCGTGATCGACGTCCAGCAGCGAACCTTGTGCGCCTTCGAACAGCAGGTTGGCGCCAGCCTTGTGGGCTGCGTACAGCGCGCTCGAGACATCGGTGACCATCGGACGCAGGCGTGGCACGTAGGCCAGCGCGTCGTCCAGGGTCTTCTGGTAGTCGACCTTCGGTGCTTTCAGATAGTGTTCCAGCACGAAGTTATGGTAGTCGAGGTTCTCGGCCAGTTTTTCGGCAAAGCGCGTTTCGTTGAGCAGGTCGGCCACGCGAATCGCGCGACGGGCGACCTTGTCTTCGTAGGCCGGGCCGATGCCCTTGCCGGTGGTGCCGATTTTCGCTTCGCCACGCTTGGCTTCACGGGCCAGGTCGAGTGCCGAGTGGTAAGGCAGGATGACCGGCGCTGCGTCCGACACTTTCAGGCGCGAGGCCACTTCGACACCGACTTTTTCCAGCTTGTCGATTTCGCGCAGCACGTCCGGCACCGACACCACCACACCGTTACCGATGTAGCAGGCCACGCCTGGGCGCATGATGCCCGAAGGTATCAGTTGCAGCGCGGTTTTGACGCCGCCGATAACCAGCGTGTGGCCGGCGTTGTGACCGCCTTGGAAGCGCACCACACCTTGTGCATGATCGGTCAGCCAATCGACGATCTTGCCTTTACCTTCGTCACCCCATTGGGTGCCGATGACGACCACATTCTTTGCGTTTTTGTTTGACATCACACTAACCTAAGTTTTTAAGAATCCATTGACTACTGTTATCGTCGAGCACCAGCGCGCGATCGCACTCGAACTCGTCCAGCTCATTGCTGTGACCAGGCATGCTCTGGATCACGACTTCGCCGGACTTGCGCAGCTCGGCGATTTTTTCTTTCAATTCAGGCGCATTGCCCCACGGCGCGCGGATCGAATGCTTGCGTTCCGCAGTGGGTAACAGGCGCGCCAGCTCGCGCAGGTCGAGCGAGAAGCCGGTGGCGGGACGGGCCCGGCCGAAGGCTTCGCCTACGTGATCGTAACGGCCGCCGCGCGCCACCGCGTTCGGCAAGCCTGGCACATACAGCGCGAACATCGCACCGCTTTCGTATTGGTAACCGCGCAGGTCGGCCAGGTCGATGGCGACCTCGGCGCGGCCAAGCGCCGATGCAGCCAGCGCCGCCAGTTCGGCCAAGGCCTTGGCGATGCCCGGCAAGTCCGGCAGCACCTCGCGCGCTTTTTTCAGCACGTCGATGTCGCCGTACAGCTGGGTCAGCGCCAGCAGCGCGTCGCGCGTTTGCGGCGCGTAGTTGGCGGTGAGCGCTTTCAGGTCCGAGACGTCCTTGGCGCGCAGCGCCAGGTACAGCGCCGCTTCGTCCCTGGCAGCAGCAGCGTCGCCCTCGATGATCGCGCGCAGCACACCGACGTGGGTCAGGTCCAGCCGCACTTGCGGAAAACCGGCCAGCGCCAGGGTGGACAGCGCCAGCTCCTGGATTTCGGCGTCCGCTTCCAGGCCGGCATGGCCGTAGATTTCGGCGCCGATCTGCAGCGGCTCGCGGGTAGCGTGCAGGCCCGACGGATGCGTGTGCAGCACGTTGCCGGCGTAGCACAGGCGCGTGACCGAAGCACGGTTGAGCAGGTGGGCGTCGATGCGCGCCACTTGGGTGGTCATGTCGGGACGCAGGCCCAGCAGGCGGCCCGAGATCGGGTCCACCAGTTTGAAGGTGCGCAGGTCGATGTCGGTACCGGTGCCGGTGAGCAGCGACTCGAGGTACTCGAGCAGCGGTGGCATCACCAGTTCGTACCCGTACAGACGGAAGTTATCCAGCATCAAACGACGCAGTTCTTCAATCTTGCGGGCTTCCGACGGCAACACGTCGGCGATATTCTCGGGCAAAAGCCAATTCGGCATGGGAGACAATGATTAAATAATGAACAATGGGGCGCGGGCGCCGCGTGTCAACAAGTGACAGGCCGAACCTGATATTTTACGCGAAAATGCTTGGGGGGAGGTAAAAAATGCGCCCTAGGGACCGAGTCGTCATTCCCGCGCAGGCGGGAATCCAATTTGCGGGCGGACCGGAAAAACTGGATCCCCGCCTGCGCGGGGATGACGGAACAGCGGGTGCGGGCAGGAACGAAGCGCCAGGACAGGCGCCCTCCCCTGTTACTTCTGACCGCTGCTACCGGAACTCTTGAAGTACTTGAAGAAGTCCGAGCTCGGATCGACCACCATCACGTCGCCCTGGCTCTTGAAGGTGGTGCGGTACGCTTCCAGGCTACGGTAGAACTTGTAGAACTCCGGGTTGCGGCCGAACGCTTCGGCGTAGATCTGCGACGCTTTCGCATCGCCTTCACCACGAATGTTCTCGGCGTCGCGGTAGGCTTCGGCAAGAATCACGGTGCGCTGGCGGTCGGCGTCGGCGCGGATGGTTTCCGACGCTGCCGAACCGGTCGAACGCAGCTCGTTGGCCACGCGCAGGCGCTCGGCTTTCATGCGCTCGTACACCGAGTTGTTGATCTGCTCGACGTATTCCACGCGTTTCAGGCGCACGTCGATGATCTCGACGCCGATCTGGGCCGACTCCTGCACCACCTTGTTGCGGATCGCTTCCATCACCTGGCCACGCTTGCCCGAGATCACTTCGCTCACCGTGTGCTTGGTGATTTCCTCGTTCAGCGCCGACTTGATGATGACCGACATGCGGTCGCGGGCACGGGTTTCGTCGCCGCCGAAGGTGACGTAGTACAGCTTGGCCTGGCCTTCGTTGCGGCCAATGCGCCACTTGACGAAGCTGTCGACCAAAATGTTCATCTTCTCGGCCGTGATGAAGCGCTCGGCGTCCGGCGACTCGATGGTCATGATGCGGTTATCGAGCAGCACCACGTTCTGGAACGGTGGCGGCAGCTTGAAGTGCAAACCTGGCTCGCGCACGACTTCCTTGATCTGGCCCAGCGCGAACACGATGGCGTACTTGCGCTGGTCGACCACGAAGATCATCGACGACAGGATCAGCAGCAGGACAAAACCTGCCACGAGGGTACTGACTATGCGATTCATTAACGACTCTCCCGTTCACGTGAGGAATCCCGCGGGCGCGGCTCGCGCTGGCGGCTCACTTCCACCGATGGCATCACGTCGGCCGGCAGCGTTGCCGTGGTCGGCGCGGTCGCTGGCGAACCCGCGCTGTTGCTATTATTGCTGTTGCGGGCAGCATCGCCAGCAGCGG
This sequence comes from Duganella phyllosphaerae, assembly GCF_001758785.1. Classification (GTDB taxonomy): domain Bacteria; phylum Pseudomonadota; class Gammaproteobacteria; order Burkholderiales; family Burkholderiaceae_D; genus Rugamonas; species Rugamonas phyllosphaerae. The sequence goes on from NZ_LROM01000118.1 coordinate 14,993, forward strand.
CCTGGGCGATCAGCTTGTCGAGCGGCAGGTACAGCAGGTTGTTGCCGTTCTTGGAGTCGACCATCACCTTGCTGGTGCTCGAGAAGATCTGCTGCATGGTGTCGAGGTACATGCGGTCGCGCGTCACAGCCGGCGCCTTCTGGTACTCGACCAGCACCTGCTTGAAGCGGTTGGCGTTACCGGTGGCGTTCTCGGTGACCATCGAACGGTACGCTTCGGCTTCCTGCATCAGGCGCGAAGCGGTACCGCGCGCTTTCGGAATGACGTCGTTGGCGTAAGCCTGGCCTTCGTTCTTCTGGCGTTCCAGATCCTGGCCAGCCTTGACCGCATCATCAAAGGCGCTCTGCACCTGCTCGGGCGGCTGCACTGCCTGCAAGGTCACGCCCGAGATCAGTACGCCGGAAGCGTAACGGTCGAGGATGGCTTGCATCAGCACCTGGGTTTCGTAGGCGACCTTGTCGCGGCCCTCGTACAGCACGAAGTCCATCTTGTTCTTGCCGACGATTTCGCGGATCGACGTCTCGGCGACCTGGCGCACGGTTTCTTCCTCGTCGCGGTTGTTCATCAGCCAGGCCACGGGGTCTTTCAGCTTGAACTGCACGGCCAGCTGCATGTCGATGATGTTTTCATCGTCGGTCAGCATCAGGGATTCCTGGGTCTGCTTGTTCTTGATGTTGCCGCGATAGCCGATCTCGACCATGCGCATCTGCGAGACGCGCACGGTTTCGTTCGACTGGAACGGGTACGGCCAGCGCCAGTTGAAACCGGATCCGGTCGAGTGCGTGTATTTGCCGAAGGTGTAGACGATGCCGGCCTGGCCCTCTTGCACGATGAACGAGCCCGAGGCCAGCCAGATAAGCGCGGCCACGCCGGCAATCGCGCCAGCGGTGGCGCGCATGCCGGCCGGATCGGGACGCGGCATGCCGCCCCCGCCGTTGTTGTTGCCGTTGTTATTGTTGTCCGGGCGTTTTTTCTGGCCGAAGAAATTGTTCAGGCGCTCATTGAAATCGCGCCACAACTGTTCCATGTCGGGAGGGCCTTCGCCAGGCTTTTTGCCTTCGTTCGCCTGCGGCTCGCCGTCTTTCTTGTCCGAGCCCCAGCGGGGGTCGTTCAGCGACAGCTTGATGCCGAGACGTTTGATCATTGATGGGACACGCATTAGTGGGATCCAACGTGAGTTGTAGGGGAACTGCGCGAGGTACTGCTGTCGTCGCCGGAATCGGACCTGTCCGGCTCCTGCGCTGCATCGTCTGTATCGAGCTCTGCTTCGTCCGCATCGATCGGGTACGCTTCGTTGAGCCTGGCGCCCGGGGCCGCCTTGGCCCATTCCACCACCGCTTCGCGCAGCAGGTCCACGCCGACACCGGTGCGGGCGCTGAGGAAAACGCGGGAAATCTTAGCATATTCGTCGCGCTCGACCGAAGGCTCCAGGCCAGCGGCATCGATCTTGTTCCACACTAAAATTTGCGGAATATGATCGGCGCCGATTTCCTTGAGCACCAGGTTGACCTGCTCGATCTGCTCCATGCGCACCGGCGACGAAGCGTCCACCACGTGCAGCAGCAAATCGGCATGGATGGTCTCTTCGAGCGTGGCGCGGAATGCCGCCACCAGCTGGTGCGGCAATTCGCGCACGAAGCCGACCGTGTCCGAGAACACCACGTTGCCCACTTCCTGTCCCATGTAGACGCGACGCGAGGTCGTGTCCAGCGTGGCGAACAACTGGTCGGCAACATACACGCCGGCCTTGGTCACCGCGTTGAACAGGGTGGACTTGCCGGCATTGGTATAGCCGACCAGCGACACGGAAAAAGTCTGGCTGCGGCCACGCGAACGGCGCTGGGTTTCATGCTGCTTGCGCAGCTTGGCCAGGCGCGCGCGCAGGGCTTTTACACGCTCGCCGATCAGCCGGCGGTCGGTTTCGAGCTGGGTTTCGCCGGGACCGCGCAGGCCGATACCGCCCTTTTGCCGTTCCAGGTGAGTCCAGCCGCGGATCAGGCGCGTGGCCAGGTGCTGCAACTGCGCCAGTTCCACCTGCAGCTTGCCCTCGTGCGAGGCGGCGCGCTGGGCGAAAATGTCGAGGATCAGGCTGGTACGGTCGAGCACGCGGATATTCAGGCGCTTTTCCAGGTTGCGCTGCTGGGCCGGCGAGAGAGCGTGGTTGAAGATGACGATTTCGATACGCTCGTCGAGCACGGCCTGGCCGATTTCGTCAGCCTTGCCGCTGCCGACGAAATACGCGGAGTCCGGGGCGGAGCGCTTGGCGGTGATCGTCGTCACGGGTTCCGCACCTGCTGAACGGGCCAGCAGTTGCAGTTCCTCGACGCTGGCGGCGAAGTCGCCCTGGCCGAAATCAATACCGACTAGAGCTGCACGCATACGACGATCTGTAAGGTTGGGGTGACGCAGTAAGGGTAAGGCAAGCGCTTAGTCCGCGTCGTTATCGATGCTGAGGTTGACGGCGCGAGCCGGCACCACGGTGGAGATGGCATGCTTGTACACCATCTGGGTCACAGTATTGCGCAGCAGTACGACGTACTGATCGAACGATTCGATGTGGCCCTGCAACTTGATGCCGTTAACGAGGTAGATCGACACCGGCACGTGCTCTTTGCGCAGTGCGTTGAGGAATGGGTCTTGTAACAGTTGCCCTTTGTTGCTCATAACAGCTCCATTTTATGTTGTTGTGTTAGATTTGGAGGCGAAACGCTTGATTTCAAGTACGTGGCCCAGCGAAAGTCAAATGATATTCGCTGAAACACCGCTCGCCACGTAGGGAATGGTGCTTCCAAGCCACTGTAACCTGTTTTTGCTTTTTTTGCAGTGTCGCACCGCAAAAAAACAGCCTATTTAATTGAAAACTAAGGAGAAAGCCAGGTCACAATAACGTGACCCGGCGTTGTCACGCGATTACTTCTTTTCGGTACGCTTGTCGAACGGGTTTTTACCCGTGCGCAGCTCGATACGCAGCGGCGTGCCTATCAAACTGAACGTGTCGCGGAAATGCTTCTCGAGGTAGCGCTTGTACGGATCGCCCACCGCTTCCAGGGCGTTGCCGTGGATGACGATGACCGGCGGGTTCATGCCGCCCTGGTGCGCATAGCGCAGCTTCGGACGGATCGAACCCTTGCGCCGTGGCTCCTGCTTTTCCACCGCTTCGATCAGCGCGCGGGTGAGCTTGGGCGTGGACAGGTTGCACATTGCAGCCGCGTAAGCCGCATCGACCGACTTCATCAGTGGACCGATGCCCTGCGACTTCAGTGCAGAGATAAAGTGCATCTTGGCGAACGACAGGAAGTCGAGCTTGCGGTCGATGTCGATCTTGATCTCGTCGCGCTCGTCGGTGCGCAGGCCGTCCCACTTGTTGACGGCGATCACCAGCGCGCGGCCCGTTTCCAGCACGAAGCCGGCGATGTGGGCATCCTGCTCGGAGATATCCTGCTGGGCGTCGAGCATCAGCACGACCACGTTGGCTTCCGAGATCGACTGCAGGGTTTTGACGACCGAGAATTTCTCGATCGCTTCGAACACCTTGCCGCGGCGGCGAATACCGGCCGTGTCGATCAGCGTGTACTGCTTGCCTTCGCGCTCGAACGGAATCTCGATCGAGTCGCGGGTAGTGCCCGGCATGTCGAAGGCGATCACGCGCTCTTCGCCGACCAGGGTGTTGATCAGGGTCGATTTGCCCACGTTGGGACGACCGACCAGGGCGATCTTGACACCGCGCTGGGCGGGATCGAGTTCTTCCGGCTCGTCGGGACGCTGGGCAAAGGCCAGGTTCAGCGCCTCCTCCACCAGGTCGGCCACGCCGTCGCCGTGCGCGGACGAGATCGAATACGGCTCGCCCATGCCCAGCTCGTAAAAGTCGGAGACCACGGCGGTATAGCGCATGCCTTCCGATTTATTCACGACCAGCATGACCGGACGGCCGCTTTTACGCAGGAAGTCGGTAATGGTTTTATCATGCGGCGTCAGGCCCTGGCGGCCGTCGACGAGGAACACGACGATGTCGGCCTCGGCTACGGCTTGCTTGGTCTGCTTGGCCATCTGATGCATGATGCCTTCCTTGGCGACCGGCTCGAAGCCGCCCGTGTCGATGACGAGGAAGGGACGTTCGCCGACACGGCCCTCGCCATAGTGACGATCGCGCGTCAACCCAGGCAAGTCCGCCACCAGCGCATCGCGCGAGCGGGTCAGACGATTAAACAAGGTCGATTTCCCTACATTGGGTCGACCCACAAGTGCGATTACCGGCTTCATTGAATTACTCGACCGCGAGAGCGGTCACAGTTCCTGCTTGAGTTTGAAAAATCAAATTCGAGCCGGCGATGACGGGAGCCGACTGGATCGGGCTGCCATCGGTCGCGACTCGACCTAGCAAAGCGCCATCTTCCCGCGACAGGAAGTGGATGTAACCCTGGTAGTCGCCAACGGCCACGGCGCGGCCATACGACACGGGGGTCGAGAGGCGGCGATAGGACAGCTTGTCGTTCTTCCAGGCGTTGCTGCCGCTTTCGCGGCTATAGGCGGCAACTTCGCCCTTGTCGTCGGAGACGAATACAAAACGCTGGTCCACCGCCACGCCCACGTCGGACGAAGCAGGCTTGCTCCAGGACGGCGCGCCGGTGGTGGCGTCGTAGCAGGCCACGCGGCCCTGGTACGACACGGCGCACACATCTTTTTCGAAAATCACGGGCGCGCCGGCAATGTCGGTCACGCGTTCGAGTTCGGTCGCGCCACGTGGCTCACCGACCGCCACTTCGAAGCGCGGCAAACCGCCAACCAGGGCCAGCACCACCAGCTTGCCGCCCGGCTGGGCGACATACACGTTCGGGCCGTTGATCACCATGCCCGGCGCATTGCGCAGGGTCAGCGCCGGCGTGGTACGGGTGACGTTCCAGCGCTTGGCGCCGGTCTTGGCTTCGTACGCGGTAATCACGTTATCGACACTGCGTACCACCACCACCCCGCCACCGACCACCGGCGAAGACAGCACTTCGCTCGATGCTTGTGCTTTCCACAATTCTTTACCGTTGGCATCAAAGGCTAGGATAACACCTTTCTTGTCGCCAACCACCACCACCTCGCCATCGCTGCCCACGCCGGCCGTCAGGTCGGTGCCGGTCTTGATGCGCCAGATTTCCTTGCCAGTGGCGGCATTCACGCGCGCCAGCACGCCGTCGCCGTCGGCCAGGTAGACGCTGTCGCCAGCGAGCACCGGGGTGAAGACGGCATTGCCGGCCTTGCCCAGCGAATACTTCCAGGCCACCGGCGGCTGCATGCTGCCCGGTGGTTCGACCAGCGGTGCTGGCTGGTTCTTGGTGTCTTTCGAGCCAAACAAGGAGCAACCAGCCAACAGTGCCAGCAGGCTTGCAGCAATAGCTTTTTCGGTGATGCGCATAAAATTTTTCAACCTTGCTCGTTACGGGTTATCCGGAGTCGTGGAACGCGCTGACGCTTACGCCGCTGCCTTGGCTGGTTTGTCGGCCGGCACGCTGCCGCCGATCGCTTCCAGCTTCAGCTGGATCAGCTGGCGGCCCGGGTTTTTCTTGTCGGTGGCGTCCAGCGCAGCCTGGTAGGCGGTGCGCGCTTCGGCCAGCTTGTTCTGGGCCGCCAGGATGTCGCCCTTGCGGTCGGCCACCGAGCCGGCAAACGCTGGCGGCACGTTGCCGTCCAGCGCTTTCAGCGCCTGGTCATACGCTTTTTCATCGAGCAGCAAACCGGCCAGGCGCACCTTGGCGATCGCCTTGAACTCGTCGGCGCCGTGCTCGATCGCCCATTGCAGTTGGGCCTTGGCGGTCTTGGCGTCGTTGGCATCGAAGGCGCTCTTGGCGGCCACCAGTGCGCTCATCGGGGCGTAAGCGGTGCTGGCGAACTTGCTTTCCATGTCGGTGGCGGCGCGCTGGACCTTGGTGTTGTCCTTGGCTTCGACCGCGCGTTGCAGTTCCTCGTACAGGGCCGAGGCCTGGGTGGTCTGGTTGCGCTGGTAGTAGTTCCAGCCAGCCCAGCCGGAGTAAGCGGCCAGGGCGATGATGATGATCCAGGTCGTCAGGTTGCCGTAACGCTCCCACCATGCTTTGAGCGTAGCGAGTTGTTCTTGTTCTTCGAGATCGTATGCCATGTCAGTTCGTCTGCTAAAAAGTTAGGAAGGTTTGAATACAAACAGCTTAGTGATTGCAGTGCTCGTCGTGCACGTGGTGGTGATGGTCGCCGCTGCCGGTGATCTGGTCCACCACGTAGTCGACCACTTCGTCGAACGGTACGGTGGCCTGCTGCTCGCCTTCGGCGCCGCGCATGGCCTTGACCGACGCGGTGTGGTTGGTCACTTCGTCTTCACCGATGATGACCGCGAACGACGCGCCGCTGCCGTCGGCTTTTTTCATCTGGTTCTTGAAGCTGCCGGGGCCGTTGGCGGTCGAGCCATGCATGATCACGTCGAGGCCGGCGTCGCGCAGGCGTTCACCGAGCACGAACGATTGCAGCTGGGCTGCCTCGCCCTGGTGCACCAGGTACACGTCGCACAGGTTAGGCTGCTCAGGCTCGCCCACTTCCTTCATCAACTCGAGCAGGCGCTCGATGCCCATGGCGAAACCGACAGCTGGCGTGGGCTTGCCGCCGAACGAGGCGATCAGCGGATCGTAACGGCCGCCCGCGCACACGGTGCCTTGCGAGCCCAGCGCATCGGTGACCCACTCGAACACGGTGCGGTTGTAGTAATCGAGGCCGCGCACCAGACGCGGGTTGATCACGTACGGGATGTTGTTGTGGTCGAGGATCTTGCGCACGCCGTTAAAGTGCGCCAGCGATTCTTCGCCCAGGTAGTCGAGCAGTTTCGGCGCGCCGTTGACCATGTCCTGCATGGCAGGGTTCTTGGTGTCGAGGATGCGCAGCGGGTTGCTGTGCAGGCGGCGCTTGGCTTCGGCGTCGAGCAGCGCTTCGTGGCTTTCCAGGTACGCGATCAGGTCCACGCGGTGGCGCGCGCGCTCGCCGGCGTCGCCGATCGAGTTCAGTTCGAGGCGGATGTTTTCCAGGCCCAGGTCGTCCCACAGGCGGCGGCACAGCATGATCATCTCGGCATCGATGTCCGGACCGGTAAAGCCCACGGCTTCGCAACCGAACTGGTAGAACTGGCGATAGCGGCCGCGCTGCGGACGCTCGTGGCGGAACATCGGTCCCGTGTACCACACGCGCTTCGGACCTTCGTACACCAGGTTATGCTCGATCACCGCGCGCACCGCGCCGGCCGTGCCTTCGGGGCGCAGGGTCAGCTGGTCGCCGTTCATCGAATCGGTGAACGAATACATCTCTTTTTCGACGATGTCGGTCACCGCGCCGATGGCGCGCTTGAACAGCGCCGTGTCTTCCACGATCGGGGTGCGGATCTGCTGGAAGCCATAGCTTTGCACGACCGATTGCGCGGTGTTCTCGAACAGCTGCCACAGGTGCGAATCCTGCGGCAGGATGTCGTTCATGCCTTTGACGGCGGTGATTTTTTCAGCTTTTTTATTTTCGGACATATTCGTTTTCTTTACCGATACCACAACTCTTGAATCCGTCATTCCCGCGCACGCGGGAATCCATGCTGAGCATCCTGGCCGGCGGTCTATGGATTCCCGCCTGCGCGGGAATGACGACTCTACGGCCAGCGGCGCTGACGGCATTTAACTATACAACTACGCTGCCACAGCCTTGCCGTAGTTGGCCTTCACATAATTCAACACGATCTCGTGAAACTCTTCCACGATCCGTTCGCCGCGCAAGGTCGCAAACTTGGCGCCATCGACAAACACCGGCGCAGCCGGCGATTCGCCGGTGCCGGGCAGGCTGATGCCGATGTTGGCGTGTTTCGATTCGCCGGGGCCATTGACGATGCAGCCCATCACGGCCACGTTCATCGCTTCCACGCCCGGGTAGGTCTTTTTCCATTCCGGCATCTGGTCGCGCAGGAAGGTCTGGATGTTGTCGGCCAGTTCCTGGAAGGTCGTCGACGTAGTACGGCCGCAACCGGGGCATGCAATCACCATCGGCGTGAACTTGCGCAGGCCCATGGTTTGCAGGATTTCCTGCCCCACTACCACTTCCTTGGTGCGGTCGCCACCCGGCTCCGGCGTGAGCGAGATGCGGATGGTGTCGCCGATACCCTCTTGCAGCAGCACCGACAGCGCGGCGGTGGACGCCACGATGCCTTTGCTGCCCATGCCCGCTTCGGTCAAGCCCAGGTGCAGCGGATAGTCGCAGCGCTTGCCCAGTTCGCGGTACACGGCGATCAGGTCCTGCACGCCGGAGACCTTGCACGACAGGATGATCTTGTCGCGCGCCAGGCCCAGTTCTTCGGCGCGCACGGCGTTCTCGATGGCCGACGTGATCAGCGCCTCGTACATGACCTGCTGCGCGGTCCACGGCTCGGCGCGGCCGGCGTTTTCATCCATGATGCGCGCCAGCAGCGCCTGGTCCAGGCTGCCCCAGTTGACGCCGATGCGCACCGGCTTGTTGTAGCGCGCCGCCACTTCGATCATCTGTGCAAACTGGGTGTCGCGCTTGGCGCCCTTGCCCACGTTGCCCGGGTTGATGCGGTACTTCGACAGCGCCTTGGCGCACTCGGGATAGTCATTCAACAGCGTGTGGCCGTTGTAGTGAAAATCGCCGACCAGCGGCACATCGACGTCCATCTTGTCGAGCTGTTCGCGGATGTAGGGCACGGCTTCGGCCGACTCGGGGCGGTCCACGGTCAGGCGTACCAGCTCGGACCCGGCGCGGGCCAGGTCGCGGATCTGGATCGCGGTTTCGATGGCGTTGGCGGTGTCGGTATTGGTCATCGACTGCACCACCACGGGGGCGTCGCCGCCCACCCAGATCTGGCGCTGGCCGTGCGCCACCAGCACGCTGCGGCTGGCGCGGCGCGGTGACTGGCCCGAAGGAATAGCTGTTGGCGTAGAAGACATGGTCGTTTAACTCGGTACTTGATTTATTTAATGTTCACGCGGGCGATGGTGCCGCCGGCGATTTGCGGCAACGCCAGCGGCGCGCCGCCCAGCGACGCCTGAACACCGGCGGGCTTGCCGACGATCAGCAGCGACGGGCCCTTGATGTCGAAGGTTTCGGTGCTGCCGGCCTTGACCACGCGCGAAATCAGCGGCGCGGCGCCCGGACGACGAATCTCGACCCACGAATCCTCGGTCACTTTCAACACCAGCGCGGTGCCGGTCAGGCTGGCGGCGCTGCCACCATCGACCGGTGGCACCGACACCAGCGGCACATTGGGCGACTGCAGCGCTGCGGTTTCCTGGCCTGGTTTGACCAGCGTGGTCTCGAGCGGCGCCACCGTCGTATCGGTCTTGGCCGGCTCGGTGGCCACGGCAGCGCTATCGGCGCCACGTTCGAACAACGCCAGCGTGTGGGCAATCAGGCCGCTCTGGTAGAGGAAAATCCCGCCGACCACGACCACCACCGCTACCCCGCCCATCACCCAGGCGCCGGTATGCGAGTGGCGCGACTTCATCAGCGGCATCCGCGTATCGGAGAAGGTGGCGGCTATTTCCTTGCGCGGGGGCGATACCTCGGGGCTGGTGGGCGAACGCACTTCGATCATCGCCACCAGCGGCGTGGCGTCGATGCGCACCACCTTGGCATAGGCGCGCACGAAACCGCGCGTGACCGCCATATTGGGCAACGATGCATAATCGCCGGCTTCGAGCGCCACCACCTGGCGCGGCGCCAGCTTGAGCTGGTCGGCGATCTGTTCCACGGACAGGCCCAGCGCTTCGCGCTGTTCCTTCAATTGTGCTCCGGGCGTGGCCAGGCCGGTTTTGGCCTGGTCTTTTGGCGGTTCTACCCACTCAGAATTCATTGCTGTCTCACTCATCAAACGCCCCACGTTGATAAGCAGCATACTCGGTCGAGCCGGGGTAGCGGGTACGCAACTGCGTGACCCAACCAGCTTGTTTTCCCGTATCGCCCACCTGATGCTGCACTTTAATCCCGAGCCACAGCACATCGGCCGTCAGGCTCTCCATCTTTGCCACGTCGCCCAGGCGGGTCACGAAGAAATGCGCGCGCTGAACATCGCGTTTTTCCACGTACAGCCGCGCCAGGTTGGCGTTGGTGGCCGGCAGATCGGGCGTCAACTGCAACGCTTGCAGCAGATAACGCTCCGCGCTGGCGTAATCCTTGATTTTCAATGCACACGCGCCAGCATTGTTGGCGGCGCTGGCCGGCGAGCGGTAAGCGCGGTTGGCCAGCGCGGTATCGAACAGCGGCAACGCCTCGGCCACGCGGCCGCTCTCGCACAAAAAAGAGCCGTAATTGTTGGCCAGGTCCGGATTTTCCGGCGCCAGCTTGCGGGCGCGGCGGAAACTCTCGTCGGCGGCAGCGGGTTGACCCAGCGCTTGCTCGATCAGGCCGCGCAAGCCCAATGCTTCGGCGTTGTCGGGCTCGGCAGCGAGCGCCAGCTTGATTTCGCCCAGCGCCACCGTGTACTGGCCCTGCTCGAAATAGCCGACCGCCAGTTGCGTGCGAATCGCCGCCTTGCGCTCGGCGCTGCCCGGCGTCCGCGCGCTGTCGGCGCCACGGGCAGATTGTGGACTATCCGGGGTCGTGACGCAACCGCCCAGTGCGACGGCCAGCAGCGGGAACATCCCGAGCATGGCCATGCGACACCGGTTTTGCTGCGCCCAACGCGCCATCAGGAATGGATCTCCACGATCTTGCCGAAATTGGCGCCGAACTTTTGCTGGTACTCGGCCATCTTGCCCATGCGTTCCTGGACGCGGGTGCGGTCCTGCACTTCGCCGGCGAGCTGGCCGCAGGCGGCGTCGATGTCGTCGCCACGGGTTTTACGGATGGTGGTGACCAGGCCGGCATCGACCAGGATCTGGGCGAAGGCCTTGATACGGGGATTTTTCGAGCGCAGCAGGCCCGACTCCGGGAACGGATTGAATGGAATCAGGTTGAATTTGCAGTTGATGCCATCGACCGGGTGCTGCACCAGCGCGATCAGTTCGCGCGCGTGCTCGTCGCTGTCGTTGACGCCATCGAGCATGCAGTATTCGAAGGTGATGAAGTCGCGCGGCGCATATTGCAGGTAGCGCTTGCAGGCGGCAATCAATTCCTTGAGCGGGTATTTCTTGTTCAGCGGGATCAGGCTGTTGCGCAACTCGTCGTTGGACGCGTGCAGCGAGACGGCCAGCGCCACCGGCACTTCCTGCGCCAGGCGGTCGATTGCCGGCACCACGCCCGAGGTGGACAGGGTCACGCGGCGGCGCGACAGGCCGTAGGCGTTATCGTCCAACATCAGCTTGAGTGCGGTGGCGGTCGGTTCGAAGTTGAGCAGCGGCTCGCCCATGCCCATCATGACCACGTTGGTGATCTGGCGCTCGCCCTTGGGGCCGGGCTCGATGCCCTTGGTGCGACGCAGTTCAAATTCAGCCATCCACAGCTGGCCGATGATTTCGCCAACCGACAGGTTGCGCGAAAAGCCCTGCTTGCCGGTCGAGCAGAAGCGGCAGTTCACGGCGCAACCGGCCTGGGTGGAGATGCACAGCGTGCCACGGTTTTCTTCCGGGATGAACACGGTTTCGACCGCGTTGCCGTTGCCGACGTCGATCAGCCATTTGCGGGTGCCGTCAGTGGACGTGTTGTCGCTGATGATGGCAGGCGCGGCCACGAAGGCGCGGGTTTTCAGTTTGTCGCGCAGCGACTTGGCCAGATCGGTCATGCTGTCGAAATCCGACGCACCGAACTGGTGGATCCAGCGTTGCAGTTGCTTGGCGCGGAACGGTTTCTCCCCCAACTCGGCGCAATAAGCGATAAGCTGCGCGGGATCGAAGTCCAGCAAGTTGGTCAGAGGTGCGTTCATAGTCTATTCAAAACAGTACAAAAAATTTCCGTTTCCACCAAGGTGGAAACGGGAACATTACAAAAAATTACTTGCCGAAGAAGTAGGCGATTTCTACTTGTGCGGCTTCAACAGCGTCCGAACCGTGAACGGCGTTGGCGTCGATCGAGTCGGCGAAATCAGCACGGATGGTGCCTTTGTCAGCCTTCTTAGGATCGGTAGCGCCCATCAGTTCGCGGTTTTTCAGGACGGCGTTTTCGCCTTCCAGGGCCTGGATCATGACTGGACCCGACACCATGAAATCGACCAGATCCTTGAAGAAGCCGCGCTCTTTGTGCGCAGCGTAGAAGCCTTCAGCTTCTTCACGCGACAGTTGCTTCATTTGCGCAGCAACGATCTTCAGGCCAGCGTTTTCGAAGCGGCTGTAGATTTGGCCGATTACGTTTTTTGCAACTGCGTCTGGTTTGATGATCGACAGGGTGCGTTCGATTGCCATTTGAAAAACTCCAATAAAAAGAAAGGTTTAAAACAAGAATTGATAGTTCAATCAACCTTCGATTTTAACATAGAACACTTGCGCATTCCTAAAACCGGCACCACATTGGCCCGAACAATGGCGCTGCGCGGGCATTTTTGGGGCGGGCTGGCACCATATCGGGCGCTTACCGCTTGTTTAAGCCCCCTTTAAGTGCTTTTGCCCCAGTTTTTTGGGTAATTATGCGCGGGCGTGCTATCCTTTTAACTAAGCGGATTTGCTCCGCACCAACTATTGGAGGCATCATGAACAACTTGCAACAAAACACCTACGACCTCAGTAGCGGTCGCCGGGCGGTGCAGCACAACGTGTTGCGTAACACGTACTGGTTGCTGGCGCTGTCGATGATTCCGACGGTGCTGGGCGCTGCGCTCGGCATGGCGCTGCACCTGCCGCTGACCGGCGGCATCATGATGATCGTATTCCTGGCCGGCGCGTTCGGTTTCATCTGGGCGATCGAGAAGAACAAGAACTCCGGCCTGGGCGTGGCCCTGCTACTGGGCTTCACCTTCTTCATGGGCATCATGCTCACGCCGCTGCTCACCCGCATCATGGGTTTCTCCAACGGCGGCACGCTGATCATGATGGCGTTCGGTGGTACGGCTTCGGTGTTCGCGGTACTGGCCTCGATCGCTACCGTGACCAAGCGTGATTTCTCGGGCATGGGTACCTGGCTGTTCGCCGGCGTGATCGTGCTGATCCTGGCGTCGATTGCGAACATCTTCTTCGCCATCCCTGCCCTGAGCATCGTGATCTCGGTCGTGGCCATTGCCATCTTCTCGGCTTACATCCTGTATGACGTGCAGCAGATCGTCAACGGCGGCGAAACCAACTACGTCAGCGCCACCCTGCGCCTGTATTTGGACGTCTACAACATCTTCACCAACCTGCTGGCCCTGCTGGGCTTTGCCGGCGGTAGCCGCGACTAAGCTGTAGCGCTCACGCCGGGTCTTCCTGACCGGCGCACCACAAAAGCCGCCAACCTGCAGGGGTTGGCGGCTTTTTTATCAATCAAAACATAGCGGAGCGCCATGGGTCCCGCAGTCCCGCTTATCTTCATGATCATCGTTGGCACACCGCTGTTCGCCGGCCTGTTCTGTTTATTTCGCTTCAAATATTCCACCCGCTCTGCCTTCGCCCTGGCGATCATCTTTGCTGGCGGCGCCGGCGCCGGCGTCGTGATCGCTGCCCTCCTCGCCATGCTGACGATCGGCTTCGAGCCGACGCTGAGGTCACAGCTTGCGGTCATTTTCTACCTGGGCTGGCTGGCGACAGGGGCGCTTGCTGGTGGCGTTACGTCAGTACGCTGGGTTCGCCAGCGCTGGCATTTAACCTAACCTCCACCTCGACACTTCACTAACGCGCATTGCCCCGTACCTGGAAGCGGCTGCTGGCCACCACCTTGTCGGCGCCGTCCACCAGCGCCAGCTCGTAGCTGCCCGGTTGGGGGGCCCATGGGTAGTCGGTGCTGGCGCCGGCCAGCGGCTTGCCGTTCAGGCGCCAGGTGAGGCCTTGCGCGGCCTGGGCGTGGAACACCACGCGTTCGCGGTCGGCCGGGATGTCGGGGTCGATGGCGATCACGCTGCCCGTTGCCGGATAGACGATGGCCGGCGGCTGGCTGCTGTCGCTGCCCTGCACCAGCGCCACGACCGGGGTTTCGGTGCCCGCCAAAAACCATTCGGCTCTGGCAGGTTCCAGCGCCGGCTGGTAGGCTACCTGGCGTTTGACCACACCCGGGGGTGCAGCCGGTGCGCGGCTGGGCTGGCCGTGGTGCAAGTAATCCATCACGTCGCGCCATACCGGTGCGGCGCCGGTCACGCCCGAGACGTCCCACATCGACTGGCCGTCGAAATTACCGACCCACACGCCCACCGTGTAGCGGTCCGAGTAACCGATGCACCAGTTGTCACGCATGTCCTTGCTGGTGCCGGTTTTGACTGCGCTCCAGAACGTGGTGGCCAGTTCGTTTTTCAGGCCAAAGGTGGTGCTGCGTGCGCCCCGGTCGGCCAGGATGTCGCCGATGATGAAGCTGGCGCGCGCGTCCTGCACCCGCACCGGCTTTGCAAGCGCGCCCTTGTCCACCAGCCGCGCCGGCGCGTACAGGCCGCCTTTGGCCAGCGTGCGATAGGCGTTGGTCAGCTCCAGCAGCGACACTTCGGCAGAGCCGAGCGCCAACGAATAACCGTAGTAGTCGGCCGACTCGGTCAGGCTGCTCAAGCCGACGTCCCGCAGCCGGGCATAAAAGCGGTCGAGACCGGTCATCACCAGGGTGCGCACGGCCGGCACGTTGAGCGAGCTGGCCAGGCTGGTGCGCACGCTGACATACCCCTTGAAACCCTTGTCGTAGTTCTGCGGCGCGTAGGTGCCAGCGCCAGTGGCGATGCCGAAACTGCTGTCGTCCATCAGCGAGGCGGCGGTAAGCAGGCGGCGTTCCAGCGCCAGCTCGTATAAAAACGGTTTCAAGGTGGAGCCGGCCTGGCGCAGCGCCGTCACGCCATCGACCTCGGCGCCGCCGGCATTGCCCACGTAGGCCAGCACGCCGCCGCTGGCGTTGTCGAGCACCAGCACCGCGCCATCGTTGACGTTGCGCGCGGTGAGCGCCATCAATTGCTGGCGCAACGCGCCCTGGGCAAAGCGCTGTACGTCGGAGTCCAGCGTGCTGCGCACCGACTGCCCGGCCGCCATCCCGGCCAGCAGCTGTTGCGCCACCTGGGGCGCCGGGGCGATGCCGCTGGCAAGCTGCGGACGTCCGAGGGCGATGGCGGTGCGCAGTTCGATGTCGGCGCAGGTGGCCGGCATGCGCAGTTCGTGCGCCAGCAAGCAGGCACGCTGCGACACCAGTCGCGGCGCCGCCACTGGGGCGCGCAGCAGGCTGGCCAGGATCGCCGACTCGGTCAGGTTCAGGCCCGACGGCGCCTTGCCGAACAGGCCGCGCGAGGCCGCGTCCACGCCCTGCAACTCGCCCCGGAACGACACCAGGTTGACATACGCTTCGATGATCTGCGGCTTGGTCCAGCCGGCGTCGAGCTCGCGCGCGGCCTGGATCTGGTCCCACTTCTGGCCCCAGCTGCGGCCTTTCGAGTGGGGCTGCAAGGCTGGATCAAGCAACGCCGCCAGCTGCATGGTGATGGTCGATGCTCCCCGTGGGCGGGTGCGGAACAGGTTGTCCCAGGCCGCCTTGGCCGCCGCGCTCCAGTCGACGCCGCCGTGTTCATAAAAGCGCTGGTCCTCGGCCTGCAGGATCGCTGCCGGCAGCGCCGGCGAGATATCGGCCAGCGCCACCCAGTCCAGCCGGCGCGCCTGCATGTCGATACGCAGCGACTGTACCGGTACACCGTGGCGGTCGAGCAGTACAGATTCCGAGCTGCGATACGCGGCGCGCACCTGTTCGGGCGTGGGGACGGACGATGCCGCGCAGGCCGGCGCCACGCCGGACATCAGCACCAGCGTCAGCATCGCGGCAGACAGGCCCCTCACTTGACCACCACCTGCGCATTGGGCGCCGCGCCGAACATCTCCGGGCTGTACAGCGCTTCCACACGGGTGGGCGGCAGGTTGAACTGGCCCGGATTGTTCAGGCGCACCGTGTACTCGACGCTCCACTTGCCCTTGGGGACGAACTGGTAGAAAGCCCGGTAACCGTCGAAGCTGCGCTCCTCGAACGCCAGCCACGCCCAGCCGGCCTTGCGGTTGCCCTGGTCCAGCAGCGCCGAATCGCGACCGAGACCGGAGCCGAGCACGGTGGCGCTGGCGGGAATCGGATCGTCCACCACCACCCAGGTCATGTCCGACTGCGCTTGGAGCTCCAGCCGCACCCGGTACACATCGCCGCGCGACCATACGCCGCGCGTCTTCTGCTCGACCGGCGTGATGGTCTTGGCGATGGTGTAGCCGCTCGAGACCGGCGCCTTGAGCGGCAACGCCGCCAGCGTGCGCACGGTTACCCATGGCTTGCCGGTGCCCGCGTGCGCCAGCTCCAGCGTGCCGCTGCCCTTGGGCCAGGGCAGCGCGACGGTCGTCGTGGCGGCGTTGGCATTGACCTCGACTCCAGCCGCATCCACCTGGGCCGGTGGCGCAAAATTCACGGACTTGCTGGTTCCGCCCAACGTGGCGCTAGCGCTACCGGTCACCGGCTCGCGCTCGAACACGGAACTGAAGCGATCCATGGCCAGCACGCCCCAGGCGTTCGACACGGTGGTGTCCCAATGCCCTGCGCGCTGGCGCCCGAGGGCGCCGCGCGCCAGCCGGCCCATGTCGGCGCGCCAGGCTGGATTGTCGGCCATCGCCAGCAGCAGGCGGTTGGCGTTGCTGTCGGCCGACGACATCAGCCACCACCAGTTGTCGGTGCGCTCGGTGGAAAAGCCCATGGTCGTGCCTTGCAGGTTCAGGCGCGCACGCAGAATCTGTTCGGCCTCCCCCAGCCGCTTGGCCTGCTGCGGCAACTTGGGCGAGCGCTTGAGCACCAGGTACCAGT
The DNA here is from genome assembly GCF_001758785.1 of Duganella phyllosphaerae. Taxonomy (GTDB): domain Bacteria; phylum Pseudomonadota; class Gammaproteobacteria; order Burkholderiales; family Burkholderiaceae_D; genus Rugamonas; species Rugamonas phyllosphaerae. The sequence continues at coordinate 31,835 of NZ_LROM01000118.1, forward strand.
CGATCACGGCCGACGTCGGCCACAGGTTCGGTGCGACCGTGAACGATTCGAGGTCGTCGTGGTTGATGGCGTTGCTGCGCGAGAGCGCTTCCAGCGCCGCCACCTTGCGCACCGCCAAATCGGCCGTGGGCAGCGGCGACTCGAGCGACAGCTTGCCCCGCACGAAGGACTGCAAGCCCGATTCCATGCGCGCCTTCAGTTCCGCCGGCAGTTCGTAACCCGCTTCCTGGCTGGCCGACAGCACGTAGGCCGTCAGGCTATCGCTGCCATGCAACATGGGAGCGAAATACTTGACCAGGCCATTGCTGTCCAGGTGCGCCGGCAAGGTGGCCACCGCCGAGCGCCACAGCGCCGGGTCGTGCAGCGCGATCGCGCGCGACGCCACCTGCTCGAAGCAGCGGTACGGATAGTCGCGCATGAAGTCGCGCACGCCGGGCAGGTCGCCACCGAGGCGCGCACTGAACTGCGCCTGCACTGCGCCACGGCCGGGCAGCGCATCGTCGGGCAGGCGCACCGCCATCGACTGCTTGCCATCGAGTTGCAGCAAGGTCGCCTGCGTGGTGCGCACCGGCACCGCCGGCGCCACTTTCTGGCTGACCTTGATGCTGTCGCGCGCGCCGTTGCCTGCATTCGCGCTGGCGCCAACTTCCCACGCCAGCGCTGTCACACCGGCCGGCACCTGGTAGTCCCAGCCGATCTCTTTGGCCTGGCCTGCGGCCAGCGTGACCTTTTGCGTCGGCAGCGACTGCGCGCCCGCCTTGGCCGTGAGCGCCACGTCGAGCGCGGCGCCGGTTGTGTTGCGCACCGTGTAGATGGCGCGCAGGCGGTCGCCTTCGCGCACCAGCGTCGGCAGGCCGGAGAGCAGCATCAGGTCCTGCGTGCTGCGCACCTCGGCCTGGCCGGTGCCGAACAGGCCCGCCTCGGCGCTGGCGATGGCGACGATGCGGAACGCGGTGAGCGAGTCGTTGAGCGGCACTTCGACCGACGCCACGCCGTCGGCATCGAGCACCACCTGCGCCTTCCAGAACAGCAGCGTCTCGAACAGCTCGCGCCCGCCGCCCTTGCCGCCGCCACCGCCGGCCGCC
>NZ_LROM01000119.1 GCF_001758785.1 Duganella phyllosphaerae
CGGTCCCGTGCACCTGTTGTGGCCCGACGGCGCCCGCCGCCACGGCGACCGGTGGCAGTTCCATGCACCGGCCATGCCGCTGGTGCACGCCTACGCCGAGCTGGCCGCCGCCAGCGTGCCGCCGGCGCTGGCGCTGCCCGAGGCCGCCGCATCGGCCCCCGCCACCTTGCGCCTGTTCCTCGGTCTGCGTCCCGACGCCGACGGTGGTTACGGCCGCTACGTGAATATTCCACAGCGGCTGCGCCCCTCCCCGCTCAACCTGATCTGGCTGCCGCTGGCCGGCAGCGCCCAGAGCCGGCTGGCGCCGGAAGCGATCGACTTTTCCTTCCTCGACTTCGATGCCTACTGATACCGATACCGCCCTGTTCCTGTTCCCCCATCCCGACGACGAATTCGGCGTCTGGCAAACCATGGTCGACTGCATGGCGCGTGGACTGCGGGTGCGCTGCGCGTATTTCACCACCAGCCCCACGGCGGACCTGTCGGCGCGCCGCGCGGCCGAGTCGCGCCGGGTGCTGGGCGCCATCGGCGTGGCGCAGGACGATATCTTTTTCCCTGGCGCCGAGCTGGGCATTCCTGATGCGCGCCTGCCGCACCACCTGGCGCCGGCGGCAGCCTGGCTGGCGCGCTGGTGTGTTGAAGCCGGCACGCCACGATTGCTGTGCGTGCCGGCATGGGAAGGCGGCCACCACGACCACGACGCGCTGCACGCGCTGGCCCTCGATACGGCACAGGCGGCCGGCCTGCTGGCCGTCGTGCGCCAGTACGCGCTGTACAACAGCGCCGGCCTGCCGAAACCGTTGTTCACGGTATTGCGGCCCCTGGACGCCAACGGCGCGGTCGAGCGCACGCCGATACCTTGGAGAAATCGCCTGCGCTTCTTGCGTTACTGCATGTGCTATCCGTCACAGGCGATCACCTGGATCGGCCTGTTCCCGTTCGTGCTGTGGCATTACCTGCGGTGCGGCGAACAGGCCTTGCAGCCGGTGAACCCGGCCCGCACGCTGGAGCGTCCGCATGCGGGTGAGCTGTATTACGAGCAACGCAAATTCTTTACCTGGCCGCAGATGCAGCAACAACTGGCCGCCTGGCGCCAGCACCGGCCCTGACGATCACACCCTTCACTTCCATGACTACTGACAACCGTTACCCATCGCGCCTGGCGCGCTTTGCCCTGCCGGCAGGCGTGCTGTTGATCCTGCTGTTCCTGCTCATCCGCAACCACGGCCTGTACCCGCTGATCTTCCTCGACGAATGGAGCTACAGCCGCTACTCGCGGCTGGCGCCGCTGGGCGAGGCGATCGTGCCGTCCTACCTGTACCTGTGGTTGTTCCGCGCCACCAACGCGTGCGGCCCGGAGTTCCTCGAATGCGCGCGCCTCGGCAACACCGTGCTGTACCTGCTGGCTGCGCCGTTCCTGTACCGGGTGGCGCTGCCGCTTGCCGGCCGCGCGGCAGCGGTCATGATCACGCTCTCGATACTGCTCGGCGGCACCAGCGTCTACACCGCTTTCTTCATGCCCGAGGCCACGTATTTCCTGTGTTTCTGGGTACTGACCTGGCTGGTGCTGGAAGAAATCGGCGGTACCGGTGTGCGCGGCGCCGTGTGGACCGGGATCACGCTCGGTTTGATGAGCCTGGTAAAAGTGCATGCGCTGTTCTTGCTGCCCGCCATCATGGTGTACGCCATCTGGCGCAACTGGCGCGATGGCCGGACCGGCGTTGGCCTGGTCGCTGCCGTGGTCATGGGCCTGTGCCTGCTGGCGGTGAAATGGGGGCTCGGCTGGCTGCTGGCCGGTCCTGCCGGACTGGACGTGCTGGGCAGCTTCTACGGCAACCAGACGGGCAGCGACAGCTCGCCGCTGCGGCTGCTGCAGCCGGCGCTGTGGAACCTGTACGGCCACGCCATGGCGCTGGTGCTGCTCTGGGCGCTGCCGCTGGTGGCCGTGGCCACTGCCGCCACCAGCCCGGCCGTCCGCGCTGCGGCGGGCAAGCCGGGCCTCAACGCCCTGGTCTACACCGTACTCACGCTGGGCGCCACCATGGCGCTGACGGTGGCGTTCACCGCCTCGATCGCACATGTCGGCCCCAACGAAGTTTCGCGCCTGCACATGCGCTATTACGGTTTCGTGCTGCCGCTGCTGCCGATGCTGGCAGCCTCGCCCCTGCTGGTCGCCGATCTCGGCCAGCGGCTGCGCGCCGTGCTGGCCGTGCTGTTTGCCGTGCTGACCATCTACGCGGCCATGACACTGTTCCGGCACTTCCCGTACATCATCGTCGATTCGCCCGAGCTGACCAACCTGCGCAGGTTCAGGGCCATCTTCAACCTCCTGGTACTGACGCAGTTGGTGCTGGTAGGGCTGTGGGTCTGGCGCCCGGCGGTGGCGCGCCGGGGTTTCATCTGGGTGCTGCTGCCGCTGCTGGCGATCAATTCCGCCGTCACGTCCACCAGAATGCTGATGGCTTTGAGCGGCAATTCCTTGCCCGCTGACCGCGCGGGACGCGCCATGTACCAGCAATTCACCCCGCAGCAGCGCGACCACCTGGTGCTGGCCGGCCCCGACGACTCCGACCTGTACCGCGCGCAGTTCCAGGTGGACCGCCACGCCAGCAAGGTGCTGATCATGACCCCGGGTATGCCGATTACTGCCAGCATGCTGCCGCCAGGCACCGAGGCGTTGATGGTGCTTGGCCAGCAACCGTTGGCGCCGGATCTGGCGCCCCAGGTGGTCACTGCCGATTACACCCTCACCCGCATGCCGCCCAAGCCGCTGGCGGACCGGGTGGTCACCACCGTGTACTTCCAGGGCCAGCCGAACGCCGGCCTGGTAACGACCAGCGGCCTGTCGACGCCCGAACTGTGGGGCACCTGGTCCGACAGCAAGCAGGTCGTGTTGCGCTTTGCCCAGCCGCTGCCGCGCCACATGCTGCTGACCATCAACGCCAAGGCGTTCGGCCCCAACGTCGGTGCGCCTATCGGGCTGACCGTCGGCGCCGCTACCCATGAGCTGAAGTTCGCTGCCAGCGTCACGCCGTACAACGTACGCATCGATACCGATGGCCGCCAGACCGAAATGGTGTTCGACATACCGCACCCGACCTCGCCCAGCCCCTTAACCGGCGGCAAGGGCGACCCGCGCCCGCTCGGGCTGGGCCTGGTGGATCTGACGGTCGGCGCCTTCGACCAGCCGTAAAACACAGGTCGCTATTTGCGCTGGCGGGCCTGCTGCTGGCGGGCGAACAGTTCGCCCATGTACAGGTCGCCGCGATAGCTGAAATGGTGCTGGTCGCGGTACATCAGTGTGCTACCGATCATCGCATGGCAGCGCGCGGCGTCGCACAACGGTGCGGCCGTGTCGAACACCTGCACCTGCGGGAAGTCCTTGAGCACGGCGTCCCACGCCTGCTTGTGCGCGGCGATGTTCTTGTCGAACGTGGCGCGCAGCATGGCGCACTCCACGTTGGTACTGGAACTGGCCACGCCGGGGCGCCGCAGGCAACCGCGCGGATCGAAGTCCAGCATCGGCAGGTCATACACCAGGATCACTTCGCGGCCGGCAGCCAGCAGTTGTTTGACAGTCTCGCGCATGGCCGCCATCACCGACTGGCCATCGGCATTTTCGCCGTGCAGCTTGACGGCGGTGGACACGATCACGGTCTTGATGCCGGGCGTCTCCAGCGCCAGCTTGAGCATCATCGGGGTGGCCTTCTGGTACGGATCGTCGCCGTCGGGCAGGCCCAGGAACGGCACGCGGGTACCGAGGAACCACAGGTTTTCTCGCTGCGCGCGGTAGTAGCGGGTCATCCCGGCCACCAGGTGATAGGCGTGGCTGTCGCCGATCAGGAGCACGGTCGGGTCGCGGACCGGCTGGTCGAGCAGGCAGTATTCATACAAAGAGTCGAAACCGTAGCGCTGCTTGCAGGCGGCCGCGTTGGCCTTGTCCTCGACGATCACCAGGTCTTTTTGCTGCAGGGCGTTGACGGCCATGCTGGCGCGCTGCGGCCAGCCCTTGCCCGCGACGATGCCGGCAGCCACCGCCACCAGCGCCAGCATGGCCCCCGACAACACCATTACCTTGATGCGCCCGCCGCTGGCGCCGCGCAGGGGCCGCTCGACCAGGCGGTACGTCAGCCAGGCCAGCAGCACCGCCGCCAGGACGGCGCACACGCGCACCCTGGCCGACGGCAGGCCCGACTCGACAATGCGGGCAAACGACAGCAGCGGCCAGTGCCACAGGTACAGCGGATAGCTGATCAGCCCGAACCACACGGCCACGCGGTTCGACAGCAGCAGGCGATTGCACAGCGCTTGCGGCCCGGCCGCGATCAGCAGGGTGGCGCCCAGCACCGGCAACAGCGCCCAGCCGCCGGGAAAGTGGCGGTCGGCGCGCAGCAGGGCCAGCGCCGCCACCAGCAGCAGCATCCCGACCACCGAAGCGACATCGCGCGCCCGCGCGCTGCCCGCATCGAACAGCGTGGTCCGTTCGCCGGCGCCATCGTGACCGGGCTGGCGCGCACCGACGAACAGCTTGATACGGTGCACCGACAGGTAGGCCAGCACGGTGCCGAACAGCATTTCCCACACCCGGCTGGCTGGCGAATAGAAGGTCGCGCTGGAAAACTTGTGGACGCCAGCCAGGTTGACCGCGAACGACAGCACCAGCACCACCAGCGCCAGCTTGAGCACGCTCACACCGCGCCGCCACGCACACCACATCAGCACCGGCCAGACGATGTAGAACTGCTCCTCGATGCCGAGCGACCACAGGTGCAGCAGCGGCTTGGTTTCGGCTGCCGTGTCGAAATAGCCCACCTCGCTCCAGAGGAAGAAGTTCGAGACGAAACCGGCGCCGGCCAGCACGTGCTTGCCCAGCATCTTGTATTCATCGGGGAACAGGGCAAACCAGCCGAACAGCATGGAGGCGCCCAGCACCAGGAGTAGCGCGGGGAAAATCCGGCGCACCCGGCGCGCATAGAAATCGCTGAAGCGGAAGCTGCCCTGCTCGATGCCGGCGATCAGGATGCTGCCGATCAGAAAGCCGGAAATCACGAAGAAAATATCGACGCCGGCAAAGCCGCCCGGCAGGCGCGCCGGAAACGCGTGGTACAGCACCACCGACAGCACGGCGAACGCGCGCAAACCGTCGATGTCGGCGCGGTAGGCCGGGCGCGCTGCGGCGAGCGGGGATGACAAGGTGGCGGAGTTTGACGCGTTGGCCGCAGGCGCGGCATCGGGCGGGGAAAACGGACGTGGTGTCATGGCGCGAACCGCTGGCTATTGTCCAGCGATCAAGCATAAAAAAAAGCCATTGTAGTCGAAACCACAATGGCAATATAGTCGTGCCCGAGGCTGGTGCGCTGAGACAGCCGCGAACCGGCCCCAGCTACCAAACAGGTTTACTGCTTCGGCACGCCGCCGAGCAGGACCGCCAGCTTTTGCTTGGGCTTGGTCGCGGCATTGCCGGCCGGGGCGCTGGCCGCAGGCAGCGTGCTGCGCGCCGGTTCGTACGGCTTGAGGAACCATGGATCGACCTTGTCGCGGCGCGGGGCCATGCCCATGCTGCGCGGGGCGCGCTCGCCGGGACGACCGGCCGGGCTGCGGCTGCTGTCTTCCGGACGGCGCGGATGGCGGTCGCCACGCTCGCTGCGATCACTGCGCTCGCCACGGTTGCCGCGATCTTCACCGGCTGGCGCAGCACCGTAGGCAGGGGCCGGGTTGAAGCCTTGCAGCTCGCCGCGCGTAATGGTTTGCTTGATCAGTTTTTCGATGTCGGCCAGCAGGCGCTCGTCCTTGTCGGAGAAGATCGAGATGGCGTCGCCCGAAGCGCCGGCGCGGCCGGTGCGGCCGATGCGGTGGACGTAGTCTTCGGCGTTGTACGGCAGGTCGTAGTTGATCACGCACGGCAGGTCGGTGATGTCGAGGCCACGGGCGGCCACGTCGGTGGCGACCAGGATGTCGGTCTCGCCCTTTTTAAACGCTTCGAGTGCGGCCATGCGCTCCTGCTGGGTCTTGTCGCCGTGGATGGCGACCGCCTTCATGCCTTCGCGCTCGAGTTCGCGCGCCAGGCGCGAGCAGCCGATCTTGGTGTTGGAGAAGATGATCACCTGTTTCAGCTCGCGCTGGCGCAGAATGTGCGCGGTAACCGCGTGCTTCTGGTTCTCCGCGACCTTGTAGACGACCTGGGTCACCTTGTCGGCGGTCTGGTTGCTGCGCGCCACTTCGATGGTGATCGGGTTGCTGAGGAAGGTGTTGGCCAGCTTTTTGATTTCCGGCGAGAACGTGGCCGAGAACATCAGGTTCTGGCGCTGCTTTGGCAGCAAGTTGATGATGCGCTGCAAGTCTGGCAGGAAACCCATGTCCAGCATGCGGTCGGCTTCGTCCATCACCAGCATTTGCACTTGCGACAGGCTGATATTCTTTTGCTCGATATGGTCGAGCAGGCGGCCCGGGGTGGCGATGACGATTTCCACACCAGCCTTGAGCAGCGCCGTTTGCGGCTTCATGTCCATGCCGCCGAACACCACGGTGGAGCGCAGCGGCGTGTGCTTGGCGTAGGCCTTGACGTTCTCGGCCACCTGCACCGCCAGTTCGCGGGTAGGCGTGAGGATCAGCGCGCGCACCGGGTGGCGTGCAGGCGACGTGCTGTGGCTGGCATTGGCCAGCAACATCTGGATGATGGGCAGCGAGAAACTGGCGGTCTTGCCGGTACCGGTCTGGGCCGCACCCATGACGTCGCGTCCTTGCAGCAGCACGGGGATGGCCTCGGCCTGGATGGGCGTGGGATGTTCGTAACCGGCCTCGTCGAGCGCGCGCTGGATCAGCGGCGACAGGCCGAAGTCGGCAAAGCGTACGCCGGCGACCGGCACGACCGGTGCTACCGGCGCGGCTGGTGCAGCCAGTGCAGCAACGATCTCGGGCGCGGGCGCTAGCGGTGCTGGTGCGGCAGGTGCTGGTGCGGCAGGTGCTGCCGGTGCGACTGGCGCCGCTGGTGGTACGGATGCTTCGAGCGCGGGTGCAGCAGGTGCAGCAGGTGCATTGGATGCGGACTGGGCGTCAGCGGACGGGGTAGTGATCTCGGATTCGGACATAGTGTGTGGGCCGGCCCCTGGGGGACAACCAGCTTTCTTCAATAAACAACAGAATCCGCACCGGGGAAAAGGGACGGGTGCGGTGGCGGCGCTCTATACACGGCAGGCAGCACCGTAAACTATACCCTAAAAAGCGACAAGTGCGCGAAAACACTGACTATTATCCCGAAACCATTGCAAAGTGGAAGGTATAATGGCAAGCAAGCTATAAAATTGATAACACTTGACCCTGCCGGACGGAGCTGACCGGCTCCTTGAAAAACCCACATGTCCGCACTTACCCCGTCTTCCGTATCCGCCTTGCGCCCGTTCTGCGCATCGCTGTATATGCTATTAGTGCTGTCGCTATTGTCCATGCTGGTCGTGGCGGCCGGCTGGCCGTTATCGGCCGGCGCCACCACGCCGTCGCTGCGCTTTAAAAAACTGGGGCCGCTGGGCGGCGACGAGCCGTCGATGCTGGCGCTGATGCAGGACCGCAAGGGCTACGTATGGGTGGGCACCCATGCCAACGGCCTGTACCGCTACAACGGTTACCAGGCGGTGCGCTATGCCCATGATTCCGCCGCCCCGAACAGCCTGCCGCACGATCGGGTCTCGGCCATTTACGAAGACCCGCAGGGCCGCATCTGGGCCGGTACCCAGAACGGCCTGGCGCGCTTCAACCCGGACACCAACGACTTCAGCACGGTGGCGCCGGCCAGCGGCCCCAACAATCATCGTATCGTCAAGCGCATCATCGCCGACGGCCGGGGCGGCATGTGGATCGCCACCTGGGGCGGCTTGCAGCACTTCGATCCCGAGACCAGCAAGTTTACCGTGTACGCCCACGACGCCAAGGATCCCGGCAGCCTGGCCAGCAACGACCTCAACGCACTGGCGCTCGATAGCCAGGGCGGCGTCTGGGCCGCCACCTGGCCCGGTGGCCTCGACTACCTGGCGCCGGGCGCCACCACCTTCCGCCACCACCAGGTCGATCCCTCGGCGCGCGCCGATACACGGGGCAACATTGTGCGGGCGCTGCAATTCGACCGCGACGGCGCGCTGTGGATTGGCACCGAGGCCGGCGTGGTGCGCTGGGATGGCAAACGCGACTGGAGCACCCGCACCGCCGTTCCCTCGCCCGCCAGCCGCATCACCGACTTCAACCTCGACAACAAGGGCGTGCTGTGGGCCACCACCCTGTCGGCCGGGCTGCTGCGCTGGAATGGCGCCAGCGGCGTTTTCGACCAGTTCGCCCATGCCGCCGACGATCCGTACAGCCTGCCCGGCAACAACCTGCGCGCCGTCATGCAGGACCGCGGCGGCATGTTGTGGATCGCCTCGTTTACCGATGGCATCGCGCTGGCCAACCTCAGCAGCGAGGGTTTTACGCGCCACGTGCCGTTCCGCATCGACCACCGCGCAGCGCCTGCCAGCAACGCGCTGCTGAGCCTGGCGCGCGCGCGGGACGGGCAGATCTGGCTCGGCGGCAATGTGGGGATGAGCTTGTTCGATCCCGGCAGCAACACGGTGATCAAGACCTGGCAGGCCGACGGCAAGGCGCCAAGCAAACTGAGCCGCTCCATCGTCTACAGCATGTACCAGCAGGACGATGGCCAGGGGCCGCTGTGGCTGGGCACGTCGAACGGCCTGCATCGGCTCGACCATGTAGGCGGCGCGTTCCGGGCCATCCGCTTCGGCAACACTGCCAGCGACTACATCAACTTCATCGCTCCCGGGGCGGGCGGTGCGCTGTGGCTGGCCACCGGCAACAGCCTGATCCGCTACGAGCCGGCCACCGAGGCCCGCAAGATCTACTACAACGACCCGCACGACAGCAACAGCCGCAGCGTCAACGGCGCTTCCACCGTGCTGGAGGACAGCAGCGGCCGGGTGTGGGTGGGATCGGAATGGAATGGCGGCGGCCTGGACTGGCTCGATCCCGCCACCGGCACCTTTCGCCACTTCCGCCACGACCGTGCCGACCCCGCCAGCATCAGCGACGACAACATCGTCAGCCTGCACCAGGACGCCAAAGGCCGGATCTGGATCGGCACCAGCAAGGGCTTGAACCTGGCCGTGTTCGAGGCAGGCGGCAAGGTGCGCTTCACGTCGTACGCGGCAGCCATGCGGGCGCAGAAAATCCTTGCCATCGAACACGACCTGGACGGCAATATCTGGTGCAGCACGCTGGCCGGCCTGTTCCGCCTCGATCCCGAGACGGGCAAGGTCAGCCGGTTTACCGCCGCCGACGGCCTGACCGAGGGCTACACCGTCAACTCGTCCGCGCGCGGCGCCGATGGCGTGCTGTATTTTGGCGGGGTGCACGGCATGACGGCGGTGACGCCAGCGAAGGTGCGCGCCAGCTCGGTGCCGCCGCAGGTGGCGATCACCGATATCACGGTGTTCAACCATTCGCTGCAAAGCGGCACACCGCGCGCCAACGTCAAGGCCGAGGGGCCGGTCACCGCGCCCACCGCGCTCACTCTGGCCTCGGAGGCGTCGGTGTTTTCGATCGAGTTCGCCGCGCTCCACTACACCGACCCCGGCCAGAACCGCTACGCCTACCAGTTGCAGGGTTTTGATCGCGAATGGGTGCATACCGACGCCGCGCACCGCAGCGCCAGTTACACCAACCTCAACCCTGGTAACTATGTGTTCCGGGTAAAAGCCGCCAATCACCTGGGCGTGTGGAACGCGGAGCCGGCCACCTTGCGCATCACCATCACGCCGCCGTTCTGGCAACGCTGGTGGTTCCGCATGCTGGGCGTGGCGCTGGTGGTGTTCACGCTGACGCTGCTATACCAGCAGCGCATTGCCCGCCTGACGCGCCACCAGTTGCAGCTTGAAAAAGTGGTGGCTGCACGCACGGCCGAGCTGGAAGAGTCGAACCGCAAGCTCGCCGAACTGAGCACCACCGACGGCCTGACCGGCGTGGTCAACCGGCGCGGCTTCGACCTGGCGCTGGCGGCCGAATGGCGCCGCGCCGCGCGCGCCAGGCAGCCGCTGGCGCTGTCGATGATCGACGTCGATTTCTTTAAAAAATATAACGACCATTACGGCCACCAGGCCGGCGACACCACCTTGCGCGTCGTGGCCGACCTGATCACCGCCCACGGCCACCGGCCCACCGACCTGGTGGCCCGTTATGGCGGCGAGGAATTCGCCCTGCTGGCCGCCAATACCAGTGCGGCCGACGCCGTCGAGGCCGCGCAGTCGATGTGCGCCGAGCTGGTGCAGCGATGCCTGCCGCACCAGCGCTCGCCGTTCGGCATGCTGACCATCAGCATCGGCGTGGCGGCGCTGGTGCCCGGCGACGATAACTCGCCGGCCATGCTGGTGGCGATGGCGGACCGGGCGTTGTACCAGGCCAAGGAGCGCGGACGCAACATGGCGCTGCTTGCGCCGACCGTCGGTACGACTTAAAGCTCGACCTTGATCCTGGCGGCGACGCTGCGTTCGGCGCCGGGCGTGACGTACAGGCCGGCCCAAGAGGACGTGTAGTACGTGCGGTTGAACAGGTTGAGCACGTCGACCGACAGCTTGACCTGCGGCGTCACCTGCCAGTAGCCCAGCAGGCGCGCGGTGGTGTACGACGGCAAACTATAGGTGTCGGCAGTGTTGCCCGAGCGTGCGCCCACGTGGTTGACGCCGGCGCCCACGCCGTAGCGGCTGCCGTTCGCCAGGCTGTCCTCGCGGATCGCCAGCAGGCCGGCGCTCCATTTCGGCACGTTCATCAACCGCGTGCCGGCCGCCAGGGTGCGGTCGCGCGTCACGCGCGCGTCGTCGTAGGCGGCGTTGCCGCTCACGCGCCAGTGGCGGCCGATCTGGCCCGTCACGTCCGCCTCCACGCCGCTGCTTTTCACTTCACCCGCCGCTACCGAGAAGCCCGGCACATCGCTGGCGGTGAGCACATTGGTCTTGGTGATGTCGTACACGGCCACGGTGGCGCCCAGGCGCTGGTCGGCGCTTTGCAGCTTCCAGCCCGCTTCGTACGACGTGGACTTTTGCGGATCGAAGGCGTTGCCATTGACATCGATGCCGGTATTGCCCCGGAACGATTTGCCGGCCGACACGTACAGAGAACTCCAGCTGTTAGGCAGGTACGTCACGCCGGCACGCGGCGACACCGCGCTCTGCTTGCGGTTGAGCTGGTTGCCGGCCACGCGGTTGACCAAGTCCTGGCTGTACTCGTCCCAGCGCAGGCCGGCCAGCAGCTTCCACTGGTCCGACAGGCTGACCTGGTCTTGCGCGAACACGGCTTTCACGCGCTGGCGTTCGTCCGAGCTCGACGTGCGCGAGATCAGCGGGCCTGCCGGCCGGCCGTACACGGGCGCATAGATGTCGAGCGGCGTGTTGGCCGAGCGCAGGATTTCGGTATTCATCCACAGGCGCGAGGCTTCGGCGCCCACCAGCAGCGTATGTTCCAGCGCGCCGGTGGCGAACTTGCCTTCGATCTCGCCGTTGACCGAGGTATCGCGCGACGGCAGCGTGCGCCAGGTGGCCTGGCGATTGAGGGTGCGGTTGTCGGCCGCCAGCGACGTCGCCTCCGTGTACTCGCCCTCGAAAGTGCTTTCCTTGTAGCTCGCGCCCAGGCGTGCGCGCCAGCCGTCGGCCAGCACCCGGTCCAGCGTCAGTTGCTGGGTCTTGCTCGACAGGTGCATGTTTTTGTCGGTCGGCTCGTTGAGGATGCGGTCGCGCGGCAGCGTACCGAGCTGGCCGCGCACATTGATCACGCCGCGGTCAAGCGGCGTGTCGGACTTGAGGATTTCCGCTTCGTAGTTGAGCGTGGTGCGCGGGTCGATCTTCCAGGTCAGCGCGGGCGCCACCAGCATGCGCTTGTTGTGCAGCAGCGACGAGCGCGGATCGCCCTCTTCCGTCATCAGGTTCAGGCGGTAGGCCACGGTCGAGCTCAACGGGCCGGTGGTGTCCACCGTGGCGCGGCGCAGGCCGCGATCGTTGAAGCCCACCTCGGCCACGTGGCGCGCGGTGAACTTCGGCTTCTTGGTGACGATATTGATGGTGCCGCCGGGCTCGCTGCTGCCGTAAATCGCCCCGGCCGGCCCCTTGAGAAACTCGAAGCGCTCGACCGTGGCGGTGTCGCGCGGCGGGTTGTAGCCACGCGAGCCGGGAAAGCCGTTGACCAGGAAACCCATGTCGGTGCTGGAAAAGCCACGGATGCCGAAGTTGTCCCAGGTGCCGCCAAAGTCGTTCAGGCGCGAAATACCACTGACGAAATCGACGGTGTCGGCCAGGCGCATGGCGCCCAGGTCTTCGAGCTGCTCGCTGTTGACCACGCGCACCGATTGCGGCACTTCGCGGATCGGCGTATCGGTGCGGGTGGCGCCGCTGCTATGGCTGGCATTGAAGGCGGCGCTGCGCTCGGCCACCACGTTCACTTGCTGCAAGGTGGCGTCACCTTCCGCAGCGTCTTGCGCCTGGACTAACGTGGTCGTGGACAGCAGGCCCAGGGCCAGCCAGGGCTTGAGAGGACGTAACATGGTGCTCCGTGGTGTTTTTGAAAGTTGCAGCACTATAATCGAGAATGATTATCATTTGCAATCCTTGAACACGGATAACCGCTTGTTACATCCCGCCAGCCAGTGTCACCCCCTTACAGCTTGCCGCTCAAGGTCAGGAACACCTGGCGCGGAGCGCCGGTGAGCAGGGTTTGCGCGGTGCCGTTCGGATCGCGGGCCTGGAAGCCGTTGGTGCCGACGGTGCTGATGTACTGCTTGTCGAACAGGTTGCTCACGTTCACTTGCAGCGACAGGTCTTTCATGAAGCCCAGCGACTTGAGCTTGTAGCCGGCCGTCAGGCTGCCGATCCAGAACGCATCCACGCTGGCGTCGTTGGTGTAGGTGTAGTAGCGCTTGCCCGTGTACTTGCCGCCCAGGCGCGCGAACCAGGCGCCGCTGTCGTACGATGCTTCGGTGCTGAACAGGGTTTTCGGCGCGCCGGCCACCTGCTTGCCGTTCACCTGCACCAGCGTCGTGCCGTCCATGTAATCGGACTTGTATTTCGAGTCGTTATACGTGGCCGAGTTGAACCAGCTGAGTTGACGGTTGATTTTCCATACCGCGATCGCTTCCACGCCACGGGTATCGACCTTGCCGACGTTGACGAAGGTGGACGGGCAACCGACGATGCCGGCGCAGGTGGCCACACTCAACTGGCGGTCGTCGAAGCGGGCGCCGTACACGGCCAGCGAGCCTTGCACCGCGTCGCGCTTGAAGCGGTAGCCGAGGTCGATATTGGTCGAGGTTTCCGGTTTCAGGTTGCCGACGCCGGCGTCGTACGCGGCCTGGGTTTGCGAGAACGGGCCACCGACGCCAGGCTGGTGCGCGCGCATGTTCTTGGCGGCCGAGGCGAAAATCTCGTCGTCCGCCGAGAGCGCATAGTTGGCGCCGACTTGCGGCAGGAAACTCTTCTCGGCGTTCAACTGGCCGGCGGCGCGGTTGCCGATGATGTTGCGGGCGGAAATGTCCACGCTCATGCTCTTGAAGCCGGCGTTCACTTTCAGCTTGCCGTCCATCAGGGCCAGGCTGTCTTGCAGGTAGAACTGCGAGGTGGTGGTGATGAAGTTCTGTTTCCAGTCGATCTGGAACGGGTTCGACAGGAAGTACATGGTGTCGGCCGGGTCGGTGGCCGCGTAGTAGGCGCGGGTACCGGTGTGGTCCGAACGCTCGCCCCAGGCGCCGAAGGAGACGGTGTGGTCGCCCGCCTCCCAGGTTGCATCGGCCATGATGCCGTTGCGGTTGATGCGGTACTCGGTGGTGCGGATCGACAGCGGGTTAGCGGCGTTGGTGGGCACGTACGGCGTGTACCAGTGGCCTTCGCCCTTGTTGTCGTGGTGGTAGCCGGTGGTTTTGAGGTTGAACGACGGGGTCAGGTTCAGGTCCAGGATCAGGCCGCTCAGATTGTCCTTGCGCAGGCCGCCGGCCGAATAGTAGGCGTCGTCGAGGCTGGTGACGTTGCCGCTGAACTGGCCACGGGCGGCGTTGATGGCGCGCTGCCAGTCGGGTTGGTAGTTGTCCCAGTCGTAGCCGAGGCGGCCCAGCATTTCCTTCGACATGTCCTGGTAATCGACTTCCTTGCGGTCCGAGTGGTTGAAGAAGCCGGTCAGGCTGTTGCTCTCGCCGAAGTTGAAGACGAAGCGGGCATTGACCTGGTCCTGGTCCTGGCCGCCTTCGCCCTTGGTCTTGTCGGTGCGCTGGCGGGTGCCGCTCAGCGAGGCTTTCATGGCGCCGCCGATCAGGCCGGAATCGACGCGGACAAAGGTGCGCGAGGTCGAATCGCTGCCGCCGGTTTGCGACAGCGTCAGGCCGCGTTCGTCGGTAGGCGCCAGCGTGAAGAACTGCACCGTGCCGCCCAGGTTGCTGGTGGAGGCAGTGGCCAGCGAACCGGCGCCCTGCGACACCTGCACCCGGCCGATGTTTTCCGACGACACGGCGCGGCTGATGTGCAGGCCGTTGTTGTTGGCGTAGCTCATGTCGCCGAGCGGGATGCCGTCGAGCGTGAAGCCCAGCTGGCTCTGGCTGAAGCCGCGCAGGCTGAACGACGTCGACCACTCGTAGGCGCCGAACGGATCGGCCGACTGGAAGTTTACGCCGGGCAGTTTATCGAGCACCTTGAGCGGGCTGGTGCCGGGCAGCGCTTCGGCCAGGTCGTCCTTGTTGATGTTCTGCACCTGGCGCGACTGGCCGCGCCCCGTGATTTCCACGGTCTGCACCGGGCCGGCCATGGCGGCCACGGTGGCGCTGTCGGCCACTTCTTCGGCGTGGGCGGCGATGGCCAGGGCTTGCAGCACGAGCAGGCACAAAGGTTTCAGGGGGAAGCGCTGGGACATGGCTGTTCTCTTTCTTGCTGGGTGAGTTGGTATCAATCAGCAAGATTGTAAGAACAGCATGTGACGTTGCGATGACGTGACGATGACAGTTGAGTGACACTGCAACACTTTAGCTAGGCTGCTGCGCTACTCCTGTCCACGGCAAAGTCGAGCAGTGCGTCGGGCGCAATCGGCCGCGAAATATGGTAACCCTGCAAGTAGTGGCAGCCCATGCGCTCGAGAATGGCGGCCTGGCCGGCCGTCTCGACACCCTCGGCCACCAGTTTCAGGCCCAGCGACTGGCCCATGGCGATAATCGCGTGCACCAGGCTGTTGCTGCGGTCGCTGTGCTCGATGTCCATCACGAAGGCGCGGTCGATCTTGAGGGTATTGAGGTTGAACTGCGTCAGGTAGCTCAGCGACGAATAGCCGGTGCCGAAGTCGTCGAGCGACACGCCCACGCCGAGCGCACGCAAGCGGTCGATCACGCTGTGGACATGGCCGCCATCGTCGATCAGCACGCGCTCGGTCAATTCCAGTTCGAGCTGGCGCGGTGGCAGGTTGTGGCGCGCCAGCGTCTGCTGCACCAGCGCCACGAAGAACGGATCAGCCAGTTGCCACGCCGAGACATTGATACTGACGGTGACCGCGCCCAGCGGGCCGTCGCGCCAGGCCGCCAGCTGGCGGCAGGCCTGCTCCAGCACCCAGGCGCCGATCGCCACCACCATGCCGCTGTCCTCCGCCACGGGAATGAACCGGTCGGGCGGCACATTGCCCAGTTGCGCGTGATGCCAGCGGATCAGCGCCTCCGCCTTGGTCAGCGCGCCGGTGCGGGCATCGACGATGGCCTGGTACACCAGGCGGAACTCGTTGTTTTCGATGGCGCCACGCAGGGCGCCGTCGATCACCAGCGCGTTCTTGGCGGCAGCGTTCATCGAATCGTGGAAAAAGCGCAGCTCACCGCGCCCGGCCTTCTTGGCCTCGTACATGGCGATGTCGGCATTGCGTACCAGGGTGTCGCTGTCGCTGCCCAGCATGGGATAGCAGGCCACGCCGATGCTGGCCGACACCCCGATGGCGTGGTGCAACAGCTGGAAGCGCGACGACAGGGCGGCGAGAATATGCTCGGCGCAGCGGCGCGCGGCCTGCTCGGCTGCGCCCGGCGCCAGGTCCGGCAGCACGATGATGAACTCGTCGCCGCCGAAACGCGCCAGCAGGTCGCCCGGCCCCAGCATGGCAAACAGGCGCTGCGCGGTCTGGCGCAGCAGTTCGTCACCGGTGGCATGGCCGAAGGAATCGTTGACGCGCTTGAACTTGTCGAGATCGAGGAATAACACCACGCATTCGCGGCCCGTTTCGCGGCAACGCGCCACTTCCTTTGCCAGCGCTTCGGACAGCGCGTGGCGGTTGTAAAAGCCGGTGACGGGGTCGATGCGGGCCGCCTGCTTGAGCAGGTCGTCCTTGCGCTGGCGCTCGCTGATATCGAGCAACTGCACCAGGCAGTACAGCTGGCCACGCTCGATATAGGGCGAGCCGGCCATTTCCAGCGGCAGGCGCGCGCCCGTATGCAGGGTGACCACGGCGGTGTCGGTCATCGGGTATTGCACCCCGGGTGCCTCGAAGCGCTTGAAATAATCGTCCACCATCGCAGGAGTGATCCTGGGCAGGATGTCGCTCAGGTGCTTGCCGACCAGGTCGGCCGCTTTCTCGAAACCCAGCAAGCGCGCGCCGCGCTCATTGGCCACGTGGATGATGCCGCGACGGTCGCGGATCAAAAAGCCGTGGCTGAGGCTGTCGATGGTGCGCGCGTAGCGCTGCTGCATTTCATCCTGCACCGCGTAAATCAGGCCCAGCATGGAAACGGCTTTGAGGATGGACGTGCCGGCAAACCACAGCAGATACCATTCCGGCGGCAGGGTGGCGGCGGACACCAGGTTGAACACGCCGCGCGCCACCAGGGTGCAGCCAAGCAGGCGATAACGGCGCTGGGCGCGGTACAGGCGCACACCCATCCAGATCATCACCAGGCCCAGCGCGGCGGCGCTGCCGGGCGGCACCCAGTGCGAATGCCATTGCCACAGCGCATAAAATCCCGCCGTGGCGACAGCGATCGCGACAATAATCGGACGCCAATGGCGGCGCCGCAAATCGCCGAGAAAATATTGCGTACCGCCATAATAACCGGCCATACCGATCACCAGCATCAGCGCGCAAATAAATAATCGCCAGGATGGCGATAACACGGCCGCTCCTGCAAACCAGGTCAATCCACCTGCCATGACGGCGGCCTGGCCAATACCCCACAGCAGGGCATGTTTTTCCTTGCGGTGCATCAGCCATAAAAACACCAGCAATACCACCAGGAGAGCGTCCACCGCAAAGGAGGACGTCATCATCGACAAGTTGACATACTGTTCCGGCTGAATGCTCATGACCTGGCGCCGCTGGCGTGCTGACAATTACTTGATTGCAGCTATTGTATGCCAGTAACACCCGAGATTTGCTAGCACGCTGAAATTTTGCGCGCCTGCAACACCGCCATCATGCCAGCAATGAGCATGATACCGCCAATTTTCAGCTTTTTTGCCACGACGGTATGCGCCCTGGCGGCCGATCGGCGTCACCAGAACAGCGACAGCGCCAGCAGCCACATCACCACCGCAATCGCCCCGTCGAGCACTCGCCACGCCGTCGGACGTGTAAAAACAGGGATTAAATATCGCGCGCCCAGGCCCAGGCTTAAAAACCAGATAATCGATGCCAGCATGGCGCCAGCGGCGAAATACCATGGACCAGCACCGGGTTGCTGGCCCCCGATAGAGCCGAGCAACACCACGGTGTCGAGATAAACATGGGGATTTAACAGGCTGAATGCGAGCATGGCGGCAATCACCTGGCGTCGGCTGACAGCAGAGGGTTGTTGAGTGACGTTGAAACTCGATGATTTACAGGCAGAAAGCGCAGCACGTATGCCATAGCAGAATAAAAAAGCGGCGCCGGCGATTTTTATCCAGAATAAAAGGCCGGGCGCATTATTAATAATTTCACCCATCCCGGCCACGCCGGCGCCGATCAGCAGCACGTCGCAGGCGATGCAAATGGCAATACAGGTATACACATATTCCTGCTTCAACGCCTGGCGCAACAGGTAGGCGTTTTGCGAACCGATCGCGATGATCAGCCCGCCGCCGAGGCCCATTCCCTTCAGTAATGCACCCAGTTCCATGATGGTCTCCTGCAAAAAAGACCACAGCTTAGCGGCGCGCCAGTCATCAGTATAATTAATAATATTGGACTAATATCAGGAATGCTAATGAGCAGGATCGACTACCGGGGCCTGGCCGCGCTCGATGCCGTGGTGGAGCATGGCAGTTTCGACAAGGCTGCGATAGCCCTCTCCATCACGCAATCGGCGGTCTCGCAGCGCTTGCGCATGCTGGAAAGCCAGGCCGGCGAACTGCTGTTGCTGCGTAGCCAGCCGCCGCAGGCGACCGAGGCTGGCCACCGCCTGATCGCCCATTATCGTCAGGTTCGGCTGCTCGAAGCCGCCCTCGACAGCAGCAACCGGTCCGGCGCCGGTCGCGCGGAGTTGGCGATCGCCGTCAATGCCGACAGCGCGGTGACGTGGCTGCAGCAAGCGGTCACCCCACTGATGGCGGCCGGCGACTGCATGCTGCACATCACCATGGACGACCAGGACCATACGCTCACCATGCTGCGCGAAGGCCGGGTGTTTGGCTGCGTGACCAGCGAAACCGCGCACGTGGCCGGCACCACCGCCACGCCGCTGGGCCGGATGCGCTATCACTGCCTGGCCAGCCCGGCATTTGCCGCGCGCTGGTTCCCGGACGGTTTGACCGCCGCCAGCGTGGAAAACGCGCCCGCGCTCGACTTCAACCGCAAGGATGCGCTGCTGGCGCGGTTTATCGCCCAGGCCACCGGCTACCAGGGCCGCTATCCGCACCATTCGTTTGCGTCGTCGGAGGGGTTCGTGCGGTTTCTGGAAGCCGGATTTGCCTACGGCATGGCACCGCAGCTGCAATGCGCGGCCCAACTCGAAGCCGGCACGCTGGTCGACCTGGCGCCGGGGCGGGTGCTCGATGTGCCGCTGATCTGGCATATGTGGGATATCCAGACGCCGTTTACCAAGGCGCTTACCGAGCAGGTGATAGACACGGCGCGACGCTGGCTGTTGCAGCCGGGAGATTAAGCACCGGCCGCTACGCGCTGTTTCAATACGCTGCTGCCGCCCGGCTGGCGCAGCGTCTAAAACAGGTCGATTTGCGTCGATTCAGGCTGCGGCGATGCAGCCGGCTGCGCCTTTTTCTTGCGCGGCGGCGGCGGGTCGAACCAGGCCCGCATCAGTTCGGGCGGGAACTGCTGGAAATAGCTACGCGCGCGTTCGGGATCGCGGCAGCGCAGCCAGTCGTCATATTCGTCGGCGGCAATCACGATCAGCGAGCGCTTTTCGTCGCCCGGCTTGTGGAAGCGCTGCATCAACGGATGCTCGTCGGCATTGATGGTCAGCTGCGTGAACGAATATTCGGGACCGTTCTCGCCAGGCCACTCGCGCCAGATGCCGGCCACTGCGAACGGCGCGCTGTCGGCCCGGCCGATCTGCCAGCGCTGGGCCGCGCCCGACTCGTAATTGGGCTCGAAAAATCCGGTCATCGGTACCAGGCACAACTGCCCTTCGCGCCAGCATTTCGCGTATGACCGCAGCTGGCCCACCGTTTCGGTGCGGGCATTCATGGTGTCCCACGGCTTGACGCCGGGCGGAATGTGCCGGCGTGGCACCAGGCCGTAGGTGGCAGTGGTGCACACCAGTTGGCCGTGCCCGTTGTAGCGGATGATGGGCGCCGGGTAGTCTTTCCAGCTCTCAGCGGGCCAGTCACCCCCCTCGAACAGGCTCAACTGGAACAGGTCGGCCAGCAGGTCGCGCGACGTGGGCCGGTAATTGGTGCACACGACCTGACTCCTAGCCGCGCAGCCCGACCAGCAGTTGCGCAACGCTGTCGTGGGTGGCGGTCCAGCCGGACGTGGCCAGCTTGGGTGCGCACACCGGGCAGTCCACGAACGGATCGCAGTCGTGCTCGAGGTCGATGAACAGCTTGCCCATCACCGGCTTGCCGGCGTAGGAATCGACGGTGACCGGGCGGTTTTTCAGCGACGTGGCAGCGACTGCCGGCACAAAATCGGCGCCGCCCGGTGGCAGCCAGCGCGAGAACGCTTCGGTTGGTTTGCCATCGGGCACATACCAGGACTTGCGCTCACCGTTCCAGCGCGCGCCCAGGGCTTTGGCCTCGTCTTTTTCCGCAAACGGAACTTTAAGAAACATCATGCGGCATACTCCGTGACGAACAGTGACAAAGCCGCTATTTTACGCGTCTGTGAGAAAATTGGCGCCTGAACCCCGGAGACACCGTATGCCCCTGATCGAACCCCTGACCCTCACCCTGCCCGAGCTGGCCGAACGCTGGCACATGTCGCCGCAACAAATGCTCGCTGGCGCGGTGCCGCAAGTGCTGCCGATGTATTTCTATTTCGATGGCCTGGTGTTTGCGTTCGGCGACAAGTGGCTGCGCGCCAACGGCGACGCCGCCATCACGCAAGACCTGGACACGCACCAGACCCGCGCCGCGTCGATCGAAATCGACCTGCAGCGCCAGGCGCTGCACAAGCGCGGCCTGTTGAAACTGACGCAATGGGAAGAAGCGCTGAGCGACGGCGAACTGGCCGAACACCAGGCAGAATCGGACCGCCTGGCCGGCGAAATCGTGCGCCTGACCGCCCTGCTCAAGCAGCGCCACGAAGAACGCCAGCAACACGTGCGCAACGGCCTGCTGCGCGCTGCCCCGCGCACGCTGTCCGACATCGCCCTGCACGGCAAAACCCGTTTCCCGCAATTTGCCTTCATGCCCAACACGCCGCCGGGCTTTGACAACACCGAACGGGTGCCGCCCGGCACCGTGGTGGCGATGGAAGACGGCTTCCCGCTCAAGGACGTGCTGACCGATGCCGACCTGGTAATCTCGATGCTCGACATCAAGCTGGCCGAGGAAGCCGGGCTGCACCAGCAACCCGGCATCTAATTACTTCAACGCGATGCGCTTGTGCTCGCGGGCCGAGCGATAGACCGCCTCGATGATGCGGATATCGCGCAAGCCTTCTTCGCCCGGCACGATCGGCGTGCGGTCCTGCATCACCGATTGCGCCATATGGTCGAGCTGGCCGGCGAACTGGTTGGCCGACGCATTCGGCGGCGCCGTGATTTCGTTCTTGCGCCCGTCCCCTACCCACAGCTTCTGGCCCTGGTAGCCGGTGGCCGGCTCCATCTCGATGCGGCCCTTGTCGCCCATCAGCAGGAACTGGTTGCGGTTGGCCGAATACATCGACATGCACGAACCGATCACGCCGGACGGAAACTCGAGCTGGAATTCGATCATGTCTTCGACGTCGCGGAAGCGCGGATCGGACCGGTCGGTGGTTTCCTTGGCATACACAGAAATGGGTTCCTCGCCGGTCATGTAACGCGCCGCCTGCAGCGCGTAGATGCCGATATCCATCAGCGAACCACCGCCCGACATCGCCTTCTTCACGCGCCAGTTGTTGCCGCCCGTGGTGTAGCCGTGCTCGGAGCGGAAATAGCGCAGCTTGCCGATGGCGCCCGAGCGCGCCAGCCGCCGCGCCTCGAGGTTGAACGGCTCGAAGTGGCAGCGGTAGCCGATCATCAATTTCTTGCCGGCCTGCTTGCAGGCGGCAATCATCGATTCGCATTCGGCCGACGAGATCGCCATCGGCTTTTCGCACAGCACGTGTTTGCCGGCCTTGGCGCCCCTGATCGTGTATTCGGCGTGCATCGAGACCGGCAGGCAGATGTAGACGATGTCGATGTCGGGATTGTCCTTGATGCGGTCGTAATTCTTGTAATCGTAGATATTCGCTTCCGGCACGCCATACTCGCCCGCCACTTTCCTGGCCTTGACGGGGTCGCCGCTGACCAGCGCGACCAGCTTGCTGTGCTGGCAGTATTTGAATTGCGGGATGATGATGCCGAGCCCGTAACCACCGAGACCGACGATCGCGTAGCCCATCTTGCGGTCGGGATTGGCCCACACGGGACCGCCCACTGCGGTTGCCGCCAGCACGCCACCTGCAGTCATGACCAGAT
Source organism: Duganella phyllosphaerae (assembly GCF_001758785.1). GTDB lineage: Bacteria > Pseudomonadota > Gammaproteobacteria > Burkholderiales > Burkholderiaceae_D > Rugamonas > Rugamonas phyllosphaerae. The sequence goes on from NZ_LROM01000119.1 coordinate 22,067, forward strand.
TACGCCGAGTAAAATCCATCATCCTCTATCTCCTGTTCGTGGTTTGTGTTTCTTGTTCGGCAATTTTAGTACAAATGTTAGCGCTACAGAGCATCGGTAACATGCCGCGCGCCATAAATTTCGGCAGGGTCGCATTCTGGCGAACCGCGCTAAGATAGGCGACCGACTTGACCTGGAGTTCCGCCATGAATGAACCGCATGCAACAACTGAACAAACACCCGAACGCCTGCCCATCGGCACTCTTGACGGCGTCGAATTCGACGTCGTCGCCTGGGGACCGGCGCAAGCCGATGTCGACTTCAGCGCTGCCTGCATGTTCGAGCACGAGCAAGGCGGCGCCCCCGTCGCCGGCGGCCTGCTCGGCCTCGACACCGCGCTCGGCGGCCAGCTGACGGCGCTGCGCGCCAGCGGCGCCTTCCGTGCCCAGGAAATGGAAACCATCCTGATCAGCCTGCCACCAGCCAGCCTGCCCGCCCGCGCCGTGCTGGTGATCGGCCTGGGCAGTCCCGAAACACTGGACGGCGACCGCCTGCGCCGCGCCACCCGCGTGGCCATGCGCGAAGCGATCCGCCACGGCGCCCGCTCGCTGGCTTTCGCCCCCAGTGTTCTCGACGGCGGCCACACCGACAACGCCGGCCTCGACATGCCCGGCATGATGATGGACGGCATGCTTGGCGCCTTGCGTGCCGAACATGCGATGGCCACAGCCGGCCTGGCGCCGCCGCCATCGGTGCAGCGCTGCACCTTCGACGTCGGCGCGCCGCGCCTGCACAGTTCGGGCGAGGCCTTTATTGCGGCCTTCAAGGAGTTCGCGCAGGCGCGCGGTCAATAATTCTTGGAGTATATTGGGGACTTATTCACGCCCACTACCGGGGGAGTCGCCATGCACCACCTGATCCGTCCAGCCGCCTGCGCCCTGCTCGCCTTTGGCCTGGCCGCCGGCACCGCCTCGGCGGCCGTCACCGTCACCTACGTCAATACCGAAAAGATGACCGATGTGCCGCGCTTCGAGACCGACCGCAAATCGATGGAAATCGACTTCCGCGAATTCTTCGAAGAGCAGGCCAAAAAACTGCCGGCAGGCCAGGATTTAAAGGTGGAAATCCTCGACATCGACTTGGCTGGCGACGTCTTCCCGCGCGTGCCGATCCGCGACGTGCGCGTCACCCAGGGCACCTATGACTTCCCCCGCATCCACCTGCGCTACAGCATCGAGCAGGACGGCAAGGTGCTGCGCAGCGGCGAGCGTGAGCTGGCGGATCGCAACTACCAGCTCAACGCAAACAGTTATCGCAGCGAGATGTATCACTATGAAAAGCAGATGCTCAGCGAGTGGTTCAGGAAGGATGTGCTGGCGGTGAATTGATGGAGCAAATGCTACTTGAAAACTTCACGATATCAGCCATAATGTGTTCAGTTTACTGAACATTTTAGGAGTTGCACCATGCAACTACGCGAAGTCGGGATGCACGTTCACGAAAAGCGGAAAGAATTCGGCATCAGCCAGGCCCAGCTGGCCAAGCTGGCCGGCTTGTCACGCACGACGATAAATCAGCTGGAAACTGGTGTACTCGAAGATCTTGGTTACACCAAGCTCAATCACGTGATGGGGCTTCTGGGCATGAGCTTTGACGCCAGCGATAGAGTCAAAAAATCGCCGGCCCTCACCACCGCCGCCCGCGCTGCCAGCACCAGCTACACAAAGCTCCTCAACGCCGAGACGTTAAAGCATATTCTGCAATCGGGGGTCGTTCCGGAAGACTTCAAGCCCCACATGATGACGCTGCTCGATGAAACGCCGGTACCATTGGTATTGAGTGCGATCCGTGAAGCTTCGGTTGAAACCAACACCCCGGCGAAAATCGTCATGAAGCACGTCGCCGCCATGGCGAAGTCGCTGCATGCCCACCGGGCAGTTTGGTGATGGCAACCGAAACGACCTGGGAAGGACTGTTTCAACAGGCCTTGCGCCTGGTGGATGAAATTCACACGCACGGCAGCAAACACTTCACGTGGACCTTCGGCGGCGGAACTGTACTGATGCGCAAATATCGACATCGGCTCAGCAAGGACATCGATATCTTCGTCCCCGACCCGCAAGCCTTGAACTATGTGAATCCGCGCCTGAGTCAGGTGGCAGAGGATATGGCGGTCCATTACGAAGAGGCCAACAACTTCGTCAAACTGTTTTTGCCAGAGGGAGAGATCGACTTTGTCGCCTCTCCGAACCTGACCGAGATACCTTACGCCGAAGAAGAGATATTCGGTCGCTTGGTCCGCGTTGAAACTGCGGCAGAAATCATCGCGAAGAAGTTTTATCACCGAGGCCATCAACTGCTGGCGCGTGACATGTTCGACTTCGCCTTGGTTGCAGAGATGGAGCCGGAAGCACTGCGCCAGGCTGGCAAATTTTTGATCCGGTACATTACTTCGATTAAGGCCGTGCTCGGAGGAGACCTGACAAATCTTTGCCTGCAGTTCGATGCCATCGAGAAGATCGGATACCACGCCACGTTTGAGCACGTATGTGAAGTGGTCATGCTTGGACTGGATGCCGCGGCAAGAAGTGCCGTCGAGTAGGCTACACGATGAAAAGTAATGTAAAAAGGGCTAGCGAACCTCGCTAACCCTTTGATTTTATTGGTAGGCCTCCCCAGAGTCGAACTGGGCACCAACGGATTATGAGTCTCAGTTGAGTTCGTTGAATTACCTTAAAAATCAAACACTTGCGTTGCTTGCCAAGCTGCTCAACACAGTCTGAATCACTCACATTTCATCGGTTTTGGCCGAACTCGGCCACAAAATTGACACACCGGTTAGTCTACCCAACCGAAGCGTGTGCTCCCACTATCTGATTCCACCCTGCCCTCCGATGACATGCTGTATTGTGATCAAGCCATTCCAAATTCTTGCCGCTAAAATTCTCCGCATTTTTTCAGACTAACAAGATAATATGCTTTCGTCCGCGTTTGGCTTGGTAATCCCCCCTGCAAATGATCGCCATCAGAAGTAGAATTTTCTCAATTAGTTT
>NZ_LROM01000120.1 GCF_001758785.1 Duganella phyllosphaerae
TAGTGCTGCAACCAGTGTGAAAGTAGGTTATCGTCAGGCTAGTTATATAGAAAAACCCCCTTCCGGTGATCCGGTTGGGGGTTTTTTGCATTTGTGATGTCATATTCTTGTCACGTTGCCCCGCTAAACTTGTCTCTTTCCCAATTAGAGGTGGTGGCATGATGCGTCTTTCCCTGGTGTCGCTGGCGGTATTGTCGTTTTTGGCAGGCTGCGGTAGCAATGATGAAAATACGGCGGCGCCCGTCAATCCAGCCATGACCGGGGTGTTCCTCGATGGCGTCGTTGACAATCTCGATTACGTGGCAGGCACAGCACCGAAGGCCGCTACCAACGCCAAAGGCGAGTTCACCTGCTATGCTGGCGACACCGTCAGCTTCAGTGTTGGCGGCATTGCCCTGGGCAGCACCCTGTGTGCTCCCACGGTCACTCCGCTGGAACTGGCCCGCGTGGTCGATATCAAGGACATCAAAGTGATCAATCGCCTGCTGGCCCTGCAATTGCTCGACGATGACAATGATCCGTCGAACGGCATCAAGCTCACGGCCGAGGCCAAGACCGCGCTGGCCGGCAAGACCCTCGACTTCAACGCTGCCGCCACGGCCTTCAATACCAACCTGAGCGCCACCCTGGCCACGGCCGGCGCCAAGTATGCAGCGCGCAGCGTGGACGACAGCCGCCGCGCACTGGTGCGCGAACACTTCGAAGACACGCTCGCCTCCAAGCGCGGCACGCCGGTCAACGAGACCTTCACCCAGAAAAACACCCTGGGCGACGTGGCCGTGACCGTCACCCGCTACCAGGTCCAGGCCGACAGCAAGTTCTACATCCCTTACGAGGGCAACAATGCCAAGGTCAAGGAAGAATTCCCGCTCGGTTTCCTGCCATCGTACGGCTCGGCACTGGCCTTCAAGGGCACCAATGCCAATGGCGACCTCGAGTTTTACGGCCTCACCGATCGCGGCCCCAATGGCGACGGTCCCAATCTGCCGGCCTTGAGCGGCACCGGCGTGACCGGCAGTAAAATCTTCCCGTCGCCGAGTTTTGCGCCTTCATTCGGCGTGATCACGGTGGGCAAGTCGGGCGCGGTGCTCACATCGTCCACACCGATCAAGGTCTCGGCAACCGTTGCCACGTCGGGCCTGCCGGTGGCGCCTGGCGCCGTCGGTTACACGTCCGAGCTGCCGGTGATGGACGTGATGAAATATGACGCCGCCAGCAAGGCCACCTTCAATGCGGGCGGGCTCGACTCCGAAGCCATCGTCTTCGACAAGAAACGCAACGTGCTGTGGGTATCGGACGAGTATGGTCCGTTCATCGAGAAGATCGATCCGGCCACCGGCGTCATCCTCAGCAAGTATGCGCCAGGCACCGGCCTGCCGGCCATCTTCGCCAAGCGCCGCGCCAATCGCGGCATGGAAGGCATGGCACTCGACACCACCACCGACAAGCTGCACGGCTTCCTACAAAGTCCGCTCACCGATGGCAACGCGCCATACACCGTGACCGGCAAGAGCGAAGCGGTCGAACGTTTCGCCCGCTTTACGCGCTGGACCGAATTCGATCCCACCACGGGCACGTCGGGCAAGATGTACGCCTATCCGCTGGACGCGACCGATTACCAGGACGGCCGCACTGGCAACGCCAAGCTCGGCGACGTGGTGGCGCTGGGTAATGGCAAGTTCATCGTGATCGAGCAGGGCGCGGCGCCTGGCGGCAACGTGTTCAACAAGCTGATGCTCGTGGAAATCGGCGCGGCCACCGATATTTCAGCCAATGCCTACAACGCCACCACGTCCGACCTGGAAAAGAGCAGCATGGGCGGCGCTGCCGTCAACGGCGCCGACTGGAAATCGGTCGTTGCCATGAAGAAAACCGTGCTACTGGACTTGAACGCCATCGGCTGGCTGGCTGAAAAGGCCGAAGGCCTGACGATGGTGGACGCCAATACCCTGGCCCTGGTCAACGACAACGACTTCGGCATGAAAACCAAGGTGTTCAATGCCGCCGGCGCAGTGATCGAGGATGCAGACGTGACCAAGTGCAATGTCGATGCCAACGGCGCCATCATTGCCAGCAATGCTGCAGGTTGTGCATCCGGCAATACCATCCGGGTCGGACGGGGTACCGACCTCGAGCGCCCGAGCCGCCTGTGGCTGATCAAGTTTGCCAAGGCGCTGACGTCGTTCTGAGCGGGACCTGCTAGTCCGCAAGGAGGCGCGCTCTTGGCGCTTTCCTTACCGGCGGGACAGATTCTTAGCCCACATCAAGGCGGCGGCACGACAGGTTGCTACCTTCTCAGGGATAACCCTGGAAGGAATCCCTCATGGACTATGCGCAGCTAAGACCTGGCCGCCGCTTTGCCCCGCTGCACAGCCTGCTGTATTACAGCCAGCGGCTCGTCACCCGGCCGGCACTGCGCCGCCTGGTGGTGCGCACCCTGACCGGGGCGCTGCGCCTGCGCCATGGCAGCGGCAGCGAACTGCACGCCGACAGCGCCGAAGAGGCAGCCGCCTTGGCCGACCTGAGCCAGAGCGGCTACGCGCCGCTCGGCAACCAGCTCAGCAGCGTGCAATGCGACGCCATCCGCGTCTACCTGCAAGACAAACTGCTGACCGATCGCGACCGTGAACGCGAGCTGTTCGCGCTGGCGCAAGCGCCGCCAGGCGTGCGCGTGGCCGACTATCACCTGCGCGACGTGATCGCCTGTCCGCATATCCTGGCGCTGGCCAATAGCGCACCGCTGCTGGGTCTGGCCGCGCGCTATATGCGCTGCAAGCCCACCATCTCTGCGCTGGGCCTGCGCTGGTCGTTCCCGGGAGCGGGCGACGCCAGCGATTTACAGGCGTTTCATCGAGACTCTGAGGACTGGCGCTACCTGAAGGTGCTGGTGTACCTGACCGATGTCGATCACGACGCGGGGCCGCACGTGTATTTGCACGGCAGCCACCTGACGCAGGCACCGGTGCGGCTGCGTTTTTACAGCGACGACGAAATCGCCGCCAACTATGGCGCCGGGCGACTGCTCACGGCCACCGGCACGCGCGGCTTTTGCTTCGCGGTCGATACCGCCGGCATCCACAAGGGCACGGCGCCGCACTTGCTGCCACGGCTGATGCTGCAGATCCAGTACTCGCTGCTGCCCAGCTATGCCTACCAGTATGCGCCCGAGGAATACGACGGTGCACTGCAGCTCGATCCCTATGTGAACCGCCTGATCGTGCGGCCGCTGCGCGTGCCGCGCTGATGTCGACGGAGTATATGGCACCGCATTGCGCCTGCCCCCGCTGCGGGTCCGAGTGGACCCGGCGCATTCGGCGCGCCTGGTGGATGCGGCTGCTGGCGGGCAGCATGCGCATCCGCTGCCTGGCCTGCCACCATGAATTCCTGTTCAGGAAACGCTAGGTTTCCTTCACGCTGCCCTTGCTGATACTTTCCCCGTCTGTCTTGCGCAGCGACCAGAACGTGATCGACGACAGCACGGTCATCACCGCCAGCGTCAGGAAGGCGTAGTGCAGCGCCGTGGTGAGGGCGACGCGGTTCGATTGCGGCACGTCGCCCAGGTACCAGCCGGTGATCAGCGAGCCGGCCGCCAGGCCGAAGCTCACCGACAACTGCTGCATCGAACTGGCGATGGTACTGGCCATGCTGCTGTCGTTACCTTCCACGTCGGCGTAGGCGATGGTGTTCATGCTCGAGAACTGCAGCGAATTGAAGAATCCCAGGCACAAGCTGATCATCACGATCACGTAGATCGGCGTGCCTTGCTGGACGAACGAGAACAGGCTGATGGTGATCCCGATCAGCACCGTGTTCACCGTCAGCACCTGGCGGTAGCCGAAGCGCGCCAGCACCCGCGCCGAGATGAATTTCATGAACATCGCGGCGGCGGCCGACGGCATCATCAACAGGCCCGATTGCCAGGCCGGCAGGCCCAGTCCCAGCTGGTACAGCAGCGGCAGCAGGAACGGCAGGCCGCCCACGCCAATGCGCGTGATAAAACCGCCCATGACCGAGACGCGGAAGGTGCGCACCTTGAACAGGGCAATGCGCAGCAGCGGATACGCCGCCTCGCGCGCATGCCATACGTAGGCCGCCAGCAGCGAACAGGCGATCAACAGCAGCACCGACATCGACGTGATGTCGAGCCGGTGTTCGCCGAACACCTCGAGCAGCCATGACAGCAGCGCCACGCCGGTGCCGAACAACACCAGGCCGATGAAGTCGAGCGGGCGCGTGTCCTCGCTGCGGTAGTCGGGCATGTGCTTGTTGGCCAGGTACAGTGCGGCGATGCCCACCGGGACGTTGACGAAGAAGATCTCGCGCCAGGTCATCCAGTGCACGATCAGGCCGCCGACCGTGGGCCCGAGCAGGGGTCCGATCAGCGCCGGGATGATGACGAAGTTCATCGCCGCCAGCAGTTCGGACTTGGGGAAGGTGCGCACGATGGCCAGGCGCCCGACCGGCATCATCATCGCCGCACCGAAGCCTTGCAGCAGGCGCGCCGCCACCAGCATTGGCGAATTGACCGACAGGCCGCACAGGATGGACGCGATGGTGAAGATGGTGATGGCGCTCATGAACACGCGCCGGGTGCCGAAGCGGTCGGCCATCCAGCCGCTGACCGGAATCGCCACCGCAAGGCTGAGCACATAGCTGGTGACCACGGCCTTGAGGCTGAGCGGCGTTACTTGCAGGCTGGCTGCCATGCTGGGAATGGCGGTGTTGACGATGGTGGAATCCAGCTGCTCCATGAACAGGGCGGTGGCCACCACCCACGGCAGGTAGCGCTTGGCGGCCACCTCGGCGGCGGATGGTTCGGGGAGTTGGGCGGTAGTATCCATGGTCTGATTTTCCCATAAATGTGCCGCGAAGGTCACCGGGTCTTTAGGGGAGTGCGCAGCAGTCATCATGCTGTCACCGGACAGCGCTAAGGTGCGTGCAACCATCTCGAGGAGGCCCCATGCACGACCAACCACCGATTCCCGGACGACGCGGCTTTATCCGCCAGGTAGCCGGCACTGCGCTGCTGGGCACCGGCCTGGCCGCTTGCACCAGCACGGCCAGCCATGGCGACAACAACGACAACACCGGTCCGTTGCGCTTTGCCCACGGCGTGGCCAGCGGCGACCCGTTGACCGACCGGATAATCCTGTGGACCCGCGTGACGCCGGGCCAGGACAATGGCGGCGGCGACATCGCCGTGCGCTGGCAACTGGCCACCGATGCCGCCATGCGCTCGGTAGTGGCTTCGGGTACCCTGACCACCTCGGCGCACCAGGACTACACCGTCAAGGTCGATGCCGCCGGATTGCTGCCCGGTCACGTGTACCACTACCAGTTCGAGACGGGCGTGGCGAAATCTCCGGTAGGCCGCACCAAGACCCTGCCGCGCATGGACGTGCGCCAGGTGAAGCTGGCGGTGTTCTCGTGTTCGAATTACCCGTTCGGCTTTTTCAATGTATACGCCGACGCAGCACTGCAGGGCGATCTCGATGCGGCGCTGCACCTGGGCGACTATATCTACGAGTACGAAAGCACCGGCTATGGCGCCGAGCAGGGCAAGCAGCTCGACCGCGTGTCCGAGCCGCGCGACGTGCTGCTGCGGCTGGAAGACTACCGGCGCCGCTATGCCCAGTACCGCAGCGATCCCGACCTGCAGGCGGTCCATGCCGCCATGCCGTTCATCGCCGTGTGGGACGACCACGAAATCGCCGACGACACCTGGCGCGACGGCTCGCTCGACCACAAGACCAGCGCCTACGGCCCGTTCAAGCTGCGCAAGCTGGCGGCGGCCACCGCCTACCACGAGTGGATGCCGATCCGCACGCCCGATCCGGCGGCAATCGACAGGATCTACCGCTCGTTCGACTTCGGCAGCATCGTCTCGCTGCACATGCTCGACACCCGAGTGATCGGACGTGATCAGCAACTGATGATGTCCTCGTACTTCGACGCCAACAAGCAGTTCGACGAGGCCCGGTACCGCAGCGACCTGTATTCGCCGCGCCGGCAGATGATGGGCGCCGAGCAGATGGCGTGGCTCGACCGGCAAGTGGAACAATCGACCGCGCGCTGGCAGATGCTGGGGCAGCAGGTGCTGATGGCGCGCATGGAGTATCCGAAGGCGGTGGTACTGGGCGAGTGTTCGAGCACCGCCTACGTGGCCGCCAAACGCCGTGCAGCGCTGGATCCTGCGAGCGTAACCGACCAGGAGCGGCGCTGGCTGGCGTCGCCCTCGCTGCCGTGCTACCTCGATTCGTGGGACGGCTACCAGAGCGAGCGCGAACGGCTGTTCGCCATCATGGAACGGCACCGCAAGAACATGGTGGTGCTGGCCGGCGACACGCATAACGCCTGGGCCAGCGACCTTTTCGATGCCAATGGCCGCCAGGTGGGCGTGGAATTTGCCACCCCCGGCGTGACCTCACCGGGCATGGAAGGCGGCCAGCCCCAGCGCAACCCGGACGACGTGGCAGCCATGATGACCGACATGATCGCGCCGCTGTACTACGCCCAGACCAGCAAGCGCGGTTACCTGGTTGTCACCGCCACCCACGAGCAAGTGCGCTGCGATTTTCGTTTCGTCGATACTGTGCAGCAGCACCAGTACACGGCGGCGGTGGAGCGCAGCCTGCGTACGCTGGCCGGACCGGGCAACCGCAAGCTCGAGGAATGCCCGCCGGTGTAAATCAGTGCGCTTTGAGCGCCACCAAAGCATCGTACAACGGCTGGGTAGCATCGGCAATGCGTTCCAGGCTGGCCTCGCGCAGGGCGGAGGTATCGACCGTGTTCTGCGAGTCCAGTCCTGCCCAGCGCAGCAGCGCGCTGCACGCCTCGGGCGTATCGAACAGGCCGTGCAGGTACGTGCCGAGGATCTGGCCATCGCCAGACACCGCACCTTCGGGCCGGCCGGCGATGGTAAACGCCGGCCGGTCAAGGGCGGCGCCGGTCGAGGTGCCCATGTGGATTTCGTAGCCGGTGACTGCAGCACCATCGGCGTCGAACGCGCACACGCCGTGCACCTGCACCAGCCGCTTGTGCGGCGTCATCTCCGTAGTCATGTCGAGCAGCCCGAGGGCCGGCGAAGCGCCGGCGTGGCCTTCCATGCCCAGCGGGTCAAGCACGCCGGCGCCCAGCATCTGGAAGCCGCCGCACACGCCGATCACCTTGCCGCCGTAGCGCAGGTGGCGGGTAATCGCAGCGGGCCAGCCCTGCGACTGCAGCCAGGCCAGGTCGCCCCGCGTGTTCTTGCTGCCGGGGAGGATGATCAAATCCGCCGGCGGGATCGGCTCGCCCTGGCGCACAAAGCGCAGATCGACGTCCGGGTGCGCGCGCAGGGCGTCGAAGTCGGTGTGGTTGCTCATGCGCGGCAGGCTGGGCACCACCACGCGGAAGGCGCCGGTGGAGGCCTGCACCGCCTGCACCGCATCTTCCGCATCGAGGAACAGGCCGTGCAGATACGGCAGCACGGCCAGCACCGGCTTGCCGGTTTGCTGCTCGAGCCATTCCAGGCCCGGTTCGAGCAGCTTGATGTCGCCCCGGAAGCGGTTGATCACGAAGCCGATGGTGCGATCGCGTTCGCTTTGCGACAGGCACGACAAAGTGCCGACCAGGTGGGCGAACACGCCGCCGCGGTCGATGTCGGCCACCAGGATCACCGGGCAATCGACTTTTTCGGCAAAGCCCATGTTGGCGATATCACGCGAGCGCAGGTTGATTTCGGCCGGGCTGCCCGCGCCTTCGACCATCACGCAATCGTACTGCGCCAGCAGGCGCTGGTGCGATTCGAACACCGCCTCCATGGCGACTGTCTTGTAGCGATGGTAGTCGCGCGCATTCATCTCGGCGCGCACCTGGCCGTGGATGATTACCTGCGCGCCGATGTCGCTCGACGGTTTTAACAGCACCGGGTTCATGTCGGTATGCGGCGCCACGCCGGCGGCGATCGCCTGCAGCGCCTGGGCGCGGCCGATCTCGCCGCCATCGGCCGTCACCGCGCTGTTGAGCGCCATGTTCTGCGGCTTGAACGGCGCCACGCGCACGCCGTCCCGCTTGAGCAGGCGGCACAGGGCCGCCACCACGGTGCTTTTGCCGGCGTCGGACGTGGTGCCTTGCACCATCAGGGTCGTGTAGGGAAAAGTCATCAAAAGGGTTTCAATTTTTGCGCCGCTGGCGCGCCTGTTCCAGCAGCTCGCACATGGCGCGCGTGCCCTCCACCATGCGCGGACCGGCGCGGTTGAGCAGTTCGCCGTCGAGCGTAAACAGGTTGCCGTTACGGACCGCCTTCATGGTCGTGTACTGCTTCCACAGCGTGACGCCGCCGTAGTCCTTTTCGGCGGTGCCGAAGATCGCTTCGGGATCGGCTTGCAGCACGCCTTCGATGCTGACTACGGGGGCCGTCACCTTCAGGTCGGCGAAGATGTTGACGCCGCCGCACACGCGCATGGCGTCGGTGACGATCGAGCCGGCGCTCAAGGTATAGAGCGGCTTGTCCCACACCTGGTAGAACATGCGCACCGGCGGCCGGTTGGCATATTGTTTGGTCAGCGCGGCGAACTGCGCGCGGATCTGCGCGGCGGCAGGTTGCGCCACGGTTTCCGTACCCAGCAACTGGCCCATGCGCTGGACGTTGTCGGCGATGCCGTCGAGTTTCAACGGTTCGCTGTGGAAGATCGGGATGCCCAGCTGGCGCAGGGTGTCGATCTGGCGCTCGGAGCTGCCGTGCATCCAGGCCACGATCAGGTCGGGCTTCAGGGCGATCACGCGCTCCATGTCGATTTGGCGGTTGGTGCCGATGCGTGGGATCTTCTTGGCCGCTTCCGGGTAATCGCTATAGGTGACGGCGCCGACGATGCGTTCGCCGCCGCCGGCTGCGAACAGCAGTTCGGTCACGTGCGGCGACATCGACACGATGCGCTGCGCCGGCTTTTGCAGGGTGATGACGTTGCCGTCGTCGTCGCGCACGGTGATGGCGGCGTTGGCGGTCATGCAGGTTGCCAGTGACAGCAAGGCCAGGGTTGTGAGGCGTTTCATTTTTCGGTCCATTCTTTCAATGCCAGTTCCAGGCGCTGCCAGCCTGCTTGGTCGGGCGGCAGGCCCAGGCGGATACCGCGCGCGGCCTCGCGAAACAGCCGCACCCACACGCCGCGTTCGGCCATGTGCTGCCAGAACGCCTCCGGCTGCGGTTCGGCCCACCACTGGAACAGCGGCGTGCCGGTCGAGGCGATGCCATGGCTGGCCAGGAGTGCCGCCAGCCGTGCGCCTTCGGCGTGCAGGTAGTCGTGGGTGCTGGTTTGCCAGGCGTAGTCGTGCAGGGCGGCGAGCGCAATGTGCTGGGCGGGGCCGCTGATGGTCCAGGGGCCGAGCAGGTCGGCCAGGTCGCGCAGCAGGCCGGCATGGGCCGCAACGAAGCCGAGGCGGATGCCGGCCAGGCCAAAAAATTTGCCCACCGAGCGCAGCACGATCAGCCCCGGCATGCCGGTGTGCGCCGCCACACTGTTGTGCCGAGCGGTGTCGCCGAATGCTTCATCGACCACCAGCCAGCCGCCGCGCGCGGCCAGTTGGCTCGCCCAGTCCAGCAACTGCGCAGCGGGCACAGTGGCGCCGGTGGGGTTGTTCGGATTGCAGACCACCACCACGTCGCTATGCGCGATGGCGGCATCGAGTTCCGCATACGGGATTTGCGTGAGCGTGTGGCCGTGACCGTGCCATTGGTGCGCATGTTCGGCGTACGACGGCGCGGCCACTGTCACGCGCGACGGGGCGCGCAGCCGGGGCAGGGCCTGGATCGCCGCCTGGGTGCCGGCCACCGGCAGCATTAGCGGCGCGCCGTAGCATGCTTGCGCCGCTTGTGCCAGTTCGGGCGAGGCCTCGGGCAGCCGGTGCCACGCGTTGCCGGGCAGTGTGGGCGCCGGGTACCAGCGCGGATTGAGGCCGGTGGACAGGTCGAGCCAGTCGGACCGGCCGAAGCGCAGCGTGGCGTCGCGCAGGTTGCCGCCGTGTTCAAGCATGGAGCGTCTCCAGCAGCGCCGGCAATAGCGTCAGCACCAGCCCGGCGCCCAGCCACAGCGCGGTGGTGTGCGTGACCAGCCGCCACGCGCGGCCGATATCGATGCCGGTGGCTGGCACGCCGGCACCGAGCACCGGGCGTTCTTCGAGCTGGCCGTGGTAGACGGCCGCGCCGCCCAGTTGCACGCCGAGCGCGCCGGCGCCGCTGGCCATCACCGGGCCGGCGTTGGGGCTGTCCCACAAAGGCGCCTGGGTGCGCCAGCACTGCCAGGCGCGCCGCTTGGCGGCAAAGCCGGGGGCCAGCAGCACGTACGAGAGCGCGGTCAGGCGCGCGGGAATGTAGTTGAAGGCGTCGTCCAGGCGTGCGGCGGCGCAGCCGAAGCGCAGCAGGCGTTCGGTACGATAACCCCACATGGCGTCGAGCGTGTTCACCATGCGGAACATGACGGCAGCGGGGCCACCGCCCACGATGAACCAGAACAGCGTGGCGAAGACGGCGTCGTTGCCGTTTTCCAGCAGCGACTCGGCGCTGGCGCGGGTGAGTTCCACTTCGCTGGCGCTGCTGGTATCGCGGCTGACGATGCGCGACGTCAGGTAGCGCGCCTGCGGCAAATCGTTGTGCGCCAGTGCGTGGGCGATCGGCAGGTTGTGTTCGCGCAGGCTGCGCAAGCCCAGGCACACGTACAGCATGGCCGCGTGCACGGCGGCGGCCAGCCAGAAGCTCACCGCGCCGGCCGCCCACACCAGCAGCGCGGTCAGCGCGGTGATCGGCAGCACCGCCAACAGCCACGCCAGCACGCCGCGCCGGAAGCGCGCCTTGCCGGTGCCGCGGTTGAGGCGGCGATCGAGGCCCATGGCCAGGTTGCCAAAGCCGACCAGCGGATGCCAGCGGCGCGTTTCTCCCAGCAGCAGGTCGAGCAACACGCCGGCCACCATCAGCACCGCGATGGCGGCAAACGACAACCCAGCGATCATCCCTTCAGGACCAGCGGCAGGCCAGCGGCGACAAATACCGCGCGGTCGCAAATGGCCGCCACCGATTGATTCAGGCGGCCCTGTTCGTCGAGGAAGCAGCGCGAGATGGCGCCGAACGGCATGATGCCCAGGCCGACTTCGTTCGATACCAGCACGATGTCGCTGCTGCACTTGGTCAGCGCGCTGGCCAGCATGTCCTGCTGTTCGTGGAACAGCGCGGGCAGAGTGATTTCGCCCACATCCGGGTATTCCTGGCCGCTCGAGAACAGCAGGTTGCTGAGCCAGAGCGTAAGACAGTCGACCAGGATCAGGCGCTCGGGCGAGGACCAGCGCAGCAGCTGGTTGCCCAGTGCCAGCGGTTCTTCCACCGTGGTCCACTCGCCGGGGCGGCTGCCCTGGTGGTGGGCGATGCGCGCGGCCATTTCGACGTCGCCAGCCGTGGCGGTGGCGATATAGACCACTTCCTTGCCCGACTCGATGGCCAGGCGTTCGGCGTAAGCGCTCTTGCCCGAGCGTGCGCCGCCCAGAACCAAAGTACGTGTCATCCGTGTCTCCTCATGAACAGGGCGGCTGCCGCCGCCGGGTTGGATGGGTAATATGCGTGAAAATACGAAGCGGTCAATGAGCCAACGCGATACCAGGCTTCACCCTGGATTGCGGAGGGGTGCTTGATTGTATGCGCGGCCGGCGCCACTGTGGTTGTCAGTTTTGAATAATGGAAGGTGTGGCCGCGCAGGACACCGTCTGCCGTGGGCAGTCCCTGCGGGCCCAACCCGGCCAGGCGTGGCTGCATTGCCACAGCGCCCGGCAGCAGGCCGGCCATGGGCCACTCGTTGTCCTGCTGGTCGGTCAGGGTATCGGCCAGCGCCATCATGCCGCCGCATTCGGCCACGATCGGCAGGCCGGCCGCGTGCGCGGCGCGGATCGAGGCGCGCCAGGTGGCCGCCTCGCTCAACGTCTGTGCGTGCAATTCGGGGTAGCCGCCTGGCAGGTACACGGCATGTGCTGCGGCGGGCACCGGTTCGTCGGCCAGCGGCGAGAAGAAGGTCAACTCGGCGCCCAGCGCCCGCAGCAGGTCCAGGTTGGCGGGATACAGGAACATGAAGGCGGCGTCGCGGGCAATCGCAATCGTCCTACCCTGCAAGGTCGCCGGCATGGACTCGGCTGCTGGCGCTGGCGGGATTTCGATGCGCACCGGGGCCAGGGCTTCCCATGTCGCCTCGTCGAAAATCAGCTGGTCGGCCAGCTGGTCGAGCAGGGCGTCGAGGTTGTGGATTTCGCCGGGCACCACCAGGCCCAGGTGACGTTCGGGCAGCGACACCTGCTGGCGCGGCATGGTGGCAAACAGCGGGACGTCGCGCAGCGATGCGGCCACCATCTTGCCGTGGTTGTCGCTGGCCACGCGGTTGGCGATCACGCCGGCCATCTCGACCGGGCCGTAGTCGCGCAGGCCCATGACGATGGCGCCGGCCGTCTGCGCCATGGCCGACGCATCGATCACGGCCAGCACCGGCACGCCGAAGGTGCGCGCGACATCGGCCGACGACGGCGTGCCGTCATATAAACCCATCACGCCTTCGATCAGGATCACGTCCGCCTCTTGCGCCGCTTGCGCCAGCTGGCTGCGGCACTGGTCAGGACCGACCATCCACAGGTCGAGCGTGCGTACCGGCGCGCCGGTAGCGCGTTCGAGCAGCATCGGGTCGATGAAGTCGGGGCCGCACTTGAACACCCGCACGCGTCGGCCCAGCTTGACCAGCTTGCGCGCCAGCGCGGCGGTGCAGGTGGTCTTGCCCTGACCGGACGAGACGGCCGCCACCATCACCACTTTCACGTCGATGTGCTTCACCACTCTGTACCCAGTTGCGCGGCGATGCCGGCCTTGAACGCGTGCTTGACGACCGTCATGTCGGTAACCGTGTCGGCAATCGCGATCAGTTCGGGCGGCGCACCGCGGCCGGTGATCACCACGTGCTGCATTGGCGGGCGCGCCAGCAAGTCGTTGATCACGTTTTCCACGTCGAGATAGCGGTACTTGAGGGCGATATTGAGTTCGTCGAGCACCACCAGGCCGCAGGCTGGATCGTCGAGGAAGCGCTTGGCCTGTTCCCACGCCAGCTTGGCTTTTTCGATGTCGCGTTCGCGATTCTGGGTTTCCCAGGTATAGCCTTCACCCATGGTGTGAAAGCTCACTTCATCGGGGAAGCGGCGCAGGAACTGCTCTTCGCCGGTGGCCATCGCACCTTTGATGAACTGCACCACGCCCACCTTCATGTTGTGCCCCAGCGCACGCGCTACCATGCCGAACGCGCTCGAGCTCTTGCCCTTGCCGTTGCCGGTGTTGACGATGATGATGCCGATCTGCTTGTTGGCAGACGCGATCTGGGCGTCGATGATGGCTTTTTTACGCTCCATGCGCACGCGGTGGCGTTCGTTGAGGGCGGCGTCGCCGGTATCAGGGGTGTTGGTTGGTTCGGTCATGGGGTCTCCTCGGAGGGGATGAAGATGCTGCGGTGGCCGTGGCGGATGATGTCGATCGGATGGCCCAGGTAGTCGCCCAGGATATCGGCGCGCATCACGTCATCCTTGGCGCCGGCCAGCCAGCGGCCATCGCCACGCAGCAGCAATGCGTGGGTGGACACGCTGTGCGCCAGCGTGAGGTCATGACCAATCATGACCACGGTCTTGCCCTGTTCGCGGCACAGGCGCGCCAATAAAGTCATTACGCTCACCTGGTGCGCCAGGTCGAGCGCATTGGCCGGCTCATCGAGCAGCAGCAGTGGCGTGTCCTGCGCCAGCATGGCGGCAATCGCTACCCGCTGGCGCTCGCCACCGGACAGCGTGCGCACGTCGCGGCCGGCCAGGTCGGCCACTTCCATCGACGCCAGCGCTGCCAGGGCGATGGCATGGTCGTCGCTGCCTTCCCAGTAGCGGTGGTCGTGGTACGGGTGGCGTGCCGACAGTACGGTTTCGATCACGGAGTAGGCGAAAGCGTCACTGCGGCTTTGCGCCAGGAAGGCGCGCTGGCGCGCCAGGTCGGCCAGCGGCCAGTCTTGCAGCGCGCGCTCGCGGATCGATACCGTGCCGGCGTCAGCTGGGCGCAGTCCGGCCAGCGTGCGCAGCAGGGTGCTTTTGCCGGCGCCGTTGCGGCCGATTACGCTCCAGCATTCGCCGGTGCGTACCTGCCAGTCGAGATTGGCGACCAGCTGGCGCTGGCCGATGCTAAGAGAGAGCTGATGGGTGGCGATCATCATGTCGTCACTTCCGCAGCCGGTGCAGCTGGTACAGGAACACCGGTGCACCGACCAGCGCGGTGATCACGCCGACCGGCAGCTGCTCTGGCGCGATGATGGTGCGCGCCAGCGTATCGGCCAGCATCAAGTAGGTGCCGCCGGCCAGTGTGGCGGCGGGAATCAAGAGGCGGTGGTCGGGACCGACCGCGAAGCGGCAGGCGTGCGGCACGATCAGGCCCACGAAGCCGATGCTGCCAGCGGTGGTCACCGCGCTGGCGGTCAGCAGGCCGGAGACAAAGAACAGTCCCTTGCGCAGCGCGCCCACTCGGATGCCCAGCGTGGCGGCGGCTTCCGCATGGAGCGCCATCACGTTCATGGCGCGCGCATTTTTGACCGCGAACAGCAGCGCGGCGACCAGCACCAGGCACGGCATCCAGCGCAGCGGTGCACCGGCCATGTCGCCGATCATCCAGAACACCATGCTGCGCAGGCGGCTGTCGGGCGCGATCGACAACATCAATGTGACGAGCGCCATGCAGGCCGACGACAGAATCACGCCGGTGAGCAGCAGCAGGGCGGTGCCGCCATCGGCTGCGGCGCCGCCGCGCAGGTCGCGCCGCGCCAGCAGGTACAACATCATCGAAACGGCCACGGCGCCGCCAAACGCCGCCGCATCGACCATCCACGCCGCGCACATGAACATCAACGCCGCCAGCGCGCCCACCGACGCGCCGGCGGAAATGCCCAGCACATAGGGATCGGCCAACGGATTGCGCAGCAAGGCCTGCATCATCACGCCAGCCAGGGACAGCGCCGCACCAGTGATGAAAGCGGTGAGCGCGCGATGCACGCGCAGATCGAGCAAGGTAGCGGCCAGCGTGGATTTCTCGCCACGCAGCAGGTCGCCAATCGCAGCCGGCATATCGGCCATGGGAACCGCCACCGACCCGGTCATCCCCGAAAACACCAGCCCCGCAAGCGCGAGCAGCCCCAATCCACCCAACACCACGGCGGCGCGCTGCTGCAATTTGCGGGAGAAATCAGCCATTTACTCTTTCCTGAAGTTCGGGGTCAGTGCCGACATTTAGACACAGGCTCTGCAATGATAAAGCAGAGATCGTGTCCGAATGTCGGCACTGACCCCGAAGTGGGGTTACTTGTAGCCGTAGCGCAGGCCGGCGAAGAACTTGGCGCCCGGGGTATTGTAGTAGCGGGCCAGGTCGTACTGTTTATCGCCGATGTTATTCCAGCGTACCAGCGCGGACCAGTCGCGGGTGAAGGCGTACGTGGCGTACAGGTTCACCAGGCCGTAGCCGCCCAGGCGCACGGTGTTGGCGGCGTTTTCGAAGCGTGCGCTCGACAGCTCCACTTCCACGCCCGCTTTCAGGGCGCCGGTGCCGTAATCGGCGGTGACGTTGGCATGGCGCTTGGCGCGGCGGATCAGGCGCTTGCCGGTGGTGTCGTCTTGCGGGTCTTGCAGGTCGGCGTTGGCGCCCAGGTTGACGCCCATGACACGCGTGGCGGCCGACAGCGTGATGCCTGCCAGCGTGGCGCGGTTGACGTTGTAGGCGCAGCCGCTGGTGTAGCCGCCGCCGAACGGGCACGGGTTGGTGTTGACCAGCATGTCGGTCAGGCGGTTGCGGTAGTAGCCGGCGCTCATCGCATTGACGCCATCGTCGTAGCGCAGGCCCACTTCGGCGTTGCGGCCCTTTTCCGGGCGGTTGGCCGGGTTGCCGTAGTTCGGGAAATACAGCTCGTTGTAGGTCGGCGCGCGGAAGCTGCTGCCATAGCTAGCGGTGGCGCGCAGCGCGCGGGTGAACTGGTAGCCGTAGCCGATGGCCCCGGTGTTCTGGTTGCCGTAGACGGAGTTGTCGCGCCGCGCGCTGGCGCTGAGCAGATGCGCGCCACGGCGGGCGTTGTACGAGGCTGCGAACGAATTGGTATTGCGGTCGCGGTTCATGGCGGCCGCGCCGTTGGTGTCCACTTCTTCCTTGCGATGCTCGTACAGCATTTGCAGCGTGTCGGCGCCGATCGTCACGTCGTTTTGCCAGGTGATGAAGCTCTGTTTGGTGTCAATGCGGGTGTAGCCGGCTGCGGTGGCGTTGATGTAGTTGGCGCCCTTGTCGCGGGTTTCGGAATACTGCAACAGGCTGCGCCACGCTGGCAGCAGCTGCGCCCTGGCGAACACGCTGGCAGTGTCGATGGTGTTCTCGCTCCGCGTGTCGTAGGCGGCAAGGCCCGAGTCGTACTGCGCATCGAGACTGCTATGCAGGAACAGCGCACCCGCTTCGATACCCTTGGCCAGCTGCAGGCCGAATTGGCCGGAGACGTTTTCCTTGTCGTAGCCGTCGTCGTCCGGATTGTACGAGGACAGGCCGGAGCGGGTAGTGGAAAAGCCATCCGACTTTTCCTTGCCGACGCTGATGGCGTAGCTGAAGCTATGCTCACCGCCGGTGCTGCCGGACACCGTGGCGTCGGCCTCGCGCGTATTGTCGCTGCCGTAGCCGGCAAAGCCGGTAACTGCCGGCGCGCCCTGACCCTTCCGCGTGAAAATCTGGATCACGCCGCCGATGGCGTCCGCACCGTACAAGGAGCTCAATGGGCCGTAGACGATTTCGATGCGGTCGATGGCAGTGAGCGGAATCGCGCTCCAGTTGGCAGCACCCGTGGTGGCCGAGCCGATACGCACGCCGTCAACCAGCACGATGCTCTGGTTGCTGTTGGCGCCGCGGATATAGACGTTCGACGAGCTGCCGGCGCCACCGTTGCGCGTGACCTCGATGCCGCGCTGGCGCTTGAGCAGATCGACGATCGAGCCGGCGCCTGCCTGGGCGATCTGTTCGGCGTCGATGATGGTGCTGTCGCTGATGACGTCGGCCAGTGCTTGCGGCGTGCGGGTGGCTGTGACCAGCACGGTGGATGCCGATGCCGATGCCGGTGCAGGTGCAGGTGCAGGTGCAGGTGCGGCGTGGGCACAGGAGGTGGCGAGGGCGAGGACCAACGACGGCAGCGCCGCGCGAGGGGTAAAGCGAAGGATCATGATTGCTATTTCTGTAAAGGGCAACCGGCCAGCATCCCGCAGGCCAGATTGAACAGAAGCGCACGGCGGCGCATGCCGGCGTGTGTGCTTCCACCAGGTTTGGCCGGTATCCGGGCTGGCAAGCGGCCAGTCCACCTTCCCATGCAGCGCACAGTGGTTGTCAGGACTGGTTTGTCGCCATCGGCGACGCTTGTTGACCGTTGCGGGGGCAGCACACGCTGGCCCTGTGAAGGGGCTTCGTGTTTCCCGTTTAACTGCGCATCCGGACGGACGCGCGGGCACCAAAACCCGGGCATTATACGTGGTGTCGCCTGGAGACTTACTTTGACGCGGGGTGCGGCAGGATCAGCGCCTCGCCATACGGCAGCCGGTGCGGCGTGCCAGCCGCTTGCAGCGCCATCGCCAGCGGCGCCAGGCCGGCGTGGCGGGCAGCGAGCAGGCGCATGGTGCCGGCGTGGCAGACCACGATCGCTGCGCCGTCATGGTTGGCATCGAGCTGGCGCTGCAAGTCGTCATAAAATGCGGCGACGCGTTCGGCCATCTGCAACACGCTCTCGCCGTCGCCAGGGCGGTAGTTGGCCAGGTCGGCGGTCCAGGCATCCACGCCTGCGCGGGGAATGCTGTCCCAGGCCTGCATCTCCCAGGCGCCAAAATCCATTTCCATCAGGCGGGCATCGAAGATGGGGGCGGACGCCAGGCGCGCCGCCAGCACGGCGCAGCGTCGCAAAGGGCTGGAAAACAGCGGTATCCCGTCGGGTATCGCGGGCAGCAGGGTGGCAAGCGCCTGTTCCAGCTGTGCGGGCGCCACAGCCAGGTCGGTGCGGCCGTAGCACATGCCGGGTGCGACGTCCGGCTGTGGATGGCGGATCAGGATCAGCCGCATGGTGCTAGAAGAACTGGCCGCTGGTGTGCAGGCCGGCCAGCACGCACAGGTAGAAAATCACCTCCGTCACCTGCTGCACCGCGCCCAGGCAGTCACCCGTGTAGCCGCCGATGCGGCGCACGAATTTGCGGGCCAGCCAAATGGTGGCCGCCAGTGCGCACGCTATGCCCGACAGCAGCATGGTCCACGACAGCCAGTGTAGCCAGATCAGCACCAGGGCCGGCGCCACTGCGGTGACGGTAGCGATGGCAAATTCCGGCGTCGCCATTTTCTGCGCCAGCGGCTTGGCCTTGCCCTCGGCGCGCGCGTACTCGAGGCGCCAGATCAGCCCGGTGGCCATCAGGCGCGACAGCGGATGCGCAAACAGCAGGGCGGCAATCGCACCGTATGGCGGCAGCATGGTCAGCGTGGCGCACTTGAGCAGTAGCAGGGAAAAGATGCCGATCGCACCGTAAGCGCCGATGCGCGAGTCCTTCATGATCTCGAGCACCCGCTCGCTCGTCATGCCGCCGCCAAAACCATCGCAGGTGTCGGCGAAGCCGTCTTCGTGAAAGGCGCCGGTGACATAGATGCCAGCCGCCGTCGAGAGAATGGCGGCGATCGCCGGCGGAAAAAGTTTGAAGGCCACCGCATACACGGCGCCGGCGATCAGCGCCACGACCACGCCGACGAGCGGAAAGTAGCGCGACGCCTGGTTCAGCCACGCCGGGTCGAACCCCACCCAGCGCGGGATCGGCAAGCGCGTAAAGAACTGCAGGGCGGTGAAGAACAGGCGTAGCTGGTGCATGGGTTAGTGGGCCTTGGCGCTGACCTGGGCCGATTCGAACGTGGCCATGCGGTTGAGGAAATTGACTGCCGCGTGCAGCAGCGGCAGCGCCAGGGCGCAACCGGTACCTTCGCCCAGGCGCAGGCCCAGCGACAGCAGCGGCCGGGCATCGAGCGCCGCCAGCATTTGTTCGTGGCCCTGTTCGTCGGAGCAGTGGGCAAACACGCAGTAATCGAGGATGGCCGGTTGCAGGCGCGCGGCCACCAGCAGCGCACTGGTAACGATGAAGCCATCGATCAGCAGCACCTTGCGCAGCTCGGCCGCCTTGAGCATGGCGCCGGCGATCATGGCGATTTCCAGTCCGCCGAACGTGGCCAGCACGTCGAGCGGCTCGGTGATCGAGCCATGGCGCGCCACTGCCGCTTCGATCACGCGCTGCTTGTGCAGCACACCTTCGGGTGACAGGCCGGTGCCGGCGCCCACGCACTGCGCTACCGGGATGCCGGTCAGCTTGTGCATCAGTGCTGCCGCCGCCGTGGTATTACCGATGCCCATTTCGCCGAAGCCGACCACATTGCCTTCCAGTTCGGCCGCCAGCGCCATACCGGCGGCCAGCGCCGCCTGGCAGGTGGCGCGGCTCATGGCCGGCTCCTGTGCGAAGTTGTGAGTGCCATTGGCCAGCTTGCGGTCAACCAGGCCGGCGCGCGGACCGAAGGCGTGATTCACCCCGGCGTCGATCACTTGCAAGGCGCAGTTGTTTTGTTCGGCGAAGACATTAATGGCGGCGCCGCCAGCCAGGAAGTTTTCCACCATTTGCCAAGTGACGTCTTGCGGGTAGGCGGAAATGCCTTCCGCCACTACGCCGTGGTCGGCCGCGAAGACCAGAATGGCTGGCTTACGCACGGTGATGTCGCGCGTGTTCTGGATCAAGCCCAGTTGTTTCGCCAGAGATTCCAGCACCCCCAGGCTGCCGAGCGGCTTGGTCTTGTTATTAACGGCGGCGTCGAGCTGGTCCGACAGTGCAGTGTCGACAGTAGGGGAAATTGCAGGAATGAGCATATGCTTGTTTATATAAGGAAGAGTGAACCGTTGCTACGATATCACAGAGAATAACGGCCACCCTCTTGCCAGCCCGGATACTCTGCGATATAGTTCTGTCCCTCGCAGAACACTGTGTCAAACACAGGGTGAAACGAGAAAAAGAAAGTTGACGAGATAAACGAAACACTTCATAATCTCGCTTCTTCGCTGACAGACAAAACGCTTTGTTGGCAACGCAGTACCGCAGTACCAAATAAAAGTTCTTTAAAAATTAACAGTCGATAAGTGTGGACGTTTGATGAAAGTGCACACAGCGCTAGTCGCTGTGATACTTAAAATATCAAATGTTCACAAGAAGTAATGAAATAGGCGCTATGAAAATAGTGGCCTGT
>NZ_LROM01000121.1 GCF_001758785.1 Duganella phyllosphaerae
CCGCCACGACGGCGACGCCGATCGCCTGGTGGCGGCGGCCCTGGCGGACGACCGGATCTGACCGTGGACCAGCGGCCAAACACGCCAGCATCGGCGCAGGCGGTCGATGTGCCGCTGCGATCCGGCCATCCGCCGCCGGGGCACGCAGCCAGCCCCGCCATCATTGAACTGCGCTGGCTGGTGTTCCTGCGCGTGGTGGCACTGGGCAGCCTCAGTAAAACCGCCGCCGCGCTGGACATGCCGCAGTCGATGGTCAGCCGCCACATCGCACAGCTCGAGCAGCAATGCGGCGAGCGGCTGTTCCGGCGCACCGGGCGCGGCGTAGTACTGACTGAAGTGGGCGAGCAGCTGCTGCCACGCATTGCCGAACTGGCCGCCGGCGCCGAGCGGCTGGCCGACGATATCCGCAGCATGCGCGGCCAACCCGTGGGCGAGGTGGTGGTGGGACTGCTGCCGACAGCAGTGGCCCGTTATGCCGGGCCGTTGTTTGCGGCAGTGCGCGCACAAATGCCCGGCGTGCGGCTGCACCTGTCGGAAGGCGCCAGCGCCCAGCTCGACGAGCACCTGCGCGAAGGGCGGCTCGACATGGCCATCGTGCTGCGTGAAGAAACAGTACTCGCCGGCGACGAAGCCTTGCTGGCGCGCCTGCCACTGCACATGGTGGGTCCGGCCGGCGACCCGCTTTTACAAGCCGGCGAGCTGCCATTCGCCGCACTCGACGGCCTGCCGCTGGTGGTGCCGGGCCGCCCGCACCTGCTGCGCGCAAGGCTCGACCGGCTGGGCGCCGAACACGCGCTGCGGCTCGGCGTGGCAGTGGAAGTCGATTCCGTGCGCCTGCAATACGAGGTGGCAGCCGCCGGCGGCGGCTACGCCATTGCCGCAGCACCACCGCCTGGCCAGGACCTGCGCCTGGCAGCGGCGCGCATCGTTTCCCCCATGCTCGAGCGCTTCGTGGTGCTGGCCGTCTCGCCGCGCCGCCCGCATACGCGCGCCACGCGCGCAGTCCAGCGCCTGATCTGCACAATGGCCGAAGGCCTGTAGCCGAAGCGCCAGCCATCGATATGGCGCATAACTGCTTTCACATTCCGGTGGTTACAGCGCGGCTGGCGCAATCCTATAGTGGAAAGCACCAACCCCAGGAGCCCGCCATGTCAACACCCGCCAGTCCCGCCATTCCCCCTACCCTGTTCCTGTCCGACGACGATGTCGCCGTTCTGTCCGACTGGACTGCCGCCGTGGCTGCGCTGGCCGACGCCTATGCGCGGCACGTATCCGACGCCATGGTGCCGCCACGATCGATGGCGCGCGGCGACGGCACCTGGCTGCGCAGCCTGACGGCAGTGTCGCCCTCGGGCGGCCACCTGGGCTGCAAGCTGATTGCCGCGTCCACCCGTGCGCGCCGCGCCAGCTACCTGATCTCGCTGTTCGACCAGGACACCACCGCGCTGACCGCGCTCATCGACGGCAACCGAGTGACAGGCCTGCGCACGGCCGCCACGGCCACGCTGGCGATCGACCTGCTGGCGCCCCTGCGCCCGTTGCAGGTGGCGGTGATCGGCTCCGGCTTCGAGGCGCGCGGCGCGCTCGACTGCCTGCGCACGGTGCGCAGACTCGCCAGCGTGAAAGTATTCAGCCCCAGCCAGGCCAGTCGCGAGCGTTTCGCCGACAGCTTCCGCCCGCAGCTCGACATCGCGGCAGTGTCGTCCGCCGAAGTTGCGGTGCAGGAGGCGGACGTGGTCATTTGCGCGGCCCGCAGCCGCGACGAATCGCCCACGCTGCACGGCGCCTGGCTGGCGCCCGGCTGCACCGTGGTGTCGCTCGGTTCCACCCTGCCCGAGCAGCGCGAGGTGGACGAAGATACTTTGGACCGTGCCGCCTGCATCGTGGCCGACATGCCCGCCGAAGTGGCGCACGATACCGGCGACGCCATCGCCGCCACCCGCGCCGGCGTGCAGCTGGCCGACAAGCTGGTGTCGCTGGCGGCGCTGGCTGCCGGCACCGTCACGGCGCGCCGCAGCGAGCGTGACATCGTGGTCTACAAATCGGTCGGCTCGGCCCTGCAGGACGTGGTGATCGCCGAGATGCTGCTTGGCCTGGCCCGCGAGCGCGGTATCGGTACACCGCTGGCAGTGAGCATCGCGCCGGTATCCAAATAATCTCCATCAACCCACAAACAGACAAGGAGCCAGCCATGGCCGCATATACCAAGAAGGAAGCCCGCGACTGGGCGCGCGAACGCCTGCAAGGCGTCGCCAACGTCATCATTCCGACCATGACGTCTGATTTCAAACACCTCAACGAAGCGGCTGCGCGCCACGACGTGGAAACCACCATCGCCCATGGCTTCGTGGGTACGCTCACCTGCTCGGAAGTGGCGATCACCATGGCCGAATACGAGCAGTTCGTGCGGGTGGCCGTGGACCAGGCGGCCGGCCGCATCTTCATCGTCCACCATGCCGTGTTCAATACCCTGGAGGACAACCTCGAAGCACTGAAGCGGGCCGAGGACGCGGGCGCTGAACTGGTGCTGCTCGGCTATCCACCGTACTTCTATCCGAAGTCGATGGACGATGTCTACACTTACACCAAGGCCCTGTGCGACGCCACCAATCTTGCGGTGATGCTGTTCCCGATTCCCACCTGGGGCTTTGGCCGCCTCGATCCGTCGGACATGTCGCTGCCGCTGCTGCGCCGCCTGATCGACGACTGCCCCAACGTGGCCGCCATCAAGGCCGAAGGCGGCGCGCCGCACATCATGGCCGCCATCGAGGTGCACCGCGCGTTCCACAAGGAAGTGGTGATCTCGTCGCCGATGGAGCATGAATACGTGCCGCTGGCGCAGCTGATGCCGATCCCGTTCTGCGGCACCAATTATTCGGCGTTCTACGGCCCGATGCTGCCCCGGGTGTACCGCCTGATCCAGGAAGGCCGCTGTGCCGAAGCGACCGCGATCTTTTACCAGCTCGACGCGGCACGCAAGGCCTTTGGCAGCGTGCCGCAGGCGGGCAATGGCCTGATCAACCGCATGATGTGGAAGTACGAAGGCTGGCTGCAGGGTTACAACGGCGGCCCGCTGCGCCATCCGACTGCGCGCGTGTATGCGCGCGACATGGTGGCGCTGCGGCGCGGCCAGGAAGCCTCGGGCCTGAATCCCACAGCCGACGCCGACGAAGCATTCTTCACCGGCCGCCATCCACGCTAAGGAGAGCGCATGAAACATCTATTGAAAGACCCTACCCTGTGGCGCGAGGCTGCGTACGTGGGCGGCGAATGGCTGGCGCACACGCCGCACGGCAGCTACGCACTGCGCAACCCGGCCACCGGCGCCGTGCTGGTGGAGCTGCCGCGCTGCCAGCAGGCCGAAGCGCGCCAGGCCATCGAGGTGGCGCACGTGGCCTTCCTGGCCTGGCGCAAGACCACGGCAAGACACCGCGCCGAAGTGCTGCACCGCTGGTACACGCTGGTGCAGGAGAACCGCGACGACCTGGCGCTGTTGATCACGCTCGAGCAAGGCAAGCCGCTGGCCGAGGCGCGCGGCGAGATCGATTACGCGGCCTCGTTCCTGCAGTGGTTTTCCGAAGAGGCCAAGCGCGTGCGCGGCGACGTCATTCCGGCGCCAAAGGATACCCAGCGCATCGTCGTGCTCAAGCAGCCGATCGGCGTGTGCGCGGCCATCACGCCGTGGAATTTTCCAGCGGCGATGATTACCCGCAAGGCCGGACCCGCGCTGGCCGCCGGTTGCGCCATGGTCGTCAAACCCGCCAGCCAGACCCCGATGACCGCGCTGGCCCTGGCCGAACTGGCGCTGCGCGCCGGTGTGCCCTCCGGCCTGTTCAGCGTCCTGACCGGTAACGACACGCGCCTGCTGGGCGTCGAGCTGACCGGCCACCCGCTGGTGCGCAAGCTCACCTTTACCGGTTCGACCGAAGTAGGTCGGGTGTTGCTGCAGCAGGCAGCCGCCACCATCAAGAAGTGTTCGATGGAGTTGGGCGGCAATGCGCCGGTGCTGGTGTTCGACGATGCCGACCTGGAAACCGCCGTCGAGGGCGTACTCGCCTCCAAGTTCCGCAATACCGGGCAAGCGTGCATCAGCGCCAACCGCATCTATGTGCAGGATGCGATCTACGACGCCTTTGCCGCCCGGTTGTCCGCACGGGTGGCGGAACTGAAAGTGGGCAATGGCCTGGAAGACGGCGTCCAGCAAGGTCCGCTGATCGACGCCGGCGCGCTGGCCAAGGTGGAAGAACATATCACCGACGCGGTTGCTGGCGGTGCTAAGGTGGCAGTCGGCGGCCGCCGCCACGCGCTGGGCGGCTGCTTCTTCGAGCCGACCGTGCTGGTGGACGTACAGCCGTCGATGCAGGTGGCGCGTGAAGAAACCTTCGGCCCGGTCGCGCCGCTGTTCCGCTTCCACACCGAAGAAGAGGTCCTGGCGCTGGCCAATGACACCGAGTTCGGCCTGGCGGCCTACCTGTACAGCCGCGATGCGGCGCGCATCTGGCGCGTGGGTGCGGCCATCGAATCGGGCATGGTCGGCATCAACTGCGGCCTGATCTCGAACGAGGTGGCGCCGTTCGGCGGCATCAAGCAAAGCGGCCTGGGACGCGAGGGCTCGCAATACGGCATCGAGGAGTTCCTCGAAATCAAATACCTGTGCTGGGACGGCCTGGACCCAATCTGAAAGGACACACCATGATCAAGATGATGGCAGCCGTATGCCGGCGCCCCGGCATGACACACGCCGAATACCTCGCCTACGTGCAGCACGTGCACGCGGCGATCAGCAACGAGAACCCGGTGGCGCTGGCAGCGTATGTGCAGAACCACGTGTTCGACGCCGCCTTCGGCACCACCGCGCAAGCGGCGCACACGCTGACGGTGGCGCGCGACTCGGTGACGGAACTGTACTGGAATAGCGCCGAAGATTTGCAGGCCACGTTCGCCCACGAACACGTGCGCACCCGCGTGGGGCCGGATGCGCGCAATTTCAGCGACACCAGCGTGGCATTGAGCCTGGTGGCGGAGGAGGCCGAGCAACCGGTCACCCACCCCGGCCATGGTTACGGTTACGGCGCCAAGGTGCTGCACTACCTGCGCGCGGCTGAAGGACTGACACTGCCCGAGTTCTTTGCGCGCTGGGAGGCGGCGCATGCGCTGGCCTTGAAACACGCGCCGGACGCCGCGGCGGCCATACGCCGCTGCGTGCACAACCGCCAGCTACCGCAGTTCAATCCCATGCTGGCATACTTCGGCGGCAAGGACGCGCCGATCTACGAGGGCGTGGGCAGCCTGTGGTTCGACAACGCCGCCACCGTGGGCGCCTTCCGCGCCTACGAGCGCGCACTGCTGGCGATCAACGCCGATCCGGCCACCGCGTTCTACCGGCCGGACCAGTCGTTCTTCCTGTATGCGCACGAAGTGCAGATTTACCGGCGCGACCACGGTTACACCATGGCGCGCTGAGGGCGCGCCTGTCACGTGCCGGTCATACCGGTTTGCTATCCTGTCCCGATGGACCTGGAACCGGAAGCGCCGCCGGCCGAACGCGTGGCATTGGACAAAGTACTGGCAAGCGCCGAATTCGCCCGTAGCGAACGGCTGTCGGCGTTTCTGGCTTATGTGTGCGAGGCGGTGCTCACGCAAAAAGGCGTGCGGCTGACGGAGCAGCACATCGGCATCCACGTCTTCGGCCGGCCCGACAACTACATACCGGCCGAGGACACCATCGTGCGCACCACGGCGGCGATGTTGAGAAAGCGCCTGGCAAAATATTACGAGAGCGAAGGTTTGAGCGACCCGGTGCGCATCGCCATTCCGCGCGGCTCTTACAGCCCGGTGTTTGTCGCCAATACCGTTACGCCCACGCCGGCGCCCTTCGTGCTCGATCCTGCCGATACGTCAGCCACAGCACCGCCGGTGTTGGCGGCCGCCCCCAAACGCTGGCGCAACCTGATCACCGCCCATCGATACCGCACCCTGTTCGGCGCCTTTGCCGCCCTGCTGCTGGCCGTGATCGTCGGCGCGCTTGCCGCGCCGGAAAAACCTGCCGACCCGGTGGACGCATTCTGGAAGTCGCTGCTGTTTGCCGGCCACGAAACGCTGTTCGTCCCCGCCGACTCGGAACTGGTGATGCACCAGAAAGCCATCGGCCGCCAGGTGTTGCTCGACGATTACATCGCCAAGCGCTTCGACGCCGCTGCAAACAACGCCCATGGCCCGGCGCCGCCACCTTTCTATTGGCGCCGCTACACGGGCGTGATCTCGGTGACGCTGGCGGTGGAGCTGGGCAAGCTGGCAGCGAACGCGCCGCACGGCCTGCGGGTGCGCTACGCGCGCGACCTGCAACTCAATGAACTCAAGCAGTCCAGCGCGGTACTGGTGGGCACCGCCGACGCCAACCCGTGGGTATCGCTGTTTCGCGACCGCCTGAACTACCACATCGACCTCGACATCCCCAACGACAAAATCCTGGTGCGCAACGACACCCCGACCAGCGGCGAGCGCGCGCTGTACGAATTTTCCGGCGCCGAGCGCGAAAAACACGGCTTTGCCGTGCTGGCCTACACCCCCAACCTGAGCGGCAATGGCCACGTGCTGATGATCGGCGGCACCTCGTCGGTCGGCACCGAGGCGGCCATGGATTTCCTGCTCAACCGCGAGCGCTTGCGCGCTGTTTTGGCCGGGGCCGTGCGGCCCGACGGCAGCGTGCGGCCGTTCGAGATCCTGCTGCAATGCGCGCTGCGGGCGTCCGGCACCACCGACGTCCAGGTCATCGGCGTGCGCATCAAATAGCCGTGGCTTTTCACCGTTAAACCTGACTGTTAAAGGCCTTCGGGGCCGGTCCATCGTTGCTACCATTTTCTCCGATCCTCACCTACCGGAACGGCAACCGGACCTTATCGAATCAGCCTCCCTGGAGCAGTCATATGCGTATCAAAAACAGTCTTACTTCCCTCCCATTGCTGCCGCTGGCGGCGGCGGTCCTGATGACCCTGCCCGCCCGTGCACAACAACCGGAGCCGGAACCTGAACCGGGAACCGAAGTGCAAAAAGTGGTCGTCAGCGGCCTGCGCGCCGCCGAACACGCCACCGTGCAGACCAAGAAGGCTACGCGCCAGATCGTGGACGCGGTCAGCCAGGACGACATCGGCCAACTGCCCGACTTCAATATCGTGGAAGCGGCGCGCCGGATTCCGGGCCTGTCGGTGGTAGGCGGCGGCGACGCCACCAAGAACCGCGACATCTACCAGCGCGCCACCATCCGCGGCCTGGACAGCCGCTACAACCTGGTCACCGTCGATGGCGTGCCGATCGCGTCGGCCGACCAGACGTACCGGGGCGCGCGGCTGGAGATGCTGCCGGCGGGACTGGTATCGCAAATCCAGGCCATCAAGACCGTCACCGCCGAATACGATCCGCATGCACTGGGCGGCCAGGTCAACCTGGTGAGCCGCAGTGCGTTTGCGCGCGACCAGGACCGTTTTTTTGTCGCCAACGCCTTTGCCGGACGCAATTCCAGCGCCGGAAAATTCCTGTCCGACAAAAAGAACTCGGGCCGCGCCGACGCCACCGGCGCCGCCATCTTCGGCGACCGCCGCCAGTTCGGCATCGTGGTCTCGGGCGAACTGCAACGACTGCCCTCGAGCGCCTTTTCGGAACTGCCCGGCGACACCGCCGGCGCCGGCTGGACGTATTACACCGCCAGCGGCGCCCGCACGCCGTTTGGCAACCTGTCTGCCACCGGCCAGCAGGCGCCGGTACGCAACCAGGACTACGCGTTCGACAACCTGCGCGAACGCCCCAGCCTCAATACCAAGCTCGAATACCGGTTCGGCGCACGCAGCCACGTCTCGGCTTTTGCGGGCCACTATGCCGACAAGGACACCGAAACCCGCTACGAAACCCTGACCAGCCCCGGTGCGCCAGTAGGGCCCACCGCCACCGGCGGGCGCTTCGCACTGGGCGACGTCCAGCAGGGGTTCACCTACCAGCCGGTCAAGCGCCGCACCAACCTGTTTACGGTGGATGGCCTGTTCGAGGCCGGCGCCGATGCCGACATCGGCGTGACCGCGTCATCATCGAAGGCGACCTACCGCGAGTACCGCCAGATGATCAAGTACACCACCAACCCCAGGGCCGGCACCACCACCGCCCAGTATCTCCCGGCGCTGGCGTATTCGTACACCTTGGCCGGCGGCGCGCCGCGCCTGGCCTTCGACAATCCGCAAACCGCCACCAACCCGGCCAGCTACAAGGGCCTGTACTGGCGCGACATCAACCGCGACCTCGATAACAACGTCGATTTCGTGCGCGCCGACTACAAGCACAATTTCAAACCCGGCGATCGCGGCTTCGGCTTCAACCTGGGCGTCAACCTCACGAAGACCAGGCAGGCCTGGGACGTGCGCTACCAGGAACTGGTGCCCCGCGACGCTGCAGCCCAGCAAGCCATCGGCTCGCTGGCCAATGTATTGATTCCGTCGAGCTTCCCCACCTACGAAACCCCGCAGGCCGGCTACCTGCTGCCCGACCGCCAGCGCGCGGCGCAGCTGACCAATACCTACGCATCGTCGTTCATCGCCACCAACCAGCTGGCCAACAATTTCGGCGACGACTACCGCGACACCGAAAAAGTGAAAGCGGCCTACGCGCAAGGCATCTATCAAAGCGAGCGCTGGATGCTGCTGGCCGGCGCGCGCGAAGACCGCACCGATGTGAAAGTGGACGGCTACCAGGCGCCTACCGCAGCCGGCAGCACTGCCTACACGCCATCGAGCCGCAACGGCGACTACCGCTTCCTGCTGCCATCGGTACTGGTCACGTACCAGCTAAGCGCCGACATGCGCCTCAAGGGCGGCGTCAGCAAGACCATTGGCCGCCCGGACTTTGCCCAGTACGCCGCGCGCCGGACCTTCGCGGTCGGCACCGATGGCAGCCTGACCGTCAACCAGGGCAACCCGGCGCTGGCGCCGCGCGAAGCGTGGAACTACGATGTGGCCTACGAATGGTATCTGCCGCGCGGCGGCGTCGTTTCTGCGGCGGCGTTTTACAAGGACATCCGCAACGAGATTTTCACCACCAGCGCGGTAGGACCGGCCACCGATTACCAGGGCCGCACCTACTCGCAGGTGACCATCGCGCAGCCGCTCAACTCCGCCAAGGCCGGCCTGCGCGGCATCGAACTGCAGTACGTCGCCGACCGTTTCATGTTTCTGCCGCGCGAGCTGCGCGGGCTGGGTTTTTCCACCAACATCACCTGGCTCAAGGGCTTCTTCAACCAGCCGATGAGCGGCGCCAGTATCGCCAACGGCGGCCCCGCCACGCGCCGCTCGTCCGGATTGATCCACCAGCCGGACTTCATCGCCAACGCCACGTTGTCGTATGCGGCCGGCCCGCTCGACGTGCGGCTGTCGTACAACCGCATTGGCAAGGCGCTGGAATCGGTGGACCAGGACACCAGCGAACGCGACCTGGTGGCGATGGCGCGCAACCAGGTCGATGTGCAGGCCAGCTACCAGTTCAGCCGCTCGCTGCGCGCGGTGGTGCAGGGCCAGAATCTGACCCGCGCACCGTTCGTGGTGCGCCAGGGCGCCAACCGCGAACTGCTCAATAACTATTTCCCGGTGGGCCGCACGGTGTTTGTCGGTTTGACCTACGAGGCGGACCTGTGATGGCGCGCCGGTTAGCCCCCTTGCGCCTGCCCCTCGTGTGGCAGCTGCCGACCGCACTGCTGGCCGGCGCGCTGGTCGCTGGCACGGCGCCGGCGTGGGCCGATGACGCGCAAGCCGATCCCACTATTCCGTCGGACCGCGTCACGGTAGTGCTCAAATTCGTCAAGCCACCGGATGACGACAACATGGCGCCGGTTGCGCTGCTGGCCGACAGCTGCGCGGCCTGCACGGTGCTGAACGACCCTGCCCTGGCCCGTGACAACTGCCGCGAAACCCTGGTGGCCCTGGCGCTGCCTGCGCGGCGCACGTTGGCGCTGCGCTTCCGCGCCGCTCCCGGCGCCGTCAAGCGCGTGGTGCTCGAAAGCGGCGACCTGCCATTTTCGGCCGACGGCAACATCGTCACGGTGGCAATGCCGCCAGTCGCCAGCGACGCCGTCACGGCAGGGGAATTTGCCACCCACATCGTCGAACCTGGCATGGTGCTGCGCTTCGAACATGCCGACATCGCGCGCCGCGCCGGCGCCTATGCGCAGGGCGCCTTCCCCGCCCGGCAACGACGTGCGGCCGACAACCTGCAGTTCGCCCAGCGCGAAGTGATACGGCGCACGGGCCTGGGCGAGTTCGTGGCGCAGGAAAAGCTGGGCGCGATCCAGGTGATGGGTTTCGACACCAACTACCCGCACGGCCACACCGACGCCCCGCCGCACATGCATATGCACCTGCGCTGGCCGCTCAACGCCGGCACCCAGATCGGTCACTATTACATTGACGGGCAAGGCCTGCTCACGCACAACGTGGTGGGGGTAAAAAGTATCAATGGTCCGGCACGCACCTACCGCCGTGGCGAAACGTTTACGACCATGGATGTGCGGGGACGGCCGATCTACCGGCACCGCATCACGCCCGAGGGGTGGCTGGAGCTGGGCAGAGTGGCGGTCGGGGAGGCGCCTTGCCTGATCAAGCCGGCGCAGGCCGGCAAAGGATTCGAGACCGGCGCCGTCGTCGCGTGCGCGCGACAGGCGCCGGTGAGCATCGACGTCACCGACGACCTGGAGGGCGGCATCCTGCGCGTGGCGACCGGGCAGATCGTGGAGACCTTCCGCTACGACACCGACACCGGCAAGCTGTTATCACCTGCGGCGCCGCCGCCGGCCACTGAATCGAACTACGTGGCGCCGCAGTAGTGGCTTACAGCGTGGCTTACTTCAGCAGGTAGAAGTGGAACACCGTGGTCTGGGCATAGTTCTGGCCCGGATCGAGGCGCGTGGACGGGAACGCCGGCTGGTTAGGCGCATCAGGGTAACCCTGCGCCTCGAAGCTGATCGACTGGTACTTGGTCAGGCGCTGGCCGCCCTTGCCCACGATTTCACCCTTGAGGAAGTTGCCGGTGTAGACCTGCATGCCCGGTTCGGTCGTGGCGATTTTCAGGCCGCGGCCGGACTGGCGGTCTTCCAGCGTGACAGCCGGTTTTGGCGTGGCGGTTTTGCCGCCGCGCAGAACGTAGTTGTGGTCGATGCCGCCGTTGGCCAGCGCCAGCTGCGGATGCTCGGCACGGGCGCGCTCGGTCACGTTGGCCGGCTTGCGGAAATCGAACGGCGTGCCGGCTACCGGCAGCGGGGTGCCGGTCGGGATCAGGGTTTTATCGACCGGCAGGATGGCGTCCGATTCGATGGTCAGATCGGCGTCGGTGGCCAGGCGCGAAGCCGGAATGCCCGACAGGTTGATCATGCTGTGGTACGTCAGGTTGACGACCGTGGGCTTGTCGGTGGTGGCGCCGTAGCGGATGGTCAGGTCGTTGTTGTTATTGAGCTCGTAGGTGACGTCGGCCACCACGGTGCCGGGGAAGCCCTGGTCGCCGTCCGGCGAAGTGAGGGTAAAGGTAACCGACGCCTTGTCGGCAGTCTGGTCCACCGATTTGACGACCCAGTTGCGCTTGTCCCAGCCGATGGTCCCACCGTGCAGGGTGTTCGGCGGCTCGCTCAGCGACAGCGGATACGCTTTGCCATCGAGTGCGAAGGTGCCCTTGGCAATGCGGTTGGCGTAGCGGCCCACCGTCACGTTGGTAAAGCCGGGGGTGGTTTCGTAGCCGACCAGGTTGTCGTAGCCGACCACCAGGTCGGCGGCGTTGCCCTGCTTGTCGGGGAAGCGCAGGCTCTGCACGGTGGCGCCGTATGAAATCAGCGTGGCCGACATGCCGGCGGCGTTTTTCAGGGTGACCGCTTCGACCTTGGCGCCGTTCGACAAGGTGCCGAACGATGCGCGCGAGGCGGAGACTGAAGCAGCCTTGTCGCCGGCCGGCATCTGGCTGCAGGCGGACAGGCCGACCAGGGTGGAGAGCAGGATCGTCGTTGCGGGTCTGATGGAAATATTCATGTCGTTGGCAGTCTCTTTAGAAATGCGGGCCGTCGGCACAAGTCCGCGACCGCAATTGTTAGAATCAATATCCGGCGCTACGCTGGATAGGTGTCGTTGGCGTCGCGTGGAATCCGCTGGCGCAAATGGCAACATTTGTATTATCCACCAAAAAACCAAACTACGGTCTCAACCATCCCCGATCAATCAGCGGCGCGAGCAAACGGCGGTAGACCGCCACGCCCCATCCGGTAACGACCGCACTCATTGCGCCGAGGCGGTGCAACCGGAACACGGCCACCAGCGCCAGCGCCAGCACTGCAGCGCCCAGCATGTCCAGCGGCCAGTGCACGCCCACGAACACCCGCGACCACGCCACCAGCACCGCCAGCGGCAACAGCACCAGTCCCCAGCGCCGGGCCAGCGGCGCCGCGCTGGTGGCCAGCATCAGGGCCGACACCAGCATGATGGTGCCGTGGTTGCTGGGGAAGGAACTGGTGGGCGCATGGTCAAGGAAGCACTCGCCGATGCCGACTGCGAACGGTCGGCCATGGAACCACAGTGCCCCGATAGCGCCGCTGATGCTCAAGCCGCACAGCACCGCCAGCGCAGCCTCCACGGCCGCGTGGCGCGCACCGCGCCGGCCGGACAGCCACAGCACCACCAGCGCCGCAGGCGCCAGCAGGATCACCCGCTCGGCCGCGAACAGCGCGCCGGCCAGTTGCCAGCCATCGAGGCCGGCCTCCGCATTCATGAGCGAGAACCACGCCAGGTTCAGCTGGCGCAGGGTGTCGAACCAGCCGCCCGTCATTGCGCGTTGGCCGGCTTGCCAAACAGCTTGAGCCAGATGAAGCCCGCCACGCCGGCGGCCAGGGAGGCCAGCAAAATCGCCATCTTGGAGGCGTTGATCAGCGCCGGGTCGGTGGCGAAGGCCAGGTTGGTAATAAAAATCGACATGGTAAAGCCGATCCCGCCCAGCATGCCGGCGCCAATCACGTGGCGCCATTTCAGGTCCGACGGCAGCGTGCACAGGCCCACGGTCACTGCCAGCAGGCAGGCGATCGTGATGCCCAGCGGCTTGCCCAGCACCAGCCCGGCCAGGATGCCCAGGCTGTTATGGGAAGCGAGTTCCTGCATCCAGCCGGCGCCGATGACGATGCCGGTATTGGCCAGCGCGAAAATCGGCAGGATGATAAACGCCACCGGCGTGTGCAGGAAGTGCTCGAGCCGGTGCGACGGCGACTCCTGGTCCTCGTCCTTGGTCGAATAGGGAATGGCGAACGCCAGCAGCACACCGGCGATGGTGGCGTGCACGCCGGACTTGAGCATGAAGAACCACATCACGGCGCCGCCGACCAGGTATGGCGACAGCGCGCGCACGCGCAGCACCCGGTTCATAACGAACAGCGCGGCAAACACCAGCAGCGCGCCGAGCAGGTACCACGGCGCCAGCGCGGACGTGTAGAACACGGCGATGACGATGATGGCGCCCAGGTCGTCCATCACCGCCAGCGCGGTGAGGAACACCTTCAACGAGGTGGGTACTGCGCTGCCGAGCAGCATCAGCACCGCCAGCGCAAAAGCGATGTCGGTGGCCATCGGGATACCCATACCGGCCTGGCTGGGCGTGCCGCCATTGAGGGCAAAGTGGATCAGCGCGGGCACGGCGATGCCGCCGACGGCAGCCACCATCGGCAGCAGCGCGCTGCGGATCGTCGATAGCTCGCCGCTCTGGATTTCGCGCTGCAGTTCCAGGCCGATCAGCAGGAAAAAGATCGCCATCAGGGCGTCGTTGATCCACAGCTCGACCGACAGGCCGGCCAGCGGCAGGTGCCAGAATTGCAGATACGGCGCAGCCACCGGGGAGTTGGCCAGCAGCAGGGAGACGATGGTGCAGACGATCAGCAGGATGCCGCCGGCTTTTTCCGATTCGACGAAACGATTGAAGGTATTGGAAATGGGCTTGGGGATGATATTCATAGGCGCTATAGACGATAACGTGCCGCGCGGCGGCCCGACCTGACGCATTCCCTGCCACACGACATGTGTGTACACCCATGCTCATGATAACAGAACCGCACTTTGGCTGACGTACGGTACAGTTTCCTGCATAGGAATATAATGACAGGCTTCTTTCCCGAACCTCCTTTCCCATGCACCCGCCAGACAAAAACCCGCACGACATGCGCACCGCCTTTCGCCGCGAGTTCGCGTCGCCGGAGGTATGGATCACCCGCACCGTGGTGGTGGGCGCGGCGGCCGTCGCCGGCCTGGTGGTGGTCGGCTTTACCTGGCTGGCAGAACAGGCGCTGGGGCTGTTCAAGGGCATCGCCAGCGTGGGCTGGTGGTTGCCGCTGCTCTGGACGCCGCTGCTGTGCGGCGCCATCGTCTGGACCACGCGACGCTTTGCGCGCGGCGCCGGCGGCTCCGGCATTCCACAGGTGATGGCCGCGCTCGACCCGGCGCTGTCGGGCGGCCGCCGGCCGCTGCTGGTGTCGCTGCGACTGAGCCTGGCCAAGATCGGCCTGACTTCGGCCGGCCTGCTGGGCGGCCTGTCGCTGGGCCGCGAAGGACCGTCGGTGCAGATCGCCGCCGGCGTGATGCTGACCGCGCGCCGCTGGCTGCCGCGCGGCAGCGGCGTCAGCGCCCATTCGCTGCTGGTGGCCGGCGGCGCTGCCGGGATCGCGGCAGCGTTCAACACGCCGCTGGCCGGCGTGATGTTCGCCATCGAAGAACTTTCGCGCACTCCCGAGCAGCGCAACAGCGGCCTGATCGTCTCCGGCATCGTGCTGGCCGGCCTGATCGCGGTCTCGGTGTACGGCAACGGCACCCATTTCGGCGTGATTCATCCGGGCCCGATCGGCCTGGCGCTGGTGGGACCGGGCCTGCTGGTGACGCTCGTGACCGGCCTGGCCGGCGGCCTGTTCGCCCGGCTGCTGCTCGCGTCCCTGCGCGGCACCTCGCCCGATGCGCCCAGCCGCTGGCGCCAGCGCTACCCGGTGCGCTTTGCCGTCGGCTGCGGCCTGGCAGTGGCCGTAATCGGCGCGGTGACCGGCGGCGCTACGTACGGCAGCGGCAACGAGGCCACCCGCGCCCTGCTCGACAGCAACGGCCACGTGCCGGGCGGCTTTGCGCTGTTCAAGTTCATCGCCACCTGGCTCACTGCCTGGTCGGGCGTGCCGGCCGGGATCTTCGCGCCGTCGCTGTCGATCGGCGCCGCGCTGGGCCACGACGTCGCCTGGCTGACCAACTACCCGTACGCGCCGGCCGTGATCGCGCTGGGCATGGTGGGTTTCCTGGCCGCCGCCACGCAGGCGCCGCTCACCGCCTTCATCATCGTGATGGAAATGGTCGATGGCCACGGCATGGTACTGAGCCTGATGGCGTGCGCGGTGATCGCCAGCACCGTCTCGCGCGTGCTCAGTCCACCGTTGTACACGGCGCTGGCGATGATACAACTGCCGCCGCGGCGCACCCTCCCCCTGGCGACAGCCGGCGGCGACACCGACGACAGCGCCACCCGGCCCTGACCGTCAGGGGCCGGCGGCCTCGCGTATGCTGGCCTGCTCGAGCGCGGCCAGCGCGGCCGCAGCACCTGCTCGGTCGCCACCGCGGCAGGCCGCTTCCAGCACTTGCGCGCGCTCCCCGGTTTCGGGGCAGCCGAACGTGGCTGCCGACCCCTTGATCGAATGGGCCTCGTGAATGGCCGCTGCCAGGTCGTCGTGCGCCAGTGCGGCAGCGATTTTTGACACCCGTTCGGCGATGCCGTTCCGAAAAGTCCGCACCAGCGCCGCAAACCCCGGCAGGTTCGAAAAATGTCCGGCCAGCGCCGGCTTGGGCAAATGCTGCGCCACCACGCGACTGAAGGCGGCGCGGTCGATGGGCTTGGCCAGGCAGTCGTCGAAGCCCGCGGCCAGGTAGCGCGCCCGGTCCGCCGCCATCACGTCGGCAGTGAGCGCCACC
>NZ_LROM01000122.1 GCF_001758785.1 Duganella phyllosphaerae
GCGGGGGCGGGGGTGGGTTAGCCGGAAAAATACTCACGCCCCTCTGCCTGGTCTGCAGCCGGTTGTGGCTTGAGATAAACGACCACGCGACATCCGGCCGCGCCCTGCGCAATCGTCTGTTCCAACGACACTTTTGCGTAACCGAGGTTTTCCGCTGCGATGGTACCGAACACATTGGAGGTCATCATGCACATCGACGGGCGGCCGATCACTTTTTCGGCGAATGGACAGACATGATTGCCAAATACAATCTTTTCGTCGGTCTGTTCCAAAATAAAAAAGTCGCCCTGAATTCGGCGCTTCAGATCTACCAGCACCTCAGCGACCTGCTGCTTGGAGAGCACATGAACATTCAGTGCCGACCGGTAGCTGAGGTTGATATGGTCGCCAATCCGCTGACCCACCGCGCTGACGAAACCGGACGCCTCCTCAAGGCCCACGACATCCTGCAAGGTGCCTGACAATTCGCGAATGAGCGTCCTGAGAAACAAATCCCGGTCGAGTTCAATAGGCAGTTCGCTGACGGTTAGTGGGGAAGTGTGCATTGTTAAAGTCGGCATTGTTGATATTTGAAAATCCCCAGACGTGTCGACTGCAGCGTCAGACGCTAAACGATTTGTTGATATTCGTAATTATTACACACAATGCCCATCGTATTTGGCGTAGTCGCCAGGCCGCCGCCGTCGCCGTAGTAGCCCGGGCTGCGCAGTTTGGCGAGACCCAGGCTGGTGAGAAAGGCAGAAATGAAAAAACCCGCCGAAGCGGGTTTTTAAGGTTCTGGCGGAGACGGTGGGATTCGAACCCACGATACAGGTATAAGCCGTATGCATCCTTAGCAGGGATGTGCCTTCGGCCACTCGGCCACGTCTCCTAGTCGATCACTCAACTATGTCTGCTTCACCAAACTACGCTGCAGCAGACGACCGTCATAGTATAGACCAGGACCGTTTCGGTCAAGGCAACACAACGGTTTTTTTAAAAAAATTATGCTTTTTCCAGTTCGAACGCTTTATGCAGCGCGCGCACGGCCAGTTCCATGTATTTCTCGTCGATCAGCACCGAGATTTTGATTTCCGACGTCGAGATCATCATGATATTGATGCCCTCTTCCGACAGCGTGCGGAACATCTGCGAGGCCACGCCCACGTGTGAACGCATGCCTACGCCTACCACGGAAATTTTCGACACCTTGGCGTCGCCGGTCACGCTGGCGGCACCCAGTTCTTCGCGGGTGCCGTTGAGCACGTCGATGGCGCGCTGGTAGTCGTTGCGCGAGACAGTGAACGTGAAGTCGGTTTTACCTTCGACCGACTGGTTCTGTATGATCATGTCCACTTCGATGTTGGCGTCAGCCACCGGTCCGAGGATGTGGTACGCCACGCCCGGGCGGTCCGGTACGCCCAGCACGGTGATTTTGGCTTCGTCGCGGTTGAAGGCGATGCCGGAGATGACTGCTTGTTCCATGTGTTTGTCTTCCTCAAACGAAATCAGGGTGCCAGAGTTGGCTTCTTCTTCGATGTCGAGCATCGGGTCGGTCAGCGACGACAGCACGCGCGTCGGTACGCGGTAGTTGCCGGCGAATTCCACCGAGCGGGTCTGCAGCACTTTCGAGCCCAGCGACGCCAGTTCCAGCAT
The DNA here is from genome assembly GCF_001758785.1 of Duganella phyllosphaerae. GTDB lineage: Bacteria > Pseudomonadota > Gammaproteobacteria > Burkholderiales > Burkholderiaceae_D > Rugamonas > Rugamonas phyllosphaerae. The sequence goes on from NZ_LROM01000122.1 coordinate 1,636, forward strand.
TTCTTCGAACGTGATCGCCTTCAGGCGGCGCGCTTCGGAGACCACGCGCGGGTCGGTCGTGTACACGCCGTCGACGTCGGTGAAGATCAGGCATTCGTCGGCCTTCATGGCGGCGGCGATTGCCACGGCCGAAGTGTCCGAACCACCACGGCCGAGCGTGGCGATGTTGCCGAGGTCGTCAACGCCCTGGAAACCGGTGATGATGACGATCTTGCCGTCGTCGAGGTCGCGGTTGACCTTGTCGTTGTCGATCGACTGTATGCGGGCCTTGGTGTAGGCGGAATCGGTTTTAATCGCGACTTGCCAGCCGGCGTAGGACACGGCTTTCTTGCCGATCGCCAGCAGCGCCATGGCCAGCAAGCCCACCGAGACCTGTTCGCCGGTGGAGGCGATCATGTCCAGTTCGCGTGGGTCGGGCTGGGATTGAATTTCCTTGGCCAGGGCGATCAGGCGGTTGGTCTCGCCCGACATTGCCGATGGCACCACGACGATGCGGTGACCGGCGTCATGCCACTTGGCAACACGCCGCGCGACGTTCTTGATACGGTCCGTCGAACCCATCGACGTACCGCCATATTTGTGCACGATTAAAGCCATAACAGAGAGTTTTCCGCTCATTAAAGGTAAATGGAACCCTAAACTCTACATGCGGCAGTGCAAAATAACAAGTCACAAAGCTCATATTCTCATACCGTATAGGCATATGCACATACAAAATTCGGCAAATATGTCGAATTCCTACAGTGCCTGCCAACTCAGCCGGATTCGTCCTACCCCAGCGCCCAAATGCTTGCAATCCATGCCGATGCCAGCGGCAAAAATCAGGTCCTTGCCGGCGTGAACCACCGGCAAACGACCGCGTTCCCAGGCCGGGATGTTGAGTTCCTGGAAGTGATATTTGAGGGGGCGGGTCGGCCGGTTGTCGGCGCGCTTCAGGCGTTCGCCGCCGCGACGGAATTCGATCAGGAGCGGCAGGCTGCGCAGCCAGTCGGCGTCGATGCCGGTAGGCGGCGCTTCAGCCTCGCCGTCAGCAGGCGCGGCTTCGGGAGCAGCGCTGACAACAGCGCCCTCGCCTGCCTCGGCGTGAACAGCCTCGATCGCATCGAAGTGCAACACACCACCATAGGCCGGAAACGCCAGTTGCGCTTCGCCACTCCAGCGGAACGGCGTGCCCGGGGTCTGATCGAACTGGTCTTCGCGCGTGCCTTCCAGGTCGGCCAACTTGGGCGTCAGGTGCAGGCGGTCGCGGTAGCGGCGCACGTGGCAGTCCGGGTGCGTGACCAGCACCTGGGCGTCGTCGCGCGCCTCGAGCAGCTGGGTGACGGTTTCCGACAGCCAGGCCGCGCTCGGCATGCGCAGGCCACGGGTGCCGAACCAGTGGCGCAGCAAATTGTGGATGCGGTCCAGGCTCAGCGTGCGCAGCCTGGTCATGTCGAGGCGGTCGCCATCGAGGCACAGTGCAAGGTCCTGCTGCGCCAGCTCGGTCAGCAGGCGCTGGGCGGCCTGGGCGTGCGATGCGCTGCGCGCCAGGCGCTCCTGGAAGCCGGGGAAGGCGTCGCCCAGGACCGGCATGATGGTGCGGCGCAGCGCGTTGCGGGCGAAGCGCGGGTCATCGTTCGATTCGTCGTGGATGTGGGTGATGCCGTGCCCGGTCACGTATTGGTCCAGCTGCCTGCGTGACGCGGTGAGCAATGGACGGGCCATCACCAGCTGCTCGTTGGCCAGCAGGCTGGCGGCCGTGTTGGCCGCATCCATGCCCGACAGGCCGGCCGGGCCGGAGCCGCGCAGCAATTGCAGCAGCACGGTCTCGGCCTGGTCGTCCTGGTGGTGGGCGGTGAGCAGCAGTTCAACGCCGTGTTCGCGGCACAGCGCGCCCAGCGCGGCGTAGCGGGCCTTGCGGGCAGCTTCCTCGGTGCCGGTCTTGTCCTTGCGCTGCAGCTCGACGTGGCGCGCCTGGAATGGCACGCCGAGGGCGACGCAAGCTTGTTCGCAGTGGGTAAGCCAGGTGTCGGCGTTGGGGCTGAGGCCGTGGTGGATGTGGAAGGCGTGCAGTTGCAGGCCGTGCTCGGCGGCGTGGGCGTGGGCCAGGTGCAGCAGTGCAGAAGAATCGAGGCCGCCGCTGAGGGCGATGGCGATTTTTCGGGTGTTGCCGGCTTGTTCGCGGGCGGCGTGGACGGCTTGGGCGAAGGTGCTGGCGAGCGTGGGGATTTGCTGCTTCATGTGTGGTTCCAAATGCGAACCGGGGGCGACGCGTTTGCGTGCCCCCGGTGGTGGTGAGATTGGATCCCCGCCTGCGCAGGGATGACGGAATCACCGTCGCGTACTTATTCCTGCGGCGTCGTCTCTTTGAACTTGCCGTAGCCCAGCAGCTTCTGGTGGCGGGCTTCGATCAGGTCCTTGGTTTTGACGCCCTGGAACTGGCGCAGCGAGTCGGCCAGTGCGCGCTTGAGCATGGTGGCCATGGCTTTCGGATCGCGGTGGGCGCCGCCCAGCGGTTCGTTGATGATCTTGTCGATCAGGCCGATGGCTTTCAGGCGGTGCGCGGTCAGGCCCAGCGCTTCGGCGGCGTCGGCTGCACGCTCCGAGGTTTTCCACAGGATCGACGCGCAACCTTCGGGCGAGATCACCGAGTAGGTCGAGTATTGCAGCATCAGCACCGAGTCGCCCACGGCAATCGCCAGCGCGCCGCCGGAGCCGCCTTCGCCGATGATGGTGGCGATCAGCGGCACTTTCAGTTCGGCCATCACGTACAGGTTGTGGCCGATGGCTTCGGACTGGCCCCGCTCTTCGGCGTCGATGCCGGGGAATGCGCCCGGGGTGTCAACGAAGGTAAACACGGGAATGCCGAATTTCTCGGCCAGCTTCATCAGGCGCATGGCCTTGCGGTAGCCTTCCGGCTTCGGCATGCCGAAGTTGCGCATGGCGCGCTCCTTGGTGTCACGACCCTTCTGGTGGCCGATCACCATGCAGGCCTGGCCGTTGAAGCGGGCCAGGCCGCCGACGATGGACTGGTCGTCCGCGTAGGTGCGGTCGCCGTGCAGTTCGTGGAAGTCGGTGAAGATTTCGTTCACGTAATCCATCGTGTATGGACGCTGCGGGTGGCGCGCGATTTGCGCAACCTGCCATGGCGTGAGCTTGGCGTAGATGTCTTTGGTCAGTTGCTGGCTCTTCTTGGCCAGCCGGTCGATCTCCTCCGAGATGTCGACGGCCGAATCGTCCTGGACGAAGCGCAGCTCTTCGATTTTGCCATCGAGCTCGGCAATCGGTTGCTCAAAATTGAGGAAAGTCGTTTTGGTCATTGTACCTCCGGGATTATTCTTGGCTGCGCCCCTCGCGGGAGCCGATTATGGCGAGCAAAAACGGCCTCGCACAGCGATAAAAGGGGACCCCGAAAAACCGTAGCGAGCGGTCCGTTATCGTCGCGAACAGCGCAAGCGTACGGAGGTACGCTGAGCAACGCAGCGGCGATAGCGGAACGCGCAGTAGGTTTGTCGAGGTTCCCTAGAGTGCTTATTCTACAGGAACCGGGTCCAGACTACGCCATAAGTACCATGTTGCCACCGTGCGCCAGGGTTCCCAGTTGGCCGACACTTCGCGCGCATCGCTGCGGGAAACAGGTTCACCTGAGAAATAATTCTGGCTGATGCCCTGGATCAAACCGGGGTCGTCGAGCGGCAAAACATTGGGACGCAGCAAATTAAATATCAAAAACATCTCCGCTGTCCAGCGGCCGATACCACGAATTTGCACCAGCTCGGCAATCACAGCCTCGTCTTCCATCTGGCCCCACAGGGCGCTATGGACGCGCTTGTTCTTGAAATGGTCGGCCAGGTCGAGGATGTACTCGGTCTTGCGCTTGGACAAGCCGCAGGCGGACAGTTGCTCGGCGCCGGCCTTGATCACCTGCGCGGGCGTGCACTTGGGGCACGCCAGCAGCAGCTTGCGCCAGGCGGCGTCGGCCACCTTGGGCGTGACCTGCTGGCCGACGATCGAGCGCGCCAGCGTGGTAAACGGGTCGTCGTGACCCACCAGGTGCAGGTCGCCGAATTGCGGGATCAGCTTTTTCATGATGCGATCGCGCTTCATCAGCTCGATCTTGGCCTGTTCCCAGTACGGCGGCACGGCCGATAGCGGACCGGCCGAATCGGGCACAGCGGCCCCGTTGTCCTTGGCAGTGACCATTATGCGCGGCGCCAGTTGGTCGTGCCGTCGGGTTTGTCCTCGAGGATGATGCCGGCTGCGAGCAGGTCGGCGCGGATCTTGTCGGATTCGGCGAAGTTGCGCGCCTTCTTGGCTGCAGCGCGTTGCGCGATCTGGGCGGCAATGGCAGCGTCGCCGGTGGTGTCGGTTTCGCCGACTGCCGCCTGCAGGAATTGCTGGGCGCTGCGGCCGAGCAAGCCGATCACGTCTGCCAGGCCTTTCAGTTGGCGCACCAGCGCTGGCGACTTGCTCTTGTTGATCTCGGTCGCCAGGTCGAACAGCACGGCAATCGCCACCGGCGTATTGAAGTCGTCGTCCATCGCTTGGGCAAAGCGCACGGCGTGGGCTTCGGTCCAGTCGAGGTCGGCGCCATCGCCGTCCACGCCGTCGAGCGCGGTGTACAGGCGCGTGAGCGCCACGCGGGCGTCGTCCAGGTGGGCGTCCGAGTAGTTCAACGGGCTGCGGTAATGGGCACGCATGATGAAGAAGCGGATCACTTCGGCATCGAATTTTTTCAGTACTTCGCGGATGGTGAAGAAGTTGCCCAGCGACTTGGACATCTTTTCGTTATCAACGCGCACGAACCCGTTGTGCACCCAGTAATTGACCATGGTCTGGCCGAACGCGCCTTCGGACTGGGCGATCTCGTTTTCGTGGTGCGGGAACTGCAGGTCGGCGCCGCCGCCGTGGATGTCGAAATGTTCGCCCAGCAGCGCCGAGCACATGGCCGAGCACTCGATGTGCCAGCCCGGACGGCCCTTGCCCCACTTGGAATCCCATTTGACTTCTTCCGGCTCGGACTCTTTCGAGGCCTTCCACAGCACGAAGTCGAGCGGATCGCGCTTGCCGGTGTTGACGTCCACGCGCTCGCCGGCGCGCAGGTCGTCGAGCGACTTGCCGGACAGGCGGCCATAGTTGGGGAAGTTGCGCACCGCGTAATTGACGTCGCCGTCGGTACCCTGGTACGCCAGGTCTTTCTGTTCGAGCGTTTCGATCAGCGCCAGCATTTGCGGCACGTATTCGGTGGCGCGCGGCACCAGCGTGGGCGGCAGGATGCCGAGCGCGCCCGTGTCTTCGTCCATGTAGCGGGTAAAACGCGTGGTCAGCTGCGAGATCGTTTCGCCGTTTTCCACCGCGCGGCGGATGATTTTATCGTCGATGTCGGTGATGTTGCGGGCGTACGTGACCTCGTAGCCGGTGGCCAGCAGCCAGCGGTACATCACGTCGAACGCCATCATCATGCGCGCGTGGCCGATGTGGCAGTAGTCATAAATGGTCATGCCGCACACATACATGCGGACTTTGCCAGTCTCGATGGGAACGAATGCCTGCTTGTCACGCGCCAGCGTGTTGTAAATCTTTAAATTGCTCATCGGACTCTTGCGTATTCTTGTCGTGATGCCACGTGCTGGCCCACTCACTAGCGGCAATACAAAAGCCCGGCGCTGCACCGTAAGGGCGCGCCTGGTTTCGCTTTGCCTTGCGCATTGGGGTGCGCGTTGTGATGGACCACTGCCGGGCCTCGGTAGTGTTATTGTTTCCACCTGCCAGCAGGTAGAATGGCATGGTTTTGGAGAAGTATAGCATTGATAAAAACCGCATAGTCCACTAAAGGAAGTCCACATGCATCAAACCCAGCCTTCATTGTTCGGCCGTGTCGGCGCCCTGCTCGCCGGCCTGGCCCTGTCCGGCGCTGTCGCCCTGTCCGCCAACGCAGTTGCGGCCGAGCCAGCCGCGCAGCCGCAAGTGCAGATCAAGACCACCATGGGCGACATCGTGGTGGAACTGGACCGCGAGAAAGCACCGAAATCGGTCGATAACTTCCTCGCCTACGTCAAGTCCGGCTATTACAAGGGCACCATCTTCCACCGCGTGATCGACGGCTTCATGATCCAGGGCGGCGGCTACGATGAAAAGCTCAAGAGCAAGCCAACCCGCAAGAATGTCCCGAGCGAATCGCAAAACGGCCTGTCCAACGACGCCTACACGATCGCCATGGCGCGCATGGACGATCCCAACTCGGCCAATTCGCAGTTTTTCATCAACGTCGCCGATAACCAGGCCCTGAATTTCCCCGGCCGCGACGGCGTGGGCTACACGGTGTTCGGCAAGGTGATCGACGGCCGCGAGACGGTGGACAAGATCAAGGGCGTGCTGGTGGACGACAAGGGTATCTTCCAGAACATCCCGGTCACGCCCATCATCGTCAAGTCTGCAACCATTTTGAAAACCCCGATTCAGCCCAAAAATGTAGAATAGCGGCCAGCCGCTTTTTAAACCGCATTTTTAAACCTCATTGTTTAACCTCATCAAGGAACATCATGACCAAAGTCATCATCACCACCAACAAGGGCAAAATGGTTGCCGAGCTGAACGATCAACTGGCGCCTAAATCGGTGGAAAACTTTCTGTCGTACATGAACGCCGGCCACTACAGCAACACCATCTTCCACCGCGTGATCGACGGTTTCATGATCCAGGGCGGCGGTTTCGAGCCAGGCATGAAGCAAAAGCCAGCTGACGCCACCGTTGAAAACGAAGCCAAGAACGGCCTGAAAAACGAGCCATACACGCTGGCCATGGCCCGTACCTCGGCGCCGCACTCGGCATCGGCGCAATTCTTCATCAACATCAAGAACAACACCTTCCTCGACTACCCGGGCCAGGACGGCTGGGGCTACGCCGTGTTCGGTAAAGTTGTCGAAGGCACCGAGATCGTGGACGAAATCCGCAAAGTCAAAACCACCCGCAGCGGCATGTTCGCCGACGTGCCAGCGGAAGACGTGATCATCGAAAGCATCGAACTGGCTGCGTAATTTTTGATGAGCAATACCCTGACCGGCGCGCGCGCGTCCGACGCAAGCGCGCTGTTCATCTCCGACCTGCACTTGCAGGCCGCGCAGCCCGCCATCACGGCAGCGTTCCACGATTTCCTGGAACGCCATGCGCGGCATGCGCCCCAGTTGTACCTGCTCGGCGACCTGTTCGAATACTGGGCCGGCGACGACGACATCAGCGATCCCTTCAATCAACACATCATTGCGGCGCTGCGCCGCGTGAGCGATGCGGGCACGGCCATCTACTGGATCGCCGGCAACCGTGACTTCCTGGTGGGCGCAGACTTTGCCGCCGCCGCTGGCGCAACCCTGCTGCCGGAAGTGTTCGTCACCGAGATCGGCGGCCAGCGCCTGGTGCTGGTGCACGGCGACGCCCAGTGCACCGAAGACGTCAAGTACATGGAGTTCCGCGCCATGGTGCGGCAACCAGCCTGGCAGCAGCAGTTCCTGGCGATGCCGCTGGCGCAGCGCAAGGCGATCATCGCTGGCATGCGCGAAAACAGCCGCAAGGACCAGGGCACCAAAGCCTACGAGATCATGGATGTGACGCCACAGGCGATTGCCGACCTGTTTGCGCAGACCGACACCCGCGTCATGATCCACGGCCACACCCACCGCCCTGCCCTGCACCTGGTCGGCGACACGCGCCGCTACGTGCTGCCCGACTGGGAGCCGGCAGCGACGCCGCCGCGCGGTGGCTGGATTGCCATCGACGGCGCCGGCGTGATCACGCGCCATGGCCTCGATGGCAGTGTTACCCCCGATTCACTGTAACAATCTGATTGCTGCGGCGATTGGGGACGGACCCCGTACCGGGTCCGTCCCCAGCTTTGCCGTGCGGGTTCAGTTTTAATGCTTAGCGCAACGCCGACATGGCCGCATTCAAACGCCTGATCAGCGGCTGGTTGAGGTCGCGCGTCTGCGGCGTCCAGCGCTCAATGGTGCGGCGCAATTCCACGTCCAGCGCGCGGGCCTTGTCGGTGTCACCCGCGCCGGCCGCCCAGATCGCGTATTCGGCCTGGGTGGTAAAACCGCTGTAGCGACTCAACGCATGTTCGAACTCGGCACGGGCCTCGTCCTGGCGTCCGGCAGCTGCCCACGCCTGCGCCAGCAACAGCGATACCTGCTCGGCGCGGAAACCGTCGTTGGCGGCGCGAATGGTTTGCAAGTGTTTGACGGCATCGTCGGCGCGGCCGGCAGCGAACGTGGCGCGCGCCGCGCCGAAGCGGATTTCCAGGTCGCCCGAAAACGGGCCTTGCAGGCAGGCTTCGTAGGTGGTTGCCGCCTCGGCCGCGTTGCCGCCTTCGAGCAGCGCGCTGGCCAGGCGCATCTGGTTTTGCGCGGTGGGCGTGTACTCGTACGCTTCGCGCGCCTCGCGCAGTTCGCGGCCCGGGTCCAGCGTCTTGACCGCCACCGAGGCCACCTTGCGCGCGCCCTGGTTGATGCGCGAGCTGGGCAGGTAGATGGCGATGAAATACACCACGCTGCCGATCAGCGGGAACATGAACAGGATCAGCAGCCAGTAAATCGGCTGGCCGTTGCGCACCGCGTGCACGGCAAAAAAGATCGCCACCAGGATGTGGATGCCGATGCCAAAAATTTCCATTGCTGCCTCTACAGTATCTTCAAGGAAGCGATTGTAGAAGCTTCAACGCGCCATCACAAGCGCCCGATCCTTAAGACCGGGCGCGCGGCCGGATTTACCTGCCTGCACGGCCTGGTTCGGCCGGCCGCAAGCGCGCCAGCAACGCACCGGGACGGGTATCGATGGCGGTCAGCTCGAACTGCACGCCGGCGTAGCGCAAGTCTTCCGGCTTGAACGTATGCACGGCCACATTCTTGACCAACGTGTCGCTGAGCAGGTTGGCCACGCTGGCCAACTGGGCCTGCTTGCCCGCGTCCATATTGTCGAGCGCAAACTGGTCGACGTGGGTGTCGGCGATGTAGATGGTGTTGCGCACGGGGTCGACCTGGAGGCGGCCAGAGATGGCCATGTTGCCACGCCACGATTGCCGCGCCAGCAGCGGCGTGACGTTCAGGTCGAAGGTCAGCGCCACCCGGTTGTTCTCGGCCAGGATGGCCAGTTGCGGGTGGCCCAGCTCGACGTCGAAGATGCCCAGCACCCGGTGGTGCATGGGAAACTTGCGATCGAGGTTCTGCTGCAGCTTTTCCTGCCGGACCTCGATGTCGCGCGGGCCGATCAGGGCGGAGCAGGCCGACAGCACGCCGGCAATCAGCAGCAGCGACAGGGACAGTGAAAAATAGCGTTTCAGCTTGGTCATGAGGTGGTTCCATCGATGGGGATGGCGCCATTATGACCGAGCTGCCGCGCGCTGTCCCGGCAGCCTGTCGGACCTGACTAGGCGGCGATATGGAGCGGACGCTGCGGATCGAAGGTATCGGGCACGACCAGCTCGCCGAACTCGACGTTGCGCGAGGCGATGTCGTGGAAGGCGCCCACCAGCCCGATCTCGCCGCGGCGGATGGCTGCGCGCAGGAACTCGCTGCCGTCGATGATTTCGGCCAGGGAGTTTTCCACGTTATGGCGCGCCACGCGGTCGCGCAGCTGCTTGTCGCCCAGGTGGGCGTGGTCGCCGCACTGGTGGATCGCCCACTGGATCTTGCCGGTAATGGCGCCGATGCTGTGCGAGCCTTCCTGCTGCATGGCCAGGCCGATCGCGCCGCACGACGAGTGGCCTTTCACCACGATCAGCTTGGCGCCGAGCTTGGCGGCAATTTCCAGGCTGCCGATGATTTCGCGGCTGATCACGTTGCCGGCAATGCGAATGGTCAGCAGGTCGCCCAGGCCGGCATCAAAAATGATTTCCGGCGACGTGCGCGAGTCGATGCAATTGACTACCACCGCCATCGGATGCTGGCCGCCGGCCGTGGCGCTGGCCTGGTGCACATAATCGTTCTCGAAGCGGCGTCCCTCGCGGAAGCGCTGGTTACCTTCCTTGAGCACTTGCAGCACGGCTTCGGGCGCCAGCTTTTTCTGCGTCGCGTGGTCGAGCACCGGCACGAACTGGTCGGGCGCATCCTGGCGATACACTTCGCGCAGGCCCACCACGCTCAGTTGCACGTCGCGCTCCGCCGCCACGGTGCGGTAGTCTTCGATCACTTCCATCGCATCGTGGTCGATATAGTCGGTGGCGGAGGCATTGATCACAACTTGCGAGCCGTCCGGGATATTCCACAGCGCTTCCTTGATGGTGGCCTTGTTCAGGAACGAGACCTGGTTGGGCAACTCCATCTTGATCACGTCGCCGATGTGCAGCTTGTACTGCTGCAGCGAGTACGGGTTGCGGAAGTTGCTGCGCAGCAGATAGAACAGGCCGGCGGCCAGCCCGATCACCACGCCGGTCAGCAGGTCGGTTGCGACGATCGCCACCACAGTAATGACGAACGGCATGAATTGCGTGCCGCCCTTGCGGTACATCTCGCGGAACACCGCCACGTTGGCCAGCTTGTAGCCGGTGGTGATCAGGATCGCCGCCAGTGCCGCCAGCGGAATCATGTTCAGTACGGGGCTCAGCAACAGTACACCGCCGAGCAGGAACAGGCCGTGCAGCACGGCCGAGGCCTTGGTCCGGTTGCCCGACTGGACGTTCACGGTGCTGCGCACGATGACCGACGTCACCGGCAAGCCGCCAAACAGGCCGGCCAGCATATTGCCCACGCCTTGCGCCAGCAGTTCGCGATTGGCCGGGGTTTCACGCTTGAGGGGATCGACCTTGTCCACCGCTTCCACGTTGAGCAGGGTTTCCAGCGACGCCACGATGGCAATCGTGATGCCCACCATCCAGACGTCGAGGTTGGCCAGGTGGCGCAGGTCGGGCAGCAGCAGGAAGGCGCCGGGATTGCTGGCGTCGAGCTGCGGCAGGTCCACCAGGTGGGTGGCGGTCACTGCCAGCGACGGCGCGAACGCGGCAAAGAAGGCGTTCAGGCCGATGGCGAACGCCACCACGAACAGCGGCGCCGGCAGCATCTTGAACTTGCCCAGCGGCGTCTTGCCCCAGTAGACCAGCATCAATATCGACAGTGCCGAGATGACCAGCGCACCCGGCGTGATGAATTCGACCGCCTGGCCCAGCATCGAGACCAGGTTCTCGCCATTGCCCTGGAAGAAGGAGAAATTGTCGGCGTTCTTCGGATCGTAGCCGAACGCGTGCGGAATCTGGGTCAGGATCAGCAGGATGCCGATCGCCGCCAGCAGTCCCTTGATCACGCTCGACGGCACGTAATTGGCAATGAAGCCGGCGCGGCAAAGGCCCATCACCACTTGCAATGCGCCGGCGATCAGGATCGCCACCAGCAGGATCTCGAAGCCGCCGAGCTTGGTCACCGAAGCCAGCACCACCGCCGCCAGGCCGGCAGCCGGGCCACTGACGCTGGTCTGCGAGCCGCTGAGCGCCCCCACCACGATGCCGCCGATAATGCCGGAGATAATCCCCGACATTAGCGGTGCGCCGGAAGCGAGCGCAATACCGAGACACAGTGGCAAAGCCACGAGAAAGACCACGAGGGCGGCCGGAATATCATATTTAAGATTCTTCATGATGGGCGTCCATATAAAAGTGTGAATGGCGACCAGCGCTTTACATCAAGGCGCAGGACGTCCTCCCGGATGATCTGGGATAAAACGATAACGAAGATGAAAACAAAGTTTTTTATGCTGGCGATGCGGTTATTCCGCGTGCCGCGTCCTGCTCTGCCTTGCCGAAGGATCGCCTGGCATGGGTGGAGGACTGGTCTGGCGTTGAGCTTGGTAATAAATATAGCATGGACTTTTGCAGTGCACAAAAGTTTTTCAAGTTAATTTGCTTTAATATTTTTATTTCCAGAAATTAAAATTTCTGAGAAATATATTCAAATTATCCATCGGAAATTAAAATGATTTTTATTCTCGGCAATGTGAATAATCATTATGCAAATCAATAATTATTCGATCTACGTATTATTACGTAATTAATTATACGTAGCCCATCGCGGTAGAATGCGGACGACGCGATTTTGCGCGGCGCACTACAATCACCCGATGAATACTACTATCCGTATCGGCTGCGCCGGCTGGAGTATCGGCCGCGACGAGGCGTCTTCGTTTCCCGGCGACGGCAGCCATCTCGAGCGTTATGCGCGCGTGCTCAACGCGGTAGAAATCAATTCGTCCTTCTACAAGCCGCACCAGCCCGCCACCTACGCGCGCTGGGCGGCCAGCGTGCCGGCCGCTTTCCGCTTCGCCGTCAAACTGCCGCGCAGCATCAGCCATGACCAGCGCCTGGTCGATATCGAGACGTTGCTCGCCGCATTTGCCGGCCAGGCCAACACGCTCGGCGACAAGCTCGGCTGCATCCTGGTGCAACTGCCCCCCAGCCTGCGGTTTGATGCCGCCACGGCCAACGCCTTCTTCACCCGCCTGCGCCAGCACTTCGCCTGCGCGTTCGCCTGCGAGGCGCGCCACGGCAGCTGGTTCGGCGACGACGCCACGGCGCTGCTGCAATCCCACGCCATCACGCGCGTGATCGCCGATCCACCAGCGGGCGCAGCAGGGCCGTTCGTGCCCACGACCGAGATGGTGTACGCCCGCCTGCACGGCAGCCCGCGCATGTATTACTCGTCGTACACCGACGAGTACCTGGGCGACGTGGCGGCATACCTTGCCGGGCGCGCGGCCTGGTGCATCTTCGACAACACGGCGTCGGGCGCGGCGCTGCCGAACGCCTTGCAATTCCAACGCAAGACGGCGTGAAACCAACGACGACCACAGCACCGTTGCCTTCTTGATTTTTAGTGTTATAGTTCACTACAACACCACATCAATAGAGGACTCCATGTATGTCAACGACAGGCTGGAATGACAACGCGCCGATTTATCGGCAGTTGAAGGACAAGGTGGTCGGCATGATGCTCGACGGCTTGCTCAAGGCAGGCGATGCCCTGCCCTCGGTGCGCCAGGTGGCGGCCGATTATCAACTCAACCCAATCACGGTGTCGCGGGCCTACCAGGAACTGGTGGACGAGGCGCTGGTGGAAAAACGCAGGGGATTAGGCATGTATGTAACCGAGGGCGCACACGACAAATTGCTGGCGAGCGAACGCGAGCGCTTCATGCGCGAGGAATGGCCGGCCATGCTCGAACGCATCCGCCGCCTGGGGCTGGACACCGCTGCCCTGCTCGGCGCCGCCACGACCACAGCAGCAGGAGCGCAGCCATGAATGCCGAACTGAACAACTCGCCCGTGATCACTGCCACCGGCCTGACCAAGCACTACGGCAAACAGGTCGCGCTCGACAACGTCAGCTTTACCATCGGCGCCGGCCGCATCGTCGGCCTGGTCGGTCCCAACGGCTCGGGCAAGACCACCACGCTCAAGGCCATCCTCGGCTTGACACCGTTCGAAGGCGCGCTGTCAGTGCTGGGCCGCGACCCGCGCACCGAGCGCGAACTGCTGATGAACGACGTCTGCTTCATCGCCGACGTCGCCATCCTGCCCAAGTGGCTCAAAGTAAAGGATGCAATCGACTTCGTGGCCGGCGTGCACCCGCGCTTCGACCGCGCCCGCGCCGAGCAGTACATCGCCAGCACCAAGCTCACGCCGAACATGAAAGTCAACGCCATGTCCAAGGGCATGGTGGTGCAACTGCACCTGGCGCTGGTAATGGCGATCGACGCCAAGCTGCTGGTGCTCGACGAGCCCACGCTGGGCCTGGACATCCTGTACCGCAAACAGTTTTACCAGAATCTGCTGGAAGACTATTTCGACGACCAGAAGACCATCGTCATCACCACCCACCAGATCGAGGAAGTCGAGCACATCCTGTCGGACCTGATGTTCATCGAGAATGGCCGCATTGCGCTCGCCGCCAGCATGGACGAGGTAGGCGAACGCTTTACCGAGGTGATGGTCGAGCCGCAGTTCGTGGCCGTTGCCAGCGCGCTGGGACCGATCTCGCAGCGCACCGTGTTCGGCAAGTCGGTGATGCTGTTTGACCGCGCCGACCGTACCCAGTTAGCCACCTTCGGCGAGGTGCGCACCCCCAGCGTGGCCGACCTGTTTGTCGCCACCATGAAAGGACAACCACAATGAAAACCATGAAATGGCTGGTCAAGCGCGAACTGTGGGAACACAAGGGCATGCTGGTGTGGACGCCGCTGGTGATCGCAGGACTGATCGCGGCGCTGGCGCTGCTGGCAATTTTCCTCGGCAAGCAGGTGCAGTTTTCCGGCGAGGCGGCCGCCGCCCAGAGCCTCACCGTCAGCATCCAGGGCCAGGCCCGCGCCAGCCTGGTGGACACGCTGGCGCAAGGCTACATCGTCGCCGCCGTGCCGGTGTACATGGTGCTCGGCTTCCTGGTGTTTTTCTATTGCCTGGGTGCGCTCAACGACGAACGCCGCGACCGCAGCATCCTGTTCTGGAAGTCGCTGCCGGTATCGGACCGGACCACGGTGCTGTCCAAGGCTTTCACTGCCCTGGTGGTGGCGCCGCTGATCGTGGTGGGCATCGCCCTGGCGCTGTCGCTGGTCCTGCTGTTGGCGGTGGTCATCAAGCTGTCGCTGCATGGCACGGTGCTGTTCGGCGATTTGCTGGCCACGCCCGAGTTGTACCTGGCGCCGCTGCGCGTGCTGGGCCTGTTGCCGGTGTATGTGCTGTGGGCGCTGCCGACGGTGGGCTGGCTGTTGATGATCTCGAGCATGGTGCGTTCGAAAGTGTTCGTGTGGGCCGTAGGCCTGCCGCTGGGCGCTGCGCTGCTGATGGTGTGGGGACAGAAGATGCTGGGCTTCGACCTGAACGTCGGCTGGTTCATCAGCAATATCACCAACCGGGTATTGCTGGGCGTGGTGCCGGGTTCGTGGGTATGGTTTGACGGTCGCACATTGGTGCTGTCGGAAGAGCATGGACTGCCGACAGCGGCTTCCGCCTTCATGTATTCGTGGTCGACGCTGGGTAACGTGGGGCTGTGGATCGGTGTCGCGGCCGGAATTGCGATGATCGCGGTGGCGATACGCATGCGCCGCCGCCGCGAAGAAGGCTAGCGCCTGACCCAGCCTCCAGCGCGGCGTTGCAACTCCTCGCCGTACTTTCGTACTGCCTTCGTCGCTGCGCCTTGCTCTGAAGGCTGGATCAGGCGCTTGCGGCGCTTGCGGCGTTTGTGGTTATTCGAACTGCTGGCGGAACTCTGCGAACTGCGCGGTCAGGTCCTCGACCTGGCGGCGCAGTTGCTGGACTTCCTGCTCCAGCGCGCCGATTTTTGTTCCCTGCCCCGCACCACCGACAGACCCACCGAGGCTGGCCGCAGTTTCCTCGCGTGCCAGCGCTTCTTCGCCGGCCAGCAGGTGGCCGTAGCGCGGCTCCTTGGTGCCGGGCGCCAGCGGCAGTTTCGACACCAGCGGCGGATACTTGTCGATCAAGAATTGCAGCGCATGTTCCACCTCGGCCACCGACTTGAAGTCGTGCAGGCGGCCGCTGCGGGTGCGGATTTCGCCGGCCGTTTGCAGACCGCGCAGCATCAGCATGGTCAGCACCGCCAGCTTGTCCTGCTCGAGCGAAAACTTGATGCGCAGGCGGTGTTCGTACTTGGTCACGCGCGCGCCGGCCTGGGTGATGCCGTTGACGTACTTGTTCTGCATCAGCCGCTGCAGCACCTCGGCCACCGTGTCTTCCGAGATCGACATCACCGGGTCGCGGCTCGACAGCTGGTTGCAGCCGTTCACCAGCGCGTTGAGCGACAGCGGATAGTTGTCGGGCGTGAGCGCTTCCTTCTCGGCCAGCACGGCCAGCACGCGCAACTCGAACGGGTCCAGTATCTCGAGGCCTTCGGGCGTAGTTTCCATCTGCAGCGTTCCTTCTTGTGGTTATTCGTATTATTCGACGAGCTTGTTCAATTGATCGGAATTTAATTTATCACATTCAGGCACGCCCTGACACTCGAGCCCGGCTGCGCGCATGGTAGCTACCAGGCGCTCGATGCGCGCTTCCTGCTTCACGGCGTTTTCGATCAGGCTGCGCAGCGCTTTCGACAGCGGGTCGTCGCCGTTGGGCGTGACGCCGTAGGCGGCAAACGGATTGGCGCCAGCATTGAGCAGATCCTTTTGCACGATGTGGGCCGGGTTGCCGACCGCCGTGGCGCCCGGCGGCACGGGTTTGAGCAGTACCGCGTTCGAACCCACCTTGGCGTAGTCGCCGACAGTAAAACCGCCGAGCACCTTGGCGCCGGCGCCGATGATCACGCCGCGTCCCAGGGTCGGGTGGCGCTTGGCGCCGGTGTGCAGCGACGTGCCGCCCAGGGTGACGCCCTGGTAGATGGTGCAGTCGTCGCCGATTTCGGCGGTCTCGCCGATCACCACGCCGAAGCCGTGGTCGATGAACACGCGGCGGCCGATGGTGGCGCCGGGGTGGATTTCGATGCCGGTGACGATGCGCGCGCAGTAGGAGATAAAGCGGCCGAGCCACTTGGCGCCATGCCACCAGCACCACGACGCCCAGCGGTGCATGACGATGGCCTGCAGGCCCGGATAACAGGTGAGCACTTCCCAGGCGTTGCGCGCAGCAGGGTCGCGTTCGATGATGCTGTTGATGTCTTGGCGCAGGTGGTGGAACATGGGTGTTCGAGTGACAACGGAAACGCGTATGGTAGCGTATCTGGAGGGGATGCGCCGGAGGAACCCCCGGCACAGCGGGGTCGGACCCCGTACGGGGTCCGACCCCATGGGTCTCAGGGGTAAACAGCGCCCGTACGAGGTCCGACCCCATGGGTCTCAGGGGGAAACAGCGCCCGTACGGGGTCCGACCCCATGGGTCTCAGGGGTAAACAGCGCCCGTACGGGGTCCGACCCCATGGGTCTCAGGGGTAAACAGCGCCCGTACGGGGTCCGACCCCATGGGTCTCAGGGGTAAACAGCGCCCGTACGAGGTCCGACCCCATGGGTCTCAGGGGGAAACAGCGCCCGTACGGGGTCCGACCCCATGGGTCTCAGGGGTAAACAGCGCCCGTACGGGGTCCGACCCCATTGGTTTTGCGGTTACGCTTCCTTGGCGATACGCTGACGGCGCGCTTCGTACAGGCACACGCCCGACGCCACCGACACGTTCAGACTCTCGACCGAGCCGAACATTGGAATGCTCACCAGCACGTCGCAGGTTTCGCGCGTGAGGCGGCGCATGCCCTCGCCTTCCGAACCCATCACCAGCGCGGTCGGGCCGGTGAAGTCGGCTTCGTACAAGCCTTTTTCGCCGTCGTCGGACGTGCCAATCAGCCAGATGTCGCGCTCTTTCAGTTCGCGCAGCGTGCGCGCCAGGTTGGTCACCGTGATGTAAGGCACGGTTTCGGCAGCGCCGCTGGCGACCTTGGCGGCGGTGGCGTTCAGGCCCACGGCGCGGTCTTTCGGCACGATCACCGCGTGCGCGCCGACACCGTCGGCCACGCGCAGGCAGGCGCCCAGGTTGTGCGGATCGGTGATGCCGTCCAACACCAGCAACAGCGGCGGGCCATCGATGGCGTCGAGCAGTTCATCTAGGTTGCGCGCCAGCGCCAGCTGCGACGCAAAGGCGATCACGCCCTG
The DNA here is from genome assembly GCF_001758785.1 of Duganella phyllosphaerae. GTDB lineage: Bacteria > Pseudomonadota > Gammaproteobacteria > Burkholderiales > Burkholderiaceae_D > Rugamonas > Rugamonas phyllosphaerae. Next base: position 19,234 of record NZ_LROM01000122.1, read on the forward strand.
GTGGCGGCGGGTGCCGACGATCTTGTCGAGGCGGGCCGAATCGACCGGCATGATGCGCACGCCGGCTGCCTTGGCGTTGGCGACCAGGTCCTTCATGCGGCGGTCGTCGCGCGTGGCGTCGATAAAAATCTCTTCCACCGACGAGGCCTCGTGACGCAAGCGCGAGGTCACCGCGTGGAACCCGAAAATCATTTTGTTCTTCATTTACTTATCGCTTCTTCTTACTTTTTGCGGCAGGTTTTGCTGCCTGGGGTGCTGCCGGGGCAGGCGCCGCGGCATTGTTCTTGCTGCGGCCACCACGCGAACGGGACTTGGGTTTGCTACCACCGTTGTTGCCACCGTTGTTGCCACCGTTGTTGCCACCATTATTGTCCGCTGCCGTGGTTTTCACCTCGTGGCGCTGCGACGTGGTCAGACCCGGCTTGATGTTGGTCTTGTTGCGATCCTTGCCGCCATTATTGCCATTGTTACCATTGTTGCCGCTGCCTTCAGGCTTCGGCGGCGGCGCGTCGGGACCGGACAGGCGCAGGTCGATCTTGCGCATTTCCAGGTCCACCCGCACCACTTGCACGGTCACGCGGTCGGTCAGCTGGAAGCGCTTGCCGGTACGTTCGCCCTTGAGCTCATGGCGGGCGTCGTCGTACTGGAAGTAGTCGGAACCGAGGTCGGTCACGTGCACCATGCCTTCGACGAACAGCTGGTCGAGCTGGACGAAGATGCCGAACGTGGCCACGCCGGTGATGATGCCGGTGAATTCTTCGCCCAGTTTATCCTGCATGAAGTAGCACTTGAGCCAGGCTTCGACGTCGCGCGACGCTTCGTCGGCACGGCGCTCGTTGGCCGAGCAGTGCACGCCGAGCGCGTCCCAGATGGTGAGATCTGCGGCTTTTTTCTCTTTGCCTTCGGCCTTGTCCTTGGCCTGCTGCTTGCGCGTGGCGTTGGAGACGTTGGTGTTCAGTACGCTCGACTCAGGGATCTTCGGCTCGTATTTTTTACCGGCCAAAATCGCCTTGATGGCGCGGTGCGTCAGCAAGTCCGGATAGCGGCGGATCGGGCTGGTAAAGTGGGCATACGCCTCGTACGCCAGGCCGAAGTGGCCGATATTGTCGGGGCTGTACACCGCCTGCTGCATCGAGCGCAGCAGCATCGTTTGCAGCAGCGACGCATCCGGGCGCTCCTTGATCTGGCGCATCAGCGACGCGTAGTCGCCGGCCGACGGCTTGTCGCCGCCTTCCAAGGTCAGGTTCACCTGCTTGAGGAAGGTACGCACCTGCTTGAGCTTTTCAGCGGTCGGGCTGGCGTGGATACGGTACGTGCCCGGGTGCTTGTTGCGGATCAAGAGGTCGGCCGCGCAGACGTTGGCGGTCAACATGCATTCCTCGATCAGGCGGTGCGCATCGTTGCGGGTGCGCGGAATGATCTTTTCGATCTTGCCGGTCGACGGATTGCTGACGATATAAGTTTCGGTGGTCTCGAAGTCGATCGCGCCGCGTTCGCTGCGCGCTTTCAACAAGGCCTGGAACACGTCGTACAGGTTTTCCAGGTGCGGCACCAGGCCCGGACGGCGTTTCGCTTGCGGACCCTTCTTGTCGCCGAGGATATCGGCCACTTCGGTGTACGTCAGGCGCGCGGCCGAATGGATCACGGCCGGGTAGAACTGGTAGGCCTTGATCTCGCCCTTGGCGGTAACGACGGCGTCGCACACTAGCGTCAGGCGATCGACGGCCGGGTTCAGCGAACACAGGCCGTTGGACAGTTTTTCCGGCAACATCGGGATCACGCGGCGCGGGAAGTACACCGACGTGCTGCGTTCGAGCGCGTCGGTATCGAGGGCGTCGTTCGGTTTGACGTAGTGGCTGACGTCGGCAATAGCGACGATCAGGCGGAAGCCGTTGCTGCGGCCGATTTTTACCGGTTCGCAATAGACCGCATCGTCGAAGTCGCGCGCGTCTTCGCCGTCGATGGTCACCAGCGGCACATCGCGCAAATCGACGCGCTCGCCCAGGTCGGCTTCGCGCACGTGGTCGGGCAGCTTGTTGGCCTGCTTGAGCGCGGCTGGCGAAAACACGTGCGGCACGTTGAACTTGCGCACGGCGATTTCGATCTCCATGCCCGGGTCGTCGAGCGAACCGAGGATTTCAACAATTTTGCCCACCGGCTGCTTGAAGCGCATCGGCTGCTCGGTCAGCTCAACACTGACGACCTGTCCGGCCTTGGCCTTGCCGACCGAACCTTCAACCAGGACGTCCTGGCCGATGCGCTGGTCTTCGGGTGCGACCACCCAGACGCCGTTTTCATTGAGCAGGCGGCCGATGATGTGGGTGTTGGCGCGGCTGACGACTTCGACAATCGTGCCCTCCTTGCGGCCGCGACGATCGACACCGATCACCTTGGCCATCACGCGGTCGCCATGCAGCACTTTCTGCATTTCTTTTTCTGGCAGGAACAGGTCTTCGCCCGGCTCATCCGGGATCACGAAGCCGAAACCGTCGCGGTGGCTGCTGACCTTGCCGGCGATGAAGCCGGTATCTTCAGCGAGGGTGAAATTGCCGGCCTCGTCGACGACGATCTGGCCGTCGCGCTGCATGGCGTTCAGGCGGCGCGAGAGCACGGCCTGGGCGTCGGTCGAAACGTCGAGCGACTTTGCTACCGCGAGCAGGTCAAGCGACCGTTGGGCGCTGCGGAAGATGCCGAGAATTTCCTCACGGCTTGGAATGGTGTGTGTAATTTGGCTCAAAAGTTATTTCTATGGTGTTGTGATTGACAGTGTTCTCGGTGTTTCCGGCCTGGCAAAGTCGTCGCGGTGCATATATATGCCGCGACGACAGCCGTAGTGTACTTGGAAACGCCTGGATAGCCTAATTCGCAAGCAGTTTGGCGGTTTTTTCTGACATGACGCAAAAATGATGTTTGACATCACGCAAGATTACTCTATAATCTAGCCCTCTTGCAGCGACAACGTTGAAAAACGTAAGATAGCAGGAAATGCTAGACCGGGTTGATGTGCAGTATGGAACGCAAGTTCATCTGGCACGAGACCACCCTTTTTAGTATTAGCAGCACCAGTGCCCACGTGGCGGAATTGGTAGACGCGCATGGTTCAGGTCCATGTGCCGCAAGGTGTGGGGGTTCGAGTCCCTCCGTGGGCACCACAAAATTCCGCAAAGAAGCCGCAGACTTTTAACCGAGTCTGCGGCTTTTTTCATGGCCGCACCGCTTACTCTTCCAACGAGTGCAGCAACAGCCACCAGGGCTTTTGTTTAATCGGCCGGTACTGCTGCCCATCGAAGCGCAGCACCGCGCGCTCGGCGCTCGCCTTGCCGACGATATCCTTGCCCGGCTCGCTACGCACGATGCGCGCATTCACCAGCAAATCCGCGTAGCCATGACTGACCGCCTTGTCGATGGCGATCGCCAGCTTGGCTTCGTCATAGATCAGCGTGGGCGACGAACCGCCGAAGCACCCTTCCCGCGCCTCGGACCGCGACATCGCCACCCCCTGCAACACCGGCAACAAGAACTGACCGCGCGGGACGAACAGGGTCAGCTCATCTTTCCAGATTCCGTCAGGGCAACTGGCGCCGCGCGCGCTGCTGGTAAAGCGGATGCCGAAAGCGCGCACCGCTGGCGCCAACTGGTAAGGCGCGCTGTCGATGACGATGCTGTTGGGGCCGAAGGCAGTGGCGGCATCCTCGCCCACGCTGTTGCCGTACCGGGCCAGCACGCGGTTGGTGGCGGCATCCACGGTGGCCACCACCAGGTGCTTGCCGTCCTCGACTTCAGTTTCAAAGACCAGGGCCGCCAGCAGCACCTTGCGGTCGTGCGGCCACACCTTGCAGGTGGCGGACACCAGGTCGCCGATCCTGACGCCATCCTGACCATCGGGCTGACCGGCTTCGCCGACTTCCACCGTGGTCTTGACTGACGCCACCACTGCGGCGGCACACTGCTCGGCGGCGGCAGCGTGGTTAACAACGACGGCGAGCTGCAGCAGCAGCGCGCCCATCAACACGCGCGGCGCGCGGGAATATAAAAGCTTCATCATGATCCATGGTGACAGTGAAGCCAGCATCTTCCCACGTTCACAAAAACTTCGGGCGCATGCTTGACGGCGCGCGCAGTGTCCCGTATAGTTCTGGCCTCTGATGCAGAACACGCAGCAGAGAGCAGCAAAGCAGTAACAGTGCCCACGTGGCGGAATTGGTAGACGCGCATGGTTCAGGTCCATGTGCCGCAAGGTGTGGGGGTTCGAGTCCCTCCGTGGGCACCACAAAATTCCGCAAAAAAGCCGCAGACTTTTCATCGAGTCTGCGGCTTTTTTCATTCCAGAACGAGCCAATAATTAGTTTAACAAAAGTAATTTCGCAAAAGCATGCCCATGCCCTTGACGCAGTGGCGAGGCTACTTTAAGATTCGGTCCTCTGTTGCAGAACAGGCGATAGAGAGAAGCAAAGCAGTAAATAGCAGCACCAGTGCCCACGTGGCGGAATTGGTAGACGCGCATGGTTCAGGTCCG
>NZ_LROM01000123.1 GCF_001758785.1 Duganella phyllosphaerae
CGCAACCTTGCCAAGGTTGAGGTCGAGAGTTCGAGACTCTTCTCCCGCTCCAGTTTTCTTTCGGAAGACTGGGTTGGCGCTGTAAATCATCACTCCTATGCGGGAGTAGCTCAGTTGGTAGAGCGCAACCTTGCCAAGGTTGAGGTCGAGAGTTCGAGACTCTTCTCCCGCTCCAGAATTCGGAGCACAGCACATAACCGGCTGTGTTCTCGTGTCAAGTCTTCCTCCGGCGAGGTAGCAAAGCGGTTATGCAGCGGCCTGCAAAGCCGTCTAGGTCGGTTCGACTCCGATCCTCGCCTCCATAAAATCAAGTACTTAGCGTTTTCTGAGCAAGCTCAACATGGCTGTATACCTCGCAAAAAAGTGAGGTATACCTCGCATGCGACGGCCATCTTGCCGTCGCACTTCCGCCGCGCCCCGCTATCATCGTGGGTATGGCTACGATCAAAAAGCTCTCGTCCGGCACGTTCCAGATCTGCGTCCGCCATCGCCTGTTGCCCAAAACCTTGTGGGCCACGTTCGATACGGAAGCGCAGGCCGAGTCGTATGCGCACCAGCTTGAGGCATTGCTGGGGCAGGGAATAGTGCCGTCCATGCTGCTCGAACGAACGACGCCCTCACGGGAAATCTGGACTGTCACCCGCTGTATCGTCGAATACCAGCGGCATAACGCGCTCGCGCTCTCCGAGGTCAAGCTGCTCGACACAATACAGCCGCAATTGGCCAAGGTGAGTACCGGTTACCTGAACTACGAATGGGCAGACAGCTGGATCCGCAGCATGAAACGCGAAGCGAACCTGTCGCCATCGACGATCCGCCACCGCCATGGCGCGCTGGCCCGGTGCTTTGACTGGATGCTGCGCAAGCATCCGGACATCATGGCGCAGAATCCCCTGCGGCTGCTCAAGCGCGGCTTCGCCACCTACACTCCAGACGACGTGGCCTACCTGGCGGCGCGCGGCAAGGAGCCCAAGGTGGCCGAAGAGCGCGACCGCCGGCTCGGTATCGAGGAGGAGGCGAGAATACGCGAGGTGCTGGCCGACCGGCCGGTGGAGCTGACGTTTTTTATCCTGGCGCTGGAGACGGCGATGCGCATGCGCGAGTGCTATACGCTGGACCTGACGCAGATAAACCTCGAGCAGCGCACCATCTACCTCGATCGCAGCAAGAACGGCGACCGGCGCCAGGTACCGTTGTCTTCGACCGCGACCAGGGCGCTGGCGGACCACATGGCAAACGACCGCGCCGCCATCAGGGAGCGCAGCGGACGGCTGTTTCCCTACTGGAGTGGCACGCGCGCGGAGAAGGAACTCGATGTCGTCACGCGTGACTTGTCACGCGTGTTTGCACTGGTGTTCGAGGCGGCCGGCGCGCCAACGCTGCACTTCCACGATCTGCGCCACGAAGCGACATGCCGGCTTTACGAAAAAACCAAGCTGACCGACGTGCTCATTGCGCGCATCACCGGTCACCGCGACCTGCGCCAGCTCAAACGGTATGCGAGCCTGCGCGGCAGCGATCTGGCCAGCCATCTCTGGTAGCGAGGTGCAGCGCGGTGTCGTGCGATGTCGTGCGGAAAGCTTTAATACGACAACCGTTGCGCATGAGGTTGGGCATTACCTCGGCCTCTGGCCGATCTCGACACACAATCCCGACATCCGCAGCCTCATGTTCATGTATGATCTTCCGAACCGCGGAACTAAGCTGGACTGGACAGATGTGCAGCAGTTGCTGAAGATTAGCAAGCCTAAGCGATAAGGCCAGTGATATGAGATCGACAAATCGGTGCGGGCGTCTTCCGTGGCTTCTGATTGGCCTGCCGCTGCTGGTTGCCACCCTGACATGGTTGGGTGTGGAAGCCATGTTGCATCGGGTCGAGAAGACGGCGCTAGAGGCACACAATGCGCGATTCGCTTGTTGGGTAAGCGTCAGTCGAAGTTGTCCTGAGTTTTCAATCGAAATTGAGGTCGCCTTGGCGTGCCCGCAGGTGGAAGAGGACTGTCGGGCGCGCGGCTTCGATGCTGCTGCGGACAATGCGCATACTGAGTACATACGTTGGCTGCAATGGTCCGGATGGGCGAAGCTGACCCTGATAGCTGTGGGTCTGGCAACGGTCGTCGCATGGGGCTGTCGCGTGCTGTTTCGTCGAAAACGTAGTGGGGAAACATGACCACGCCCGTGGTCAACCTGCCGAGTAAAGCTCTTCCGCAACGCGTTGCGTCCCCGCTCTACACGCTGGATGTCTTTGCCAAGTAAATAGACGCCGGCCAAATCCGGATCTGCCTCGCCGGCCTCGATCACGGCTTCCTGATCGTGGACACGTTCCATGTTACCCGCCAAGAAAGTAGAGGCGATGCTTTGCCGTCCGCTGTTCCTTGAAGTTTCCGCGCGATAGAAGTCTGGCGCGCAGCGCATCGAACTGCTGCCGGTCTCTCACTGCAAACGGTATGCGAACCTGCGCGGCAGCGACTTGGCCAGCCATCTCTGGTAGAAGATTACTTGGTGCCGGCGCGCGCGGAAAGGAAAGATGGCTCCGACAGCGATGGCAGCACGGGAAGTTCTCGCCGCTTGCGCGACGCAGGCCGTGGCACCAGCAGGGCGGCAGGCGCGGGCAGTGAGGCTGCTCGTTGTGACTGCAGACGCAGCGCGGTGTCGTGCCTGATGCGCTCGCGCAGAAAATCGAGGATGTCGGTACGCAGGAAAACCCAGGACTTGCCGATCTTCGTGCCCGGCAACTCGCCCTTGCGGGCGAGTGCCAGCACCGTCTCCACGTCCGCATGGAGCAGGGTGGCCGCACCCAGGGCGTTGAAGGTGTCCTGGGCTTCCATGGTCAGGCACCGTGTGACGGTTGCGCGTTGTCGTTCATGACCTCCACCGACAGCGCCGGAACGATGACATCTCCCCTGAAAAGATGGTCGCGAAATTCCAGCGCCTTGCGATAGCCGTCGTTGAAGTTGGCGACGGTCCGCATCGGGACCGTCTCGCGCAGGGAGCGGCCTCTCGGCTTCTCGGCCGCGTATGCCGTGTGCACCGGGTGCATGTCCTGCTCGAGGGCCACCACCAGGGCGTAGGGTTCGCCGTCCGACTGGAAACTGTACGTGCCGCCCGCGCCGGTTCTCAGCGCCGTATCGACGGCTGCGCGCAGCTCCAGCAGCGCGACCCTGTCCCCCACGATGGCGCCGACTTCGTCCCAGCGCGATGGTCCCATGAAATGCAGCATACGTTCGCTCATCATAGCCTCCTGTTGGTCATGCGCCGAACTGCAGCGCGATCAGTATGTCGAAATGACGAGGCCAGTATGGAAGGGCTGGCGCACGGGGCCAAGCGAAAGGCGACGGAAATATCGAATGGATCAAATGTGGTAGGCAACCTTGCCGGCAGCAGTGGTCGTGATTGTTTCAGCCGCAAAATTCACGCGCGTTACTGGAGTTGATTTTTCTCAAGGTGAGCGTTGGCGGCCCGGTCAGCATGGTGGAATTGAGCAATGGTGGAGGGCAACACGATGGCACATCCATGTTAAAGCCGGCGACGCGGGGTTCACCGCTCCAGTTGCCGCTCGATCTCGTCGACGAAGATCCGCACCAGCCGCGCGCGGCGGACAGCCCGGGCTTTTCCGCCGCCAGCCTGGGTGAACTGGCGAAGTCGATCCGGCTGCGCGGCGTCAAGACGCCGATTTCGGTGCGCGAGCATCCGGGCATGCCGGGCCGTTACATCGTCAACCACGGCGCCCGCCGTTTCCGTGCCTCGCGCCTGGCCGGCCTGCTCACCATTCCCGCCTTCATCGACAACGACTACAACGAGACCGACCAGGTCATCGAAAACCTCCAGCGCAACGACCTGACGGCGCGCGAGATCGCCGACTACATCGGGCGCGAACTGGCGCGCGGGCTGCGCCGCAAAGAGATCGCCCAGCGCATCAGCAAGTCGCCTGCCTACATTACCCAGCATGCCATGCTGCTCGACCTGCCGGAGCCGGTGGCGCGGGCTTTCAGCTCGGCGCGCGTGCGCGACGTCTCGCTGGTCAATGAACTGGTGCAGGCTTACAGGGACCGGCCCGACGTGGTGACGGCTTGGTTAGACGACGATCAGCAGGAAATCACACGCGGATCGGTGCGCTTGCTGCGCGAGTTCCTGGCCCAGTCGATCGTCCTGGAAACGCTGGACGATGATGCGCAGGAACTGGCGGCCAGCGACAGCGTTCCTGACGCGTCCTCGCTGGCGCGGCAGGCAAGGGAGCCGGCCTTCAAAGGCGTGCTGCTGTTCACGCACTCAGGGCTATCGTGCGAGCTGCTGATGCGCCGCCCGTCGAGCCGCAAGCTGGCGTGGGTGCGCTACGATGACGGGCGCATCGCAGAGGTGGCGCTGTCGGATTTGCATGGCGATGCCTGGCGCGGTGTCTGATGCAGGAAACGATTTATCTCATTTTAATTTTGCTGCGCACTTTCACCGTTGGCGCCGGCGCTACGGGTATTCCGCTTGCCAGTTCACCGACCTTGCCGCCAATGCGGTCCAGTCCATGTTCCTGCTCGTCATTCATCAGGCGCCGATCTGGGTGAAGGGCAGCCACCTGTCGAATCTACAAGCTCGTGCCTTCCAGGCACGAATAATAGTAATAAGAATAGTATTCCTATTACTACTCTTATTATTGCTATTACTACTGCTTGATACGCCGCAAGGTCCGCGCCAGTAATAAGAATAATATTCTTCCTATGGGAGGGCGCCTCATGAACACCGATACCGATATTCCAACCCGCATCATGTCCGCTGCCGACGCTCTGTTCGAGCAGGGCGGCGGTATCCAGTTTCCTACCGTTGATGCCGTACGCAAGGCGGCGCGCGTCAGCATGAACGACGCCAGCCAGGTCATGAAGGCCTGGCGCCGTGCGCACCTGGCCGGCCCCAAGCCGGCCCCGGTCGATGTGCCACCAGCTTTGCAAGACATCCACCGTGCGGGGCTGGAGGCACTGTGGCGCGCCGCGCAGCACCATGCCAGCCAGAGCATAGCCAACATGCAGGTGGCGTGGGACGCCGAGCGCGCCGAGACCGAACAACTGAACCGCGAAATGGTTGTAGCCTTCGAGGCACAGGCGGCTGAACTGGAACATTCCAACAATGAACGAGCAGCTTGCCGGCAGCGCATCGCCGAACTGGAGGCCGAGGCCCACGCCCACCTGGAGTCGATGTCCAGGATGTCGTCAGACTTGAGCGCGGCGCAGGCAGAAGTACGTACCCAGTCAGCGCGCGCGGTGGAGATCCAGCGGCGCGCCGACGAACTACGCACCGAGCTTGACCGCACCCATGCCGCAAATGCTCCCCAGGCGGCAAAGGACGCAGCCAGCCAGACGGAACTTGCTGCAGTCCGCGCCGAGATGCTGCACTTGATGCAGATGGTTTCCGGCGCAATCGGCGGCAGAATTCCTGCGACAAAAGACTATAGTGAAGGGAAACGACAGTGACCGCGACGACGCGCCATGCCGGGAGAGATAGATGAGCCAGAGGGTCTTGGTGATGAACGGCCAGCGCTTGCTGCAAAGCGAGAGCGACGGCAAATGGGTGACCAACAAGGTCGACAAGGCAGGGCAGCTCAAGCCGGGCATCTACCGCCTCGACGCCGCGCAGCCAGCGGACAAGGCCAAGTCTCATCTTGGCGTCATCGTCCATGCGGACAGGCAATCGGTTTTCCAGCAGTCGGGGCAGTCACTCGTCAGGCACGACGCCGATGCCTTCGCGCAGACGCCTGCGCACGGCGCAGCAGCGCGGATCGAATACGCCCAGGGCAAGGCAAGCTGCGAACAGGAAGGCCAGCAAGTGCGGCGCGGTATCAGGCGCTAGCGGTCACCGCCGGCCGATGTTCCATATTTCGCTGGGACGAAATTCGCGCAAAGGACAGCACATCGCATCATGTACAACCAGATATTCTTCACCAACGTGCTGCGCACGCTCGATGAGCAGGGCATGACCAAGAGCGAACTGGCCGACAAGGCTGGCATCTCGGTGTCGTTCCTGTCCGACCTGACCAACGCAAAAGCCAACCCCTCGCTCAAGGTGCTTGATGCCATCGCCCGCGCACTCAATACCGCGCTGCCGGCGCTGCTGGAAATCACCGACCTCGATGACGCCACCATGGCGGCGCTGATGGATGGACAAACCACGCAGAGCCTGCCCGATGGGTATGTACGCGTGAGTGCCGTGCTTACTCCTTTCCAAGCGTTTACGGTCAAGCGCTGGGACGAGGAAAATCGTAGGAAGCTCAAGCGCTGAATTGCAGACTTGACCCGGCGCGAAGACAGGCGGCAGCGCACACATTTCAAAGCAGATAGTGGACGGCGGCGCTGATTAATCGTGCTCCGCCACTTTGTTAGTGAAAATCCCGTTAAATGACCAGGAGGCCGATGCGATGCGAAGTGTCCTATTGCTTGTCTTGTTCATGTTCTGCGGCGATGCCTGCGCGAAGGCCGAGACCTTCAGCAACATTTTCCTGGACCGTAAAAGTAATGCCCATGTATCGCTGGCACAGGGTGGCGAACGACGGCTGACGACCAATGGCCGCGCGATGAACGTCGCTCTCTCGGGCGACAGGCGCACGGCTGCCTGGCTGGTGCGGGAGACCTGGGAGCTCGACGGCCAGCGCCACGTCACCGCCGACACGCTCATGGCCTACAGGGGTGGCAGATACCGGCGTATCAAGTGCTCGCCGTTCATACGAAGCTACTGGTTCTGGAACGGGGGGAAGCAACTGGCGATCGATTGTGGCGGCCTGCACTTCGCCGGAACCCTGTCGCTGTATGACTTCGCTACCGGTAAGCTGATCGACTCGTTCTCTCAGCCGGACATCCCGGAAGGCGAGCGACCTGCCTGGTCCAAACCGACAGAAGAATACTAGTCGCAAGAGGTGTTACCGGGCGTCGCTCCAGCAGGGGCTATCCCATGAAAATTTGCTTTTCTGCAAGGGGACGATGCCTGGAGCGCCTATGGTTGAACTTCGAACAACGAACGGAGTACCACCATGTCGAACACCACCTCTGCTTTGAGATCTGCTACGTGCGGTCTGCGCCGCTTCTGGTGCATCGCCATCGTCGCAAGCCTTGCCTGTTCCGGTGCACTGGCAGCAGATGCGGACAAGACTGCCGGTCCTGGCGAACTTGCCGAACTCGCTGGTCCCGACCGCAATGACGACGGTATCCGGGATGACCTGGAAGCCTTCGTGACCAACACATTCGGCGACGACGCGCGCGTGCTGCGCACCGTGCAGAACGCCTTGAGGACTTGTACCGTAACTTTATTCCTCGGCTTGGCCGAAGGGAGGACGGATAGATGATTGTTAGTTTTCTGTGCAAATGAAAAACTACAATCTGTATGTAGTGGTCAACCCATCCCGGACACTACGTTAAGTTTTTCTTCGGCGACGGCCGGCGCCAGTCCGTGGTTGAACTGATGCGCTCGTATCCAGTTATACCGGTGCATCAGGTAATAGCTGATGTCCCGTTGTGCTTCTCGTGCCGTCATGTAACCAGTCGACGGCAGCCACTCCGTTTTGAAGCTGCGGAACAGCCGCTCCATAGGTGAATTATCCCAACAATTTCCCCGACGGCTCATACTCTGCCGTATTCGATAGCGCCACAATCGTTGACGGAATTTTCGGCTAGCGTACTGACTTCCCTGATCCGAATGGAACAGCAATCCCTGCGGTCGACCGCGCTGCTCGAAGGCCATTTCCAGCGCTTGCACAACAAGGTCGGCATCGGGCCGTGGCGAGAATGCCCAGCCTACCGCTCGGCGAGCGAACAGATCCAACACCACAGCCAAGTAATACCATTGCCCCTGCGCCCAAACATAGGTGATGTCGCCGCACCAGACGTGATTTGGCGCCTCCACCGTGAACTCTCGGTTGAGATGATTCGGAATGTCGATCCGCTCCACTGTGGCCCGCTTGTAGGCGTGCCTTCCAGGTTGTTTGCAGACCAGCCCCAACTCCTCCATCAGACGACTAACTTTGTAGCGGCCAATAGCCGTGCCTTCCTCGCGCATCATGTCCATGATGCTGCGGCTCCCCGCCGAACTGCGGCTCTCAACGAACAGCTCGTGGACGCGGCTACGTAATGCCACACGCTCAACATCAATGTGTCGCACGCGCTCCCGATGTGCGTACAGGCATGACCGCGCGACATCGAACAGCAAGTTTTATAGCAATTTCTCAAATGTGATCGGTCAACCGGATCATGACGTGGATCAAAGCGTTCCGCGCCCACATTGTGGCCGCCGCCAATGGCATGCGCGGGCGGCAAGACGATCCTTAAGGCTAAGTTCGAATTCTGACGCCGACGGCCAGGACGAGCGCGTCAAATACGACAAAATCAAACTGGAAAACGTGCTTATGACCCACGTTGCGCCGAGTGTTGGGGCAGGCAGCATCCTGAACGAAAACGGCGTCCTAAAATTCGCAGGTGAAATGGCGCTACACCCAGCAAAAAATCAGCGGCGGTGCCGACGGCAACACGCCCGGCCGCTGAAAGGCGTAATGCAAGAACGGGCGATCAACAGCCCGAAGGCGGAGACCTTGGACGCCGTGTCACGAGGGACTATCGAACTGCGACATGATTACACAGGACGGCAACGTGAGAGTGTGAGAGTATTTCTACTGCGCAAGATGATATGCTGCGTTTCGCACGTCGATAGCGCTTCGGCTATGTTCGGCTTTTAGTGTAAGTTTCAGGCTAAACCCAACCATTCGTTAATCATGACCTTTTCAATTAATAAGATTACTCGGGATGACCTTACCTATCATTTATCCGAACCAATCGGCGGCAAAAACCATGTCAGCATCTTGATCGGACCAAATGGCAGCGGTAAATCGAGCATTCTGGCTGACCTTGCTGCGCAGTTCAAAGCCGTTGAGATAGTCTTAAGTAAGCAGCGCGTTGAACTGAGCACACAGTCAGTAGCCGCGCCCAGCCGGGTTATTACGCAGACGTTCAGTCCGTATTCGCGTTTTTCGCGCGAGGCCCGCACTGCCGGGATGTTGGACGACTACCTCGCGCCACACCGCCCAAAATATGTTGCAATCGGGGCGACCAAAGGCAGTGGATACCAGATTTCGCCTTCGCGGGACGCAGTTGAACGGATATTACGTGCGCTGGTGCTCGATCCACGCCGGGCGCCCGCCTTGAAAAAAGCAATCGCCGCGTTAGGCTTTATCGACCAACTGGAATTTTCCTTCAAAGAGTCTCCTTTAATGTGGGGTGCGAGGAACAGCGATCGGAGTGACAGCTTTTTTGCCGACCTGATCACAAAGTTGAGAAACAAATCAGTAATTTCGCCGCAAGAGCATAGGCTTAACCGCGAGCTGCACGGGCAGTCCGAAACTGCACTGGTTAGTCGACTAGAAATGGCTCTGGCGACCATCGCACCGCTTGCTGTCCGCCTTCCCAAGCGGCCGGCTTTTCCCTCCAAATATGTCGTAGAACTCCACCTTGCAGACCTAGCACCGAAGAATGAGCAGATCGATGCGCTAATCGTGCTGACGCGCCTCGGAATGCTTCGGGTCGATGGCTGCATGCTGACTCCTCGTCAAGGACGCCACGGTATCGCCGGCCGAAGTGGAAAATTAGACCTTATGGATGCAAGCTCAGGTCAGCAGCAGTTACTCAGTTCGCTTTTCAGCCTTGTTGCAGAAGCGGAAAACGATGCCCTAATCCTCATTGACGAGCCTGAACTCAGCCTACATCCAGCTTGGCAAAGTGAATTTCTTGACCTGATGCATGATGTCCTTGCGGCTTTCACCGGTTGCCACGTCTTTGTTGCCACGCATTCTGCGTTGGTTGCGCAAAGAGCGCGTGAGCTATCTCTCGAGATCCTACCTATCGGTTCGCACGCTAAGAATGCGTTCGAACGCTACAACCCGGCGGCATCCGTTGACCAGATGTTACTTGACGCCTTCGGCGTTGCGGTACGCGACAGCATGTACGTGTCGAGGCTGATTCTGTCGCTCATCATGCGCGCCGAGCGGGACCCAGGTCAGTTATCTTGGGTCAGCGCCGCTCTGAACGATCTACGAACGGTCTACCACAACGCAGGGATCCGTGACGAGCGCATCCTCGAGCTAATTGCGGACGCCCAAGAGGTCCTCGGCCTACCGGTGGCAAGAGAGCAATCTTGATTAAGTCGCCCAAAAAAATATCATCGGTGTCCTTCGCGTTACTCGGCATCAGCGAGGACGACCAAGCCGCGTTGAGCGCTCTGGCAGACAAGCATCTTGATAAGGCGTGGATCGTCACCAAGGACAAAAGTCCACTGACCCATGATCAAAAAAAACTGGTAAAAAAATTCACCGCCTCGCTCAAGGATTATCTATACACCGTCGCGCAGAGGCGATATTGCTGCTTTTGCGGCGACCGCATCACGAAGCACAAAATGACACACGACTTGGAACACATCAATCCCAAGGACGGTAAAAGTGTACTGGTCTTCGAACTGCGCAATCTGGCGCTGGCGTGTAAGCAGTGCAACGGCCCCAAGGGCACCAAGAAGGTCACAGTATTCCCGCTGAAAGACGACTTGGACCACGCGTTACCAGGCTCGTCTAATTACAGAATAGTGCACCCGCATTACGATCTGTGGTCCGACCATTTTGTGCGCGACAAATTTGATCGCGTCCTATCTACAACGCCCGAGCTTGGATTTTCCAAGGGCAGTCAGACCATAGAAATATGCGGAATTCACGCGCGTAACGCGATGGAATTGGCCGACCACTTTGACTATTTCAATGGCTCGCTGAATGACAGTGCTGACTGGAAGCAATTTTATGTTGAGCACATGGGCGCAAATTCGAACAAGGGCGACGTTTACAGCCGGATCATGTCGCAAATACTTGCACTGGATCCGGCAGCAGATGAGCTACGCGATGTGTTGGAACTACCTTAAGGGTACCTCGAAAAACCTACTGCGCGATCCGCTATCGCCGCTCCGTTGCTCAGCGTACAGCCGTACGCTTGCGCTACTCGCGACGATAACGAACCGCTCGCTACGGTTTTTCGAGGTCCCCTTAACTTTATAGGGGACTTGAAAATTTAAAATTTCTTTACCGGACAACTCATGCACGATTGCGCGCAGTCAGGATTTCACAGCATTCCGTTAAAGCCCAATCGGAAGCATGGAAAACTAATGATGCTTAGGATGGGCTGGGGCTGTTAGGTTTTACAAATGAAAGTGACCGGCCGCCGAAACATGCGGACATGCAAACCAGCAAGTTGAATCCCGTTGCCCTGTTTAGCTTTGCGAATGGGGTTGCAAGCTCGTGCCAAAGTAACGATGATTCATCCGGAAACGCTAGGCCGGACTTGTCGTCCCAGCCGTGCATTTCGATCTGGATAATCGGACATTCATCGCCTTGTTCCGCTTCCGTCGTAAGTATCTCGATAACACCAAGGAATTCTTGATGGCATTGCAAGTTTATTAACTAACCCTCGGAACGTTCTGATGGGAGGTTCTAAGGCTATCAATGAACTGGCCGAGCTTGGTTTCAGATTTGTCGTCGCCTTGGTCAAGTGCCTGAATTATTACAACTTTTGAGAAGCTAAATTTTGACATGGTGACGAATTAAGTTTGCGGTTGAAAATAAGAAGAGGGAAGGGGGGAATTCGGCTCAATCGGATAGTCTTCAAATTTCTTTGATTCGAACAACATCCACTTCTTTATTCCGGTAGGAAGCATTACTGTTCTTGAACTTGTTAACAGCCAGTTCTATCGCGATGGCTTCACTGCCAGCTTCAACATTCACATCTTGGCTATTGTTTTTGTATTCACCCGGATTGCCATACTTAACTGTTACACGAAATTTTGCCATTTAACACCTCGTTTGAATAAAACTACATCGAGACACACCTGAAAGCCAGCACTAAGCTGGTAACGTCCATAGAATAACAGGTTGCCTCCAGGAAAAATACGCGGATTGTCACAATCTTCGAAAAAATTTAATCACTTACAATCTGGCCAGACGGCGTAAGTAAGCGATCACGCGGAGGTATACATATGCTGGCCGCCAAGGTCATGCAGATCGAAGCGTAGCGGATTCTTGGCAAACATCTTCCTCGCTCTGGCACCAGTCAACTTTTCACACAGGTAGCGATGAACTGCGTTTGGCCTTCCCGATTGACGAGTTCGCCGTTGACGATGAGCTGAACCCTCATGGTGGCTATTTCTCACCGGTTCTGCACGCGAATCATGGGTGTCAAAAAATTTATTAGAACGTATTAGCGTTAATAACTCGGAGGGAGCGGCGACGTTATGGCCGTCCTTTTTGCTGTTCGAGCGTACGAGTTCGGATCAGTTTGTGCGCTTTTCGCCAGTACGCCGATGGCTGCTGGGACAGCTTAATCCCAGCAATGGACTGAACTCCCTGACAAATCAAGATCTTCTCTACCTGGCAGCAATACCGGAAACCCTGCCGCCGGCATTTCGGGTGCCGCTGCTCTCGTTGGTGATGCCACTTGTATCGGAAATGGCGCTGTTGAACGAAGAGCAGTTCCTGGAGCGTTTCGGGCCGAGCGCTGCTCCATGCCTTCTCGACTACCTGGAAAGCGGCGTGATGGTTGACGCTGCAATCAGTTTCTTGTGGGATTGGGATCCGGAAGCCGCCGTAGCATTGCTACGCAAAGAAACGACTCTCAGTACAACTACGCTCGGCGCCGTGGTTTTAGCCTGTCCTGCAAACCACTTGGGGGTGGCGATTGATTTGCTCTGGAACGACCCAGCGGTGCTCGATGCATCAACGCGCATTGATTAGGCGAGAGGGCACTTGAGTAACTCTGGAATCCATTCACAGCAATTAATTGAAATCATCGCCAATATTCCCTCAGCGACTTGATGACCGCACCGAGCATCGTCAGGGCCACACAGGGCGTCAAATATTTCAGGCGTGGCGGGAGTGCGCAAGGCTCTGTTTCCATTAATGTGCTCTGATACGCCAATTGGCGATTGAGGGAAGAGCCATGGGCAACTGGAATGAAGCGATTATTGACGAGGCAGTGACCACCGAGGGGCAGGCTCGTGAACTTGCGGCGGTCATTGTGGCGTGGTTGGCGGAAGAGCAGATCATCGAGGACAGGCAGTGCGACTGCTGTCTTGGGGACGGGGCCTGCTATCCACCTGGAAGACGCTTTATGCAGGCGTGCGGCGGCAGTGAAAATGACGCCTCCAACGGGAACTATGCGGGTTTCTCGCGGGATGCGGTCAATGGCATGCGGGTAGTCGCGAGCCGATGGGCCATTGTCAATATGCAGGGCGGGTTCGGTCCGGTCCCGTGTCCCGCATGCGCAGCTCCGATGCCCATCGATGACCTGTACGCTGCAGGCAATCTGTGGATCGAGCAAGTAAGCGATACCATGACCTGTAGCAATTGCGAGCAGGCCAGTATTTTGCCGAAATGGCCGCACCCGGACATCAGGTTTGTTGCCCTGGCGTTTGAGTTCTGGAACTGGTCGCCGCTGTCCGAAGAGTTTGTCGCAGAGATCGGAAAAAGGCTGGGACATAGCGTCACCACCATGATTGGAAAGGCGTAGCACGTGCACACTGTCACTATATGCATCAGTTCCGTGGCGCATACTGGACGTGCTAAACGGTGCTGGATTCTAACGTCGCCACAACACACTGTCGGCAAACGGTATGCAATCATCATTTGAAGTGGATTGCTGCGCTAGCGGTGCTTGCCTAAGCGGCCACCGCCATTGAAGATGGCATGCCGCCAACTAGCAAAATTGCCGCCACGATGGGGTAAGAGTTTTTAAATCGCTCAACCACGATCATTGGCCGAAAATCTTCTCAAAATCCGCTTTAAGCGATGCCTTTAATCCGCTTGACCCCAACCCCGCTGCATGCAAAAATACGACATTATTGTCGTATTTTTGCGAGATATTTCAATGCCAAAATTCACTGTTGAAGAACGATTGGACCAGAGCTTGAAGCGCTCCAAGGCCAACGTGTTCCTGCGCAAGGATTTCGACAAGCTTGGCGGCTATGACCAGGTGGGCCGCGCATTGCGCGAGGCCACAAAGAAGGGCAAACTCGTCAAGGCGGGATACGGTGTCTACGTCAAGGCCCGCGAATCGAGCATCTCAGGCAAGCCGGTCCCGGTCATCAGCCTGGTGGAGGTGGGATTGCAGGCGCTTGAGAAACTGGGCGTTAAGGCCGACGTGGGCAGTTCGGCGCGTGCTTATCGCGATGGCACGTCCACCCAGGTGCCTATGGCTGCCGTCGTCAGCGTCGGTAAGGCGCGCGTATCGCGCCGCCTCGGTTTCGGCAACAAGACCATCCGCTACGAGAAGACGTGAAAGCTATTTCGCAAGCGATCGCTCAGCAGATATCGGACTTCTCGGCCGAAACTGACCTGTCCCTGCCGGCCTATGCGCTGGAGAAGGATTACCATGTTCTGGACGCCATCAAGATCGTTTCCGCGATGCCAGCCAGCGCGTATTTTCGCCTGGTTTTCTGCGGTGGAACCTGCCTGGCCAAAGCCTACGGGATCCTCGATCGAATGTCCGAGGACGTCGACTTCAAGGTCGTGCCGAACGATGCAGGCGCCGCCTTGGGTACGGCCGCCCTGCGCCGCGAGTTGAGTGCCTACGTCAAGTCCATTGTGGCCGCGCTCGAAGCTGGCGGATTTGGCGACGGCTCGGTGGTTCGCCGCTCACGCGACGACAACAAATACTCGGCCTTGGATATTACTTACGACTCGGTGTTCGCCAAGCCGGATTCTCTGCGGCCGCACCTGCTCTTTGAACTCAACCACACAACACTGGCGGCCGAGTCGACTTCGTTGCCGATCGGCGCGCTGTTCGACCGGCTGGCCTTCGGCGCATACAAAGATACCCTCGACATCGTGTGCGTTTCCCTGCGCGAGGCTCTGGCCGAGAAGTTGGTGTCCTTCTCGCGACGTCTCGCCCTGCAGTTGACGAAAATGAAGGAGGGCGAAGGGCTGGCCGACCAGGCCGGATGGGACCACGCACTGGTGCGCCACCTCTATGATGTTGAGCGGATCATGGCAGCCCATCCAGAATTCATTCGCCATCCAGAAGACACCCGCCGCCTGGTGGCCCGCGCCATCTCGAAGGATGCCGGCGAATTCGCCGCGCAACATCCCGCGTTTGTTTCCGCTCCGCGATCCGAATTGGCCCATGCCATGGCGTTTGCCAAGGTGAGCAATGAGCTCGCTGGCCAGTATGAGCGGTTCATCGAGGACATGGTGTATGCACCAGCCGACAAGGTGGCTGCCTATACGCGCGCGGCGCAGACGTTCGAGAGCATGCTCGAATTGATACTGGCCGCGATTCCTGACCGCGATTTGGCACCGCCTGTCAAACCCGTACGCGTTCCGTCTACGCAGGCAGTGCGGCGCTGATCGCAGCTGGCTTTCTCCAGAGCGCGCTCCCGCCTCAGGTGGACTGCCCACTGGACTTTCTGCACCACAATTCTTTCCCCGTCGATCCAAAAACGACGCGCTCAACATTGTCGGACAAAGGCACAGTCGCTTCAAAGCGGCCGCTTTTCCCTGGGCTGGTCAGCGCCATGTCGATCAATATCCGCGCAGTACAACCTTCCTGCACGACCCTGATGTCCTCTGCGACGATTGCGCTGTGAAAAATCAGGCCGCCGATTTTCAGCACGGGCTTGCCATCACGAAGCTGTACTTCGGAAGGGGAAAAATAGACGTCCTTAGTCTCAGCAATCTTGTGGAAAAACATGGCAGTAGCTCCTTCGCATTTCATTGTAGCGGACTTCACTCATAGTCTTCGACCACGCTTTCGTGGCTTGGTTTCTCCCGGTGTCGAGCTATATTTATGACTGGACTCTGGTTGCCTGTTCTTGTCTTGTCCGTTTCGGTACGCAGGCTTTTGCCGCCGGTCTGCTGCCGCGATGGAGGCAGCAAGGGTCTTTGGCGTGCTGATGCCGGCAATCCTGTGCGCCAGCCGCTCGCCCGTCGCGGCTTCCCAGGCCTCGGCAGCAAACGCGGAGCAGGGCGAGGTGATCGTCCAGCCGGCGTTGCCGAGTGCAGCGTAGCGAGTGACGACGTCATGCAGCCTGGCAGCCTGGTTCGCATCGATAGCAGCGGTCCTGCTGTGGGTGGGATCGTAGCCCAGCTCGAGTCCTTCCTGCAGCCCATTGCCCGTCCCGACGGGGTCGTTGCCCCAGGTGCCGAACGTACGATTGTTGCCGCCTGCCGGGCAATATTCAATCCAGCTATGCCCGGCCAGGCTGCTTTGTTCGGCGATGCAGTGAATTTTGAGGATGGCGTCCACGGTCGTCAGCGCGGTGGTTGCGCGAGGTTCTATCGTGACGTTCAGGATGTCGTCATTGGCCTTGCCCCGGGTTGGGCTTGATCAGAGACCGCGACCGGCCGGACGTGGTGATGATCGGGCTTGCAATTCCCTGCCGGTCAACACGGAAGCACGTCAGCGGCGATTTTGTTGCGTCTCGAACTTAGATTCACTGAATCCACTTTCCACGCCCACACTTTTCCCCGCCTCAACAGTCCAGACCGCCTGATTTGCGCCGGCTCAAACACAGCGCACGTTACGCGCCATTTCGTGCCGATTGCGGTGTCCGCCAGTTTTTGCGTGCGCTAGATTAGATCCATCGACGGAGGCAAGTCATGGACGGTCTGGCAGACAACGAAACACTGGCGCGCGCGCAGCGCAAGCTCGAACGGGACATGGGCCCGGTCCTGCTGGCGGCGCTGCACGACCCGCGCACGGTGGAGATCATGCTCAACGCCGACGGGCGCCTGTGGCACGAGCGGCTGGGCGAATCGATGCGCTGCATCGGCAGCCTGCGCGCCGCGCAAGGCGAGGCGCTGATCCGCACCGTGGCCAGCTCGCTCGGCAAGACCGTCACCGCCAGCACGCCGCTGGTGGAAGGCGAACTGCCGATCGACGGCTCACGCTTCTCCGGCCAGCTGGGCCCCATCGTCACCGCGCCGACATTCGCCATCAGGAAGCGGGCCGTTGCCGTGTTCACGCTGGAGGAGTACGTGGAGGCGGGCATCCTGTCGCAGCGCCATTACGAGGCGCTGGTGGACGCCATCCACCGCCACCTGAATATCCTGGTGAGCGGCGGTACCGGATCCGGCAAGACCACCGCCATCAACGCCATCATCCGGGAGATGGTCAGGCACGATCCCATCGAGCGGATGTGCATCATCGAAGACATCGGCGAAATCCAGTGCACTGCCGAGAACTACGTCCAGTACCACACCACGATCGATGTGACGATGACGGCGCTGCTCAAAGTCATCCTGCGCATGCGGCCGGACCGCATCCTGGTCGGGGAGGTGCGCGGCGCCGAAGCGCTCGACCTGCTCGACGCCTGGAACACCGGCCACGAGGGAGGCGCGGCCACGCTCCACGCCAACAACTCGCACGCGGCGCTCAGGCGCCTGAAGTCCCTCATCAGCCGCAACGACGCGGCGCCTACAGACATTGAACCGCTGATCGGCGAGGTGGTTCACATGATTGTTCATATCGCCCGCACCCCCGAAGGCCGCCGCGTCAAGGAAGTCATCGAGATTTCCGGCTACAAGGACGGCCAATATCTCACCCGCACCATTTAAGGAGACTGACATGAATGCCGCAAAAATGATCCCCACCGACTGGAGCCGCCGCCGGCTGCTCGCGCTGTTCGCCGTGATGCTGCTGGCGCTGCTGGTGCTGGCCCCGCACCCGGCATGGGCGGCGGAAGGCACCGGCGGCTCGCTGCCGTACGAGTCCTGGCTCACCAACCTGCGCAACTCTGTAACGGGCCCCGTCGCATTTGCGCTGTCGATCATCGGCATCGTCATCGCCGGCGGTGTGCTGATCTTCGGCGGCGACCTCAATGGCTTCTTCCGCACCCTGATTTTCCTGGTGCTGGTGATGGCGCTGCTGGTGGGCGCGCAAAACGTGATGAGCACCTTCTTCGGCCGTGGCGCGGAAATCGCAGCGTTGCAGGATGTCTCAACCACGCAGTTGCGCCACATCGCAGCTGCGCTGGCAAGCCGGGTGGCGTAATCATGGCACTGCGCGCGATCCCCATCCGCCGGGCCGGCAACCGCCAGAACCTGTTTATGGGCGGCGACCGGGAGCTGGTGATGTTCTCTGGCGTGATGGCGTTCGCGCTGATCTTCAGCGCGCAGGAACTCAGGGCCACCATTGTCGGCCTGCTGCTGTGGTTCTGCGCGCTGTACCTGTGCCGGCTGATGGCCAAGTCCGATCCGAAGCTGCGCTTCGTGTACATGCGCCACCGCCGCTACCGGCCGTACTACCCGGCGCGCAGCACGCCGTTCCGCGTCAATCCGAACAGCCAGGGAAAGCAATACAAATGATCACCGCCATTACCATCATCACCACCGTGATCGCGCTGCTCGGCGCCGTGATGCTGCTCCTGCTGTACCTGCGGCTGCGCGCTGCCGGCAGCCACCTGGAGCTCAAGCGCCACCGCTCGAAAGGCGCCGGTTTTGCCGACCTGCTCAACTACGCCGCCATGGTGGACGACGGCGTCATCGTCGGCAAAAACGGCTCCTTCATGGCCGCCTGGCTGTACGAGGGCGAGGACAACGCCAGCAGCACCGAGGAGCAGCGCGAGATGGTGTCGTTCCGCCTGAACCAGGCGCTGGCAGGCATGGGCAGCGGATGGATGATCCACGTCGATGCCGTGCGCCGCGCCGCCGCCAGCTATCCACCGGCGAGCGCCTCGCATTTCCCCGATCCGCTCAGCGCTGCCGTGGACGAGGAGCGCCGCCGCCTGTTCGAAAAGCTTGGCACGATGTACGAAGGCCTGTTTGTGCTGACCGTGACGTACTTTCCACCGCTGCTCGCGCAGCGCAAGTTCGTCGAGATGATGTTCGACGACGAAGCGGCGCCGCAGGACCGCAAGGCGCGCACGCGCAACCTGATCGATTACTTCAAGCGCGAATGCATGAACATCGAGTCGCGCCTGTCCGCCGCCGTCAGCCTCAAGCGCCTGCGCAGCGAGCGGATCGCGCAGGAGGGCGGCGGCACCGCCACGCACGACGACTTTCTGCGCTGGCTGCAGTTCTGTGTCACGGGCCTGAACCACCCGGTGCTCCTGCCCGGCAACCCGATGTACCTCGACGCATTGATCGGCGGGCAGGAGATGTGGAGTGGCGTCGTGCCGAAAATCGGGCGCAAGTTCGTGCAGGCCGTCGCCATCGAAGGCTTTCCGCTGGAGTCCACGCCCGGCATCCTGACAGCGCTGGGCGAGCAGCCGTGCGAATACCGGTGGTCGTCGCGTTTCATTTTCATGGATCCGCACGAAGCCGTGGCGCACCTCGACAAGTTCCGCAAAAAATGGAAGCAGAAGGTGCGCGGTTTCTTCGACCAGGTGTTCAACACCAACACCGGCAGCATCGACGAAGACGCGATGTCGATGGTGGCGGACGCCCAGTCGGCCATCGCGGAGACCAACAGCGGCATGGTCTCACAGGGCTACTACACCAGCGTGGTGATCCTGATGGACGAGGACCGCGACAAGCTCGATGCCGCCGCCCGGCTGCTCGAAAAAGCCATCAACCGCATCGGTTTTGCCGCACGCATCGAGACCATCAACACGCTCGACGCCTTTCTCGGCAGCCTGCCGGGCCACGGGGTGGAGAACGTGCGCCGTCCGCTGATTCACACCATGAACCTGGCCGACCTGCTGCCCACCAGCACCATCTGGACCGGTGCGCACCATGCACCGTGCCCAATGTATCCGCCAGAGTCGCCGCCGCTGATGCACTGCGTGACCGGCGGCTCCACGCCGTTCCGCCTTAACCTGCACGTGCGCGACCTGGGACATGCGCTGATGTTTGGTCCCACCAGGATGGGCAAATCCACCATGCTTGCGCTGATCGCCATGCAGGCGCGCCGCTACATGGGCATGTCGATTTTCGTGTTCGACAAGGGCATGTCGATGTACCCGACCACCAGGGGCGTGGGCGGCGCTCACTTCACGGTGGCCGCCGACGACAGCCGGCTGGCCTTTTGCCCACTGCAATTCCTCGATACCAAGAGCGACCGGGCCTGGGCCATGGAGTGGATCGATACCATCCTGGCGCTCAACGGCGTCGCTTCCACGCCGGACCAGCGCAACGAGATCGGCCGGGCCGTGGTGAACATGCATGCCAGCGCCGCGCGCACCTTGACCGAGTTTGCGCTCACCATCCAGGATCATGATATCCGCGCGGCGCTCAAGCAGTACACGGTCGACGGCCTGATGGGCCACCTGCTCGACGCCGAGGAAGATGGCCTGAACCTGTCCACCTTCACCACCTTCGAGATCGAGGAGCTGATGAACCTCGGCGAGAAGTTCGCGCTGCCGGTGCTGCTGTACCTGTTCCGCCGCATCGGA